>NZ_JBIVTR010000003.1:0-160579 GCF_044756785.1 Streptomyces sp. NPDC091649 | reverse complement strand
CGGGGGGGGGGGGGGGGGGTGGGGGGGGGGGGGGGCGCCGGGGGGGGGGGGGGGGGGCGGGCGGGGGGGGGGGGGGGGGGGGGGCGGGGGGGGGGGGCCCCCCCGCCCCCCCCCCCGACGCTCAGGTGCGGGATGTCATCGGCGGCTGGTCACCCGCTGATGACGGGGGACTTGCCCGTCGCCTGGTTCACGATGGTGTACAGGCCCTGGAAGCTGGCGCTGGTGCCGACGATGCCGCAGCCGCCGCCGACCTTATTGGCGATGGACAGCGTGAGCCCGCCGCCCGCGGTGTTCAGCGTGCCGTTGCTGCCACCCGCGCTCGGGTTGTTGTACTTGGCCGCGACCTTGCCGGTGACGTTGAAGGTGCAGGGACCGAGGATGCTGTTCCCGGACACCTTCGCCTTGATCGTTCTGATCTCACCGGTCGTCTGGCCCGTGGAGTTGGTGCCGGCGCCCGCCGCGTAGTCCAGGCCCCAGATCTCCCACGGCGGCGTGGTGGTCACCGTCCACGTGGAGCTGAACGGCCCGGTGCACGGCGAGTTGAACGAGATCGCCGAGATGGACGCGAGCTTGGCCGGGCTCCCGGAGACCGGGGAGGTCGGCGCGGAGCCCGAGGCGGCGGAGGTCGCGCACTGGATCTTGTTGCCGTTGTTGTCGGTCAGGACGGTCACTCCGGCGCTGCCGTTGAAGGCGCCGGTCGGGCTGATCGTCCAGCTCGTCGGCGCGGCGACGGCCGACGGGGCGGCGAGGACGACGGATGCCGCTGCGGCACCGATCGCGGTCAGGACACCGGTTCGCTTGATCATGGGGGTACTCCCTTTTCTCGTTCCGTTGGGGATGACTGAACGTGACTGGAGAGGCGCTTGTTCGGTCGTTCGCCGTGCCGGACGGTGCGGCACTCGGCGGGGTCCACGACCTGTTTTCTCGGTGCGTGGACCGGGACTCGACGGTGGTTCGCGCATCACCTCCTCGTACCGGGGGGATGGCCTACCGCTTCGCGGAGTGCCAGAATTCAGACAGCTTCCTGCCCTCGTTCGGCGCGAGGCCGGCCGGGTCGTAGGGGCTGCCGAAGTACGTCGTGGTGGCGTCCAGCGTCACGCTGTTCTTGCCCGCGGCGGACGGGAGACCGGTCTTGAGGTTCACCGCCCAGTCCAGGAGCCCGGCGCCGCAGCCACTGGCCCCGGGAACGGCGAAGGACGCGTCACCCTGGTCGGCGCCGTCGAAGGTGTAGCGGCCCATCTCGCCCTCGTCGTCGTTCGGTGTCCCGTCGGCCGCGAACCGCTGGAGCGAGAGGCTCGGCGCGGTCACGTTCTGCGGCTTCAGGAGCACCGGGTTGGCGGTGGTTCCGATGTAGCACTTGTCACCCAGGAACGGATTCTTGAGGTGGATGCGGACCGGGATGGTGAGAATGGGCTCACCGGTGGAGAACGCCGCGCTCATATTGAAGTCCCTTGGCGCCCCGGCCGGTTCGATCGTGGCCGTCACACGGTTGAGGCTGTTGTCCGTCAGCTGCCGGCAGATTCCTGAGACGAGCGGAATTCCGCTGGGGCACATCAGCCCGATCAGTCCGCCCGGGATCTGGGCCGGGTCGGCGGTCAGCGCGCCCTCGGGCGGGGCCACCAGCGCGGCTCCGCCGTCGGCGCGCTGGATGACGCCGAGCTGCAGATCGGTTCGGCCGGTGGTGACCTCGGTCTTGCCCAGTGTGATGGTTCCGGTGGCCGAGGTCGACGCTATGCAGGTGGCGATGGTGTTGACGCCGTCCGCGGCCAGCATGGCCGGCGCGTCGACCGGGCAGCGGTCGAAGGGCGCCCAGTCGCCGTTGAGCTGCGCGGCGGCGGTGGCCGATCCGGTGGAGAGCAGGGCACTGAATGCCGTGAATGCCGCGAGCAGTCCTACGCGGGTTCGATTGGAAACGGATCTCATGTCGTCCCCTCTGTCGGCCGCTGTGGCGCGGCCTCGTGCACGAAGTTGACCGGTTCTGCAACGCATGCCCGCACCGCGACGACTGTCGACGGTGAGGAAGCCTCGGGTGGGCCCGGGCGGCGGAGGATCGGAGCATCAAATTTCGGGCAGATTTCGTGACCGAATTGACCGAGGCGTGATGTTACTCGCGGGAAACCGGGCGACACAATCGGTCCGTCTAAGATTCTTTGCACAGCGCTCTTTTTGATCGGGAAATGAGCATCGGAGCCTCGTCCGCTTGTCAAGGAATGCGCACCCGACGGCGTGGAATTACGCCCCGGCGGCCGGATCCGCGCAGGGCGTGCGCAGGCGGCGCGAACAGTGCGGCGACTCGCGGAGGACCCGACTCCGTTCACTCATCGATGGCGCGCAAATCAGCCATGCGGCTGGAAACGGCCGCCTACAAGGAGCCGTTCGCCCGCGTTCGCCATGGTGAGCCGCCTGTACGCCCGGACACCGCCGGAGCGGCGACGGCGGCGCGCACCACCCAGGGATGGACTCGAAGGCGCCGGAACGGCTTTGTTGTCATCGCCCGAGCACGCGGCCGAAATTCATTGTCCGAAAGCGCGCAGTACCGCCCGACCTGCACGGAAGTCGCACAGTGCGGCCGGGATGTGTGCCCCCTGCACTTCGATCTTGTCCAAGTGGTGTGCAGTGCCTGTTCCTTGGTCTATCTTCGTCGCGAACTTGGTACGCACCTGTCGGTTCGTGGGAGCGCTTTCCCCCCACCGCCTCACCCCACCACCGGGCGCCGAGAGCAAGGGGACCTGTCATGCCACATCTCATACAGCCGTTGGATACCGAAGACCCGCTGGGTCCGCTGCCCCAGGAATTCGCGGCGATCATGCGGCCCGAACTGCCCAGCCTCATCAAGGAAATCGGCGTCGAGGTCACCCGGGCCTATCCGGAATACGCCCGGCTGCTCGACGGCCCGAACGGGCAGGCCATCCGGGTGGGCGTGGAGCAGAGCCTCGCCTCCTTCGTCGACCTGGTGGCCGAGCCCTCCTCCCCCACCACACTCCGGGACGACATGTGCCGGCGCTTCGGACGGTTCGAGGCGTACGAGGGCCGGAGCATGGACACCCTCCAGGGGGCCTACCGGCTGGGCGCACGGGTGGCCCTGCGGCGGGCGAAGAAGGTCGGGCAGAGCTACCACCTGTCCCCCACCCTGATGCTGAGCTTCGCCGACGCGCTCTTCGCGTACATCGACGAACTGGAATCGCTTTCCCGGGAAGGCTTCCTGGAAGTGCGGTCCCAGTCGGGCGAGCACAGCGAGGCGCTGCGCCGCCGCCTGCTCCACCTCGTCCTCGCCGGACGCCCGGCCCCCGGCAGCGCCATCGCCGACCTGTGCGAGCAGGTCGGCTGGGCGCTGCCGAAGGAGGTCACGCTGATCGCCGTCCGCGCGCCGGCGGAGCTGGACCGGCTCAGCGCGGACCGTGACCTTCTCGTCGACCTCAGCGCCCCGCAACCGCACCTGCTCATTCCGGGGCCACTGGACGAGGCACGGCGGTCCATGCTCGAACAGGCCCTGCCGGCGGGCCGCGCCGCGATCGGACTGACCGTCCCGACGGCGCTGGCCTGCGAGTCGATCCGCTGGGCCCGCCGGGTCCTGGAACTCGTCGACTCCGGAGTCATCGACGACGCTCCGCTGATCCGCTGCGAGGACCACCTCACCACCCTGTGGCTGTTGTCCGACCCCGCCCTGCTGGACCAGCTCGCGCAGCGGGAACTGGCCGCCGTCGCCGGGATCAGCGCCGCCCGGCGGGACCGGCTGGTCGAGACGCTGCGGATCTGGCTCGACACCCGGGGCACCGCCGCGCAGATGGGCGCGCTGCTCGACGTCCACCCCCAGACGGTGCGTTACCGCATGCGAAGCCTGGAGACCATCTTCGGTGACCAGCTCGTCGATCCCGAGAGCCGTTTCGCCACCGAGGCGGTCCTGCGCGCGCTGCGGCTGCGCTCCCGTTCCACCGGCACACCCCCCTGATCCGGATCACGTTCGGCCCGGCGGGTCAACTTACCGGCGCGTAAGGCGAAATAGACGGTCAGTCCCAAACGGTTGCGACACGGAGACGTATCCGGCGAGAAACCCGGAACCGCGTCCCGTACACAGGAGGGAACCCGCCGCTCACCAGGCGACGGGGCCCGCGCACCGCCTCCTGGCCAACCATCCGAGAGGGAACCCCCATGACCGCCTCGCACCTCCTCGTTCCCGTGCCGATCCCGGACCGGGTCGCCGCGCTGATCGGTTCGTGCACGCCGCCGCACATCCTCCGGGCGGAGTTCGTCGCGGACTGCGCGGCCCGCGAGGTCCGAAGGTTCCGCGGCCCCCTGCTCGGCGTCGAGGACCAGGCCGACCGCGAACAGGCCCTGTCCGACCTGGCCCGCGCCAACAAGGTGCTCGCCGCGCACCACCCCGGCCTCGCCGTGCTGCCCGGCTCGCCCTTCTGACCGACGCGGCCGGACCGTGTGATCCTCGTCGCCCCGGCGCGTACGGCGACGCCGGACCGGAGGCGTCGCAGCCGCCCCGTCGACGGGGTGCCCCGGGGTCCGCGCCGAGCACACCGGGGCGCCCGCCCCGGCGCCGGCGCCCCGCCACACGCCGCCGACGTGCGGCAACAGGTGCGGGCCGCACGGGTCGCGGCGCACCGTGGTGACGGTGTGGACAGGTCCTCGGCAGGCCGGCACAGCGCGTCGGCGCCGACGCGCACCGAGGGCGACGCGTCCGGGTGGCGGGTTCCACACGTTCCGCGGGCGCCTCCCCCGTGCCGCTGCCACTAGCCTCTTCACATGACCTCCACTTCGACCGAGCCGACCCCTGTCCGCCCGATGGTTGTGCTGAACGCGGAGATCCGCGCTCTGGTCTCCGGCGGCGGTGTGGTGTCCCCGGAGGGCCGACGGGAGTACGAGCGGCTGCTCGTCGAGTGGGTGGCGGCCGTGCGGGGCGGACCGTCGAGCGCTTCCCTGACGTCGGGCCGCGGGGCGTGACGGCTGCGGAGACCGAACCGGAGCGGCGGCCGGGGCGCCCCCCTCCGAGCCGCTGACCCCCGTCCGGCCCGCACCCGGATGCGGGGGCGGGAGGCCGGTGTGAGGGTGCAGGGGTGACCACTGCCAGCGAGCAAGCCCCCGCCGCGCAGAGTGCCTCCGCGCCGCCACCCGTCCTCGACCGGCGGCGGCGGAACATCATCTTCGCGACGATCGTCCTCGGCATGCTGCTGGCGGCACTGGACCAGACGATCGTGGGCACGGCCCTGCCGACGATCGTGTCGGATCTGGGCGGTGCCGCGCACATGTCGTGGGTGGTCACCGCCTATCTGCTGGCCGAGACGGTGGCCACCGTCCTGGTCGGCAAGTTCGGCGACCTGTTCGGGCGGAAGCTGGTCTTCCAGGTGTCGGCGGTCATCTTCATCACGGGATCGTTCCTGTGCGGCCTCGCGTCGGACATGCTGCTGCTGATCATCTGGCGAGGGATGCAGGGCATCGGCGCGGGCGGCCTCATGGTCACCTCGATGGCGCTGATCGCGGATGTGATCCCGCTGCGCGAACGGGGCAAGTACCAGGGCGCGATCGGGGCCGTCTTCGGCATCTCCACCGTGATCGGGCCGCTGCTCGGCGGACTGTTCACCGACCATCTGACGTGGCGCTGGGCGTTCTACGTCAATGTGCCGATCGCCATCGTGGTGGTCATCGCCGCCGCCCGGAACATCCCGTCGGTGAAGGCCGCGGGCCGGCCGGTCATCGACTACGCCGGAATCGCGCTGGTCGCCGTCGGGGCGAGCGCGCTGATCCTGGCGACGAGCTGGGGCGGCAACGAGTACGCCTGGGGCTCGCCCGTGATCCTCGGGCTGTTCGTCGCGGGGCTGATCGCCCTGGCGCTGTTCTGTCTGGTGGAGACACGGGCGAAGGAACCGATGCTGCCGATGCGGCTGTTCCGGAACCCGGTGTTCACCGTCTGCTCGATCCTCAGCTTCATCGTGGGTTTCGCGATGCTCGGTTCGATGATCTTCCTGCCGACCTACCTCCAGTACGTGGACGGGGACTCGGCGACCCTCTCGGGGGTGCGGACGCTACCGCTCGTCGTCGGTCTGCTGGCCGCGTCGATCTTCAGCGGCACCGTGGTGAGCAGGACGGGCCGCTACCGGGTGTTCCCCATCGTCGGGACGCTGGTCATGGCGGCCGGGCTGTTCCTCCTGTCCCGGATGGGGCCGGGGACCGGCGTCTGGCTGGAGTCCCTCTACATGGTGGTGCTGGGGCTCGGCATCGGTCTGGCCATGCAGGTGCTGACGATCGCCGTGCAGAACACCGTCGACTACGAGGACCTGGGCACGGCCACCTCCGGGGTGACGTTCTTCCGCACGCTGGGCAGCGCCTTCGGCACGGCGGTGTTCGGCACCATCTACGCCAACGCGCTCGAACCGAACCTCACCGACGGCGTCGCGCGGGCGGTCGCCGCCGGCGGCGATCCGGCCGTCCTGGCCGGCGCCTCGCAGAGCCCGCAGGCGCTGCACGCACTGCCGGCCGCCCAGTCGGAACCGCTGGCGCTGGCGTATGCGGACACGCTGCACACCGTGTTCCTGTGGACGGTGCCCATCGCGCTGATCGGCTTCGTCGTCGCCCTGTTCCTGAAGGAGGTGAAACTGCGGGACTCCGCACGCCTCGGGTCGACGGACATGGGCGAGGGCTTCGCCCAGCCGGGCACCGGGGACTCCGCGAAGCTCCTGGAGTCGTCGGTGGCCACGATCCTGCGGGATGCGGGGCCGGACACCGCCCGGCGGATCATCACCGACTCGGACACCCGGCTCGACATGGCGGGGGCCTGGGCGGTGATGCAGGTGGACCTCTTCACCAGGATGGTCGGTCACGCGGGCCTCCGACTGATCGCGGCCCGGCACCGCATCCCGCCGGAGGTCCTGGTGCCCGTCTTCGACCGGATGATCGAGGAGGGCTATCTGACGGGCGACGGCCGGATCTTCTCGCACACGTCGGCGGGCCGGCGCGAGGCGGCGGTGATCTCCGACGCCTGGGGCCGCTGGCTCAACGAGCGCCTGGCCGAGGACGGCGCGCGCCCCGACGACCGCCGGCTCCAAGCGACCGTGGACGTGATCGCCAAGCGACTGCTCGCGGAGGATCTGGCCCAGGAGCTGTCCCCCACGGCCGGTCCCGGCGGCTCGGCACGGGTGGGGGCCCCGGTCTGAGGCGACGCCGGTCAGTCGACGAAGACCGCCGTCGTGTAGACCCAGGCGCCCTCGTACCGGGCGAAGCGGCTCTTCTCGTGGAGGGAGTCGGGACGTCCGTCATCGGTGTAGTGGGCGCGGAAGGTGACCGTTCCGGTGGAGTGGAAGGCGCTGCCCTCGGTGGTGTCCAGGATCTCCAGACGCACCCAGCGCATCGACGGGTCGAAGTCGACGCCGGGCGGCCGGGTCTCGGGGTGCCAGGTGCGCAGCAGGTACGCCGCGTCCTGGACGACGAAGGCCGCGTACCGGGAGCGCATCAGGGCCTCGCAGGTCGGGGCGGCGGCGCCGGAATGGAAGCGGCCGCAGCACGCGCCGTAGACGGCGGGCAGGCCGCAGGGGCACGGGGAGCCGGCGGTGATCCGCGGGGCCCCGGGCCCCCGCGGGCGGGAGGTGCGTCGTGACATGCGTCCATTGTGACGCGAGATGGCGGGACCGGTGCACGGGCGGGGGCCCGGACCGGGGCCCGTGGGAGACGGGAGCCCGGCGCCGTCCGTGACCGGGCCGATTCCGCCGAGCGCCGCCCCGGGGGCGTGCGGGTCTCAGGTGAGGAGGAAGTCGGCCTGCCCGGCCTTGGCGCCCTGGATGAACGCGGCGATCTCGCCGTTGGAGTAGATGAGAGCCGGGCCGTCCGGGTCGGCGGACTGGCGTACGGCGATCCGCCCGTCGGAGAGCTTCATCGCCTCGATGCAGTTGCCGCCGTTCCCGCCGCTCCACGGCTTGTACCAGCCTTCGGAGCCGAGGTCACCGGCCGGCATGCCGTTGTATATGTGGTTCATCGCAGCTCCTTGCGGAAGTCCCGGAGGATTTCCTTCGTGCGTTGTGCAGTCGCGGCCTGCGCCGCCATGCGGTCCATGACTTCGAGATAGGAGGCCACCTCGGGGCGGGCGTCGAAGTAGACGGCTCCGGTCAGGTACTCGCTGTAGACCATGTCGGGGAGTTCGGGTACGGCGAACCGGAAGAGGACGAACGGCCCGTAGGTTCCCGGATGGTGGCCGGTGGCGAACTCCGCGATCTGCACGGTGACACGGGGCAGCTCCGTGGCTTCGAGCAGCCTGTCGATCTGTCCGCGCATCACCTCCGCGCCGCCGACGGGCCGCCGCAGGACGGTCTCGTCCATGATCACCCACAGTCGCGGCGCGTCGTCCTTGGCCAGCAGGGACTGCCGCTCCATCCGCAGCGCGACGTGGCGTTCGATGTCCTCGGGCCGGGTCTGGCCGAGCGCACCGGTCCGCATCACGGAGCGCGCGTACTCCTCGGTCTGGAGCAGTCCGGGCACGAAGTGCGGCTCGTACATGCGCAGCAGGCTCGCGGCGCCCTCCAGGCTGACGTACATGCTGAACCAGTCCGGCAGGACGTCGTGGAAGCGCTGCCACCAGCCCGGCTTGTTCGCCTCCTCCGCCAGGTCGACGAAGGCGTCCGCCTCCTGATCGGCGACGCCGTACGCCTTCAGCAGCAGCTGGACATACGGGATTTTCAGCCCGACCTCGGCCGTCTCCATTCTGCGTATCGTCGCTGGGGCGACCCTGAGCACCTTCGCCGCCTGGTCACGGGTCAGGCCGACACGCTCGCGCAGATCCTGCAGGCGCTTGCCGAGAACGACCTGGCCCACGGTCGGGGCGGACCGCGGTTCGCTCACTTCAGACCTCCCCATGCGCTGTTTTGCGAGCAGTGTGCCATGCGTGCGCCCCCAACGACACAGTCACTCTGAAAATTTCAGAGTGCCCCTTGCCAAGTGTCATCGTCAGGGGGAGAGTTGGCTCTCGAACCAGTTCGCTCAGTCATGCCCCGCCCCCGGACACCCGGAGAACGAAGCGTGACGCAGCCCCCACTGTGAGGAATCGGTCGTGGCACCTGGCAGTGCGCTCATCCCCCGGCTCATGGACCTCAGCCCCGGGACGGAGGCGCTCCGTTACTGCTTCGCACTGCCGGCGCACCCCGAGTCGGTGGCCGGAGCCCGCGAGCTGACACGAGTCCGGCTGGACGCCTGGATGCTGGGCCGCGACGCCTGTGACGCGGCCGTCCTCATCGTCTCCGAGCTGGTGACCAACGCGGTCGTGCACACCGCGAGCACCCGTGTGGTGTGCGAGCTGAGCCGCCTCGGCAGACACCTGCGGATATCCGTGCAGGACCAGGGGCACCAGCCCGGCGGCCCGCGGCTGCGCCGCTCCTCCGACGACGAGCACGGCCGTGGTCTGCTCCTCGTCGACGCGATGAGCAGCGCCTGGGGATCGCACGACGCCGGGGACGCGTCCGGGCGCATCGTCTGGGCGGAGTTGCCGCACGAGACCGAACAACCGCCCGGCACGGAGCGGCCGTGCTGAAGAACGCGCTGTCCCGGCTGCGCACCGCGCACCGCGCCCGGACGCCGGAGCAGGACCGCGGAGGACGGGTGCGGCTGGTCCTGCCGGCCTCGATGTCGGCCAGCCTGGGCTGCGACGCGGTGGGAGTGCCCGCCCGGCACGGCTTCCGTCTCATGTCCCACCTGCCGCGCACCGGATGCGTCTTCGCCGACGCGGACCGCTGGTGGTGGATCGTTCCGGCCGGCTCCGACCTGGATCTCGACTGGCCCGAGCAGGTGACGTACGCGCGGGACGCGGACGTGCCGGGAGGGCGGCCCCGGCTGATCCACTCGCCGGACGGGCTCACCCCGTACACCCCGCCCATTCCGTTGTTCCTGATGGTCTGCCAGGTGACCGGGGTGGCGCCGAGCTGGGCCGCCACCGGTGCTCCGAGCATCGTGTCCGCGCCCTGAGGGCTGCCCCGTCCGCGCCGTCCGCGCCCGGAGAAAGTCTCGACGCGGACGCTCCCCTCGCCGGGCCGGCGGCGGAGCGGAGGGATGGGGCGTGCGAGGGGCATCGGGAAGTCGGCCCGGCGGCCCTCTCGGATTCCCTGACCGCGGCGGATGCGGCCGCCGCGCGGCCGGGTCAGGGGCGGTCGAGGTACGCGAGTTGCGGGTGGGCCTCGATGTAGCGGTCGAGCAGCCGTCGGGCCACCGCCACGGAGTCGACCAGCGGATGCAGCGCGAAAGCCCGGACGGCAGCCGCGCGGGACCCGCTCTCCGCCGCCTCCAGCACCGCCCGTTCCACGGCCTTCACCGCGGTGACGAGGCCGACCGTGTGGTGCGGGAGGGGCGAGACGGCCACCGGGTGGGCCCCGTTGGCATCGACCAGGCAGGGCACCTCGACGACCGCGTCCGCGTCCAGAACCGACAGCACGGTGCGGTTGCGGACGTTGAGGATCAGTGAGGTGCGTTCGTTGCGGGCGACGGCCCGCATCAGGGCGAGGGCGACCTGTTCGTAGCCGCCGGACTCCAGGTCGCTCTCCGCGCGCTCCCCCGCACCGGCTACCTCTCGGTTCTCCGCCATGTACGTCGCCTCGCGTTCGGCGCGGGTGCGGTCCCAGGTGGCCAGGGCCGGGATCCCGGGCCGGCGCACGCGGGCGTAGAAGCCCTCCTGCTGGTCCTGGAGGAAGGCGCCCCGGGTCTGTTCGGCCTCCTGGTAGGCGCGTACGGCCTCCCGGTTGAAGTAGTAGTAGTGCAGGTATTCGTTGGGAACGGCGTCCAGCGACCGGAGCAGTTCCGCGCCGAAGAGGCGGCCCTCCTCGAAGGATTCGAGGAGCCCGGGGTCGGCGAGCAGCCGGGGCAGCTCGTCGCGCCCGTCCACGTACAGCCCCCGCACCCACCCGAGGTGGTTGAGCCCGGCGTAGTCGATCCAGGCCCGGTCCGGGTCGGCGCCCAGGGCGCGGGCGATGCGCCGCCCCAGCCCGACCGGCGAGTCGCAGATCCCGATGACCCGGTCGCCCAGGTGCCGGGACATGGCCTCGGTGACGAGGCCCGCCGGGTTGGTGAAGTTGATGACCCAGGCGTGCGGGGCGAGCCGGGCGATGCGTCGGGCGAGGTCGAGTGCGACGGGGACGGTCCGCAGCCCGTACGCGATGCCTCCGGCGCCGACGGTCTCCTGGCCGAGCACGCCCTCGTCGAGGGCCACCCGTTCGTCCGCGGCGCGTCCGGCCAGCCCGCCGACCCGGATGGCGGAGAAGACGAAGTCGGCGCCGCGCAGCGCCTCGTCGAGCTCCGTGGTGGCGACGACGGCGGGGGCGTCCGCGATGCCCCGCCCCTGTTCCTCCAGGACGCGGGCCACGGCGGTGAGCCGGTCGGCGTCGGTGTCGTACAGGGTGACCCGGGAGACGCGGCCCTCGGCGTGATCGCCCAGGAGGGCCCCGTACACGAGGGGCACCCGGAATCCGCCACCGCCAAGAATTGTCAGCTTCACGCTGCTCGATGGTACGGGCAGGGGCGGGCTCACCGGTGCTGCCCGCGCCCGCCTCCGGGCGCGACGCGGCGGCCCCGGGCCCGTGGGCGTGATCCGGGGCCGCCGCGGCCGAGCGGTCGGCGGAGGGTCAGTGGCCGCTCCACCAGCGGGTTACCGCCTGCCAGAGCCGGGCCGGGGCGGCCGGGCGTCGCTGCTGCGGGATCGCGGCCACCGGATCGGGTTCGGTGGGGGCCGGTCGGGGCGCGGAGGGTGTTGCCGGTTCGGGCCGGGGGGCGGCGCCCGGGGCGTGGGCGGGCTGCATGCCCGCCGCCTCGTGCCGGGGTTCGGGGACGGTCCTCGCCGGGGAGGAAATCTCCCAGGCGTCGGCCGGGCGGGCGGTGCGGGCCATCACCGAGAGCGGATCGGCGTCCAGCTTCTGCCGGGGGCTGGGGGCGAACTTCACCGGCAGTTCGACCAGGTGGCGGGACATGATGTTGCCGACCCAGCGCAGCTCGCTCTCCCCGACGCCGAGCTCCAGGTCAGGGAGGCGCATCAGAAGGGCGTCGACCCCGACGTCGGCGATGGCACGGCCGATGTCCTGGCCGGGGCATTCGTGGGGGCCGCCGCTGAAGGCCAGGTGGGCGCGGTTGCCGCCCATGTCGGCGTTCAGGTCCGGGCGGACGGTGGGGTCGGTGTTGGCGGGGGCGATTCCGACGAGCAGGGCGTCGCCCGCCTTGATCTGCTGGCCGCCCAGCTCGGTGTCGCCGACCGCCCACCGGCCGAAGACGGCGGTGAAGGGCGGCTCGTCCCAGAGGGTCTGCTCCACCGCCTCGGGGACGGTCATGTGCCCGCCGCTGAGCCGGGCGCGGAAGCGCGGGTCGATGAGGACCATGCGCAGCACGTTGGCGATGAGGTTGGCGGTGGACTCGTAGGCGGCGATGAGGATGAGGCGCAGATGTTCGACGACCTCGATGTCGGTCATCTTCGCGGGGTGCTCGGCGAGCCAGGTGGCCAGGTCCGGCGCGGGGTCGGTCCGGCGCCGCTCGACCAGGCGCGTCAGCACGGACACGATGTGGGCGTTGCTGGCCACCGCGGTCTCGGTGCCGCGGATCATGTCCCGGGCCGCCTGGACGAGGCGCTCGTCGTACTCCTCCGGCATGCCGAAGATCGCGCACACCACCATCATCGGCAGGTGCTCCGCGAACTGGCTCACCAGGTCGGCGGTGCCCTTCTCGCAGAAGTCGTTGACGAGACGGTTGCTGAAGCGGTTGATGTGGCGGCGGACACCGCGGGTGTCGATGCGGTCCATGCTGTCGGTGACCGCGCCGCGCTGCCGCTCGTGCGTGGCCCCGTCGGCGAAGGCGCAGATGGGCTGCCAGGTGAAGATCGGGGCGAGCGGGTGGTCCGGGGCGACGCTGCCGTCCTGGAGGGCCCGCCAGCGCCGCGAGTCGCGGGAGAACTGGGACGGCGTACGGGTGAGGTGGAGGTTCTCGCTGTGGCCGAGGACGAGCCAGGCGGGCACGTCGCCGTGGAGCAGGACCGGGGCGACCGTGCCGTGTTCGGCGCGGAGCTTGTCGTAGAGGCCCGCCGGGTCGTTCTCCGCCTCGGGGCCGTAGAGCCGGCGCAGGCCGCCGGGGCCGATGCCGAGGTTGTGGGCCGGGCACTGGGGCGGCGGCACAGTGCCGGGTTCGTGGTGGAAGGGGGTTGTCACAGGGTCTCCAGGGATCAGGATTCCGGGGCTGGTGCGCGAGCGGGGCGGGACGTTCGGGTGCGGGCCGGCCGGGAGGGTACGCCGGGGACGGCGTACGCCCCCCGGCTAAGGTCCGGTCGCCGGGGACCCCGAGGGCGTACGGCGTCAGGTGAGGGGGACGGACAGGCTGTGCAGATAGCGCATCAGGGTCATCAGCACATCGCGGCTGGAGGTTCGCAGCCGCGCGTCGCAGTCGATCATCGGGACCTCGTCCGGCAGGTCGAGGGCTCTGCGCAGGGCCTCGACCGGGTGGTGGGGAGCGTCGGGGAAGGTGTTGACGGCCACCACGAACGGCACTCCGCGCTCCTCCAGCCGGCCGATGACGTCGAAGCTGACTTCGAGGCGTCTGGTGTCGATGAGGACGACCGCGCCGAGGGCTCCTTCGAAGAGGCCGTTCCACAGGAACCAGAAGCGTTCCTGGCCGGGGGTGCCGAACAGATAGAGGATCAGTTCCTCGCTGAGGCTGATCCGCCCGAAGTCCATGGCGACCGTGGTGGCGGTCTTCGTCTCCACCCCGGCGTTGTCGTCCACCCCGACGCCGGCCTGGGTCATGGTCTCTTCGGTCGTCAGTGGCCGGATCTCGCTCACCGAGCCGACCATCGTGGTCTTGCCGACGCCGAACCCACCGACGATCACGACCTTCACCGCGGCGGTGGCCGTGGTGGGGAGGACGTCCTCGCTGCGGGGTCCGGTGATCGTGTCAGAGCTTCTGAAGTCCATGCATCACCGCTTCGAGGAGGGACCTGTCGGGGAGAGTGGCGCGAACGATCGGCGCGCGCGACTCGATGAGTTCGGCCGCGAGGAGATCGCTCAGGAGCGAGGTGACCACGCTGAACGGCAGGCCGAGGTAGGCCGAGATCTCGGCGACGGACAACGGCGCCTGGCAGAGCCGCAGGATGGCGGCCTGCTCGGGCTGGGACGTCGGCGAGGGCTCCGCCTGCGCGACGACCATCGTGACCAGGTCGAGCGCGGCCCGTTCGCTGTCGTCGAGATCACCGGTGATCACGTACAGCCGTTCCGGATCGTGGAGATCCGGATCGGCCTCGCGGCGCTCTCGTCGAGGAACACTCATCCGGACTGCCCGCCGTGGCGGGGCGGGCTGGTCAGGTGGGCTCCGATCCGCACGACCATGTCCCGCATCCGGGCTCCGACGAGCCCGGCGTCGACGGTCTCGCCGGCCAGGACGGCGAGGTAGGCGCCGGTCCCGGCGGCCATCAGGTAGAAGAACCCGCCCGTCACCTCGATGACCACGAGCTTCATGAGGCCGTCGCTGTACGGAATCTCGGTGGCCACCGCGGCGGCCAGGCTCTGGAGTCCGGCGCAGGCGGCCGCGAGCCGGTCGGCGACGTCGGGGTCGCCGCCGTGCATCGCGATGCGCAGGCCGTCCGAGGAGAGCACCACGATCTGGTGGACGCTCGGTACGTCGTCGGCCAGTTCCTTGAGCATCCAGTCCATGTTTCCCCGCTGCTGGATCACTTCAGGTCTCCCTTGTCCCACGCGTCATCGGAGTCTTCGCCGTGCTTTCTTTCCTGCGGTACGCCGTTGACGGCCTGGGTGAACGCCTCCAGCCACAGCCCGGGGGGCTTCTCCCCGCCGCTGCCGTCTCCGTCCTCGCCCCGCCCGGGCGCGAACCCGTCGGCGGGGGCTGTGGTCGGCGGGGGCTGCTGCGGCAGGTTGTGCGAGCCGAGCGGGGCGCGGCCCCGGCTGCGGCGCTGCGGCAGCCCGTTCTCGGTCCACTCGGTGACCACGGGAAGGTCGTCCTCCATGGGCGCCGTCGCAGGGGCCTGGTGCGACGTGGCCGCGGGGGCTCCGGTGGAGACCGGTGCGGCCATGGACGGCACGGGGCCGGTGGCGGCGGGCTTGGGCTTGCGCTTGCCGGGGGGCGGCACCACGTGCTGGAGCTGCGACATGTCCAGGGAACTGGTGGGCCGCGAGGTGGCGCCGATGCCGTGGGCGATGCCCGGGGCGGGCCCGGTGGTGATCATGTCGCGCGGCACGATGAGGACGGCGCGGACGCCGCCGTACGCCGACTGACGCAGCGACACCTGGAGCTGGTACATCCGGGAGAGCCGGCCGACGACGGCCATGCCGAGGCGCGGCGACTCCCCGAGGTCGTTCATGTTGATGCCGGCCTGGGCCTGGGCGAGCATGTTCTCGGCGCGGGCGCGGGCCTCCTCGCTGAGGCTGACGCCGCCGTCCTCGATCTCGATGGCGATGCCGGTCTGCACCTCGACCGCGGTGACGTGCACCCGGGTCTGGGGCGGCGAGTAGCGGGTCGCGTTGTCGAGGAGTTCGGCGCAGGCGTGGATGAGCGGTTCGACCGAGGTGCCGACGATGGCCACCTTGGCGATCGAGTGCAGATCGACGCGCTGGTACTCCAGGATGCGGGACATGGCGCCGCGCAGCACGCTGAACAGCGGTACGGGCTTGGGCCACTGGCGGCTGGGCCGGGCGCCGCCGAGCACGGCGATGGAGTCGGCGAGCCGGCCGATCAGCGCGGTGCCGTGGTCGATGCGCAGCAGGTCGTCGAAGACCTCGGGGTTGCGCCCGTAGTGGTTCTCCATCTCCCGCAGTTCACTGGCCTGGCGGTGCACGATCGCCTGGACGCGGCGGGCGACGCTGACGAAGGCACGCTGGGCCGAGTCACGCCGCGCCTCCTCGTTGTCGATGACTTCGAGGACCTGGTAGATCTGCTCGCGCAGCGCCTTGGGCAGATGGCGGTTGGCCGCGTCCGCGTCGACGATGTCGCGCATCACCTCTTCGGGCGAATTGCCCACGCGCAGCCGCCGGATGGCGGCGGGCATGACCTCCTTGGTGAGCCGTACCGTCTCGGCGTCGTGCGAGAGGATGCGGTGTTCCAGGTAGGCGATGCGCTGTTCGTACTCGGCGCGCTGGACGCGCATGGCGCGTCGGCGGCGGTGCAGCGCCACGGTGAGTACGGCGACCACGAGCGTGGCGATCGCGCCGCACACGGCGACTGGTATCCGCGCGGCCGGTACGACCAGCGCCGACCCGGCGGCGGTGGCGCCGAGGAGCAGGGCCACGGGCAGCAGGACGACGCGGACGACGGGAACTTCTCTGTCGGTCGGCGGTGATTCAACACGGACCATCTAAAACCCTCTGGCGGTTGATTCCGGGATGTATGCGCACGTGAGCGGAGACTCAGGAACAAATGCTCGATTCATCTCAACTCGACTTCACTGCGCGTGAGCTTAGCCAGATCAGAACAGTGCTTGGGCATATTCACCCAACCCCCTGCGCGAGCCCGCCGAGAGGAATACACTCACCAGGTTTCGCACTCAGCGCTTCCGATCCTGCACGGGGAGTGACAGAGGCCGGAAATCGACCCTCCCGAGAGCCTGCTGTACCGCAAGTCGGTACAAATCTCAGCACTCAAAGACTCATTAAGGGACAACTCGACCCATCGGTCCTCCCGTTCGTCCCGCAGAACAGGACAGAGGTACAGGTGCTCGAACCGGATCGAAAGGTGCAGATTCCTGATCGCCGGGCGGGTGGCGCGAAAAGTCGCCGCGCTGACGGGTATGCGGACGCCCTCCGCCGCGTACGCTCCGACCGCCCCGCACGAGGGCGCCGGGCCGGGAATCATGTCGCTGGGCGGCATACCGACGGTGACGAGAAGGAGCGGACGGGAACATGGGCATGACGGCGGCCGACGGCTACACGATCGCATCGCTGGACACCGGGCTCCGGGCGCTGCGGCTCTTCCTCGCCCATGACACGCTCACCGTCAGCGAGGCCGCCGAGCGGCTCGACGTCGGGCGGTCCACCGCGCACCGGGTGCTGAGCACCCTGGAGGGCCGGGGGTTCGCCATCCGCGACACGTCGGGGCGGGGCTACGCGGCCGGCCCTGAGCTGGTGCGACTGGGGCGACCCGCGGGGGTCGGCCGGGCGGCCCGCGACCGGCTGGGTCCGGTGCTGGACGACGCCGTCGCGCGGACCGGCGAAACGGTGAGCTGCGTCGCGCTCATCGGCGATCAGGTCATCGTCACCGACGGCCGCGAGTCGGCCCACCCGGTGCGGGTGGCCCTCAGCCGGGACGGACGGGGCCGGCCCACGCGGAGGCGGGCGGCAAGCCGCTGCTGTCCCGGATGACGGCCGACCAGCTGTGCGCGCTGTATCCGGCGGAGGAGCTGGAGCCGCTGACGCCGCGGACGCTCACCTCGCGTACGGCCCTGCTGAGCGAGCTGGCGCTGATCCGGCGGAGGGGGCACGCCGTCAGCCGGGGCGAGTCGGTCCCCGGCATGAACGCGGTCGCCGTCTTCCTGGGCGGGTCCAGTTGGCGCGACCGGCTCGCCCTGGTGGCCGTCGCCCCGGCGGACCGGGCCGACGACGCCGCGAATGCCCGGCGGGCGGCTCTGCTCGGGGAGTCGGCCGCGCCGCCGGTCGGCGCGCACCCGGGCTGAGCGGGGTGCCGGGTCAGCGGCGGGCCCCGCCGAGCCGCCCCTCCAGCTGTACGAGCAACTCGCTCAGTCTGGAGCCGAGTTCATCGCGGCCGTCGGCGTCGAGACCGGCGAGCACGGCGCGTTCGTAGGCGAGCTGCTCGGGCAGCAGCCGGTCGACCAGGGCCCTGCCCTCGTCGGTGAGCCGGACGTGGGCGACCCTCCGGTCGCGGTCGTCGCCCCGGCGGTCGACCAGGGCGCGGTCCTGGAGGGCGCGCAGCCGCTTGGTGACGGCGGCTCCGGAGGAGAAGGTCTCACGGGCCAGCTCGCCGGGGGTGAGTTCCCGGTCCGTCCGGCGTACGGCGCCGAGGAGGTCGAATTCGGCGCGGGTCAGCCCGGCGGAGCGCAGCGGGGCGTCCTCCGCCTGCTGGAGCAGGGCGGCGCAGCGGTTGATCCGGCCGATGATCTCCATCGGTCCGGTGTCGAGCTCAGGGTTGACGGCCTGCCACTGCCGGACCACCGAGGCAACGATGTCGTCGGTCACTCCGCTCCGTTCGAAGGGGCGGGGGCCGCCGGCCCCCGCCGTTGTGCTGTCGCGGCGAGCGTACGGTGTCCGGCCCGCTCGGCCGCGAGAAGGCGCTGCTCGGGGAGGGCGCGCTGCCACCATTCGCCCGCGGCGGTGTCGCCGGCCTCGCGCAGTTCGACGAGGCTCGCGGTGAGCGTCCGGCGCGCCCGGTCCCGTTCGGCCGGCGCGGTCCGGGGGTCGGCGCCGGCCCGCTCGGCGTCGGCGCGGGCCCGGTGGGTGGCGTCGAGCGCCCGCTCGACCCGCCCCGCCGCCCGCCGGTTGGTGACGAGCGTGGCGGCCAGGAAGCCGGCGGCCGCGCCGAGGAGGGTGTCCAGGACCCGGTCGCCGATCAGCTCGCCGGCCGGGTGGGCGCCCCCCAACTCCAGGACCAGCAGGGCCATCGGGGTCACCGCGACGGAGCCGAGCCAGTAGTTGCGGGTGATGAGGGCCTCGGCGGCGAAGCTGAAGAAGAGGCAGCAGCAGACGAGGGCGAGCGGGCTGATGCGGGACACCGGCAGGACGGCGGCGAAGACGAGTACGCCCAGGAGGTTGCCGAGGGTGCGCTGGAGGGCCCGGTTCCAGGAGAGGGTGATGTTGGCCTGGCAGAGGGAGGCGGCGGTGACGATCGCCCAGTAGGGGCGGCCGACGCCGAGTGCGGCGCAGAGGTATCCGGCGAGCGCGCAGCCCGCGAGGGCGCGGGCGGCGACGGGCAGCAGCGGCGATCCGGGGCCGAGGCCGCGGAGCAGGGCACGGCGGGCCGCGCGGCGGCCTTCGGGGGCCCGCAGGGCGGCGCGTTCGGCGTCGATCCCGTACAGCTCGTCGGCGGTGCCCGGGGCCGCCGGCGGCGCGGGCACGGGCCCCCGCGCCCGGGTCAGGGCGGCCCAGGCGCGCAGCCGGTCCGGTTCCGCCGCTCCGCCCGCGGGGCCGGGGGCCGCGAAGGCCGCTTCGGCGTGCACCACCAGGCGTTCCAGCGACCGGCGTGCGGGCGTGGGGCGGCCGGAGGCGAGCAGGCACTGCCAGGCGGCGTGCACGGCGGCGGCCGCCGCGTTGCGGGTACGGGGACCCGGGTCGGCGGCGCACCCGGCCGCGGCGTCCAGGGCGCGGGCGACGGCCCGGCGTTCGGGGCCCTCCCTGCGGACCAGGGCGGGCGCGACGGCGACCAGCCAGGCGAACGCGCCCGCGCCGAGGGTCAGGGCGAGGTGCCCGGGGATCTGCTCCGGCCGCTGCGGGGCGAAGAGGGCGGCCGAGCTGACGAAGGTGAAGATCACATGGCCGGGCGGCCCGATCCGGGTGGCGTCGCACAGCGCCTTACTGACGGCGGCGAGCAGCGCCCCGACCGCGATGAGCACGGCGGTCGATCCGGTGAGCGACGCGGTGACGAGGGAGACGGCGAGGGAGGCCGTCATGCCGAGCACCACACCCGCGACGGCCCGGGCCCGCCGGGCGTAGGGGAGGCCATGGCCGTAGAGCGCGCAGAGCGCGCCGGCCATGGTGTAGATCACGAGGTCGAGCCGGCCGATGGCCAGGAGCGTCAGATGGGGCACGGCGGAGGCGGCGACCACGCTGAGGGCGGGCTTGAACCAGATGTCCGAGGGCCGGGAGAGCCGGAGGGCGGGGGCCGGCGGGAGACCTCGGACGGGGGGCCGCCGAGGTCGTATGGATGTATCACTCACCCATATAAACTAACAGGTGTTACACCAGTAAAACACTTCTGTCCACGCGGCCCCGGCACACCGCCCCGCGCCGCCCCGGTCCGAACAGAGCAGGACGCCGCCGCCCCGTTCCGGGCGGCGGCGTCCCGAGGGGTCGGCGGGGCGGCCGGTCAGCCGAGACCCCGGGCGTCCTGCTTGAGCGCGGTGTCCACCGTCAGGGCCGTGGCGACGACCAGGCTGAGCAGCGGCTCGGGCAGGCGCCGGTGGATCTGGAGCACGTAGTTGTCCGCCGTCGTGAACATCGTCTTCGCCAGACCTTCCCAGGTCTTCGTGATCCGCGCGATCTCGGTGCCTTCGTGGTCGACGATGGCGAAGTTCCAGGCGCGCCAGTTCTCCGCCCTGATCGCGCCGACCTGCACACCGCCGGCCGTCATCGCGAAGTTGATCTTGCCGATGGCGTTCTGCTGGACGATCTCGCCGACGGGCTGCCCGTCGGGCCGCTGGACGATGACGCGGGACTTGATGAACTTCGCGGGCCGGGTCAGCAGCAGCTGCGGCCGGCCGTCGGCGTCGCGGATCTCCAGGCGGTGCGTCAGGTACTGGTCGACGCTGGAAACGAACCGGAGCACCTTGCGCAGCGCGCTCTGGCCGACCTGGGCGACCGAGCCGACGGTCGCGCCGTGCTGATCGAACACCCGGTACTCGTTCGTGACCTCGATCAGCTTGGCCTTCTGGTTCACCACCAGGACCGGCTGGTCGAAGAGCGAACCGGCGGACGCGGCCTGCCCGGCGGGGGCGGCGGCGCCCGGAGCCTGCTGGGCGGGGACGGCTGCGGGGTCCTGCCGCCCCTCGGCCGGGTGCGTGTGCTCGGTCCACCGCGCCCCGTCCCAGTAGCGCAGCAGTCGGGGTGCACCGTGGGGATCAGGAAACCAGCCCGCGGCTATGTTCGATTGCGTGGTCACTCGGGCACACTATCCCGCGGACAGCGCGACCCATATTCTTTGAATCTTCATACACCCATTACGATGGCGGGCGATGACCAGGGTGAGCACGCGGACCGACCGGCAGCGGTGCCGCTCCCGCACGCCCCTCACCCTGGGCTGGGTGTTCTTCCTGCTGGCCATGCTCTTCTGCTGTTCGGTCACCGCCTCGTCCGCCGCCGCGCCGGTCGCGGCGGGCCCGGACGGCGCGACCGCCGTCCGGGCCTTCTCCCCGACGCCCGACGCGGCCGTCGAGCCGGTCACCATGGCGGCGCCCGCCGACCGCGGACTCGGGACGTCGTGCCACGGCGGCTCGACGCACACGGCGGCCGTCGTCCTTCCGGCGTCGTCCGCCCCCGTGGCCGTTCCCTCCCCCGTGGCCTTCGCGCCCGCCGCCCCGCTCACCGGCGCGGCGGCCATCCGGGGTCCCGCGCACGACGGTGTGCGTTCCGTCGATCAGCTACGCCTCCAGGTCCAACGGATCTAGAGGCGGGGTCCGCTCTCCCGCCGCGCCCTTGCGCCGGTTCACCGGGAGCGGTTTTTCGTATGCCCCCGCATCCCTTCCCCCTCCGTGCATCGACCCCGTATGCACCGGTTGAACGACGAGGACTTCCCATGGCTTCCGCCAAGAACCAGAACAACCCGGCCTCCGCGCGTCGCGCCAAGCTCGAAGAGGCACGCCGCAAGGAGCGCGCCCGCGAGCGCCGGGGCCGCATCCTCACCATCGGCGCGTCGGTGGCCGTGGTCGCCGCCCTGGTCGCCGGAGGCGGCTACCTGATGTCGCAGGCGAACGAGAAGGACAAGAAGGAGGAGCAGGCCAAGACCTCGCCGGTCACCGGAGAGCGCAGCTGGGACAAGCTCACGCAGGAGCACGTGGCGACCAAGGTCGACTACCCGATGAACCCGCCCGTCGGCGGTGACCACAACCAGGTCTGGATGAACTGCAACGCGGACGTCTACACCGACGAGATACCGAAGGAGAACGCCGTGCACTCGCTGGAGCACGGCGCGGTCTGGGTCACGTACAACGACAAGGCGTCGGACGCCGACGTCGAGGCGCTCGCCAAGAAGGTCAAGTCGACTCCGTACTCCCTGATGAGCCCGGTCAAGGACCAGAAGGACCCGCTGATGCTCAGTGCGTGGGGCAAGCAGGTCACGGTCGAGAGCGCGACGGACGACCGCGTCGCGCAGTTCTTCACCAAGTACGTGCAGGGCCCGCAGACCCCCGAGCCGGGGGCCGCCTGCACCGGCGGGCTGGACAAGTGACCGCCCTGGCACCGTCCCGCTCCACCCGCCGGATGGTCCTCGCGGGAGCCTCCGTGCTCCTGTTGGCCCTGGGGCTGGTGGCGCTGATGGTCGTACGCCCCTCCTCGGCCTCTCCGCCCGGGGCGTCCTCGGCGGCGCTCTCCGCTCCGGCGGAGGGTTCCGTGGACGCGGGTTTCGCGCGGGACATGGCGATCCACCACCAGCAGGCGGTCGAGATGTCGTTCATCGTGCGGGACCGCACCGACGACGAGGACGTGCGGCGTCTCGCGTACGACATCATCAACACCCAGGCCAACCAGCGCGGCATGATGCTGGGCTGGCTGGAGATGTGGGGGCTGCCCAAGAGCTCCGCCAAGCCGCCGATGGAATGGATGGGGCACACCCTCGCACCGACCGACGACGGTTCGCTGATGCCGGGCATGGCCACCGACGCGGAACTGGCGGCGCTCACGGCCGCGAAGGGCGAGAAGGCCGAGGTGCTGTTCCTGCGGCTGATGACCGTGCACCACCGCGCGGGCGCGGACATGGCACAGGCCGCCGCCGGTGCGGCGGAGAACGACGCCATCCGGAATCTGGCGGCGGGCATGGTCCGCGGCCAGAAGTCGGAGATGGGCCTGATGGCGGACATGCTGGCGGACCGGGGCGCCAAGCCCTGAACGCGGTCCGCGGAGGCGGGGCGGTACCGGCCGCACGGCCGGGGCCGCCCCGCCTCCGCTGCCGGCCCGCCGCTGCCGGGGCGCCTCCCCCTCGGCGGTAACGCCCTTCCCCGCTCCCCCCGCCCGGAACCTCCCATCGCATAGGCTCGGCGACGATATGAAGAGCATCCTCACTCCGCTGGGGCCCAAGGCCGACAAGGACACCGTGCGACGGCACAACCTGAGCCTGGTGCTGCGCGCCGTGCGGGACGAGGGCGAACGCGGCGAGGCGACCCGGGCCGGAGTGGCCGCCCGGGTCGGGCTGACCCGGGCGGCGGTGTCCTCGCTCGTCGAGCAGCTGATGGAGAGCGGGTTCCTCACCGAGTCGGGCAAGACGTTCAGCGGCCAGGCGGGCCGCCCGGGCACCGCGCTCAAGGTGGCCCGCACCGGTCCCGCCGGGCTCGGCGTCGACATCAACATCGACTACGTCTCGGTGTGCGTGGTGGACCTGGCGGGCACCGGCCGGGTCCGGCAGACCGAACACCTCGACAACCGGGGCGCGCCCGCCGAGGAGGCCCTGGAGCGGGCGGCCCGGATCGCCGCGCGGACCCTGGAATCGGCGTACGAGCAGGAGCTGCGTCCGGTGGGGGCGGCGCTGGCGCTGCCGGGTCTCGTCTCCGGCGGATCGGTGCGCCAGGCCCCCAACCTCGGCTGGAACGAGGTCCCCGCGCAGGAGCTTTTCGCCGGCGCCCTCGCCGCGTCGCGCCCCGGCCGCCCGGTGCTGCCGGTCGCCTCGGAGAACGAGGCCAACCTCGCGGCCCTGGCCGAACTGTGGTTCGGCGGTCTGGGGGACGTCCGCAGCTTCCTCTATCTGACCGGAGAGATCGGGGTGGGCGGCGCGCTCGTCCTGAACGGCGAACTGCTGCGCGGTGCGCACGGCTTCGCCGGGGAGATCGGTCACGTGGTGGTGGACCCGGCGGGGCCGGAGTGCCGGTGCGGGTCGCGGGGGTGTCTGGAGCAGTACGCCGGGCAGACGGCGCTGTTGCGGGCCGCCGGGATCGAGGGCCGCGGCGGCGCGTCGGGGGTGCTGGAGCTGGAGCGGCGCGCGGCGGCCGGTGACCCGCGTGCCGTCGCCGCGATCCGCGAGGCGGGCCGGATGCTGGGCCGGGTGCTGTCGGGCGCGGTGAATCTGATCGACCCGGACGCGGTGGTGCTCGGCGGGATCTTCCGGGGCCTGATGCCGTGGCTGGCGCCGCCCGCGGACGCGGAGCTGACCGGCCGCGTGGTGTCGGGGCTCTGGTCCCCGGACGGCGGCCGGCTCCGGGCTTCCTCGGTGGCGGGCGACGCGGCGCGGGGCGCGGCGGCGCTCGTGGTGCAGGACGTGTTGGAGGACCCCGCGGCGTACGCGGAGCCGTCCGGCGGGTGAACCGGGGCCCGGGCGGCCCCGGTCCACCCGGAGTGGTCAGCGCACCGCGAGCAGGTGGTCCATGGCCAGCTGGTCCAGTGCCTCGAAGGCCATGCCGCGTTCCGCCGCGGTGTCCACGTCGAAGTCCTCGTACGCGCCGCGGTCGGCGAGGAGGCCGGCCAGTCCGTCGCCGGCGGTGGGCCGCGCCAGGTCGTCCAGACGGGACGCGCGCAGGGCCGCCCGCACCTCGGGGTCGGCGCGGAAGGCGGCCGCCCGCTCCTTGAGGATGAGGTAGTTGCGCATACAGCCCGCGGCCGAGGCCCAGACACCGTCGTAGTCCTCGGTGCGCGGGGGCTTGAAGTCGAAGTGGCGGGGGCCTTCGTAGCCGCTCTCCAGCAGGTCGACGAGCCAGAACGCCTGACGCAGGTCGCCCGCGCCGAAGCGCAGGTCCTGGTCGTACTTGATGCCGGACTGGCCGTTGAGGTCGATGTGGAAGAGCTTGTCCGCCCACATGGCCTGGGCGATGCCGTGCGGGAAGTTGAGCCCGGCCATCTGCTCGTGCCCGGTCTCCGGGTTGACGCCGACCAGCTCGGGGCGCTCCAGGCGCTCGATGAAGGCCAGGGCGTGGCCGATGGTGGGCAGCAGGATGTCGCCGCGCGGCTCGTTCGGCTTGGGCTCGATGGCGAAGCGGAGGTCGTAGCCCTGCTCGGTGACGTATTCGCCCAGCAGGTCGAACGCCTCCTTCATCCGGTGGAGGGCGAGGCGGACGTCCTTCGCCCCGCCGGATTCGGCGCCCTCGCGGCCGCCCCACGCCACGAAGGTCGTCGCACCCAGCTCGACGGCGAGGTCGATGTTGCGCAGGGTCTTGCGCAGCGCGTAGCGACGCACCCCGCGGTCGTTGGCGGTGAATCCGCCGTCCTTGAAGACGGGATGGGTGAAGAGGTTCGTCGTGACCATGGGCACGACGAGCCCGCTGCTGTCGACCGCCTGCCGGAAGCGCTTGACGATCCTCTCGCGCTCCGCCTCCGGCGCCCCGAAGGGGATCAGGTCGTCGTCGTGGAAGGTCACGCCCCAGGCGCCCAGCTCCGCGAGCCGCCGCACCGACTCGACCGGGTCGATGGCCGCGCGGGTGGCATCGCCGAAGGGGTCCCGGCCCTGCCAGCCCACGGTCCACAGACCGAAACTGAACTTGTCCTCGGGGGTGGGGGTGAAGCGTTCCGTCATGGTCCGACCGCCTTCGCCTGCCGTCGGGGCTGCCCGGCGGCCAGCCCGGCACCCCTATTTGTTCAGTGACATGACTAATCAATCACACCACACCCCGCCAGGGAACCCCCTCGTCCCCCGAAGGGCCGCACCGGCCGTCGGGCGGAGGGCCGCACATCCCGTTGTGCGCCGGACCACGCATCCCGTAATTTGTTCGTGCCGCAGCCGAATGATCAGCACCCAGCGCGAAAGAGGCCACCATGCCGTCACCCGCCGTCGTCATCGGCGTGGACAGCTCGACGCAGTCCACCAAGGCCGCCTTCATCGACGCCGTGACCGGCGAACAGCTCTCCGTGGGGCGCGCCCCGCACGTGGTCACCGGCGAGGCGGGGGCGCGTGAGAGCGACCCGGAGGTCTGGTGGCGGGCCCTGTGCGATGCGGTGGCCGCCGGACTGAAGGCGTCCGGCCTGCCGGCCCACGCGGTCACCGGCATCGCGGTCGCCGGGCAGCAGCACGGTCTCGTCGTGCTGGACGGAAAGGGCCGGCCGCTGCGCCCCGCGCTGCTGTGGAACGACACCCGCTCCGCGCCGCAGGCCGCCGCCCTCACCGACGCGCTCGGCGGGCCGGGCGCCTGGACCGAGCGCACCGGCTCCGTGCCGGTCGCCTCGATCACCGCCTCCAAGTGGCAGTGGCTGCGCGAGAACGACCCCGCGAGCGCGGCCGGCGCGGCGGCCGTCCGGCTCCCCCACGACTTCCTGACCGAGCGCCTCGCGGGCGTCGCCGCCACCGACCCCGGCGACGCGTCGGGCAGCGGGTGGTACTCCACCGCCACCGGCGCCTACGACCCCGTCCTGCTGGACCTCCTCGGCCTCGACCCGGCCCTGCTCCCGGAGGTCGCGCCCACCGGGGCGGCCCGGATCGGCTCGCTCACCGCGTCGGCGGCGCGCGCCCTCGGGCTGCCCGCGGGCATCGCCGTGGCGGCCGGCACCGGCGACAACATGAGCGCCGCGGTGGGCCTCGGGCTGGGCGGCGAAGGGCTGCTGGACCACCCCGTCCTCAGCCTCGGCACCTCCGGCACGGTGTTCGCCGCCTCCCGCACCCGGCCCGCCGGCACCGCGCTGAACGGGTTCGCCGCCGCCGACGGCACGTACCTCCCGCTGGCCTGCACCCTCAACTGCACGCTCGCCGTGGACAAGGTCGCCGCCCTGCTGGGACTCGACCGCGAGGACGCGGCGCCCGGCGGGGAGGCCGTCCTGCTGCCCTACCTCGACGGCGAACGGACGCCCGATCTGCCGACCGCCTCCGGGCTGCTGACCGGACTGCGGCACGACACGACCCGGCAGCGACTGCTCGGCGCCGCCTACGAGGGCGCGGCCGTCACCGTACTGCGGGCCCTGGACGGTCTGCTGGCGGCCTGCGGTCTCGATCCCGACGCTCCGGAGGTCGCCGCCCGCCCGCTGCGCCTGGTCGGCGGCGGGGCGCAGGGGCGGATGTGGGTCCAGACGGTGCGCCGGCTCTCCGGCCGCCCGCTCGTCATCCCCGGCAACGGGGAACTGGTCGCGCTCGGGGCGGCCGCGCTGGCCGCCTCGGCGGCGGGCGGCGGTGACCCGGTGGCGCTGGCCACGGGCTGGCAGACGCCCGGGGCGGACCGTCAGCTGCCGCCGGTGGAACGGGATGTGGAGACCTGGCAGCGGATCGCGACGGTCCTGGACCGCGCCTCGGGGCCCCTGCTCGGCGGCTGAGCCGGGCTCCGATGCGGCCGGGCAGGACGCGGCTGACGGTCCGGACGCCGGGTCGCCACCGTCCTTCATCGGCCGGCCCGGGGCCAACCGGCGAGTGCTCGGCGGCTGAGCCCCACCGGGCTCCGATGCCACCCGGCGGGCGGTGCCCGCGGCGGCCGCACGCGTCCGCTCGGCCTCCTCGCGCCGGCAGTCGTGGTGCTGGGCGCAGCGCCGTCGGACCGCCGCCCACTCCGCGAGGCGGCCGGCACAGCCGTTGCCGTACCGGACGGCACCGTGCCGGTCCCCGTCCGCCCCAGAAGGCTCGTCGCGACGCGTTCGAGGAAGCACCGGCCGTACGGGACGACCACGCCGGCACGTTCGCTTGGCCCGCGCCGGGCGGCGAAGCCGGAGCCCAAGTGGCCCGGTTGGGAATACGAACTGATTTTCCATAAGATCCGGCGATGATCACTAGAAAACGGCTGACGACCGGGGTGGGCATCGCGCTCGCCACCCTGGCCGCCGGGCTCGGCACCGCGATCCCCGCCGCCGCCGACGAAGCCCCCGCCGCCCCCTCCCCCAAGGTCGAGCTGGTGCTCGACGTCAGCGGCTCGATGCGGACCCGTGACATCGACGGCCAGTCCCGGATGGCCGCCGCCAAGCAGGCGTTCAACGACGTCCTGGACGCGGTGCCCGAACAGGTGCACCTCGGCATCCGGACGCTCGGCGCGGACTACGCGGGCGACGACCGAAAGACCGGCTGCAAGGACACCCGACAGCTCTACCCGGTCGGCCCGCTGGACCGCACCGAGGCGAAGACCGCGGTCGCCACCCTCGCCCCGACCGGCTTCACCCCGATCGGCCCGGCCCTGCTCGGCGCGGCCGACGACCTGGAGGGCGGCGACGGTTCGCGGCGGATCGTGCTCATCACGGACGGCGAGGACACCTGCGGGCCGCTCGACCCGTGCGAGGTGGCACGGGAGATAGCCGCGCGCGGCACCCACCTGGTCGTGGACACCCTGGGCCTGGTGCCCAACGCCAAGATCCGCCAGCAGCTGACCTGCATCGCGGAGGCCACCGGCGGCACCTACACCGCCGTCCAGCACAAGGACGAACTGTCCGGACGCGTCAAGCAGTTGGTGGACCGGGCCGCCGAGCCCGTCGTCACTCCGGTGGCGACCGAGGGGGCCGGGAGCTGTTCCGCGGCGCCCAAGCTGGAGCCGGGCCTCTACACGGACCGCGAGAAGATCGGCGAACACCGCTGGTACCGCGTCGACGTGCTGCCCGGTCAGGAGCTGCGCGCCTCCGCGAGCGTGGCGGCCGACCGCGCCGTGGACGACGACTACGGGGTGCTGCTGCGCGCGGTGACCGTGCACGGACGTGAGATCGTCCGCGGCTCCGAGGCCGGCACCGGCCGCACGGACGTGATCTCGTCCGGGCTGCGCTATCCGAAACCAGAGGCGGAGGACGGTGACGACGGCGACGGCAAGCCCGCCGCCGAGACCGTCTGCCTCCAGCTCGCCCACTCCTTCTCCGCGCCCTCTTCGGTGAAGAAGTCCCCCGGTCTGCCGGTCGAACTGACCGTGGACCTGGTGGACGGACCGGACAACGCCTCCGACGTGGCGGCCTTCGGGCTCGGCCGCGGCTGGTGGCTGCTCGGCGTGCTCGTCCTGACCGGACTGGTCGCGGGCCTGCTGGCCGGCTGGATCTCGCGCTGGCGCGTCGCCGTATGGAGGACCAACTGATGCACACGACCCCTCGCCGCACCCACGGCGTGCGACGCGCGCTCACCGGAGCGCTGCTCGCCGGACTGACCCTGCTCACTACGGCGGGCCCGGCCCTGGCCGACAGCCCGTCGGCGAGCGCCGGCCCCTCCGACGACGGCTCCGGGGACGCGGGGCCCACCGAGGCCGGCACCGCCTTCCGTACGGCGACCGCGCTCCAGCAGGGGCAGACCGGCACCGCCCAGGCGTCGGCGGGCGACTACCTGTACTGGGTGTTCCCGGCCGACGCCGGCCAGCGGCCCACCGTCGAGGCGACGGTGAAGCTGCCGGAGAGCGCCGCCGGGCGCTCCGCGTCCACCTGGCAGATCGACGTGTACGACGGGCTGCGCCGCCGCCAGGCATGCATGTACGGGCACCAGACCAGGAAGGCGGCGGCCGACGCGGCCACCGTCGAGCTGTCCTGCGTACTGCGGACCGTGCGCGCCTGGTCCGAGCCGTGGGCGAACGACCCGCTGCCCGGCAGTTACTACATCCGTCTCACGGTGGTGGACCTGCCCGCCGCCGCCCTCGGGCTGCCGGTCGGCGTCGAGGTGAAGACGACGATGAAGGAGCAGGGCGGAGCCCACGCCGTGGACGGCGCGCTCTCCGAGCCGCTCGTGCCGGGCGTCTCGGTCACCCCGGCGGGCGACGCGGGCCCTTCGGCCGCGCCGCGTGCGCCGTCCGCCGGTGAGCCGGAGGACGGCTGGGCGTCGGGCTGGTGGACCGACCGCTGGCTGTGGACCGTGGGCGGCGGCGTGCTCGCCGCGCTGGCCGCCGTGTTCGGGTACACGCTGACGCGCGGCCGGGGCCGTCCGGCCGGAGTACCGCAGGGCATCTGACGGGCCCTCGATCCGGGCGTACGGGCAGTCCCCGGCCCCGAACCGCCGGCCCCGAAGGTCCCCGACGAGGGCCGGCTCCTCGGGGCCGGGGCCCCGGTCGCAGACCTCCGTGCCGTTCGGTCCGGCGCGGCGGCGCGCTCCCCTACCCTGAGCCGTTCCACCGGCCGTGGCGGAGGGGAACGGAATGAGCGGAACGATGACGTACGTACGGTTCCAGAGCACCGAGCGGAGCCCCCGGGGCCACTTCCCCGGGATCTTCGCGCTGGCCAACGGCCTGGCCCGGGAGGGCCGCCTCACCGAGGAGCAGCGCCGCTTCTGGCGGGCGGCGAACGACTGTACGACGCGGCCTACGCCGACCCCTCGCGGATCGACCCCGCGGTGTACGACCCCGGGGCGAACCCGGGCGCGGTGGCCTGGTTCAAGGGGACGGCGACCCATCTGCTCGACCGGATCCCGGGCTATCTCGCGCTGCTGGCAGCGCACGGGGTGCCGTGCGAGCGGCTGGATTCCGCGGACCCCGGCAGGGTCGTGTACGAGGACGAGCACCAGATCGTCGTGGTGCCCCGGTCCGGCGGCGGGCACGGGGCCGCTCCGCTCGACCCGCTTGCTCACGGGCTGTCCCGCAGGAGGGGCTGACGGGGTCCGGCCCCGCCCTGCCGGGCCCCGGGCATGTGCCCGGGACCCGGAACCTCAGTCCTTCGGAAGCCACTTCTCCCAGACGTCCGGGTTGCGCTCGATCCAGCGCTCCGCCGCCTCCTGCGGCGTCAGCTTCTCCGAGGCGATCATCCTGGAGACCTCGTTCTGATCCGTCTCGGACCAGTGGAACTTCTTCAGGAACGCGGCGGCCTCGCCGCCCCGCTCGGCGAAGTCGGCGTTGAGGAACTTCTGCAGCGGGGTCGTCGGGTACGCGCAGTCGATGTCCGCCGGGTCCTTGGCCGCGCACGCGTCCGTGTACTCGGGGAGCTTCACCTCGACCATCGGCACCTCGTTGAACAGCCACTGCGGCTGGTACCAGTAGCTGAGGAAGGGCTTCTTCTCCTTGGCGAACTGCTGGATCTGGGTGATCTGGGCCGCCTCGGAACCGGCGAACACCACCTTGTAGTCCAGGTCCAGGTTCTTCACCAGGGCCACGTCGTTGGTGACATAGGACGGCGAACCGTCCAGCAGCTGGCCCTTGCCGCCGCTCTCGGCGGTCCGCAGCTCGTCGGCGTACTTGTCGAGGTTCTTCCAGTCGGTGACGTCGGGGTGCTCGTCCGCCCAGTACTTCGGCACGTACCAGCCGATGTGGCCGGTGACTCCGAGGTCCCCGCCGTTGACGATGGTCTTCTTCTCGTCGACGTACAGCGCTTCCTGGTCCGGGTGGCCCCAGTCCTCCAGGATCGCGTCGACCCGGCCCTGGCTGAGGGCGTCCCAGGCGGGGACCTCGTCGGTCTGGACCAGGTCGACGCGGTAGCCGAGCTTCTCCTTGAGGAGCTGCTCCGCCACGGCGACGTTCGCCTGGGCGCCGACCCAGGACTGGACGGAGAGCGTGACCGTCTTGACCCCGGCGGGGGCCGCGAAGGGCGATGCCTGCTTGGTCATGTCGGCGGCGCCGCAGCCGGCCGTGGCGAGCAGGGCCCCGGCCGAGGCGAGCGCCACGAGCAGGCGGGTACGGGAGCGGTTCATCTCAGCTCTCCTGTCGCTGGCGGCGGGTGGTGGGCTGGGTGACCCGGTCGAGCATCAGGCCCAGGCAGACGATCGCCGCTCCGGCGACGAGGCCGGTGGCCAGGTCGCCCTGGGCGAGGCCGAGGACCACCTCGTAGCCGAGCGCGCCCGATCCGACGAGGCCGCCGATGATGACGACCGCCAGGACCAGGACCACTGCCTGGTTGACGGCGAGCAGCAGGGAGGGCCTGGCCAGCGGGATCTGGACCTGGCGCAGTTGCTGGCCCGGGGTCGCGCCGAGCGAGCGGGCGCACTCCATGGCGGCCGGGTCGACGCCCCGCAGTCCCTGGGTGGTGATGCGGACGACGGCGGGCAGGGCGTAGACGACCGCGGCGGCGGCGGCGGGTGCGCGGCCGACGCCGAAGAGGGCGACGACCGGGATCAGGTAGACGAACTGGGGCATGGTCTGGAAGACGTCCAGGACCGGGCGCAGGAGGCGTTCCAGGCGCTCGCTGCGCGCGGCCCCGATGGCGATGCCGAAGCCGAGGACCAGGGTGACGGCGACGGCGGCGAGCACCTGGCTCAGGGTGTCCATCGAGGGCTTCCACACCCCGAGGACGCCGATGGCGGCCATGGCGAGCACCGCGGTGGTCGCGGTGCGCCAGGTGCCGATGGCCAGGGCGAGGGCGGCGACGATCAGCAGCACCGCCCACCAGGGCAGCGTGGTGAGCCCGCTCCGCAGCGGGTTGAGGATGCCGCTGGTGAAGTGGGCCGCGAGGTCGGCGGTGCCGCCGACGACGGGCACGCCGGTGTAGAGGTGGTCGACCATCCAGTCCTTGGCGGTGTTCACCGGTCCGGCGATCGCCACGGTGACGTCCTCGGGCCACACGCGGCCGTCGGTGAGCCGTCCGACGACGGCGACGACCGCGGTGAGCGCGGCGGCCAGGGACCAGCCGCGCAGGCCGCGCAGGACGGCGGGCCCGTTGGGCTCGGCGCCGATGCGGCGGCCGGCGGCCTCCGTCGTCCGGTCCAGCACGACGGCCAGCAGCACGATCGGGATGCCCGCGGCGAGCGCCGCGCCGACGTCCACGGAGGACAGCGCCTGGTAGACCCGGTCGCCGAGGCCGCCCGCGCCGATCACGGACGCGATGACGGCCATCGACAGCGCCATCATGATGGTCTGGTTCAGGCCGAGGAGCAGTTCCTTGCGGGCCAGCGGAAGGCGGGCGCTCAGCAGCCGCTGCCGTCCGGTCGCGCCGAGCGAGGTCACGGCCTCCATGACGCCGCCGTCCGCGCCGCGCAGGCCGAGCGCCGTGAGGCGGGCCATCGGCGGAGCCGCGTAGACGACAGTGGCCAGGACCGCTCCGGGGACGCCGATGCCGAACACGAGGACCACGGGGAGCAGATAGGCGAAGGCGGGCAGCACCTGCATGGTGTCGAGCACCGGGCGCAGGATGCGGAACGTGCGGTCCGACAGCCCGGCGGCCAGGCCGAGGAGCAGCCCCAGCACGACGGAGGCGAGGACCGCGACGACCATCAGCGCGAGTGTCTGCATGGTCGGCACCCACATGCCGAGCAGGCCGCAGACCAGGAACGACACGGCGGCCGTGAGGGCGAGCCGCAGGCCCGCGACGCGCCAGGCGACAACGGCGGCGAACACGGTGACGCCGGCCCAGCCGAGGGCCAGGAGGACCAGGTAGACAGCGCGCACGGAGAGCACGACCGCGTTGCTGATGTGGCCGAAGAAGTAGAGGAACAGCGGGTGGCTGTCGCGGTTGGAGACGATCCAGTCCGTCACGTCGCCGAGCGGCGCGGTGAGATCGGCGGTCAGCGCGTCCGGCCAGATCCCCCCGCCCCAGCGGCCGTGCACGACGGGGACGACGACGACGGCGACGAGCGCGAGCAGCAGGAGCCTGGCCGCGGCCGGGCGGTCGCGGAGGGCGGCCAGCGGTCCCCGGCGGGCTTCCGCTTGCCCGGGGCGGGCCGACGTGGCCTGTGCGGTGGCCATCAGGCGGTCACCTCGCGGGGGCCGTCCGGGGCGTCGGGGGCGCCGGCCGTCGGCGCGGTGGCGCCGTCGAAGCCGGTCGTTCCGGCGACGACGTCGAGCAGGCACGCGTGGTCGACGACACCGACGAGCCGGCCGCCGTCCATCACGCGGGCTGCGGGATTGCCGGAGCGGGAGACCGCTTCGATGGCCTCGTACACGGTGGCGTCGGGGCGCACGGCCGGGCCGCGCTCGCTCTCCCCCGCGAGCGCGGGACGCATGGCGGTGGCCACGGTGAGGACCTGCTCGCGCGGTACGTCGCGGACGAACTCGGCGACGTAGTCGTCGGCGGGCGAGCCCACGATCTCCTCGGGGGTGCCCAGCTGGACGATCCCGCCGTCGCGCATCAGCGCGATCCGGGTGCCCAGGCGCAGTGCCTCGCTGAGGTCATGGGTGATGAAGACCATGGTGCGGCCCTCCTCGCGGTGCAGCCGGACCACTTCGTCCTGCATCTCGCGGCGGATCAGCGGGTCCAGTGCGCTGAAGGGCTCGTCGAAGAGGAGGACGGAGGGGTCGACGGCGAGCGCGCGGGCGAGGCCGACGCGCTGCTGCTGGCCGCCGGAGAGCTGGGAGGGACGGCGGTCCTCCAGTCCGGCGAGACCGACCTTCTCCACCAGCCCGGCGGCCTTCGCCCGGCGTTCGGCCTTGCTCAGGCCCTGGATCTCCAGGCCGTAGGCGACGTTGTCCAACACCGTGCGGTGCGGCAGCAGTCCGAAGTGCTGGAACACCATCGCGGCACGGTGGCGGCGCAGTTCGCGCAGCCGGGAGCGGTCCATCGCCAGAACGTCCTCGCCGTCGATGGCGAGGGTGCCGCTGGTGGGTTCGATCAGCCGGGTGAGACAGCGTACGAGGGTCGACTTGCCGGAGCCCGACAGGCCCATGACGACGAACACCTCGCCCTTGCGGACGTCGAAGGAGACGTCGCGGACGGCGGCGGTGCAGCCGGTGGCCTCGCGCAGTTCGGCGGGCGGGAGCTGGGCGTGCTCGCTGCCGGGGATCCGGTCGGCCTTGGGGCCGAAGACCTTCCACAGGTTGCGCACGGAGAACACGGGGTTCTCGGCGGCTTCCGTGTCCCCGGCGGGCTGGGCGTTCTCGGCGGGGCCGGTGGTCTTGAGGGTCCTGGTTCCGGTCATCGGACATCGCCTCCGGTGCTGGTGCTGGTGCTGGTGCCCGGCGCGGTGTTCTGCGCCCGGCCCGCGAGGAGTTCGGCGCACTTCTCGCCGACCATGAGGACGCCGATCATCGGGTTGACGGCGGGCATGGTCGGGAAGACGGACGCGTCGGCGATCCGGATGCCCTCCAGGCCGCGGATGCGCAACTGCGGGTCCACGACGGCCTCGTGGTCGTCGGCCGCGCCCATCCGGCAGGTGCCGGCCGGGTGGTAGACGGTGTGGGCGACCTTGCGGGCGTACTCGCTGATCTCCTCGTCGGAGGTGACCTCCGGCCCGGGGCAGACCTCGCGCTTGAGCCAGTGGGCGAGCGGTTCGGTGCGCGCGATCTCACGGGCGAGCTTGATGCCGTCGACCAGGGTGCGGCCGTCGTGGTCGTCCTCGTCGGTGAAGTAGCGGAAGTCCAGGGCCGGCTTGACCTCGGGGTCGGCGCTCGTGAGGTAGAGGCGGCCCCGGCTGCGCGGCTTGGGGATGTTCGGGGTCATCGACACGCCGTGCTCGGGCCTCTCGTAGCCGAGGCGCTCGGGGTTGTCGGTGAACGGGATCTGGTAGAAGTGGAACATCAGGTCCGGGCCCCGGGATTCAGGGTCGCGGCGGACGAAGAGTCCCGCGTCGGAGTCCATCGCGGAGTTCTCCGGGATGGGCCCGTCGGTCTCCCAGACGATGACGGACTCGGGGTGGTCGAGCAGGTTCTCGCCGACGCCCGGAAGGTCGTGGCGTACGTCGATGCCCAGCGCGGCCAGGTCCTCGCGCGGACCGATTCCGGAGTGCATCAGCAGCCGGGGCGTGTCCACCGCGCCCGCGCAGACGATGACCTCGCGGGCGGCGCGCAGCAGGATCTCCTCGCCGTCCTTCGTCCGCACGTGTACGCCGGTGGCGCGGTTGCCGTCGAACTCCAGGCGGTACGCCCACGTCTCCAGCATGATCCGCAGGTTGGGCCGGTCGCCGGCCTCGATGTGCGGGTGGAGGTAGGCCACCGAGGCGGAGGAGCGCTTGTTGTTCTCGGGGTGGTAGGCGAGGTCGAAGAACCCGGCGCCCTCGTGGAACGGCTTGCTGTTGAAGCTGTCCACGCGCGGGACTCCGGCCGCCGCCTGGGCGGCGTCGACGAAGTCGCGGGCGATGGCGTTGCGGTCCTTCTCGTCGACCGGGACGATGTTGTTGCGCAGCTTGGCGAAGTACGGGTCCATCGTGGCCGCGTCCCAGCCCTCGGCGCCCGCCTCGGCCCACTCGTCCCAGTCGCCGGGCAGCGGCTTGAAACTGATGAGGGTGTTGTGCGAGGAGCAGCCCCCGAGGACCCGGGCACGGCTGTGCCGGATGTGGGAGTTGCCGCGCGGCTGCTCGGTGGTGGGGTAGTCGTAGTCGAGGTCGCCGCCGAGGAGGCCGAGCCAGCGGCGCAGGGTCAGCACGTCGTCGCGGTCGATGTCGGTGGGGCCGCCCTCGATGACCGTGACGGTGACGTCCGGGTCCTCGGTGAGCCGGGAGGCGATGACCGAGCCGGCGGTGCCGCCGCCGACGATCACGTAGTCGGCCACCGGGCTGTCGGGAACTGCTGTGCTGCGGGGGGTGGAAGGCATCGGTCACTGCTCCTTCTGCAAGGTTCGTGCGTGTACGTGGTGCTGCGAACAGCCGGTCGGGACCGGGCGGCGGGAGCGCGCCCGGTCCCCGCAGGCGTCAGCCGGCGAACCAGCGCTGCGGGCGCGGGTTGAGGTTCTGGTAGATGTGCTTGGACTCGCGGTACTCGGCGAGCCCCGCCGGCCCGAGTTCGCGTCCCGTACCGGACTTCCCGAAGCCGCCCCACTCGGCCTGCGGGAGGTAGGGGTGGTAGTCGTTGATCCAGACGGTGCCGTGGCGCAGGCGTCCGGCGACCCGGCGGGCCCTGCCCGCGTCGGTCGTCCAGACGGCGCCGGCGAGGCCGTAGTCGGTGTCGTTGGCCAGCGTGACGGCCTCTTCCTCGGTGCGGAAGGTCTCGACGGTGAGGATCGGGCCGAAGGTCTCCTCGCGGACGACCCGCATCTCGCGGTGGCAGCCGTCGAGGACGGTCGGCCGGTAGAAGTAGCCGCCTTCGGGCCGTACGTCGCTGGGCTCGGGGCGTTCGCCGCCGGCCCGGACGATCGCGCCCTCCTCGCGGGCGGAGGCGACGTACGCCTCGACCTTGGCGAGCTGCTGGGCGGAGACGAGGGGACCGCACTCGACGCCGTCGAGGGTGCCCCGGCCGAGGCGGATGGCGTCGGCGCGGCGGGCCAGCTCGGTGACGAACCGCTCGCTGATCGTGTCCTGGATGATCAGACGGGCCCCGGCGGAGCAGACCTGGCCGCTGTGGAAGAAGGCGGCGTTCAGGGCCTGGTCGACGGCGGTGTCGAAGCCCTCCTCGGTGGCGCAGGCGTCGGCGAAGACCACGTTGGGGTTCTTGCCGCCGAGCTCCAGGGCGACCTTCTTCACGGTCGGCGCGGCGGCCTGGGCCACCTTCGTACCGCTGGCGAGGCCGCCGGTGAAGGAGACCAGGTCGACGTCGGGGTGCTCGGAGAGCCGGGCGCCCACCGGGTCGCCCGCGCCGGTGACGAGGTTGGCCGCCCCGTCGGGCAGGCCGGCCTCGGCGAGCAGCCGGATGAGGTGGACGGTGGAGAGCGGGGTGACCTCGCTGGGCTTGAGCACGAAGGTGTTGCCCGCGGCGAGGGCCGGGGCGATCTTCCAGCTGGCCTGGAGGAGGGGGTAGTTCCACGGGGCGATCAGGGCGCAGACGCCGACGGGCTCGTGGACGACGATGCTGTGCACTTCGGGGTCGCCCGCGTCGACGACACGGCCGCCGCTCTCGTTCATCACGAGGTCGGCGAAGTAGCGGAAGGCGTTCGTGACGTCGTCCACGTCGACCCGACCCTCTTCGAGGGTCTTGCCGGTGTCGCGGCTCTCGGTGATCGCGATCTCCTCGCGGTCCCGCTGGAGCAGTTCGGCGACCCGGCGCAGCAGCCCGGCCCGCTCGGCGACGGGCTTGTGCGGCCAGGGGCCGTCGTCGAAGGCGCGCCGCGCCGCCGCGATCGCCGCATCGGCGTCCTCGGCCCCGCCCTCCGCGACGACGGCCAGGACCGTGGCGTCGGCGGGGTCGATGACCTCGCGCGTCGCGCCGGATGCGGCGGCCCGCCAGGTGCCGTCGATGTGGATGGTACTGAGCGCCGACATGTCGATTTTCGCCTTCCGTGCCTGAAATGCCCCTCCGGTTCGGTGGGGGCGTGGTGCGCGGTGGACCGGGGTACGGCGCACCAGCAGCCTGGACCCCTCCCCGGTCCGGCGGAATGTATGCCGAGAATTTCACTCAGAGTGATGCGCCTCACGCGCGGCGGGCCCCGCGGGTGCCCTTTCGGCGTTCCGTGCGGGGCCGGCCGGACCGGTGGCCGCGCCCACGCCGGCAGGTGAGCGGCCGGCTCCCGGACTTCCGGCCCCTGCCCCTCGACCGCACACCGGCGGCGAACCGCTCCGGACGGGACGGGAGCAGCCCGGTGGCCGGGGGGAGCGCGGTGTGCGCCGACAGCGAGCCCACCGGCAGGCGCGGGCCTCCCCGCGCGGCGGGCCGGCCCCGCCCGTACGCGCTCCGCGCCGCACCCGCCTCGCCCCGCGCTCGTCCGGACGTCGGCGCGGCCCGCCAGGGCGGGCGCGGCCTCCGGACACCGCGACATCCGGGCAGGCGCGACCTCCGGACGAGCGCGGTCTCCGGGCAGGTTCTACCTCCGGGCAGGTTCGACTTCTGCGCAGATGCGACCTCCGCGCAGGTGCCGCCTCCGGACGAGTGTCAAGAGCGCCCAGGACGTCCTGCCGGTGGCCGCGCTCCGCGGCCGGCGGAGCACGGGGCGCCGGAACGGGCGGGCCCCGGGTCAGTCCAGGAGGACGGGGAAGGCGGCCATGTCGTTCTGCGTCATCACCGGAAGCTTGGTGATCTCCTCGTCCGGGACGGCGAGGCGGATGCCGGGGAAGCGGCCGAACAGCGCGGGCAGCGCGATGCCGGCCTCGACGCGCGACAGGGCCGCGCCGGGGCAGATGTGCGGGCCGTGGCCGAAGGTCATGTGGCGGTTGCGCGTGGGACGGGTGATGTCGAACGCGTCGGCGTCCGGGCCGTGTTGCTCGATGTCGCGGCCGATGGCCCGGTAGGAGACGACGACCCCCTCGCCCTTGCGGATCACGTCGTCGCCGACGGCTACGTCCTCGGTTGCGAAGCGCATCAGCAGATGGGTGGTGGGGGTGTCCCAGCGCAGCGTCTCCTCGATCACCGCGTCCCAGCCGGCCTCCCCGGCGAGGACCTTGCGCAGTTGGCCGGGGTGGGAGAGCAGGGCGCGCACGGCGTTGAGGACGAGCCCGATGGTGGTCTCGTGCCCGGCGGCGACCATGGCCTTCAGGTTGCCCACCACCTCTTCCTCGGTGAGCGGCTCGCCGCCCTCCTCGGCCAAAATCAGCGCACTGGTGAGGTCGTCCGTGGGCCGCGCGGTCTTCTCCCGCACGAGGCCGGTGTAGAAGACGTCCAACTCTTCAAGGAGCGCGAGGCGTTCGTCCTGCGGGGTGAGCATGGAGAAGAACGCCTTGTACTGCCTCGTCAGCATGGCGTGCTGGGACTCGTCCACACCCATGAGCATGCCGACGACCCGCATCGGCAGCGGCTGGGCGAACACCGCCTTGAGGTCGACGACCCCGTCCTCGTCCCGTGCGGCTTCCAGGGCGTCCAGCAGCTCGTCGGTGAACTTCTCGATCTCCGGGCGGATCGCCTCCAGGCGGCGGGGCGTGAGCGCCTGCGCGGTCTTGGTGCGCAGCCGCCGGTGTTCGGCCCCGTCGACGGTGAACATGGAGCGCCCGGCGTCGATCATGCCGATCAACGGCCAGGCGTGGGTCACCGCGCCGCTCTGCCAGAGGTCCCAGGCGTTGATGTCCTTCACCAGCCGCGGGTCGACCAGGAGTTGACGCGCCTCGGCATGCCGGGTGACCGTCCGGGCCGGAACGCCGAGCAGGTCGATCCGGGCGAGGACCCCGGCGTCGCGCAGGCGTGCGGTCTCGCCGTCGAGGTCCTGGACCAGGGGGTCGATGACGACGGTCCCGGCTTCCCCGTCGGCCTGCGTGGCGGCAGCGTGCGGGCAGTTCACAACGCGTCTCCTGTCGTGCGTACGGGAGTGAAGCGGACGGGCAGTGCGGTCATCCCGCGCAGGAACGCGGACGGCCGGCGGACCAGTTCGCTCGCGGGGACGGCCAGTTCGAGGTCGGGCAGCCGGTCCAGCAGCACCTCGATACCGGTACGGGCGATGATCTCGGCGATCTCCTGGGCGGGGAAGGGACAGCGGTACTCGCCGTGGCTGAAAGCGAGATGAGCGCTGTTGCCACCCTGCCCGGAGCGGACGGCGGATGCGGTGACCTGCTGCCGGATGTGCGGGTCGGCGTTGGCCGCGCCCAGGCCGAGGAGCAGCATGTCGCCGCGGGCGATGTTCCGGCCGCCGAGCCGGGCGTCGCGCGCGGCCCAGCGGCCGGCCAGGATCTGGGTGGGGCCGTCCTCCCAGAGCACCTCGTTCATGGCCTCGGCGACACTGTGCCGGCCGCCGGACAGGGCGTCGGCGAACTGGTCCTCGGTGAGCATCAGCCGGGTGGAGTTGCCGATCCAGTCGGCGGTGGTCAGATGCCCCGCGGCCGTGATGGCCATCAGGTCGAGCGCGTACTCCTCGTCCGTGAACGGTTCGGGGTGGGCGAGCATCCGCGAGGTCACGTCGTCCCCGGGCCGTGCCCGCTTGGCCGCGACGAGACGGTGCATGTGCTCGCCGAAGCGCAGGTGCGCCTTCTGGGCCCCGGGCCCGCCGTCGGCGAGGTCCTTGAGCACCTGCGCGATGTCGGCGCCCTCGTCGTCGGGGAAGCCGACGAGCCGGGCGAGCACGAGGACGGGCAGCGGCTCGGCGAACTCGGCGACGAGATCGGCGGTTCCCCGGCTGCACACCGCGTCGATGAGCCGGTCGGCCAACTGCTCGCAGTGCTGCCGGATCTCGAAGGGGTCCACGCCTTCGAGAGCCGGCACGACCATGTCGACGTGGCGGCGGTGCTCGGCTCCGGCGGTGAAGTAGATGGACGGCATGGGCGTGCCCACCATGGGCAGCAGCGGCCAGTCGGCGGGGATGTTCTCCCACTGGTTCCACAGGGAGACGTCCCGGGGGTACAGCTCTCCGTCGCTGGTGACCTGGTGGAGTTCCCGGTAGCCGATGACCAGCCAGGCGGGAAAGCCGCCGGGCAGCTCGACCGGGACGACGGGCCCGTGGTCGCGCCGCATGGACCGGTAGAGCACCTGCGGTTCGGTGTGGAAGCCGGGCCCGCTGAGCGCGACGGCACCCGTGCCGGCACCCATCGGACAGCCTCCGTCGGCACCGGCCGTGGACGCGGGCGTGGCGGACGAGGGGTTCGTCATTCGTACGGACTCCAGTGGCGGCGGCTTCGCGCGTTGCGACCCTACGATCAACGCGGCACCACTATATGGAGGTTGCGTGAATCACCGGGGCCGTTCACGCTCATTTCCGCTCGAATTCAGAACCTTCTGTTTCCATCCTCGCCCTTTCTCCTATGATATTCGCCCATCTTTGATCACAAGGTTGGTGGCGGCGGAGTGCCGCCAAAGTCGTGCCCCCGTCGTGGCCATGTCCGGGATGGGGACGGCGACCCTCTTCCCGGCCTCCTTGGTCCACAAGCGCCCCGGCCTCGAACCGTGGTCCGGCCGTCCTACGATCAGGGTGTGTGCGCAGACGTCATAGTTGCCGAGGACGACGAGAAGCAGGCCGAGCTCGTACGCCGCTATCTGGAACGGGAAGGACACGCCGTACGGATCGTGGGCGACGGCCTCGCCGCGCTCGACGCCGTCCGGCACAGGGAACCCGACCTGCTCGTCCTCGATGTGATGATGCCCCGGGCCGACGGCCTGGACGTGGTGCGGGTGCTGCGGGCGGAGGACCGCGGACTTCCGGTGCTGATGCTGACCGCCCGGTCGACCGAGGACGATCTGCTGCTGGGTCTCGACCTCGGCGCCGACGACTACCTGACCAAGCCCTACAGCCCGCGCGAGCTGATGGCCCGCGTCCGCACCCTGTTGCGGCGGACCCGGCGGCCCGCCCCCTCTCCGGAGCCGGCGGCCGAGGATCCCGTCCTGCGCGTCGGCGCCCTCGTCGTCGACCCGGAGCGGCACGAGGTGTCCGTGGGCGGCGGGACGGTGGAGTGCACCCCGGGCGAGTTCCGGATCCTGGCGGCCCTGGCCGCGGGACCGGACCGGGTCTTCACCCGTCAGCGGCTGCTGGAAGAACTCCACGGGTTCGACCGCTACATCAGCGCCCGGACCGTCGACGTGCACGTCATGAACCTGCGCAAGAAGATCGAGCGGGCCCCGCGCCGGCCGGAGCGGCTGCTCACCGTCTTCGGCGTCGGCTACAAGCTCACCGACCCGGCGAAGGCCGCCCGGCGTGCCTAGGGCCTGCCGTCGGACCGCCGCCGTCGCGCGCCCGGCAGGCGGCAGTCCGACGGCAGGCCCTAAGGCGCGCGGCGCCGACGGCGGGGCGGGCACGCGTGGCGGGAGCGGCGGGCGGCGGGAGACACCGGGCCGGGCACGACTGCCGCTGCGCCGGAGCCTGCTGGGACGACTGCTCGCCGTTTCCGCGCTGGTGGCCGCCTGTTCGGTGGCGGCCACCGCCTGGATCGCCGTGCAGACCACCTCGGGGGCGATCAAACAGGAGCAGGGGCAGAACCTCACCGCGGACGCCCGGATCTACGACACCCTGCTGGGCTACGCCGCCCGGCATCCGACCTGGGACGGGGTCGGTGCGACGGTGCGGGAGCTGGCCCGGGAGTCGGGCCGCCGGGTCGCCCTGACCACACAGGGCCGGCAGCCGCTCGCCGACTCCGCCACCGCCGCGAACGCCCCGGCGCTCCCTCCGCAGGCGTCCGCCGTGGTCGACCCGTTGTCCGTGGACACCGTCCTGGCGGCGCGCGGGACCGACGGGCAGGGCACGGCGCCCGACCGCATCGACCCCCGGGCGGTGGGTCCGTTCCGGCTGCCGGCGGCCGACAGCCGGGCGTTGCGGCGGACCGCCGACGCCAAGGTCGAGTGCCTGAACCGGGCGGGTATCGCATCGGACGTGGTGGTCGGCGCGAGCGGGCGGCCCCGGGTGCAGGTCGTGGGCAACGACCCCGAACGTGCGCTGGGCACCCGTTGCGATCTCGCCGCCCTGGACACGCCCACCCCATCGGAACGGAAGGCGCTCGACACGCTCACCGAGCTGGCCGACGCCTGTCTGGAGCGCCAGGGCCGCGAGGGGGTGCGGCTGAACAGCGACCTGTCCTGGGGCGACCCGGCCCCCGGCCCCCGGCCGAGCGAGTCCGGGCCGCTGACGCCGCGGGTGCCGCTACCGGTGCCGGAGCCCCGCGACGCCCCCGCGGAGAGCGCCGTGCCCTCCGTCGTCACTCCGGAGCGCACGGGGGAGAACGACCGGGCCATCGCGTCCTGTGTGGGCGCGGCACGCAGCGAACAGCTCAGCTCGTACGTGGCCTCCCCCGCCCTCCTCTTCATCGGCGACGAGGGCGGCGCGACGCTGCCCGGGTTCGACCTCTCCCCCGCGAACACGGCCAGGATCGCGGGGGCCGCGGCGCTCGTACTGGCCCTCACCGTGGGCGCGTCGGTGTTCGCGGGAGCCCGGCTGGTGCGTCCGCTGCACGCGCTGACCGGTGCCGCGCAGCGTATGCGCGACGGGGAGCAGCCGGAGTCGGTGCCCGTCTCGGGGGACGACGAGGTCGGACGGCTGGCCGCGGCGTTCAACGACATGTCCGCGCACCGGGCACGGCTGGAGGAGCAGCGCAAGGCCATGGTGAGCGACGTCGCCCACGAGCTGCGTACCCCGCTGAGCAATATCCGGGGCTGGCTGGAAGCCGCCCAGGACGGACTCGCCCACCCCGACCCGGCGTTCGTCTCCTCGTTGCTGGAGGAGGCGGTGCTGCTCCAGCACATCATCGACGACCTCCAGGACCTGGCCGCGGCCGACGCCGGGGTGCTGCGACTGCACCCCGCGACCGTCGAGGTCCGGGAGCTGTTGAGCCAGGTCGCCTCCGCCCACCAGGCGCGGGCGGAGAACGCGGGCGTCACACTCGCCGTCGCGGCCACCGCCCCGGGCCCAGGAACGGCCCCGGCGCCGCACGCGGACCCGGGAACGGGGCCGGACCCGGTCCTGCACGCGGACCCGGAAGCGGGGCCGGACCCGGCAGTGGAGCCGGTCCTGCACGCGGACCCGGTGAGGCTCCGGCAGGCGGTGGGCAACCTGGTGTCCAACGCCGTACGGCACACATCGGAGGGCGGGCGGGTGACGCTGCGCGCGTACGCCTCCGAGGAGGGCGACGACGGGACGGTGCTGATCGAGGTGACGGACACCGGGACCGGCATCCCGTCCGAGGATCTCCCCCATGTCTTCGACCGGTTCTGGCGGGCCGAGAAGTCCCGCAGCCGGCGTACGGGAGGCAGCGGCCTGGGCCTCGCCATCGTCCGCAAGCTGGTCGAGGCCCACGGCGGCACGGTGGCCGTGACGAGCGTCGAGGGCGAGGGGTCGACGTTCGTCCTGCGACTGCCCGCAACGACGCCTCCCGGCCCCTGATGGAATGACCACAGCGCTCTGACAGCTTCTTCACATCTCCACGCCAGCCTGGCGTCATGCCCCGTCCCCGCTGCGCACCGGCATCCGGGACCGTCACGGGGCCGAGTTCGGAATGGAGCCATCCGTATGACCGCTTTCACCCCTCGCCTCACCGTGCGTGCCGCCGTCCTGGCCGCAGTCGCGGCCGGCGCAGTGCTCATCCCCTCCACCGCCGCCTTCGCCGACGCCTCCCCGAAGCCGGCGGAGCCCACCGTGACCGACCTGTCCAAGAGCAAGGCCGCCGAGGACGCCTCGGCGGAAACGTCCCGGCCGGCGGTGACGCCGCGCGGCGGCGTGGCCGCGGGCGAGGGCCCCGCCCCCGCTCCGAAGGAGGCCGCCCCGGCGGTCACCCCGCGCGGTGGTGTCGCCGCCGGTGAACGTCCCGCCGGCGGCGGCGACAACAGCACCGCGCCGCTGGCCGGTTCGGTGGCCGGAGCCGCGCTGCTCGCGGGGGCGGGCACCATCGTGCTGCGCCGCCGCTCGGCCGCCGGCCACAACGGCTGACCCGCGCCACTCCCCATCACTGACCGTGGCGCCGCACCGAGACCGGGGCGGCGCCACGCCCGTTCCCCGCACCGACTCCGGAGTCCCCTGTGCCGTCCCGTACGCCCCACCGCTTCCGGCGAACCGCAGCCCTGTTGACCGCCGTCGCGGCCAGCGTCGCCCTGGCCGGATGCTCGTCCGGCGAACCTTCCGCGTCCGCATCCGCCGCCCCGCCAGGCGAACCCTCCGCGTCCGCTTCGGCGCACGGCGAGGCCGTCACGGGATCGACCGGGCCGACCACGACCGGTCAGACGGACCGGCAGGCCCCCGTCCAGGTCTCCATCCCCTCGATCGGAGTGAAGAGCGCCCTCATGGAGCTGGGCCTCAACGAAGACGGCACGGTCGAGGTCCCGCCCTCGGAGAAGGGCATGACGGTGGGCTGGTACAGCGGCGGATCCGTGCCCGGGTCGCCGGGACCGGCCGTCCTGATCGGCCACAACGACACCCGCTTCGGCCGGGCCGTCTTCCACGACCTCAAGGACATCCGCGAAGGCGCCGAGGTGCTGGTCCGCGACGGGGCGGGGAAGACGCTGCGTTACACGGTGACGGGTAAGGAAGCGGTCAGCAAGAAGGCGTTCCCCACCGAGAGGGTCTACGGCCCGACCAAGGACAGCACGCTGCGGCTCATCACCTGTGACGGGGAGTTCGACGCGGAGGGCCACACGGTCGACAACCTCATCGTGTACGGCTCCCTCGTCTGAGAGCCGGTTTCCTCGGCCGGGAGGACGTGGCGTCCTGACTGGGAGGGGTGACGTCCTGACCGGGAGAAGGCATCCCGGCCCGCAGGCTCCCCCCGGCCGGCAGACGGCGTCGTGACCGGCAGTCGGCGACCTGGCAGCGCCCCGCCCCCTCGATCGGGAATCCGGATGGCAGCCGGCCGGACAGACTTGTGCCACCTCATGTCTACCGGTGGGTAACTGCCCCTGCTTTGATGGGTGGCAACCGGCAAGCCCCCCACTGAACCGCAGGAGACCTCTGTGCCGAGCACCGCGTTCCGCCGTCTGACCGGCGTGGCTCTGTCCGCCACCCTCGCCACCGTCACCCTCGCCGCGAACGCCCCGCAGGCAGCCGCCGCCGAGACCCCGTCGCTGCGGGTGCTCTCGTACAACGCGTTTCTCTTCAGCAAGACCCTCTACCCCAACTGGGGCCAGGACCACCGAGCGGCCGAGATCCCCAAGACGTCGTTCTTCCGGGGCAATGACGTCGTGGTGATCCAGGAGGCGTTCGACAACGGGGCCTCCGACGCACTCCAGCGGAACGCCGCCGCCCAGTACCCGTACCAGACCCCGGTGGTCGGCCGGAGCAAGAGCGGCTGGGACGCTACGGGCGGCTCCTACGCGGCGGCGACGCCGGAGGACGGCGGCGTCACCATCCTGAGCAAGTGGCCGATCGTGCGCAAGGAGCAGTACGTGTTCAAGGACGCGTGCGGTGGCGACTGGTGGTCGAACAAGGGCTTCGCGTACACGGTGTTGAACGTCAACGGCTCCCGGGTCCACGTCGTCGGCACCCACGCGCAGTCGACCGACCCCGGCTGCTCGGCGGGCGAAGCCGCACAGATGCGCAGCCGTCAGTTCAAGGAGATGGACGCGTTCCTGGACGCGAAGAACATCCCGGCCTCGGAACAGGTCGTGGTGGCAGGTGACTTCAACGTCGACGGGCACTCGGCCGAGTACGCGTCATTCCTCTCCGACGCCGGCCTGTCCGCGCCGGAGACCCGGACGGGCCACCCGTACTCCTTCGACACCCGCGACAACACCATCGCCTCCGAGCGCTACCCCGACGACCCGCGCGAGGACCTGGACCACGTCCTGCACCGCTCGGGGCACGTCAAGCCGTCGGGCTGGAAGAACGACGTGATCAAGGAGCAGAGCGCGCCCTGGACGGTGTCCAGTTGGGGCACCGACCACACCTACACGAACCTCTCCGACCACTACCCGGTGATCGGCTCCGGCCGGTAGCCGCACCATCAGGCCGCCGCCTCCTTCTTTTGGCGCCCGCCGGAGGGGCGGCGGCTCCTTTGGCCACCTGCCGATACATCGTGGCCAGCGCTTGTGTCCGGAAGCGCGGGAGGGCCGGTATGGACGAGGGGCAGGACGACTGGATACGGGTGCCGGTCGGGGACGGCGCGGAGCGCTGGGCCACGCGGGTTCGATGCCGCCGGGTGCTGCTCATCGTGCACAACGTCGCCTCGGCGACCCGGCTGCTCGACGTCCTGCCGCTGTTCCACGACGACCTCGGCGTGCAGCTCCTCGCCACCTGCACGAGATCTTCGGCGTTCCGGTCGGGCGTTGCCGACCTGCTCCGGGCAGGCGGCGGCCGGCGAAGCGGCCGTACGGCTGAGGCGCGCCTTCTACGGGCTGATGGCCGCCCCCGAGCCGCCGGGCCCGGCCCGGCTCGTGCCTCTGCCGCTGCCGGCCCCGGAGCCGGCTCCCCGTACGGCCCCCCTGCGTGTGCTGACGCGTTTGCTCGCGGGGCCGGAGGTCGTCGTCACCCGGTTCGCCGATCCCGGCCGGGAGCCGGCCGGGGCGGGTGACGCCCACTTGTCCGTGCACGAGGACACCCGCGACCCGGGTCAACTCGGCCTGGCGGACGTCGTCTTCCGGGACGGCGAGCCGGACGACCCGAGGTTCGGCCCGCCCGGCCGATGGGCCGCCGAGGTACTGGCCCGGCATCCGCACTGCGCGCTCGCGGCGTACGTCACCGGGTCCTCGTCCTGCGTCGTGCGTATCCGCGACGGGGCTCTGTTCCGGCTGACCGGCGGACCGGAAGCCGACGCGGACCCGGCGGTGTACGCGTCGGCGGTGCGTGCCTGGATCGCGGCGGGAAGTCCCGGCGCCGCGCTCGTCGCGGACGGCCTGACGGTCCGCACCGGCGGCGCCGCTCACCAGGTGGTGGTCACGGTCGGGGCCGAGGAGCCGTCGGCGCGCGGAGCGCCGCCGCGCCCCGCCCCTACCCCCGGGGGCCGGAGCACCGCTCCCGCAAGCGGCGCGGATACTCCACGTGCTGGTCGGCGTTCTCCGCCGACAGGATCCTGACCGCGTCGTCGATCAGCGGCAGTGCCGCGGCGGGGGCCTCACGGGCCAGCAGGATCTCGACCAGGTCGGTCAGGGCCCGGGCGGTGTTGTACGCCTCTCCCGCAGCCGCGGCAGGCCCACGAGTTCGATGGCGCCCCTCCCGGGCACCGCCGCGACCGATCGCAGGCCCAACGGTAGCCGCTGGACCGGCTCGATGACGGGCGGCCCGGGGAACGGCGAGGCCGTCCGGCGTTGTCCGGGGCGGTGGGGGATGCTGGCGCGGGAAGGTAGGAAGCGCACCGAAGGAGTGGCCATGAGTGATCCGCGGAAGCCGTTCACCCTCATCCCGGGGGCGGCCGGCTCGCCGGTCCTCCTGCACGTTCCGCACGGGTCCCGGCGCATCCCCCGGCGGGTGCGCGAAGGAATCACCCTGGACGACGCCGCTCTGGAGCGGGAGCTCGACCACATCACCGACGCACACACCGCCGAACTGGCCGCCGCGGCGGCGGCGATCGCCCCGGCCGCGCCGTGGCGCTTCGTCAACGACTGCTCCCGGCTGGTGGTCGACCCGGAACGCTTCCCGGACGAGCGGGAGGAGATGCTCGCCGTCGGCATGGGCGCCGTCTACACCCGCACCACCCACCGTGAACCGCTCCGCCCGCCGGAGACGGACCCGGCCCCCTTGCTGGAGGCGTACTTCCACCCGTACGCCGACGCGATGACGGCGGCGGTCGAGGGGCGCATCGCCGCTGCCGGCCGCGCGGTGATCATCGACGTCCACTCGTATCCGACCGCGCCCCTCCCCTACGAGCTCCACGGCGCCGGCCCCCGCCCGCCCGTCTGCCTGGGCACCGACCCCTTCCACACCCCGCCGGAGCTGCTCGCGGCGGCGAGCCGGGTGTTCGGCGGCTGCGTCGGCCACGACGGCATCGGGCACGACTCCCCGTTCGCCGGTGCGTACGTCCCTCTGCGGCACTACGGTACGGATCGCCGGGTCACCGCGCTGATGGTCGAGATCCGCCGCGACACGTACATGAGCGAGCCGGGCGGCCCGGCGGGGCCGGGGCTGGACATGCTGGCCCACGCGCTGGCGGAGCTGGTGGGGGCGGTGTGATCGTTCCCGTCAGTCCGCACGTACACGAGTGGCCCCACCGCGCTTCCCGTGCCGCCCGGACGCCGCCGGCCCGGCGGTCCTCGTCGAGGGCGCTCGTCGAGCTCCAACAGCAGTGCCCGCTAACCGATCTCCACCACCCGCGCCCACGCCGGCGGTCGGCGAGGGACGTAGTCGGGGTTGTCCTCGTCCCAGGAGCGGCGCCGGTGATCCCTCGGGAACAGGCCGATGACCGTGCGGCAGGCCGGTCGCGTCGTGGGCCACGGCGTCTGCCCGTCCGTCAGCACGACGATGGCGTCCGGGCGGGGCCCGGCCCGGAGCGCCTTGGTGAAGCCCGTACGCAGATCCGTGCCGCCACCGCCCAGCAGCGGGATGCCCTCGGCCCGGCACAGCGGGTGCACGACCCGGGTCGCCGCGTCGCACGCGAGGACGGTGATGAGGTCACGGCGGCCGCCCACCGCACGGGAGACGGCGGCGACTTCCAGGAGGGCGCTGCCCAGTTCGGCGTCGCTGACCGAGCCGGAGGTGTCGATGACGACGGAGACCCGGGGCGGGGACGACGACCAGGTCCGGGGCTCCGGTCTCCAGCGCGCGGACGAGCAGCGCCCACGCGGCGTCCCAGCGGGCCCGGCCCGGGCGGGCACGGATCGCGGCGACGACTCCCTCCAGCGCGGCCTGACGGAGGTCGCCGCGTTCGGGCAGGACGGCGCCCGCGGGGTCGGCGAGGAGGTCCTCGGGGTCCGGAAGGTCCATCCGGTCCAGGCCCGCCAGCAGCTCCAGTCCGGGGCCGTCCCCCACCGTGCCCCTGACCAGCAGGGACAGCACCTCTCTGGAGGATCCGGCGGCGGTCGCGAAGGCGATCAAAGCCAGGGTCATGTCCCAGCTGCGCGGCGACGGCCAGGGGCCGCCGCGGCGTGTCTCCGTACTCGGCAGCCGGTGGACGAGTGCGGGCCGGGCGGAGAGGAGCCCGCACACCGCGCGGCGGGCGATGTCCACGGCCCGGGGCAGTTTCCCAAGGTCGAGGCGGGGCAGAGTCGCACGGGGCCAGGTGCCGGCGAGGCCGCGTACGACGACCTCGTGGTCGTGGGTCCACTGGAGGTGGACGAAACGGTTGGCGAGCGGCGAGCTCAGCTCCCAGCCGTCGGCCGCCGACGAACGGGGGTTGGCCGCGGCCACGATCCGAACCTCCGGCGGGAGTCGCAGCGCTCCGATCCGCCGCTCCAGTACGAGGCGGAGGAGCGCGGCCTGCACGGCGGGCGGTGCGGTGGACAGCTCGTCGAGGAACAGCAGGCCCTTGCCGGCACGTAAGAGGCGGACGGCCCAGTCCGGCGGGGCCATCGGGACCCCCTGTTCGGCGGGGTCGTCCCCGACGATGGGCAGTCCGGAGAAGTCGGACGGCTCGTGGACGCTGGCGATGACCGTGGTGAGCGGCAGGTCCAGGGAGGCGGCGAGCTGGGTGAGGGCCGCGGTCTTGCCGATCCCCGGCTCGCCCCACAGGAGCACGGGGAGGTCGGCGGAGACCGCCAGGGCGAGCGCCTCCAGTTGGATGTCGGGACGCGGTTCGGTGGTGGTGGCGCGGAGCAGGCGCGTCAGCGCCGCCGCCACCGCGAGGGGGGAGCCGGGAGCGGAGTCCGCGGGCACGGCGGACGGGGTGTTCGTGAGCATGGGTGATCACCTGGGGATGCGAGAGGGCGAATGGACGTGGGCGGGGTGCGGGCGCCGGTGAGTACGCTCACGGAGCGGGAGCGGAGGGTCCCTGGAGCCCGCGGTCAGCGGACGTTCGTGTGGTGCGGGCGTCGGGTCCGGCGTGGAGGACGGGGGTGCGGGCGGTGCCCGGCGGGGCCGGGCCCGAGCAGGCCGGACCGGAACAGTCCGTAGGCGACCCGGCGTCGGGCCGCGGCCTCCAGCTCGTCCCGCAGGGGGCCGTCGGGCAGCACCGCTTCGGGGCCGAGCAGGCCCTCGACGACGGCCAGAGCTCCGGCTGTGTCCCCGTGGTCGAGACGTTCGCGGACCCCGGTGAGGCAGTCCGGCCGCCGGTGGGCCTCGTCGATGGCCTGGAGGCAGGGCAGCGGAGTGCCCATCAGCGCGACGAGCAGTTCTTCGCGGCGTATCTCGGCCGGGTCGTGGTCCAGTGCGGTGAGGGCGCCTTCGACCAGACCGATCCGGTGCTGCGCCCCCCGGCATTCCACGAGGCGCGGCGCTCCCGTCCGGTCGTCGGCGGGCGGGAGTGCCGGAGCCGGCGGCGGGAGGTCCGGCACGAGGGCCCGAGCGACCAGCGGGTGCAGCCGGCCGGCCTCGATCGCGCCGGTTCGGAGCAGGTCGAGGTCGGGAAGCACCCAGGTGGCCGCGTCCGGCAGCACCGGCGGCCGGGAAGCGCCGGAGTCGGGGGTCACCGCCGCGATCCGCGCGACAGACGTCTCCCGGCCGTCCTCGTCGGCCGCGAGGTGCAGGAGCAGCCTGCACCGGGCGCCCAGCCGCACGCTCACCGTTCCGTCCGGCCGCCGCCCCTCGGCCCGGAGCAGGATCGCCGCCTCGGCGGCCCACCGGTCGACGGCGCAGCGGAGGTCCGCCGGCACGGCGGCCCACAGGCCCGGGCCGCCCGGCTGGGTTCCCGGGGTGGCTGACGTGTCGTCGAGGCCGGTCCGGGCCGGCAGCTCATGGGCCCTGTCGGCGTCCCACAGGTGGCGGTGCAGATCGAGTCGGAAGCGCCGGCTCGGATGGGGGTGAGGGTGCCGGAGGGCGCCGGGTCCGGTGTGCGGCCCGTCCCACAGCGCGAGGCTGATCCGCTGCCCGGCGTCCGCCCGGGCGGGCGGGGTCCGGACGACCAGGCGCAACGGGCCCGGGCCGGCGCGTTCGGCGGTGTCGTAGCGGGCCAGGGCGATCGTCAGCCCCGGACGCAGCAGCCCCTTCGGTGCGACCCGTGGCAGATGCCAGCGCAACAGGTCGGGGGCCAGTCGGCAAAGGTCCGCCCGTACGCGGGCGGCGGTTTCGCGGCCGTGGTCGTTTGCCACGGACCGGAGGCGGAGATCGACGTCGACGCCTGCCGCGGCGCACGCTCCTGCCCAGTCCCCGGCCTTGCGGCGGGCGGTCGCAGTCTCGATCATCGAGGCCGGCACGGCGAATGCACGCACGCGGGGCCAGAAGGACGGGTGGGAATCCCGGTTCGCGGTCGAAGTGAGCATCAGCACTCACCTTGCGCGGACGGGTCCCCCAATCTGCTCATGGAGTGATTCATCGCGGGAAGCGTAGCTCGGCCGGTCGGGACGCGCCAGGAATTTCCCGCGGTCGGGGTCCGTCCAGTCCGCATCCGCCGTCACTCGCGGTCCGAACCGACGGCACGGCCTCGCGGCCCGGGCGGACGGCGCGAACTCGCGGGCCGGGCCGACGGGTTGGAGCCCGCTGGAACACCTTGAACCCGCGGCCCGGGCGACGGGGGCGACGAAGGACGGGCCGTGTCCCGCGTCGGGGCGTGGCCCGTCTTCGTACCGCCGTCAGTCCGGTCGGGGAAGCAGGCGCCGGCTCAGAAGAAGACCCCGCACCGCAGCAGGACGTTCGCGTACGGCCGGGCCTCCCCGGTCCGTACGACCAGGCGGGCGCCCGCCGTGAGCGCCTTCAGGTCGTCGTGGAGAACCAGTTCCAGGCGGGGGAAGTGGCCGTCCAGAAGGGCGGCGGCCTCCGGATTGGCTTGGCGGATCTCCAGGGCGGCTGTCGCGCCCTCCACCGCCAGCTCGTCGAGCAGTCCCTCCAGCACCTCGGCGAACGAGGGCGTCCCGGCGCGGAAGGCCAGGTCGACGAGGCGGGGGCCCGGGGGGATCGGCATACCGGCGTCACAGACCAGCACACCGTCGCCGTGGCCGAGTTCGGCGATCGCACCCGCCAGGTGGCGGTTGAGGATGCCCGACTTCTTCACAGCGCGTCCACCTCCTCCAGCGTCGGGAACGACTCCTGCGCCCCGCGCGCCGTGACCGCCGCCGCACCCACCCGGACCGCGAACGCCGCCGCCTCCCGCAGGTCGTCGCCGCGGCCGAGCCGCCAGGCCAGGGCGGCGGTGAACGCGTCCCCGGCCCCGGTCGTGTCGAGGGCGTCGACCTTCGGGCCGACCAGGTGGTCCAGGGAATCAGCGCGGCGGTCCGCCACCAAGGCCCCGGCGGCGCCCAGAGTGATCACGACCGAGCGCGGCCCGAGCGCGAGCAGAGCCGTGGCCCAGTCGTGCGGGGTCGCCCCCGCGTCCTCGCCCAGGATGTACCGCGCCTCGTGCTCGTTCACCACCAGCGGGTCGCAGGCGGCCAGCACCTCGGCGGGGAGCGGGGCGGGCGGCGACGGGTTGAGGACGAGGCGGGTGTCCGCCCCCCGGCCGCGTACCGTCTCGGCCACCGTGTCGAGCGGGATCTCCAGCTGTACGGAGATCACCCGGGCGGCGGCCAGCAGCGGGGCCGCCGCCCGGACGTCCTCGGGTGTGAGCCGTCCGTTGGCCCCCGGCGAGACCACGATGCTGTTGTCGCCCGAGGGGTCGACGGTGATCAGGGCGACCCCTGTGGGCGCCCCGCCCACCAGGACGCCGCCCGTGTCCACGCCCGCCGCGCGCTGGGTCTCCAGCAGCAGCCGTCCGTGGTCGTCGTCGCCGACCCGGGCGAGCAGCGCCGTCCTGGCGCCGAGGCGGGCGGCGGCCAGCGACTGGTTGGCGCCCTTGCCTCCGGGGTGGACGGCCAGGTCGGAGCCGAGGACCGTCTCGCCGGGCGCGGGGCGGCGCTCGACGCCGATCACCAGGTCGGCGTTGGCCGACCCGACGACCAGCAGGTCGTACCGGTCGTCGGGGGCGTTGTCGTGCATGCGTGCTTCCTGCTCTCGTCGGTCCGCCGGTCGACAGGGCGGCTCACGGGGTGGGTTCAGGAGAAGTCGGCGACGTTGTCCCGGGTGACCACCTTGACCGGGACCTTCACCGTGCTTTCGACCTTCTCGTCCTTCGCGGCCTTCACGGCGTTGCGCACCGCGATCTTGCCCAGTTCGGCGGGCTGTTGGGCCACCGACGCGTAGAGCGTGCCGGCCTCGACCGCCTTCAGGCCGTCCGGGGTCCCGTCGAAGCCGACGACCGGAACGGACTTCCCGGCCTTGGCGCCGAGTGCCTTGACCGCGCCGAGGGCCATCTCGTCGTTCTCCGCGAAGACGCCGGTGATGCCGGGGTGCGACTGGATGAGGTTCGTCATGACGTCCAGGCCCTTGGTGCGGTCGAAGTCCGCGGGCTGCTTGGCGACCACCTTGATGTCCGGGTACGCCTTGAGTCCCTCGGCGAAACCGGCCCCGCGCTCGCGGCTGGCGGAGGTGCCCGCCGTGCCCTGGAGGATGACGATGCTGCCCTTGCCTCCGAGCTTGTCCGCCAGGGTGTCGGCGGCGAGCTTGCCGCCCGCCACGTTGTCCGAGGCGACCAGCGTGGCGGTGTCCGCCTTGTTGACGCCCCGGTCGGCGGCGATCACCGGAATGTCCGCCTTGTTGGCGCTGCGGACGCCGGGTCCGACGGCGTCCGAGTCCACCGGGTTGACGATGATCGAGGAGAAGCCCGAACTTGTGAAGTTCTGAAGCTGGTTGGCCTGCTGGGAGGCGTCGTTCTGGGCGTCGGTGACGGTGAGGTCGATGCCCGCCTTCTCCGCCTCTGCCTGCGCGCCCTCCTTCATCTGCACGAAGAAGGGGTTGTTGAGCGTGGAGAGGGACATGCCGACCCTGGTCGTGCCGCCGGACGAGCCGGAGTTGAAGAAGGAGACGGCGCTGACGACGACGGCCACGCAGAGTGCCGCCCCGGCGAGCTTGAGCGCTCCCCTGCGGCCGGACCCGGGTGCGCCGGGTGCGGCGCCCGCCGAGGAGGACGCTCCCGAACCGGCCTTGCGGCGCAGCGTGTCGAGCAGGACGGCGAGCGCGATGACGACGCCGATGACGACCTGCTGCCAGAACGCCGATACGGAGAGGAGGTTGAGCCCGTTGCGGAGGACGGCGAGGATGAGCGCGCCGATCAGGGTGCCGGACGCCTTGCCGACGCCGCCGGCGAGGCTGGCTCCGCCGATGACGACGGCGGCGATGGCGTCGAGTTCGTACCCCTGGGCGGCCTGCGGCTGGGCGGAGACCAGACGCGAGGCCAGGACGATGCCCGCGACGGCGGCGAAGAGGCCGGACAGCGCGTAGATGACGATCTTCTGGCGCTTCACGCGGAGCCCGGAGAGCCGGGCCGCTTCCTCGTTGCCGCCGATCGCGTACATCGAGCGGCCGATGAACGTGCGGCCGAGGATCAGTGCGGTGATCAGACCCATCGCGATCATCACGAGGACCGGTACGGGGAGCCGGCCGCCGAGCGTGTCACCGAGCACCGAGACCGATTCGGGGAAGGCGATCGGGCTGCCCTGCGAGATGACGAGGGAGAGGCCGCGGGCGACCGAGAGCATCGCCAACGTGGCGATGAACGGCGGGAGTTTGCCGTACGAGACGAGAGCGCCGTTCACGAAGCCGCAGGCGATGCCCGTGACGATCGCGAGCACGACCGCCAGGACGACGGGAACACCCGCCGAGGTCGCGGACCAGGCGAGGACCGTCGCGGACAGGGCGGCCACCGAACCGACGGACAGGTCGATGCCCGCCGAGACGATGACGAAGGTGACGCCGAACGCGAGGATCGCGGTGACGGCCGCCTGGACGCCGACGTTCAGCAGGTTCTGGGTGGTCAGGAAGTCGCCGGAGAGCAGCGACATCGCCACCACCAGGACGACCAGGGCGCTGAGCGCGCCGTTGTCGAGCAGGATGCGGCGTATCACGGAGACTCCACCCGTTCCCGTGTCACTCTTGGCTGTCTCAGTGGCCACGGGGGCCCTCCTCTTCCTTCTTCGGTGCGGGGTGTTCGGTGGGGGCGGGGGCCTGCGGGGTGGCCGGGGTGCCGACCGCGAGGGCCATCACCGCGTCCTGGGTGGCCTCGTCGGCGGGGAGTTCCCCGGCGATCCGGCCCTGGGCCATGACGAGGACCCGGTCGCTCATGCCGAGGACCTCCGGCAGATCGCTGGAGATCATCAGGACGGCGTGCCCGGAGGCGGTCAGTTCGTTGATGAGCTGGTAGATCTCGACCTTGGCGCCGACGTCGATGCCCCGGGTGGGTTCGTCGAGGATCAGCACCCGGGTGTCGGCCAGCAGCCATTTGCCGATGACGACCTTCTGCTGGTTGCCGCCGGAGAGGGTCCGCACATGCTGGCCGAGGCCGGACATACGGACGCCGAGCTGCTGGGCGATGCGGGCGGCGGCGGTGCGCTGGCCCTTGAGGTCCACGAGCCCGGAGCGGGTCGCGGAACGCAGGGTGACCAGCCCGAGGTTCTCCTGCACGGAGGCGTCCAGGAGAAGGCCCTGGCCCTTGCGGTCCTCCGGTACGAGCCCTATCCCGGCGCCCATCGCGGCGGGTACGTCGTGGCGGACCAGGCGCTCGCCGCGTACGTCGACGGTGCCCGCGTCGTAGGGGTCGGCGCCGAAGACGGCGCGCGCCACCTCCGTACGGCCCGCCCCGACGAGGCCGGCGAGGCCGACGACCTCACCGGCGTGCACGTCGAAGCTGATGTCGTGGAAGACGCCGTCCCGGGTGAGTCCGCGCACGGACAGCAACGCGTCGCCGGCACGCGGCCGTTCGCGCGGGTACTGCTGCTCGATGCTGCGCCCGACCATGAGCCGGACGAGTTCGTCCTCGGGGGTCGACGCGGGGACCCGGTCGACGCTGCGGCCGTCGCGGAGGACGGTGACGCGGTCACCCAGCGCGGCGATCTCCTCCAGGTGGTGGGTGATGAAGACGATCCCGACACCGTCCTCGCGCAGTTGGCGGACGATCGCGAAGAGCTTGTCGACCTCCTCGGAGGTGAGCACGGCCGTCGGCTCGTCCATGATCAGAACCCGGGCCTCCAGGCTCAGCGCCTTGGCGATCTCCACCATCTGGAGCCGAGCGATGCCCAGTTCACGGACCTTGACGTCGGGGCGCACGCTGACGCCGACCCGGCGCAGCAGCTTCTCCGCGTCCTGTCGCATCCGGCGGTGATCGATGAGTCCGAAGCGGCGCGGCTGGCGGCCCAGGAAGATGTTCTCGGCGACGGTGAGGTCGGGTACGAGGTTGAACTCCTGGTAGATGGTGGCGATTCCGAGCCGTTCGGCGTCCTGGGCGCCTTCGATGCGCACCTCGCGCCCCTCGGCCAGGATGCGGCCGTGGTCGGGGCGGTAGGCGCCGGAGAGCATCTTGATGAGGGTGCTCTTGCCCGCGCCGTTCTCGCCGAGCAGGACATGGACCTCGCCCCGGCGGAGGTCGAAGTCGACGTTGTCGAGCGCCACCACGCCGGGGAAGGTCTTGCGCAGACCTTCGATGCGCAGCAACTCGTCTGGTGCGGCCACCAGTTGCTTGTCCGGTGCGGTCACCGGTCGCTCCTCTGGTTCGATGCGGCCCCGCCGCACGAGCGGCGTACGACGAGGCGGGCGGGCAGGGTGACGGACTGCGGGGTCCGCCCTTCGATGCTGTCGGCCAGGGCGCGCACCGCGGCCCGTGCCAGGTCGGCGGTCGGCTGGGCGATGGCGGTGACCGGCGGGTCGGTGTGGACGAACCACGGGATGTCGTCGAAGGCCGCGAGCGCGATGTCGTCGGGGACCCGCAGCCCTCGGGCCCGGATCGCGTCCAGCGCTCCCAGGGCCATCAGGTTGTCGGCGGCGAACACCACCTCGGGCGGTTCGGCCAGGGCGAGGAAGCCCTCGGTGGCCCGCCGGCCGCTGGCCGCCTGGAAGTCGCCCTGGCCGATGTAGGCGTCGGGCAGGGCGAGCCCGAGCTCCCGCATCGCGTCCCGGAACGCCTCGACGCGCTCGTTGCCGGTGGTGGTGGCCGCGGGCCCGGCGATGATGGCGAGCCGGCGGTGACCGAGGCCGTGCAGATGCGTGACGAGGTCCTTGACGGCGCCCGTACCGTCGGCCCGGACGACGGGGACGTCGATCCCGGGGATCCAGCGGTCGACGAAGACCATCGGGGTGCCGCTTTCGGCCACTTCCCGCATCAGCGGGGAGCCGCCGTCGGCGGGCGAGACGAGGAGCCCGTCGATCCTGCGGTCGATGAGCGTGCGGATGTGGTGGTCCTGCAGCTCGGGCCGCTCGTCGGCGTTGCCGATGATGACGCTGTAGCCGAGCGCGCGGGCCTCCTCCTCGACGAAGCGGGCCAGCTCGGTGAAGTACGGGTTGAGCACATCACTGATGACCAGGCCGAGGGTGCGGGTCTGCGCGGTGCGCAGCGAGCGGGCCACCGCGTTCGGCCGGTAGCCGAGTGCCTCGACGGCGGCGAGGACGCGACTGCGCGCCTCCGCGCTGACGGACGGGTGGCCGTTCAGCACGCGCGACACCGTGGCGACGGACACACCCGCCTCGGCCGCGACATCCTTGATGCCTGCCATGTCCGGACCACCTCCTTGTGGATTCCGTACACCTCGAAACCCTGGCGCCGACCGGTGCCGGACCGGTGGCACGAAGCCATGGAATCGATTACACGGATGATTGGAATCGATTACATGGCCAAAAACAAGCCCCCCTCCCGCGTCCGAGACCGGATCGTGACGGGAGGGGGGCGGAGGGGCCGGTCAGTCCTTCCGGTGCATCAGCCGCTCTCACCCCGTCGCTGGGCGTCACGGCCTTCGCGCCCGGTAGCCCCGAGGTCGAGGTGCTCCGCGGACCGGCGTTCCTCGTCGGTCCACTTCCGGGTGTCGCGCGGCTCGACGTACGGTTCCTCGTCGGCGGGCCGGCCGCTCACGACCGATCGTTCCCGGGCCGTCTCCGCGTCGAACTCGAGGCCCAGAAGGACCGCCAGGTTCGTGATCCACAACCAGACGAGAAAGATGATGACTCCGGCGAGAGTCCCGTAGGTCTTGTTGTAAGAGCCGAAGTTGGCCACGTAGAACGCGAAGCCCGCCGAGGCGGCCATCCAGATCAGCAGGGCCAGCAGACTGCCCAGCGACACGAACCGGAAACCGCGGCCCTTGGCGTTCGGGGCGGCCCAGTACAGGATCGCCAGCATGGCGGCCACCAGCACCACGAGGACCGGCCACTTGGCGATGGACCAGACGGTCATCGCGGTGTCGCCCATCCCCAGTGCCGTTCCGATCTGCCGGGCGATACCTCCGGAGAGCACGACGATCAGCGCGCTGACACAGGCGAGGACCATCAGCACCAGGGTCAGCCCCACGCGCACCGGCAGCACCTTCCAGGCCGGGCGGCCCTCCGGCATGTCGTAGACGGCGTTGGAGGAGCGGATGAAGGCGGCGATGTATCCGGAGGCGGACCACAGAGCGCCCAGCAGGCCGACGACGGCCAGCACGGAACTGGTCCCACCGCTGGACTGGAGCTGCGTCACCGCGTTGGTCAGCACATCACGGGCCGAACCGGGCGCGAGCTTCTGGATGTTGTCCAGGACAGTGCGGGTGGCCGAATCGCCCGCGATGCCGAGCAGGGCGACGAGCACCAGCAGGGCGGGGAAGAGCGCGAGAATGCCGTAGTAGGTCAAACCCGCGGCCCTGTCGGGCAGTTCGTCTCGTTTGAACTCCTTGACCGTGCGCTTCAGCACGTGGGCCCAGGACCTTCGGGAAATGTCTGCGGGGGAGTCGGGAGTTTTGCCGGTCTGCTTCATCAGGTGCACCCCACTCATGCGGAGGAGCGCCGCGACGATCACATGTGCGCGGCGCGCGGGCTGGTCCGGAACGAGCGGCTTCGCACGACGGGTCGGCCGCGCTCGGTGAAGGGGCGCGGCGAGCGCCCCCTCCCGTGGCGTGGGCGCTCAGCCCGGTCGGCGGTCTGCCTGGTCGCGTGCGTCCCGGGCGGCGTCCTGGCCGACCTCCCGCAGTCCGGTGGCCGCTTCCTGACCCGAGTCCCGGGCCTGCTGCTTCGTGGCCTGCGCCGCGTCCCGGGCCGTGCTCTTCACCGACTCCACGGCTTCCGCGGCCGGTTCGCGCATCCCTTCCTTCAGCTCCTGCGCCGCCTCCTGGGCGGTCTGCTTGACGGGTTGGAGCAGTTCGTCCGAGTGCTCGCGCACCCGGGCGCCGAGCCGTTCCTCCGCCGCCGAGGGCGGCAGGAGGGCTGCGGCGAGCATGCCGGCGCCGAAGGCCATGACGCCGGCCGCGAGGGGGCTGCCCTGCGTCTGCCTGGCCACCCGCTGCGGTGCCTCGCGTGCGGAACGGCCCACTTCGTCCGCCGTACGGCGGACGGCGTCGCCGGCCTCTCCGGCGCGCTCGGCGAGCTCCTGCGCCTGGCGGCCGGGCTGTACGTCCGTGGTGCGGTCGACGCTCCCCATCACACGCTCCTTGACACCGGTCAGCCGGGACTGCGCGGCCTCTGCCTTGCGCCGGGCCACACGCCGGGGCGCCGCCCGGTCCGCGAGGCGGTCGACGTTGTGGGCCAACCGCGCCCGGGTGTCGTCGACTTCGGCCTTCAGTTCGTCGGGTTCCGTGCCCATGAGGCATCCTCCTTCAGCGTTTGGGCGGTCCGTTCGGGCTTGACCTGTACCGCGCGCAGGCGTTTGCGCCCGGACACGAAGAGGACAGCGCCCACCAGGGCCCACACCGCGGTCACGATGAGTGCCGCCCAGGCGAGGTCGACCAGGTGTGCCAGTCCGAAGATCGCGGTCAGGCTGCCCAGCAACAGCACCAGGTGCCCGGCGTATCCGGAACCGGCGAGCATGCCGGCCGCCTTGCCGGCCTTGGTCGCCTCCTGCTTGATCTCGGCTTTCGCCAGTTCGATCTCGCTGCGGACGAGCCGGCTCAGGTCGTCGCCGATCTCGCCGACCAGCTCTCCGACGGAAGGGTCCTGCGACGGGGCCCGGGTGGCGCCGGACGAACCGGACTCCTGCCGGGCGGTGACTTTCTGCGAAGAGGGAGTGGCCATGGATCAGCCCCCCTTACGGCTGTCGCGGGTCGGGGTTCGGGAGTGGGTCACTCACCGGCAACGGCCCGGGCGACGAGACCGCTCCGCCGTAGGACGGTGAGCGCCGGGCCGGCTCGTAGGAGTCCGCGAACCGCGTCCCGCCGCCGAGCCTGTCCGCCGCGGCCCGGTCGGACCCGTCGGGCTCGCCGACGGCCGGGGCGGGCAAGCCGGCACCGCGGTCGTCGTCGGCAGACGGCGTGGCCGCTCCCTCGTCGCTCGCGGCGGAGATTCCCTTACTGAGGCGGGCGGTCGCGAACCCGGCGAGCGCGGCTCCGGCCAGGAACACGCCCGGACGCCGTCGCGCGAAGTCCTGGAGGTCGCTGACCAGCCCCTGCGGGCCCCGGCTCTCCAGCCGGTCCGCGACATCGCGGCCGCGATCGGCTATCTGCCGAACGGCGTCGGTGGCCGGCGAATCCTCCTTGCCGCTCTCCCCCATGTCGCTCAACTCGTCCGCCAGCCGACGGACGTTCCGCGCCAGGCGGCGCGTCTGCGCCTGAGCCTGGTCGTTCACCTGGTCGCGCAGCTCACCGGCGACGTCCCGGGCCCGGGCGGAAGCCTCGCCGGCCATCTCGCCCGCGTGCTGCCCGGCGGCGCCGACGACGTCCGTCGCCTTCTCGCCCACCAGCTCGGCGCCCTCGCCCGCTCTCGCTTGCGCCGTCTGCTTCACAGCCGCGGCCGTATCCTCGTTCGGACGGTTTCCACCGTTGAAGTCACTCAACGTTCCTCCTCGGTCGTCGCGTACGGGTTGGTGGATGCGAGTACCCCCTTTTCTGCGATGAACCACGCTCCGGTGCGGCAATACCGACAAAATATGTCGATTGAGCGGATTCATGAGGAGAAGGATCCGGGCCGGGCCACGACAGGCGGTCACGCATCGCACGCGCACATTCACCCGACGTCATATCCGCGCGGCGGGAAGCACAGGGGCACGCGGGGGCGGAAACGCAAAAGACCCCAGATCAACTGGGGTCTTCGCTGGTGTCCGAGGGGGGACTTGAACCCCCACGCCCGATAAAGGGCACTAGCACCTCAAGCTAGCGCGTCTGCCATTCCGCCACCCGGACAAGGTGTCTGCCGTTCGCGGTGTGTTCCCCGCGGCGACATGGAAAACAATACCAGGGGTTCGGCGCGCCTTTCACCCGCATATCCGGTGGTCAGTGCGGTGCGGCGTGCCGGTGGGGCCTCGACCTCCCCGGTCCGCGGAGGTCGCGGGGCTACCTTCGCGTCCATGAGTGTTCGCGGCTACCGCCGGCCCCGTCCGCTGTCCCCTCTGCGCGAGCATCTGCGCGACACGTTCTGGTCGGCCCCGACCATCGGGTTCGTCTGCGTGTTCGCGCTGTGGTTGGTCGCCACCGAACTGGACGACGCGATCGTCGCGCTGCTCCAGCGGGAGGAGGCGTACGACGAGCTCGGCGAGCTGATCGCGTTCTCGCAGGACGCGAAGACGATCGTCACGACGATCAGCTCGGCGATGATGACGTTCATCGGTGTCGTGTTCAGCATCTCGCTGGTCGCGGTGCAGATGGCCAGCGGCCAGCTGACGCCGCGGGTGGTGCGGATCTTCGTCAGGAGCCGGATCAGCAAGCTCACGCTGACGGTGTTCCTGGCGACGTTCCTCTTCTCGCTGCTGGTCCTCTCCTCGTACGAGAGCGAGACCGACCCGCGCCGGGTGGTCTCGGTCCCGTTGGTGCAGAGCCTGCTCATCCTGGTGCTGCTCGGGCTGAGTCTGCTGCTCTTCGTCGTCTACGTGAGCGCGACGCTGCGGCTGATGCAGGTGGGGCCGGTCCTCGACAGGATCGCGCGCGACTCGTTCCGGGTGCTGGGCCGGATGCCGAGGGGGCCGGGGGACGACGACGGCCCGGGGCCGGAAACCGGACGGGTGACGCACGAGGGGCGGGCCGGAGTGCTGCGGGACGTGAATACGGCGCGGCTGGTCCGGGCCGCGCGCCGGCAGGACGTCGTCCTGCGGCTCATTCCCCGTATCGGGGACTTCGTGGTGCCGGGGACGCCGGTGCTCGCCGTCCACGGCGGGTCCGTGCCGCCGCGGCGCCGGCTGCGGTACGCGGTCTCCGTCTCGGTGGAGCGCACCCTGCACCAGGATCTGGCGTTCGGGCTGCGTCAGCTGGCGGACATCGCGCTGCGGGCGCTGTCGACGTCCGTGAACGATCCGACCACCGCCGTGCAGTGCCTGGACCGGATCGTGCAGTTCCTCGCGGCCGTGGCGCACCTGCCGCTCGGCGCCGTCCACCACCGGGACCGGGCCGGGCGGGTGCGCCTGGTGCAGGACGGTCCGGGGTGGGACGACCTGGTCGACCTCGCCTTCGAGGAGATCCGGTGGTGTGTCGCCGGGAGCCCCCAGGTGACGCGCCGGCTGATGGCGGGGCTGGACGATCTCCTGCTGCTCGTCCCCGAGGACCGGAAGAAATCGCTGGTCAGGCATCGTGAGCTGCTCGTCCAGACCGTGGAGCGGACGGTGCCGGTGGCCGCCGACCGGGAGTTCGCCCTGCGTCCGGACCGGCAGGGCATCGGCTAGGGCATGCCCGGCGGATCAGCGCCGGACAGGCCGCGGCGTCCGGTGCGGTGCGTCGCAAGGCGCGGAAACGTCCTCATCGCGGAGCGATTCGGACGTCTCGGCAACGCCGCGAGGGATGGGGCCTCCCCTTCTCGACCGAAGCCGAGAGCTTGGGGAAGTGCCAGGCGTCGCGGACCCGGTCAGGATCCGCCGGACACGCCCTGAGGGCGGCGATGCGGCCCGGTCCCGCCGCCCGGTCCGCCGGAGAGACTCCGGCGGACCGGGTCGCACGCGTCAGTCGCCGCAGCGGCCCTCGCGCAGGGAGTGCAGGTGCTCGCTCGACTTGCGGGCGAAGGCGAGCGACTGAACCGGGTTGTCGTGCTCGGTCTGCCAGTGGTGGTACGTCCGGCCCCGGTGGGTCCGGCCCGTGACCTCGGACAGGAACGTCTTGTAGTCGATGTCCCCGTCGCCGACGTCGGACATGCGGTAGCCGTCGCGTGTCGTCTCGTCGCGGACGCCGTCCTTGACGTGGAACAGCGGGTAGCGGTCCGGGTTCTTCAGGACGTACCTCAGCGGGTCGAGCGGGGCCGGGCTGCCGTCCACGCGCTTGCTGAAGCGGAACCGGGCGCAGTACGCCCAGTAGATGTCCATCTCCAGGTAGACGAGGTCCGGGTCGGTCTCGGCGAGCAACACGTCGTAGAGGCGTACGCGCGGCTGGTCGGTCGCGAAGGAGAACTCCTCGGCGTGGTTGTGCTGGTAGAACTTCATACCGCGCTCGCGGGCGGCCGCCCCGTACGTGTTGAAGTCCTCCGCCGCCCGCTTCCAGCCGTCGACCGTGGTTCCGTAGCGGAAGGGGCCCGAAGCCGTGCCGATGTGCTTGAGGCCGAGGGCCTGGGCGTCGTCCAGGACCTTCTCCAGGTTCTGGGCGAAGGTGTAGGCGCCGGGGTTGTCGTCGTCGTAGTAGCCGACGTGGCTGCCGATCGGGTTGAGGCCGTGGTCGCGGGCCAGCCCCTTGAGCTGGGCCAGGGTGATGGCTCCGGCCGAGCCCTGGGTGTAGCCGGCGAACTCGATCTCGTCGTAGCCGTACTTCTCCAGCTCGGTGAAGACCGGGCCGAAGCCGAGCGTGGAGACCTGGTCGCGCAGGCTGTAGAGCTGGATGCCGAGGCGGCCGGGCGGCAGGACGGGCTTGCCCCTGCCGTGCCCGTGGCCATGTCCGTGGCCGTGGCCCTTGCCGTGTCCCTGACCGCGGTCGTGGCTGTCGGCCCGGGCGCTCGCCGTGCCGATGATCGTGGCGGCGGTGGCTCCGGCGGCGACACCGAGGATGTCGCGGCGGCTCAGTCTGCGGGCGAGTTCGGTGTCCTTGGAGGTGCGGCTCATGTTCGCGTGACTCCCTTGGGTGACCTGGTGGGTTGGGGTGCGGATGTGCGCGGTGCGGTGCCGGGGCGTTGTCAGTGCAGTCCGGCAAGCTGGAGGAGCAGGGACTTCACTTCGGTGGCCCTGACCCGTTCGGTGAAGGCGTGGGGGGTGGAGCAGAGGATGAGCGGACCTTCGTCGTCGCTCTCGGGGAGGCGGCCGTGGCTGCCGCGAACAGGTGAGGGGTCCAGGGGGACGACCGCCATGCGGTAGCGCAGGCCGAGCTTCTTGCGGGCGACCGCCGAGACGGCCTTGACCCGGACGTAGGGGTCCTGGGGGTCCATGAAGAGCTCGACGGGGTCGTAGCCGGGCTTGCGGTGGATCTCGACGAGCTGCGCGAAGTCGGGGGCGTGGGCGTCGTCGAGCCAGTAGTAGTACGTGAACCAGGCGTCCTTCTCCGCGACGGCGACCAGTTCGCCGGAGCGGGGGTGATCCAGGTGGTGCGCCTTCTTGCCCTCGTCGTCGAGGAGCTGCTCGATGCCCGGCAGGTCCGCGAGGGCCGCCCGGGTCGCCTCCAGGTCCTCGGGACGGCGTACGTAGATGTGGGCGAGCTGGTGGTCGGCGACGGCGAAGGCCCGGGAGGTCATCGGGTCCAGGTATTCCATGCCGTCCTGGGTGTGGACCTCCAGCAGGCCCGCCCGGCGCAGCGCGCGGTTGATGTCGACGGGGCGGTCGACGCGGGTGATGCCGTATTCGGAGAGTGCGACGACGGTGCGTCCCTCGGCGCGGGCGTCGGCCAGCAGCGGGGCCATGGCCCGGTCGAGGTCGGCGGCGGCCCGGTGGGAGCGGGGGTCGTCGGGGCCGTAGCGCTGGAGGTCGTAGTCCAGGTGCGGCAGGTAGCAGAGGGCGAGGTCCGGGGTGCGGGTGGCGATGATGTGGCGGGTGGCGTCGATGATCCACCGGGAGGAGGTGAGGTCGGCTCCGGGGCCCCAGAAGTGGAAGAGGGGGAAGGTGCCGAGTTCGCCGGTCAGTTCGTCGTGCAGGGCCGGGGGCCTGGTGTAGCAGTCGGGTTCCTTGCGGCCGTCGGCGTAGTAGACGGGGCGCGGGGTGACCGTCCAGTCGGTGTCGGCGCCCATCGCGTACCACCAGCAGATGTTGGCGACGGTGTAGCCGGGGTGGGCGCGGCGGGCCGCGTCCCACAGTTTGTCGCCCTCGACGAGCCCGTTGTGCTGGCGCCACAGCAGGACGTCGCCGAGCTCGCGGAAGTACCAGCCGTTGGCGACGATGCCGTGTTCGGCGGGCATCGTGCCGGTGAGGAAGGTGGACTGGGCGGCGCAGGTGACGGCCGGCAGGACGGTCGAGAGCGGCGCCTTCGTCCCCTGCTCCCCCAGGTTCCGGAGGTTCGGCATGTGGGCCAGGAGCTGGGGGGTGAGACCGACGACGTCGAGGACCAGGAGGGGGGTGGGGCCGCAGGCCGCCCGGCCTGTGCTCGTGCGGCCGGTGGTGCCGGGGTCCTGTGCGGTTCCCGTGTCGGGCGCGCTCATGGCAGCTCCTTGAGGCCGAGGTCGACCAGGAGGTCGCGGGCGAGGGTGAGTTCCGCGGCGATGCCGTCGGCGAGCTGGGTGCGGGTGCGGGGCCGCAGTTCCGGGGGCAGGGCCTGCCAGGTGTACGTCTCCACCTCCAGGTGCCGGGTCAGGGGCGCGGGTCCGCCGACGAGCCGGGTCAGCGTGTCGCGGAGCACGGGCAGCGTCGAGGTCAGCGGGGGCGCCGGGGGTGCGTGCAGCGGTACGTGGAAGTGGGCGCGCCAGGGCGTGCTGTCCGGGAGCGTCCGGCCTGCGACGGCCTCGTCCAGGTCGTCGGTGCCGCGCAGTCCGGCGGCGGTGCTGGTGCGGGTCTGGTGGAGGAAGCGCGGTTCTGCGAACGCGGCGAGCGCGGTGCGGACCTCGGGCAGGTGGGGGTGTTCGGCGTGCAGGGCGGCGGAGAGCTGGGACTTGACGACGCGGACACCGGCGGCCGTGAGCGCGCCGAGTGCGGTGCCGGGGTCCTCGAAGGAGGTGGCGAGGTGGCAGGTGTCGACGCAGACGCCGATGCGGTCGTGACCGATGCCGGTGAGGGGGGCGATGGCGTCGGCGGTGGTCTCCACCGTGCAGCCCGGTTCCGGTTCGAGGCCGACGCGGATGGACTTGCCGGTCAGTTCGGCCAGTGCGTCGAGGCGCTGGGCGAGCGTGGTGAGGGCGGCCCGGGCGGTGCGGGCCGCCTCGGGGTCGCCGTCGTAGGGGGTGCGCCAGGCGAGGGGCAGGGTGGAGATGGTGCCCTCGGTGGTGTCGTCCGGGAGCAGGCCGGCCAGCAGTCGGGCGAGGTCGGTGGTGTGGGCGAGGCGGTCGGGTTCGGTCCAGTCCGGCCGGTAGACCCGGTATTTGACCTCGCCCGATCCGAAGCCTTCGTAGGGGAAGCCGTTGAGGGTGACCACTTCGAGGCCGCGGCTGTCGAGCTCGGCGCGCAGCGCGCGGAGTCCGGCGGGGTCGTTGATCAGGGCGCGGGCGGCGTCCCGGGCGAGCCAGAGGCCGATGCCGAGCCGGTCCCGGCCGAGGCGGCGGCGGACGGGTTCGCAGTGGTCGCGGAGCTGGGCGCGGACGCCGTCCAGGCTTTCCGCGGGGTGGACGTTGGTGCAGTAGGCGAGGTGGACGGTGGAGCCGTCGGGGTGGCGGAAGCGCATGGCCTCACTCCCCGCCGCGCAGGATGGAGTTGCCCTCGTGGAGTGGCGGGCGCTGTCCGGGGGCGGCGGTGTCCAGGTGGAGGCGGCCGCTCAGGCCGTAGAAGGCGACGGGGTTGCGCCACAGGACCTGGTCGACGTCGTCCTCCGTGAAGCCGGCCTCCAGCATCGCGTCGGCGACCTTGCGGGTCTTGAGGGGGTCGCTCTTTCCCCAGTCGGCGGCCGAGTTGACGAGGATCTTCTCGGTGCCGTGGTTCTTGAGGACGGCGACCATCCGCTCCTCGTCCATCTTGGTGTCCGGGTAGATGGAGAATCCGGCCCAGCAGCCGCTGTCAGTGGCCGCCTCTACCGTTGTCTCATTGAGGTGGTCGAGCAGGACGTGCTCCGGGGGGAGGTTCGATTCACGGATGACGTCGATGGTGCGGTGCAGACCGGCGAGCTTGTCGCGGTGCGGGGTGTGGACGAGGGCGGGCAGGCCGTGGTCGGCGGCGAGCTGGAGCTGTGCGGCCAGGGCGTGGTCCTCGGCCGGGGTCATGGAGTCGTAGCCGATCTCGCCGACGGCGACGACGGAGTCCTTGACGAGGTAGCGGGGCAGGGCGTCCAGGACCGGGGTGCAGCGGGGGTCGTTCGCCTCCTTGGGGTTGAGGGCGAGCGTGCAGTGGTGGGCGATGCCGTACTGGGAGGCACGGAAGGGCTCCCAGCCGAGGAGGGCGTCGAAGTAGTCGAAGAAGCTGGCGGGCGAGGTGCGGGGCTGGCCGAGCCAGAAGGAGGGTTCGACGACCGCGCGGACGCCCGCGTCGTACATCGCCCGGTAGTCGTCGGTGGTGCGGGAGGTCATGTGGATGTGGGGGTCGAAGATGCGCATCAGGTCTCCTCCGTGGGGGCGGGGGCTGCGGTCGGCGGGGCCTGGTGGCCGCGCTCGTCGGCCTGGGCGGTGAGTGCGAGGACCGTGCGCAGGTCTTCGGGGACGGGGCGGCCCGCCGCTGTGCGTTCGGCGGCGAAGTCCCTGACCATGCGGGAGAGTTCGGCGTCACCTCGGGCCCGGTCCGCGAGCCGGGCGACCGCCGCGACCGGCACCTCGGTGAACAGGCACTTCAGTACGGCGTGCCGCCAGGCGTGCGGGGCCAGGTGCTCGGCGGCGTAGGGGCCGACGGCCGCGGCGACCAGCCGGGTGTCGTTGGCGCGCAGGGCGTCCTCGACGAGTGGGAGAGCGGTGTCGCCGAGGTCGAGGCGGTGCAGGGTGAGCAGGACGGCGCGGCGTTCGGCGGCGGTGCCCTGGTCGTAGAGCCGGGTGACGGAAGGCAGCGAGGCGCGGGCCTCGACGAGCAGGAGGGAGCGTACGGAGTCGGCGCGCTCCGGTCCGCAGTGCCGGCCGGCGGCGGCGTACCGCAGCTCCCACGGCGCGGTGGCGCAGCCGCCGGGGGGCTCCGCACCGAGGGCTGCGAGCGTGGGTTCCGCGGGGAGGGTGCAGCGGGCCGCCTCGGCCAGGGCCTCTTCCAGCCAGGCGCGGGCGGGCCCGTCCAGTTCGGCGTCGAGTTCTTCGCGGGACTTCAGCACGGGGCGGCCCCCTCGATCCCGGTGGTGCGTGTCGTGGCGAAGCGGGTCGCGGCATCCCCCGTCGCGGCGTCCCTCGTCATGCCGCTCCCCGGCCCGCCGCCCCCGGCCATGGCCCTCCTTGTCATGGCGTCACGCAGGAAGTCGATCGATGTGCGGGCCTGTTCGGGGCCGGCGTGGGAGTGGCGGGGCAGTTCGACGACGGTGAGGCCCTCGTAGTCCGAGGCGGCGAGGGCGGCGAGCACGGGCGGGAAGTCGATCTCCCCGTCGCCGAAGGGGAGGTGCTCGTGGACTCCGCGTCGCATGTCCTCGATCTGGACGTGCCGGAGCCAGGGGGCGGATTCCTCGACGCACTCCACCGGCGACGCCTCCTCCAGGCACTGGCAGTGGCCGATGTCGAGCGTGAGGCCGAGCGGTTCCGGGTCGTCGAGGAGGGCGCGCAGTCGGTGGAAGTCGGCGAGGGTGGCGAGGAGGTGACCGGGTTCGGGTTCGACGGCGAGCGGGATGCCGGACCGTTCGGCGGCTTCGAGGACGGGGGCGATCGCTTCGGTGAGGCGCTGCCACGCGGTGTCGGCCGAGGTGCCGGGCGGGGTGACGCCGCTGAAGCAGTGGACGGCGTGCGCGCCGAGGTCGGCGGCCACGCCGACGGCACGGACGAGCAGGGCGGTGCGGGCGGCCCGGGCGGCGGGGTCCGGGTCGAGGAGGGAGGGGCCGTGCTTGCGGCGCGGGTCGAGGACATAGCGGGCGCCAGTCTCCACGGTGACCCGGAGCCCGAGGGAGGTGAGCCTGCGCCGGACCTGGCGGGTGCGTTCGGTGAGGTCGGCGGCCATGGGGTCCAGGTGCATGTGGTCGAGGGTGAGGCCGACGCCTTCGTAGCCGAGGTCGGCGAGCAGGCCGAGGGCGTCGTCGAGGCGGAGGTCGGTGAGCCCGTTGGTGCCGTATCCGAGGTGGAGGGTCATGTGGGGCTCACCTTCCGGGCGAGGCCGCGGGCGAGGGGGACGAGGCCCATGACGGCGAGGCCGGTGACGGGGGCCCCGGCGCGGGCGGCGAGCGCGGCCTGTAGCGGGATCATGGCCCGGATGCCTCCTCCGACCGCCCGCTGGGTCAGGGGCGGGGACGGGTTCAGTGCGGCGTGCAGGAGAGGCGGCCCGGCGGTTCGGAGGTAGGCGCCGGTGAGCCCGACGACCAGGAGCCGGACCGGGTCGGCGACTCTCCCGAGCGGGCCGGTGCCGACGCGCCGGGTGTCGGCGTCGGCCCTTCCCGTACCGGGCCGCCAGGGCTCCCCCAGCACCGCTGCCGCGAGGGCTGTCGTCGTGGCCAGCACCGTGAGCGGGGTGCGGGTGGAACCGCCGTGCGCCTCGTGGCGCGACACGGCGGTGACGCCGTAGGTGTGGGCCCCGAGCACCAGGGCGGCGGGCAGAGCGGACCGTGACGCCGTCAGCGCGCCCGGCGCCGGCGGCGCTGTCGCGGCCGCACTCGCCCCGGCAACGTTGTCGGGTGAGCCGCTCCCGCTCGGCGTGCGCACACCTGTCGCCGTGGCCGCCGCGCCCAGGAGCAGGTCCAGCGAGCGGGCCGCGGCCATCGCCGCCGGGCCCGCCTGCGTGTGCTTCAGGCGGAGGTCGTAGGCCCAGACCGTGGCGGCCAGGCCCGTGGCGACGGTCAGGGCGGGGCGGCCCGCCCGGGCCGCGAGGGCGAGGCCCGCCGCGGTGAGCGCCCCGGCCGCCCCCAGGGCCGCCGCCGGGCTGACGCGGCCCGAGGGGATCGGGCGGTGCGGGCGGTCCACGGCGTCCTCGTCGCGGTCGGCCCAGTCGTTGAGGGCCATCCCGGCCTCGTACAGGCACAGCGACGCGCCCATCGCCAGGGCGGTGCCCCGGCCGGGCCGGCGGCCCACCGCCGCCGCGCCCGCCAGGGCGTCCCCGGGGACGGAGAACAGGGCGGAGACGCGCAGCAGTTCCGCCCAGGCCCGCAGGCGCTCCCGGGGCGTGCGCCGGCCGGGGCACGCGTCCGGCCGGTCCCGGCCGGAGCCGGCGCCCCGTTCCCCGCTCCGGCCCGTGGAAGACGGTTCGGGCCTGTCCGGTGCGGGTGCAGTCCCACCCGCACCGGACAGGCTGTCATCGGTCGCGGCGGCCGGTGCGCCGCCGTCTGCGGAACCGTTCCGCCGCCCGGCCGGCAGCACGGACCGTGCCGTCGCGAGAGCCGTGGGGAGGGATCGCTGCCGCCGCCTCATGCGTGGGCCCGCAGCCGCTCGGCGAAGGAGAGCAACGTGGCGTACTGCTCGGCGAGGGCCGCCGAGGCGCCGCCGTCCGGGTCCTTGAAGTAGAAGCCGAGTTCCGGCAGGGGGCCGCTGATCCCCGCCTCGTGGGCACGGGCGAGCAGCCGCGCCAGGTCCAGGACGAGTGGGGCCGCGAGGGCCGAGTCGCAGCCCTGCCAGATGGTCTGGAGGATCATGCGGGAGCCGAGGAAGCCGTCGAAGGCGATGTGGTCCCAGGCGGTCTTCCAGTCCCCCATCGCGGGCACGTCGTCGATGTGCACCTCCCCCTCGGGGGCGGTGCCGAAGGTGTCGGCCAGGACGCGTTCCTTGCCGGCGTTCTTCGCGGCGGCGGCCGCCGGATCGGCCAGCGCCGCCCCGTCCCCGCCGCCCAGCAGGTTCGACCCGGACCACGCCCGTACGGCGAGGGCGCGTTGGAGGAACATCGGGGCGAGGACGGAACGGAGCAGCGTCTGGCCGGTCTTGCCGTCGCGTCCGGCGTGGGGAAGTCCGCTGGCGGCGACGGTGTCGGTGAGCGCGGGGGCGCGCAGGCCGGTGGAGGGGGTGAAGTTGGCGTAGGAGCAGCCGGCCCGCAGGGCGGCGGCGGCGTAGAGCGAGCTGGCGGGGAGCCTCGTGTCGTCGGGGCCGGGCGCGGGTTCGGTGGAGGCGACGTTGAGGACGACGGTGCGGGCCAGGCCGTTGCGGTGGGCGAAGTCGGTGAGGTCGGCGGCGAACGCGGCGATCAGTTCCTCGTCGTCGCGGGTGTCGCCGGGGAGCGGTCCGCCGGGGCGGATCCCGGCGTCGGCGGCGTCGAGTTCGGCGCGTACGGCGGAGGGGAGTCCGTGCGGCAGCACGCCGCCGTCGGCGAGGGCCTCGGCCCGCTTGGACAGCGGGCAGTCGAGGGTGTCGTGGCCGCCGAAGACCAGGTCGGCCAGGGCGGGCAGGCCGCTGTCGGCGAAGGGGGGCGTCTCGGTGACCATGCCGGTCGGCGGGTGCAGCCCCGCGGCGATGGCGGCGCAGCCCGCGGTGGCGGTGGTCGCCACGGAGCCGCGTGCTCCGATGAACCAGACGCCGGTGCGGCCGCCTGTGCCCGCGGGGCCGGGGGCCTCCGGGGGGCTCGGGGCGTCGATGGGGCCTGGGGCGTCGGTTCGGCCTTCGCGAGCTGCGTGTGCGGTCACGGGCTGCCTCCCTGGGGGACGTCGGGGGTGGGGGACGGCGGGCGGGGGGAAGGTGTGCGCTTCCCCCCGCCCGTCGTCGGCAGAGGCGGCCGCCCTACTTCGAGGGCAGCTCCTTCAGCTGGATGTTGCGGAAGGACACCTGGTCGTCGGCTCCGTGGTTCTGGAGGCCGATGTAGCCGTCCTTCAGGCTGCGTGCCGGATCGGTGTTGGTGAAGTCGTTGATCTTCGCTCCGTTGAGGAAGATCTGCAGACGTTCGCCCCGGACCTTGATCTCGTAGCTGTTCCACTGTCCCGGCGGCCGCAGGACGCGGTCGCGGGCCTTGATGTTCGCGGATTTGAAGGTGTAGACGGCGCCCGTGGTGCGGTCGGCGGCGTCGGTGGCGTCGATCTGGATCTCGTACCCGTTGTTGACGGCCGACCAGGGGTCGTCGGACTCCGGGAAGCCCACGAAGACACCGGAGTTGTCGTCGCCGGACATCTTCCAGTCGAGCTTCAGCGAGTACGCCTTCAGCTCTTTGGCCTGGTAGGTGAGCAGACCCATGCCGCCCTCGGAGTGCAGGGCGCCGTCACTGACGGAGAACTTTCCCGGGCCGGCCTGCTTCCACCCCTCCAGCGTCTTGCCGTTGAAGATCGGCCGGTGGCCCTTGTCGGGCTTGCAGTCGGCCTTGACCTGGCCGGTGGCGTAACGCAGGCCGCCCAGCACGTGGCTGCGGAAGGCGGGCTCGGCGTAGGACTCCTTGGTGTGGCCGAGGCCGGTGTAGAAGGAGCGGCCGCCCTGGTAGGTCTGGCACCAGGAGATCGGGTGATCGCCCTTCATGTTCCCGCCCGTGTAGGTCGTCTCGTCGAGTGTCGCGAGGACCTTGGCGTTGTCCCGGGGGTTGGTGCCGTAGTTGTACCACTCGTCGGTGCGCTCCCACTCCTCGTCCAGGTGCTCGGTCGCGGGGTGGTCGTGGTCCTCGACGCGGACGGTGGCGGGCTGGATGTGGGGGTGCGAGTCGAAGTAGGCGCCGACGAGGCCGCCGTAGAACTCCCAGTCGTACTCGGTGTCGGCGGCCGCGTGGATGCCGACGTAACCGCCGCCGGTGGCCACGTAGTTCTCGAATGCCTTCTGCTGCTCGGCGTTGAGGACGTCACCGGTGGTGGAGAGGAAGGCCACGGCGTCGTAGCGGGCGAGGTTGCTGGTGGTGAACTGGGCGGCGGACTCGGTGGAGTCGACCGTGATGTTGGAGTCCTTGCCGAGCTCCTTCAGGGCCGCGATGCCCGTGGGGATCGAGTCGTGCCGGAATCCGGCGGTCTTGGAGAAGACCAGGACGCGCTTGGCGGTCCGGTCGACGGGGGAGTCGGACAGTTCGAAGTCGTCGACGTCGTAGAGCGCTCCGTCACCTCCCTTGAAGACGAGGAAGAGTTCCGTCTGCTTCTTGGGCACGCCGCGCAACGGGATGTCGATGTACTGGAAGGTGTCCCAGCCGCCGGTCACGGGGACGGGTCCCGAGCCGAGGATCTTCCCGGTGGGTGATCCGGTGCGCACTTCCAGAAAGCCGCCGGAGCCGGCGGAGGAGACACGGGCGGTGAGCTTGGTGGTGTCGCCGAGGACGTACGTCCTGAAGGAGATCCAGTCGTCGTTGTGGATGTCGCCGACGGTCTTGCCGCCGTGCGCGCTCGCCTTGTCGAAGGTGGCGACGCCCGCGGAGGCGTCGAAGTGCTCGGCCTGCCGGTGCTTGGGCTGGAGGCGCGCGGTGTCCTTGCCGGACAGCTTGGCCTGGCCGCCGCCGCCGTTGTCGGTGTAGGAGGCCGAGATGCCGCCGTAGATGTTGGCGTTGGGGTCGTGGCCGCCTTCCATGGCGGTCTTGATGGTGCCCTCGCAGCCGTGCTCGGTGGTGATGTCGTGGCCGTGGCTGTCGTGGCCCAGGGTGAACTTGACCTCGACCTCGGTGCAGTCGATGGTCCCGTCCTCCGGATCGCTGACGTTCACCTTGAACGGCACGGAGTCACCGAACTCGAAGAGCTGCCCGTCCACGGGGAGTTCCAGCTCCACGGTCGGGGCGGTGTTGCCGACGGTCACGTGGACGCTCGCCGAGCCGGTGCGGCCGGTCGGGTCCTGGGCGGTGAGGGTGGCGGTGTAGGTGCCGTTCTTCTTGTACGTGTGGGCGGGGTTGGCGGCGGTGGAGGTCTTGCCGTCCCCGAAGTCCCAGGAGTAGGTCAGGGCGTCGTCGTCGCCGTCCGTCGTGCCGGCCGAGGAGAACCTCACCTTCAGGGGTGCGGTGCCGGAGGTCTTGTTCGCGGATGCCTCGGCGATGGGTGAGCGGCCTCCGGTGGCGTTCTCGATGCGGTAGAGCGCGGAGTTCTCGTCTCCGCCGAACCAGGCGAGGCCGTAGTCGAGGACGTACAGCGCCCCGTCCGGGCCGAAGGCCATGTCCATGATCTGCGTGCCGGACCACGGCACGTCGTTGATGGACTGGACGCCTCCGTCGGCGTCCTGCTCGATGCGCTTGATCCACTGGCGGCCGAACTCGCCCGCGAAGAAGTCGCCGTCGTATGCCTCGGGGAACTTCACCGGGGAGTTCAGGTCCGCGTCGTAGCGGTAGACGGGTCCGCCCATCGGGGATTCGGAGCCGCTGCCGAACTCGGGCACCGAGCCGCCGTCGTAAGGGATCCACGCGGCCTCGGCCGGCGGCAGGTCGACGAGCCCGGTGTTGTGCGGCGACTCGTTCTTCGGGGCGGCGCAGTCGAAGGCGGCGCCCGAGGTCTTGGTGGCGAAGTCGTAGTCGCGGTAGGGCTCGTTGTCGCCGACGCAGAAGGGCCAGCCGAAGTTGGCGGCCTTCGTCACCCGGGCGAACTCGACCTTCCCGGCGGGTCCGCGCTGGGGGTCGGCCGCGCCGGCGTCGGGGCCGTAGTCGCCGACGTACACGACGCCGGTCTCCCGGTCGACGGAGAAGCGGAAGGGGTTGCGGAAGCCCATCGCGTAGATCTCGGGGCGCGTCCTGTCCGTCCCGGGCGCGAAGAGGTTTCCTTCGGGGATGGTGTACGAGCCGTCCTCGGCGACCTTGATGCGCAGGATCTTGCCGCGCAGGTCATTGGTGTTGCCCGAGGTGCGGCGGGCGTCGAACGCGGGGTTGCGGTCGGGCCGTTCGTCGATCGGGGTGAAGCCGTCGGAGGCGAAGGGGTTGGTGTCGTCGCCGGTGGAGAGGTAGAGGTTCCCCTCTGCGTCGAAGTCGATGTCACCGCCGACGTGGCAGCACGTGCCGCGCGAGGTGGCGACGTCGAGGACCTTCTTCTCGCTGGCGGTGTCGAGGGTTCCGTCCTCGTTGAGAACGAAGCGGGAGAGCCGGTTGACGCCCTCGAACTTCGCGAAGTCGGCGGCGGTTCCGGTCTCGGGAGCATCGCCCGCGGGGGTGTCCAGCGGGGGTGCGTAGAAGAGGTAGATGGCCCGGTTCTCGGCGAAGTCGGGGTCGACGCCGACGCCTTGGAGACCTTCCTCGTCGTGTGTGTACACGGGCAGGGTGCCGGATATCCGGGTGTTGCCGGCGCTGTCGGTGATCCGCAGTTCGCCGCTGCGCGAGGTGTGCAGCACACTGCGGTCGGGGAGGACGGCCAGCGACATGGGCTCGCCGGTCTCCTCGACGCCCTTGGCCAGGGTGACTTGCTGGAAGTCCTCCGCCAGGTTGTCCTCGTGTCCGGGGTGGCCCGGGTGGGCGGTGGCACCGGGAGCGGAGCCGAGGGTCAGGGTCGCGGCGGCGAGCAGGCCGCCGGTGAACAGCGCGAGGCTTTTGCGGACGCGGGTCCGGGCCAGGAGCCGCTTTCTGGTTCTGTGCACGTAGGTCCTCCGGAGAGTGCCGGTTGTACGGGCGGGTGTAGCCGTGCCGTGCCGCGCGGGGACTGCCGCGCGTGCGTCGCCGGGGCCGGGAGCGGCCCCGGTGACGCGAGTCATGTCGTGTACACGAAGTGGACGGTAGACCTGTTCGTCCTCGACGGAAAGCCCTTGTGCGACAGGTAAGTCGAACTTCTGCTTCCGCCAGGACAAAGGCGTTTCCGGGCAGCGCGGGGCGGCCCCCGGGGCTGGGGTCCGTGGTGCGGATCATGCCCGGGGGCTGGACCGGTCGCGCTACTCGCCGCCGCCGAAGGCCGCGTCGAAGGAGGCCGTCGGGGGGTCGAAGTCGAACCGTTTGAGGTGGGCAAGCGCTTCCGGGGCGCCGGTCAGCCGGTCCATCCCGGCGTCCTCCCACTCCACGGAGACGGGGCCCCCGTAGCCGATGGACCGCAGCATCCGGAACACGTCCTCCCAGGGCACGTCGCCGTGGCCGGCGGAGACGAAGTCCCAGCCGCGCCGGGGGTCGCCCCAGGGGAGGTGCGAACCGAGGCGGCCGTTGCGGCCGTCGAGGCGTTTGCGGGCCTCCTTGCAGTCCACGTGGTAGATGCGGTCACGGAAGTCGTAGAGGAAGCCGACCGGGTCGAGGTCCTGCCAGACGAAGTGGCTCGGGTCGAAGTTCAGCCCGAACGCGGGCCGGTGGTCCACCGCTTCGAGGGCCCGCCGAGTGGTCCAGTAGTCGTACGCGATCTCGCTCGGGTGCACCTCGTGCGCGAAGCGCACCCCCTCGGCGTCGAAGACGTCCAGGACCGGGTTCCAGCGCTCGGCGAAGTCCTCGTACCCGCGTTCGATCATGCGCGGGGGCACGGGCGGGAACATCGCGACCAGGTGCCAGATCGAGGACCCGGTGAATCCGATGACGGTGTCCACCCCGAAGGCGGCGGCGGCCCGGGCGGTGTCCGCGATCTCGGCGGCGGCCCGCTGCCGTACGCCCTCGGGCTCGCCGTCGCCCCAGATGCGGGCGGGCAGGATGCCCTGGTGGCGCTCGTCGATCGGGTTGTCGCAGACGGCCTGGCCGACCAGGTGGTTGGAGATCGCGAAGCACTTCAGCCCGTAGGCGTCGAGCAGTTGGTGCCTGGTATCCAGATAGCCCGGATCGGACAGCGCCTTGTCGACCTCGAAGTGCTCGCCCCAGCAGGCGAGTTCGAGCCCGTCGTAACCGAAGTCCCGGGCGTGGCGGCAGACCTCCTCCAGTGGGAGGTCGGCCCACTGGCCGGTGAACAGGGTGAAGGGGCGGGGCATGGGTACCTCCTAGGAAGGGACCGGGGTGTGGACCGAGTTCTTGGCGGCGCTCTCCTCGACGGCGGCGAGCACACGCTGCACCTGGAGCCCGTCGGCGAAGGAGGGCCGGGGCGCGGTGCCGTCGGCGATCGTGCGGACGACGTCGCGTGCCTGGTGGACGAAGGTGTGTTCGTAGCCGAGGGCGTGGCCCGGGGGCCACCACGCCTCCAGGTAGGGGTGCTCGGGTTCGGTGACGAGGATGCGCCGGAATCCCGCGATGGCGGCCGGCTCGGTGTGGTCGTGGAAGGACAACTCGTTGAGCCGCTCCAGGTCGAAGGCGAGTGAGCCGCGTTCTCCGTTGATCTCCAGACGCAGCGCGTTCTTGCGCCCCGCCGCCATGCGGGTCGCCTCGAAGGAGGCCAGTGCGCCGGAGGTGAGGCGGCCGGTGAAGACCGCCGCGTCGTCCACGGTCACCTCGCCCCGCTCCACGGTGTCGGCGCCGCCGGTGAGGCCGGCCGTCGCTCCGGCGAGCAGGGGCCGTTCGCGTACGAAGGTCTCGGTCACGGCGGACACCCCGGTCAGCAGCTCGCCCGACAGGTACTGGGCCAGGTCGACGATGTGCGCCCCGAGGTCCCCGAGCGCGCCGGACCCGGCGTGCTCGCGCTTGAGCCGCCAGGTGAGCGGGGACGCCGGGTCCACCAGCCAGTCCTGGAGGTAGGTGGCGCGCACATGGCGCAGGGGGCCGATCCGGCTCTCCGCGATGAGCTGCCGGGCATAGGAGATCGCGGGCACCTTGCGGTAGTTGAAGCCCACCATGGCCACCTGGCCGCGGGCCTCGGCCGCTTCGGCGGCGCGAACCATCGCCTCCGCCTCGGCGACGGTGTTGGCGAGCGGCTTCTCGCACAGCACGTGCTTGCCCGCTTCCAGGGCGGCGATGGCGATCTCGGCATGGCTGTCGCCGGGGGTGCAGATGTCGATCAGCTGGACGTCGTCCCGGGTGATCAGTGCCCGCCAGTCCGTCTCCGCCGCCGCCCAGCCGTGGCGGGCGGCGGCGTCGTCGACCGCCGCACGGTCGCGTCCGCAGATCGCGGCGAGAGCGGGCCGCAGGGGCAGGTCGAAGACGTGTCCGGCGGTGCGCCACCCCTGGGAGTGGGCGGCGCCCATGAACGCGTATCCGACCATGCCGACCCCGAGCGTTCCCGGTGCCTGCCGCGGCTCCGGTGCTGCGGTCTGCGTTTCCGTCTCTTGACTACGGGCCATGCGGACTTCCTCCTCGTCGGTGTGCGGTAACGGGCCGGGGGACGGACTCTCGGCGCCCCCCGGAGTCCCGGTCAGTTGAAGCCCGTCGGCAGGTACTGGTCGATGTTGTCCTTGGTCACGACCGCGGAGTACAGGGTCAGGGAGGTCGGGATCTCCATCTCGGAGAGGCCGCTGACCCCCTTGCCCTGGCCCAGTGCGCGCGCCAGGTCGATCGCGGACGCGGCCATCGTGGGCGGGTAGAGGACGGTGGCCTTGATGACCGAGTCGTCCGCCTTGATGGCGTCCATCGCGGACTTGGCGCCGGCGCCGCCGACCATGATGAACTCGTCGCGTCCCGCCTGCTCGATGGCGCGGAGCGCGCCGACGCCCTGGTCGTCGTCGTGGTTCCACAGGGCGTCGAACTGCTTCTGCGCCTGGAGGAGTTGTGCCATCTTGGCCTGGCCCGACTCGACGGTGAAGTCGGCCGCCTGACGTGCCACCAGTTTGATGTTGGAGTAGTTCTTGAGGGCGTCGGCGAAGCCCTGGCTGCGCTGCTTGGTCAGCTCCAGGTTGTCGATGCCGGCGAGTTCGACGACCTTGGCGTCCGGCTTGTCCTTGAGCTGCTCGCCGATGTAGTGCCCGGCGTTGAGGCCCATGCCGTAGTTGTCGCCGCCGACCCAGCACCGGTACGCCTGCGGGGAGGCGAAGACGCGGTCCAGGTTGACGACGGGGATGCCCGCCCTCATGGCCTCCAGACCGACCTGGGTGAGCGCCTTGCCGTCGGCGGGGAGGACGACGAGGACGTCGACCTTCTTGTTGATGAGGGTCTTGACCTGGCCGATCTGGGCGGCGGTGTCGTTGGAGCCCTCGGTGGTCTCCAGGGTGACGTCGGAGTACGTCTCCGCCCGGGACTTGGCGTTCACGTTGATGGCGTTGAGCCAGCCGTGGTCGGCCTGGGGTCCGGCGAAGCCGATGGTGACGGCCTTGCCGGGCTTGTCGTCTGCGGGGGCGCTGTTGCCGGCGGGCTCGGTCTTCTTGGGCTCGTTGCTGGTGCAGGCGGTGAGGAGCGCGCCCGCGGAGACGGCGGCGGTTCCGAACAGCAGCCCTCTGCGGCTGGTTTCTGGCATGGCGGTCTGACCCTTCGTCGGGTGGATGCGTGGGCGGTGCGGTTGCGGGGCGGGGCTCGGCGGGCGTGTGGAAGTGCTCAGGCGCTCGACGGGTGGGCGCAGCGGGCAGGGCGCTCGGGTGCCCGGCGGGCGCCCGGGCGCTCGGGGTGTGCGGAGCGGTCAGGGCGCTCAGGTATCCCCGCCGCGCAGGGTGCGGCGCTGGACGAGGACGGCGGCGACGATGATGGCGCCCTTGGCGATCTGCTGGACGTCGCTCTGGAGGTTGTTGAGGGCGAAGATGTTGGTGATCGTGGTGAAGATCAGGACACCGAGCACCGAGCCGACGATGGTGCCCCGGCCGCCGCTGAGCAGGGTCCCGCCGATGATCGCGGCGGCGATGGCGTCGAGCTCGTACAGGTTGCCGTTGGTGTTCTGGCCGGACCCGGCGAGCACGATCAGCATGAAGGCGGCGATGCCGCAGCACAGTCCGGACAGCAGGTAGAGGTACAGACGCTGGCGCCGGACGTCGATCCCGGCGAGCCGGGCGGCCTCCGCGTTGCCGCCGACCGCGACCGTGCGGCGGCCGAAGGTGGTCCGGTTGAGGATCAGCCAGCCGACGAGCGTCACCGCGGCGAACATGATGACCAGGGGCGGTATGCCGAGGAAGTAGGAGTCGGGCAGGCCGAGGTCCAGGACCGAGTCCACGGTGACGATCTGGGTCTTGCCGTCGGTGATCTGGAGGGCGAGTCCCCGGGCCGAGGCGAGCATGGCCAGCGTCGCGATGAAGGGGACCATTCCCCCGTACGCGATGAGGACGCCGTTCACCAGCCCGGCGGCCAGGCCGACGACCACCGCCGTGAACGCGATGCCCGCGAAGCCGTACTCCTGGGTGGCCAGGGTCGTCGCCCACACCGAGGCGAGGGCGACCATCGCGCCGACGGAGAGGTCGATGCCGCCGCTGATGATGACGAAGGTCATGCCGACGGTGACGACACCGATGACGGATGCCTGGGTCAGGATCAGCTGGAGATTCCCGGTGTCCAGGAAGGCGTCCGGTTCGGTGATGCCGCCGACCACGATCAGGGCGGCGAGGACACCGAGCAGGGACAGGATCCGGACGTCGAACCGGAGTGCTTCGAAGGGGCGGGTGAAGGCCCCCTTGTCCGGCCCGTTGTGCTGCGCCGACGGGGCGAGCTGTGTCATGGCGTCGGGCTCCCTTCCATCACGAGGTCGAGTACGCGGTGCTCGTCGAGCTCCTGAGCGGGGGCCGTGTGGACCACACGGCCCTCGCGGAGCACCAGCACCCGGTCGGCGAGGCCCAGGACTTCGGGCACTTCGCTGGAGACGAGAAGAACGGCGAGGCCCTCGTCGGCCAGCCGGCGGATCACGGCGTAGAGCTCGGCGCGCGCGCCGACGTCGACGCCGCGGGTGGGTTCGTCCAGCAGAAGGACCCGGCAGCCGCGCAGCAGCCAGCGGGCGAGGACGGCCTTCTGCTGGTTGCCGCCGGAGAGGGTACGGACGGCGGCGTCCGGGTTGTCGGGCCGCATCTGCAGTTCGCGGGTGGCGCCCCGCGCGGCCCCGCGCTCCCGGCCCCGGTCGATCCAGCCGATCCGGGCGAAACGCGAGAGGGAGGAGACGGAGACGTTGCGGGTGACGGACTCGGTCATCAGCAGGGCCTGCGCCTTGCGTTCCTCGGGAGCGAGGCCGATGCCCGCGGCGACGGCGGCGCGGACGCTGCCGGAGCGGATCCGCTCGCCGGCGACGGTGACGGTCCCGGTGCTCGGCCTGCGGGCGCCGTAGATGGTCTCCAGGATCTCCGAGCGGCCCGAGCCGACGAGTCCGGCCAGCCCGACGATCTCGCCGGGCCGCAGTTCCAGGTCGACGGGCGCGAACTCCCCCCTGCGAGAGAGACCTTCGACCCGGAGCACCGGTTCCGCGGTGGCGGCGGCCGGCTCCTCGGAGCGCGGCGGGAAGACATAGGCGACATCCCGGCCGGTCATCATGGCAACGATGTCGCGGGTGGGGGTGTCGGCGGCGGGGAGCCCGACGGCGACGGTCCGGCCGTCCTTGATGACGGTGACGCGGTCGCCGATGCGGCGGATCTCGTCGAGCCGGTGCGAGATGTAGACGACGGCCACGCCGTCGGCGGTGAGGCCGTCGACGATCCGGAAGAGGTTGTCGACCTCGTCCGGGTCGAGGGCCGCGGAGGGCTCGTCCATCACGATGAGCCGGACGTCGTGGGAGAGCGCCCGCGCCATGGAGACGATCTGCTGCTGGGCGGCGGAGAGGTCCCCGACCTGTCGGGCCGGGTCGATCTCCGGGTGTCCGAGGCGGGCCAGGAGCGACCGGGCCGCCGAACGCCCGGCGCCCGTACGGACGATGAAGCCCGCGCTGGTCGGCTCGTGGCCGAGGAAGACGTTCTCGGCGACCGACAGCCCTTCGACCAGGTCGAGTTCCTGGTAGATGGTCGCGATGCCCAGGCGCATGGCGGCGATCGGCGACTTGAGCCGGACGCTTTCGCCCTGCCAGGTGATCTCGCCGCCGTCGGGCTGGTGGGCGCCTGCGAGCACCTTGATGAGCGTGGACTTGCCCGCACCGTTCTGGCCGAGGAGGCAGTGGACCTCGCCGGCCTGGACCTCCAGGTCGACGCCGTCCAGGGCGCGGACGCCGGGGAAGAGCTTGGTGATGCCGGACATGGTGAGCAGGGGTGGTGCTGGTGCCATGACGAATCCCCTCGGCGAATGGGGTCTCCCCTGCTCGGACGGTGCCGAATGGCCGGGGAGGGGAGGTGAGCGGACAGGGCGCGGAGCTGGGGGTGCCGTGGAGCCGGCGGCACCGCGAACGGCTGCTGACTGGTACCTGACGAGCCAGTACCTGACGAGTACCCGGCTCGTGCCGGGTACCTGACCAATACGGTGGTGCGTACGGCCCCTTGGTCAGGCCGGTGAGAAGAGGTGGTCGCTGATGAGCCGGGCCGCACCGATCACTCCGGCGGCCGGCCCCAACTCGCCCAGCACAATGGGGAGATTGCCGGTGGCGAGGGGCAGGGACTGCTTGTAGACCTGGGTGCGGACACTGGCGAGGAGGTTGTGACCGAGGCCGGTGACCCCGCCGCCTATCACCACCAGACCGGGATTGAAGAAGCTGACGAGACCGGCGATGACCTGCCCGGTCCGGTTGCCGCCCTCGCGAATCAGATCGAGCGCGGCGGCGTCCCCGGCCGCCGCGGCGGCGGCCACATCGGCGGCGGTGAGACGTCCCGCGCCTTCCAGCCGGGCGGCGAGCTCGGGCGAGCGGCCGTCCCGGGCCGCCTGCTCCGCGTCACGGGCGAGCGCGGCGCCGCTGAAGTGGGCCTCCAGGCAGCCCCGGTTGCCGCAGGCGCAGGCCCTGCCGTCGGGTTCCACCTGGATGTGGCCGATGTCCCCGGCGCTGCCGGTCGTACCGCGGTAGACCTCGCCGCCGACGACGATGCCGCAGCCGATGCCCGTACCGATCTTGACGCAGAGGAAGTCGCCCACGGAGCGGGCCACTCCGGCGTGCTGCTCCCCCATGGCCATGAGGTTCACGTCGTTGTCGACCATGACGGGACAGCCCAGCTCCTGACTGAGCGCCTCGCGGACCGGGAAGCCGTCCCAGCCCGGCATGATCGGCGGCGCGACCGGCACACCCTCGGGGAAGCGGACGGGGCCGGGGACGCCGATGCCCGCGCCGTCGAAGCCCTCGGCGAGCCCGGAGGCCCGGAGTTTGGCGGCCAGCGACAGGACCTGCTCGAAGACGGCGACGGGCCCCTCCCGCACGTCCATCGGATGGTTGAGGTGCCCCAGCACCTCCAGCTCCGCGTTGGTGACGGCCACGTCGATCGAGGTGGCGCCGATGTCGACCCCGAGGAACCGCAGTTCGGGAGCGAGCCGGATGTTGTGCGAGCGGCGCCCGCCGCGCGACGCGGCGAGTCCGTCGGCGACCACGAGACCGGTGTCCAGCAGCCGGTCCACCTCGACGGCGAGCTTCGAGCGGGAGAGCTCGACCTGGTCGCCCAGTTGGGCACGGGAGTTGGGGCCCCCGTCGCGCAGCAGCCGGAGCAGCCGCGCCTGATGCGCGTTCGCGGGTCGTGCCGTCATACGTCTCACGCGTCCCTCCCCGCCACATCGGCCAGTCCGTCGGGCTTTCGAGGGAACGTAGCAGCGCTTTCCCGGGGTGGGAAGAAGTTGCGCGGGAATCGGCCCCAACTTTCTCCACACCCAGGACAAAGGTCCCCGGCCCGAGGCCGCACAGGCACGCCGAAGCGGTCAGGGGCAGCGGATGACCTGCCCCGCGTACGAGAGGTTTCCGCCGAATCCGAAGAGCAGGACGGGCGCGCCGGAGGCGACCTCGCCGCGCTCGACCAGCTTGGAAAGCGCCATCGGGATGGAGGCCGCCGAGGTGTTGCCGGAGTCCACCACGTCGCGCGCGATGACGGCGTTGACCGCGCCGATCTTGCGGGCGACGGGCTCGATGATCCGCAGATTGGCCTGGTGCAGGACGACGGCGGCCAGGTCCTCGGGGGCGATACCCGCCTTCTCGCAGACCTTCCGGGCGATCGGCGGGAGCTGGGTGGTGGCCCAGCGGTAGACCGACTGACCCTCCTGCGCGAAGCGCGGCGGCGTCCCCTCGATCCGGACGGCGTTGCCCATCTCCGGAACGGACCCCCACAGCACCGGACCGATGCCCGGCCCGTCCGGGGCGTCGGGGGCGGTCGGGTCGGCGGTGACGACCGCGGCGCCCGCACCGTCGCCGAGCAGGACGCAGGTGGTGCGGTCGGTCCAGTCGGCGATGTCGGCCATCTTGTCGGCGCCGATGACCAGCGCCCGGGTCGACGCACCGGCCCGGATCGCGTGGTCCGCGGTGGCCAGCGCGTGCGTGAAGCCGGAGCACACCACGTTGATGTCCATCACGGCGGGCGAGCCCATGCCGAGCCGTGCCGCGACCCGGGCAGCCATGCTCGGGGACCGGTCGATCGCGGTGGAGGTGGCGACGAGGACCAGATCGATGTCCGAGGGGGCCAGCCCGGCGGCGGCGAGGGCCTTGGCTCCCGCCTGCGCGGCCATCTCGTCCACCGGCTCGTCGGGGCCACCCACATGGCGGGTCTTGATACCGACCCGGCTGGTGATCCACTCGTCGCTCGTGTCGACGATGGCCGCCAGATCGTCGTTGGTGAGCACCTTGGCGGGCTGGTAGTGGCCGAGCGCCACGACACGTGAGCCGGTCATACGGGTTCCCATCGTCATGTAGGGCAGGAAACATCCAGTCTTGGTCGCTACCGACGGGTACGGGGGCACGTGATCCCACAGGAAACCGGCCCACACGTTGGAGCGTTGACAACAGCCTGGACAGCGTGCTGCGCGGGTGGCGGCGACACGCCGGTGCGGGTGTCGGACAATGACCGAGTCGGGATACCGCCGCCGCGTACGGACGGATTCCACGGTCGCACACGGACAGAAGCCACCGCACACGGACAGAATCGGGTTCAGCTCTATGGGACGGGTCACCGAACGCCGCCGCACCCTCCGCATCCGGGACGGGGCCGTCTCCTCCCGCGCGGACACCCTGGTGGCGGAGGAGCCCCTGGAGATCCGTCTGAACGGCCGGCCGCTGGCCATCACGATGCGGACGCCGGGGGACGATTTCGCGCTGGCCGCCGGGTTCCTGGTCAGCGAGGGAGTGATCGCCGAGGGGGGCGAGGTGCAGTCGATCGTCTACTGCGCCGGGGCGACGGCGGACGGGGTGAACAGCTACAACGTGGTGGACGTGAAGCTCGCGCCCGGGGTCCGGGTCCCCGACATCACGCTGGAGCGGAACGTCTACACCACCTCGTCGTGCGGTCTCTGCGGCAAGGCCAGCCTGGACGCGGTACGCACCACGACCCGGCACCCCGTGGCCGACGCTCCCCCGGTGCGGGTCACCCCGGAGCTGCTGTCCGCCCTCCCGGACCGCTTGCGGGCCGAGCAGCGGGTGTTCGACCGGACGGGCGGACTGCACGCCGCCGCGCTGTTCTCGGAGGAGGGCGTGCTGCTGGACGTCCGCGAGGACGTCGGCCGGCACAACGCGGTCGACAAACTGGTGGGCCGGGCGCTCACCGACCACCGGCTGCCGCTGTCGCGGGCCGTGCTGCTGGTGTCGGGGCGCGCCTCGTTCGAGCTGGCGCAGAAGGCGGTGATGGCGGGGATCCCGGTGCTCGCGGCGGTCTCGGCGCCGTCCTCGCTGGCCGTGGACCTGGCGGCGGAGAGCGGTCTGACGCTGGTCGGCTTCCTGCGCGGCCCGTCGATGAACGTGTACGCCGGTGAGCACCGGATCGCGCTGGAGGCGACGGCCCGGCAGGGCTGAGGCGGACGGGGCCGAGGCGCGGGGCCCGGGGCTGCCAGGGGCTGCCCGGGGCGGGGCCCACGGTCGGCACGGCCCGGCGCGCGAGGCCCGGCGCGCGAGGTCCGGGGCTGGCGATGTCCGGGGGGAGGCCCCCCGGCGGCCCCTCGCCGGTCAGCGCTCCGGTTGCTCTCCGCGCTGCGGGCCGCCGCTCCTGGAGTCCCTCCGGCGCGACCATCCGGAGGCCGAACTCCAGCTCACCGTGGAGCTGTCCGGAACGCTGCACCGCCGGCTCGCGGCGGGCCGGCTGGATCTGGTGCCGGCCAAGCGGCGGATCGGCGGCACCCACGGTGAGCTCATGTGGCAGGACGAGCTGGGCTGGATCGGCGCACCGCGGCTGCGCGTCGATCCGGAGCGCCCCGTGCCGCTGGTCGTCTTCCCGCCGCCGGCCATCACCCGGGCCCGCGCCCTCGAAGTGCTGGAGGAGCACGGGCGGGGGTGGCGGATCGCCTGCACGGGCACGAGCCTGAGCGGGCTGGTCGCGGCGGCGCGGGCGGGTCTGGGGCTGATGGCGCACTCGCGGGGCATGGTCCCGCCGGGGCTGATGCCGGTACCGGCCAGGGCGGGACTGCCGGAGCTGGGCGGCGTCGACTTCGTACTGCTGTACGGAAACCGCCGGGGCGCGGCCCAGGAGGCCGCCGACGCTCTGGCCTCCGCCATCCTGGCGGGCGGCGACCGGCTGCAACGCGGGACCGCCGGGCGGGACGGCGGGCGGGACAGCCCGTAGCGGGCGTCCGTGACCGGCGGCGGCAGGCGGCCGGGTACGCCGGGGCTCCCGCGACCGTCCGATACGCCGCGGTGACGGCGGTGACCGGGTACGTCGGGCGGTCACAGCTCGCCGGGCACGACGCATACGGCACATACGCCGGACGGGTCGCAGCCGCCGGAAACATCCGACGGCCCCCGGCGGCCGGACACGCCGCGGTGGTCGCCACGGGCGGATTCCGTGGAGATTCCGGCGCGAGTCGCTCACCCCTCCGTCAGAACCGGACGGGCGGCACGCCCGGGCCTGGCCCATCTGGCCGGATTTCGACGGTCTACCGGTGCGGACGGCACCGTGTGCGCAGGCCCCCGGACCCTCCCGCGGGGCCCCCGCTTGGGGTAGCGTCGCGGCGCTGTGCGAAGCGCCACGAGGAGCATGTCATTGCGCGATTTCACTGTCCCACCCATGGCGGCGGCGCCTCAGGTCGGTGGTCTGGCCGATGTGGTCTTCGACTACGCGGAGGACGATCCGCACCGCGTCGCGCTCGGCCGCAAGGACGCCGGGGGCCAGTGGCGCGATGTGACCTCCGGGGACTTCCGCGATCAGGTGCTGGCCCTGGCCAAGGGACTGATCGCCCACGGGGTGCGGTTCGGCGACCGGGTGGCACTGATGTCCCGTACGCGCTACGAGTGGACCCTTTTCGACTTCGCCCTCTGGACCGTCGGGGCCCAGTCGGTGCCGATCTACCCGACCTCCTCGGCGGACCAGGTCCTGTGGATGCTGCACGACGCCGAGGTGGTGGCGGTGATGGTCGAGCACGAGGACCACGCGATGACCGTCGGTTCGGTGATCGACCGGCTGCCGCGGCTGAAGCGGCTGTGGCAGCTGGACGCCGGGGCGGTGGACGAGCTGCTCGGGGCGGGTGCGGGCGTGGCCGACGAGGTGGTGCAGCGGCACCGGCGGGCGGTGACGCCCGACTCCGTGGCGACCGTCATCTACACCTCGGGGACGACCGGCCGCCCCAAGGGGTGCGTGATCACCCACGCGAGCTTCATGTTCGAGAGCGACACGATGGTCGCGCGCTGGGAGCCGGTGTTCCATTCCAAGCCCGGCGACGAGGCGGCCACCCTCCTCTTCCTGCCGCTGGCGCACGTTTTCGGGCGGATGGTCGAGATCGCCGCCCTCCGTGGCCGGGTGAAGCTCGGCCATCAGCCGGAACTGTCGGCGAACGCGCTGATGCCGGACCTGGTGACGTTCCGGCCGACGTTCATCCTGGCGGTGCCGTACATCTTCGAGAAGGTGTTCAGCGGCGCCCGGCGCAAGGCCGAGGCGGAGGGCCGGGCCGGGCCGTTCGACCGGGCCGTCGACATCGCGGTGAAGTACGCCGAGGCCCTGGAGCAGAAGGCGTTCGGGGGCGGGCCGGGGCCTTCGGCCGGACTCCGGATGCAGCACCAGTTCTTCGACAAGGTCGTCTACAAGAAGGTCCGCGACGCGATGGGCGGCCGGGTTCGGCACGCGATGTCGGGCGGCTCGGGCATGGAACGCCGGCTCGGGCTGTTCTTCGCGGGCGCGGGGGTGAGCGTCTTCGAGGGGTACGGGCTGACCGAGTCGACCGCGGCGGCGACGGCGAACCCTCCCGAGCGCACCCGGTACGGGACGGTCGGCCTGCCGATTCCGGGGACGTCGGTGCACATCGCGGACGACGGCGAGGTCTGGTTGCGCGGGCCGAACGTGTTCTCCGGCTATCTGGGCGCCCCGGCGGCCACGCGAGCGGTGCTGCGGGACGGCTGGCTGGCGACCGGTGACCTGGGCGCGCTGGACGAGGACGGGTATCTGACGATCACCGGGCGGAAGAAGGAGATCCTGGTGACGTCCGGCGGCAAGAGCGTCTCCCCGGCGGGCCTGGAGGAACGGGTGCGGGCGCATCCGCTGGTGGCGCAGTGCATCGTCGTCGGCAACGACCGCCCGTACATCGCGGCGCTCGTCGCCGTCGACCAGGAGTCCGTGGAGCACTGGCTGTCGATGCGCGGCCGCACCCCGCTCGGCCCGGCCGACCTGGTGCGGGACCCGGACCTGGAGATGGAGGTCCGCCGGGCGGTCGTGGCCGCCAACACGGCCGTGTCCCAGGCCGAGTCGATCCGTACGTTCCGGATCCTGGCCCATCCGTTCACCGAGGAGCTGGGGCTGCTGACCCCCTCGCTGAAGCTGAAGCGCAAGGCGATCGAGACGGCGTACGCGGCCGAGGTCGACGCGCTGTACCACTGACCCGGCGGCGTGCCGCGGACCCGGCCGCGGCGGCGCGGTCGGCTGATCGGGCGGTAGGTCCGGGTGCGGGAATCCCTGGGACCGTCCGGTCGTTGTCGTGGGGAGTCACCAACCGACGACGTTAGGATCGACCGCTCGTGAGCCAGGTCCCCTCCATCACCCTCAACAACGGCCTCGACATGCCGCAGCTCGGTTTCGGTGTCTGGCAGGTGCCGGACGACGAGGCGGAGAAGGCGGTCGCCACCGCCATCGAGGCCGGGTACCGGAGCATCGACACCGCCGCGATCTACGAGAACGAGACGGGCACCGGCAAGGCCATCGCCGCCTCCGGCGTCGCCCGCGACGAGCTTTTCGTCACCACGAAGCTGTGGAACACCGAGCAGGGCCACGACCGGACGCTGCGCGCCTTCGACGCCTCGCTGGACAAGCTCGGCCTGGACTACGTCGACCTGTACCTGATCCACTGGCCGGTCCCGGCGAAGGACGCGTACACCGACACGTACAAGGCGTTCGAGAAGATCCTCGCCGACGGTCGCGCGAAGGCCATCGGGGTGTCGAATTTCCGCCCCGAGCACCTGGAGCGGCTGCTCGCCGAGACCTCGGTGGTACCGGCCGTCAACCAGATCGAGCTGCACCCGCAGCTCCAGCAGGCCGAGTCCCGCGCCTTCCACGCCGGTCACGGCATCGCCACCGAGGCGTGGTCGCCGCTGGGCCAGGGCAAGGGGCTGCTGGAGGTGCCGACGGTCGTCGCCATCGCCCGGAAGCACGGCCGTACGCCCGCCCAGGCGGTGCTGCGCTGGCACCTGCAGACCGGCAACATCGTGATCCCGAAGTCCGTGACCCCGTCGCGGATCAAGGAGAATCTCGATGTGTTCGGCTTCGAGCTGGATGCCGACGACCTCGCCGCCTTCGCGGCCCTGGACGAGGGCAAGCGGCTCGGGCCCGACCCGGCGGAGTTCAACCTCGGTGCCTGAGCGCCCGGCCGCCCGGCACCCCCACCGCGTTCCCGGTGGGGGCGCCGTCGTCAGCGGTGTCCCAGCGGCGGTAACCACGTCCATAGGGGGACCGGGAAGCATGAGCGCTGAACTCGCGCCCGTCGTCGAGGCGGGCGTCTACCGCCTGCGCAACATCGGCAGCGGGCTGCTGCTGGAGGTGTACGGCGCGGCCCGGGGCAGCGGGGCCCGGGTGCAGCAGGGCGAGGACGACGGGACGGCCGCGCAGCTGTGGCGGCTGTCCCCGGTGCACGAGGGCGCGGCCCTCTTCCACCTGGTCAACGAGCACAGCGGGAAGCGGCTGGACGTGGCCGGCGCCGACACGGTGAACGGCACCCGGATCCAGCAGTGGAAGGCCAACAACTTCGGCGCCCAGGAGTGGCTGATCGAGCAGCATCCCGAGGCGCCCGGGACGGTGACGCTGGTGAGTTTCGTCAGCGGGCTCGTCATGGAGGTCGCGGACCGTTCCACCGAGGCCGGGGGGACCGTTCAGCAATGGGAGGACACCGATTCGCCCTTCCAGTGGTGGCGGCTGGAGCCGGCCGGCTGAGGGCCGTCCCGTGATCCCGGACGGGTCGGCGCACGGCGTCGGACGCACGCCGCGTGGCGGAGGGACCTCCGCCCCGCGGCGTGCGTCCGGGCGTACCGACAGAGCGGCGAGGCGCCGTAGCCGTCGTCGTGCGCCCGTCAGGGGCGGACGGGGCGGCTCTCAGGAAGCGGACGGGGCCGCCGGTCGCGCGGCGCCCTCGACGTTGTCCGTCATCCTGCGCAGCACCTTGAGCGCCGCCACGTACTCCTCGTCATCGATGCCGCGGTGGACCACGGCTCGTACCTCGGTCGCCAGCTCGCGCAGCCGCACCCTGGCGGCTTCGCCGGCCTCGGTGAGGTGCAGGCACTGCCCCGCGTCGGTCCGCAGCCAGCCGCGGTGGGTCAGCTGGTCGATGACCCGCGCGATCTCGTCCGGCCCGTCGGCGAGGGGCGTCAGCTGACTGACGGCCTCCTCGCGGGTCACCGCCCCGGGCCCACCGTTCACACGGTTCAGCACCCAGTACTGCGGTTGCGTGACGTCGATCCTGGCCATCGCGTCACGCAGGTGCCGGGTGACGACGGCGTGAACCCGTCCGCTCCAGTAGCCGATGGGCTGGGTGGCCAGCATGTCGTCGGTGGCGGCGGGGTCAGCCGGCGCCTGGTCCGTGGGAGTGCCGGTCGCTGGTCTCATGATCTTCACGCTATATCCGCGCGCACCGTGGGCACCGCCGTTTTCGCGTCGACCGGATCAGGCCGTGGGGGCGTCCCGGCCGCGTGAGCGGACGGACTCACGGGCCGGACCGCACCTCTCCCTCCTCGCCTCCTCGTCCGGCGGCCGATCAGGACCCGCCGAGCGCTCCCCGGTCGCGTCGGCCCAGGTGCACGGTGCGGGCGGCGAGCAGGTGGACGTCGGGGCGGTGGTGCAGGCTTTCGGGGTCCTCGGGGTCCAGCAGCCGTTCCAGTACGGCGCTGTCCTCGGCCGTCAGCAGTTCACCGATCACGTCGCGCTCGCGGGCGAAGCTCGCGACGACATGGTCGCGGGCGGGCCGGGAGAGCGGGGCGGGCAGGTCGAGGAGGAAGCTGCGGGTGCCCTGCGGGACCAGGCCGACCGCGGTGAAGAGCGCGCTCCAGTCCTCGGTCTCCCGCTTCGCGCCCGGGAGCTCGGATCGCATGCGCTCGAAGCGCGTGGCGGCGGCGGCGCCCATACGGGCCTCCAGGCCGGGCTCTCCGATGCCGATGTCGCGCGGCAGTCGCCGGGTGGGCAGTCCGCCCTCGACGAGCGCGACCGTGCCGCCGGGCCGCAGGAGCCGGGCGAAGCCCGCCAGAGCGGCGCGCTGGTCGCCCAGGTGGTGCAGGGAGTTGCCCGCCCAGATCAGATCGGCCTCGCCCAGCCGGTCCAGGTCTTCCGGGAGTCCGGCCGTCAGGGTTCGGAGGCGGTCCCCCACGCCGAGGCGTCGCGCGCGGTCGCCCGCGCGTTCCAGGAGGGCGGGTGTGGCGTCCACAGCCACCGCCTCGGCCTCCGGGAAGACCTCGGCCAGCAGGCAGGAGACGACGCCGGGTCCGCTGCCGATGTCCAGGACCCGGCGGACCTTCGGTGCGGTGGGCAGGGCGGCGATCCAGCGGGCCGCCTCCTCGTACTGCGCGGCGTTGAGTTCGGCCTCCTGCTCCAGGAGGGGGCCCAGGACGTCCCAGTCGATGTCCGTCCCCGGATCTCCCCCTGGCCCGTGTGCGTGGGCGGGGGCGGAGGCAGGTCCGCGTGCGGGAGTGGCGGGGGCGTGGTGGTGGCCGTGGCCGGCGTGGCTGCTCATGGGGCCAGCCTCCCCAAAGGGCGACCGGGCGGCAAGTTCCCTTGCCGTTCCGGCAAATCGGGTTCGTCGTCCGGCAGGCTGCTCCGGTATTCCTGCGGGCTGACTCCCCGGGCCCGCTTGAACGCGGCGCTGAAGGCGAAGGGGGCGCTGTAGCCGATCTTCCGGGCCACGGCCTCCACCGTGGCGTCGCTCTCACGCAGGAGGTCCGCCGCGACGGCCAGCCGACGACCGGTGAGGTAGGCCATCGGCGGCTCTCCGACCAGTTCGGTGAACCGCCGGGCGAGACCGGCCCGGGACACCCCGGCGCGGGCGGCGAGCGACGCGACGGTCCAGGGGTGCGCCGGATCGTTGTGGAGCAGCCGCAGGGCCGTGCCCACGACCGGGTCGCCCATCGCCCGGTACCAAGCGGGCGGGTCGGCCCCGGGCCGGGCGAACCAGGCGCGGAGCACCGCGATGAGCAGGAGGTCCAGCAGCCGGTCCAGGACGACGCGCTGGCCCGGCTCGTCCTGCGCGATCTCCGCGTCGAGCAGATCCAGCAGCGGCCGGGTCCGCGGGTCCGCCGGAACCGTGAGCAGCTGGGGCAGGGCGTCCAGCAGACGGCGGCTGATCTCACCGTCCAGCAGATAGGTGCCGACGAGGACCGCGGTCGTGCCGTCGGCCGCGTTTCCCCAGGTCCGTACGTTGAGCACCATGTCCTGGGAGAGCGGCCGGCCGTGCAGCGTGGTGCAGACGCCACCGGGCCCGACGAGCGCGTGGGGTGCCGTCCCGGGCGCGTCGGCGACGGTGTACGGCTCGGGGCCGCGGACCACCGCGATGTCGCCGGGGCCGAGCCGGACCGGTTCGCCTCCGTCGGACGGGACGATGCAGGCCGTGCCGCGCCGGACCGACATGAGGCAGATCGGCGCCCGGTCCTCGACCCGTACCGCCCAGGGCGGCCCCATCACCATGCGGAGCAGAAAGGCGCCTCGGGCACGCGGCCCGTCCAGGAGTCCGGCGAGAGGGTCCATGGCCGCCAGCGTAGACGGGTGAGCGTGGACGGAGGAGCGCGTGGACGGAGGAGTAGGCACCTGAGCCTTTGGCGCATGTCCGACCGGCCGCGGGCCCGGGAGTCTGGAGCCATGACGGAGAACGCGGACACACGGCGGAACCACGACCACGGCAACGGCAACGGACGGGAAGCGGGACGGGGCATGGGACGAACGGCGGCTGAGCAGGGGACGGGGCAGGGCGCGGAGCGGGACGGGGAGGGAGCCGTGGGAACGGTCCTGGTGACGAGCGGCACGGGCAAGACCGGCCGCCGGGTGGCGGAACGGCTGACCGCCCTCGGGGCGCCGGTCCGCTCGGGCACCCGCACGGGGAACTCGGGTGCGGACACCGGGAACTCGGGTGCGGACACCGGGGGCCCGGGCGCGCGTGCGGCGGACTCGGCTTCACGCGCGGGGACGGTTCCCTTCGACTGGCAGGACGACTCCGGCTGGGCCGAGGCGCTGCGCGGCGCCCGGGCCGCCTACGTCGCGTACTACCCGGATCTGGCGGTGCCCGGCGCGGCCGGGGCGATGGCGGCCTTCGGGCGGACCGCGGCGGCCTGCGGGGTGCGCAGGGTGGTGCTGCTGTCCGGGCGTGGCGAACCACAGGCGGTCGTCGCCGAGGAGGCGCTGCGCGGGGCCGCCGGAGCGGCGGAGGTCACGGTCGTCCGGTCGGCGTTCTTCGCGCAGAACTTCAGCGAGGGCGCGCTGCTGGAGGGCGTGCTCGGCGGCGAGGTGGCGTTCCCGGCGGGCACGACGGCGGAGCCGTTCGTGGACCTCGACGACCTGGCCGACGTGGTGGTGGCCGCGCTGACCGGGCACGGACACGCGGGGGCGGTGTACGAGCTGACGGGCCCCCGGAGCCTGACGTTCGCACAGGCGGCCGAGGAGCTGGCGCGGGCGGCGGGCCGGCCCGTGCGGTACGTGCCGGTGACGGGACCCGCGTACGCCTCACTGCTGGAGGAGTTCGGGGTGCCCGGTCCGGAGGCGCGGTTCCTGGCCGAGCTGTTCGAGACACTGCTGGACGGCCACAACACGGCGACGACGGACGATGTGCAGCGGGTCCTGGGGCGGGAGCCGAAGGACTTCTCCGCCTTCGCCCGCGAAGCCGCCGGGGACGGGGCCTGGCACGGCTGAACCGGACGCCGTTCCCCGTCGCCCGGCCCCCGCGGGGAACGGCCCGGGTACACCGACTGAACGGTAGGCGGAGCACGCATATTGCCGGGGTGCTCCCGGGGCCATAACTTGCCCTTATGGAGCTGGAGTTGCGCCATCTGCGAACGGTCCGTGCCATAGCCGACTCGGGCAGCCTCACCAAGGCCGCCGCCACGCTGGGTCTCGCCCAGCCCGCTCTCAGCGCTCAGTTGCGCCGGATCGAGAAGGCCCTGGGTGGCGCCCTCTTCGACCGCGACCACACCGGAGCGCGCGCCACCCCGCTCGGCGAGCTGGTGCTGGAGCGGGCCCGCGTCGTGCTGCCCGCGGTCAGTGAACTCCAGGCGGAGGCCGTACGGTTCGCCAATGCGACCGGGTCGCTGGACCGGTTCCGGCTGGGCGGCACGCACGGCCCGCTGCTCGGCGGCCTGGTGGACCGGATGGCCGCGGCGCACCCGTCGGCGCAGGTGTCGACGTACACCTCGTGGTCGGTGGCCGAGATCGCCTCGCTGGTGGTCGACGGAAGGCTGGACTTCGCGTTGATCGGGACGTGCGGCGAGAGCCCGCCGCCGCTGGCGGACCGGCTGGCCTGGGAGGTCGTCGGGGTGGACCCGGTCTTCGTGATGCTGCCGGAGGACCACACCCTGGCCGGTGAGGCGGAGCTGGACCTGGCCGCGCTCGCGGACGAGTGCTGGGCGGACGTGCCCGGCGACGGCTGCTTCGCCGACTGCTTCACCGCGGCCTGCGCGCGGTCGGGGTTCACTCCGGTGTCGGTGTACGAGACGGACACCTCATCCGTCGTCCACCTGGTGCAGGTGGGGCGGGCGATCGGGCTGTGCCGGGCGACGTTCCCGCCGACGCCCGGACTGGTGACCAGGCCGCTGGCCGGGGCCCCGCTGAGCTGGCGCCACCTGGTGGGCTGGCATCCGCGCTCCCCCGCCGCGGACGCCGCGTCGGGGACGGTGGCCGGAGCGACTCGTGCGGCGTACGCGGAGGCGGTGTCGCGCAGTCCGGACTACGCGCGATGGCTCGGTACGCACCCGAGGTTCGGCACTGTGGCCTGATCTCCGGCGGCCCCGCGGGGCCGTGCTCGTCCCCGCGGGACCATGCTCGTCCTCGGACCGTGCGGCCTCGCGGGGACCGTCCCGGCCCTGCGGGACTATTCGGCCCCGTGGGCCGCGGCGGCGGACGACACCCGGGCGGCGAGCGCCAGGTCCTTCTCGGTGATCCGGCCTCCGGCGTCGTGCGTCTGGACGGAGAGAGCCACCGCGTTGTACCCGAGCATCAGGTCGGAGTGGTGGTTCAGCTCGTCCTGAATCCGCGCGATGTGGACCGTCAGCGCGGCGGCGGCGAAGTGCGAGGGCAGCCGGAAGGTCCGGCTGATCCGGTCGCCTTCCAGGGCCCAGCCGGGCAGACTCTCCAGCCGTCGGTCGATCTCGGCCGGCGACAGCGGTTCGGTGCTCATGGAACGGCTCCCGTGGGTCTCGGTGGATCAGCGCATGGGTCGCGGCGGGCCGGGGCGGCCCGTACCGGCCCCGGCCCGTCGGTGACGTTACGGGCCCGGCGCCACGGCTGTCCCGCCCGACACGGGGTGCGCCGCCGGGCGATGCGGGACCGCTGCCGCCGGCCGGGCGGGCACCACGGCGTCCCGCCGGTCCGCGCGCTTCCGACCCTCCTGGCCTCTGCCCCCCTGCCGCCTGCGCCCGTCTCCCGCCGCCCCGGCGGCGTGGCCGGGGCGGCGGGAGACCGCGGGGGCGGACGGACATGCGGAGCGTGGTCCCGGAGCGCGCGACCGCCTCAGACGCGGGCCCCGTTGTCGAGCGGGTCGCGCCTGGGCGCACCGGTACGTCCGCTCGCCCTGCCCTTCCCCCTTCCGGGCACGGGCGGCGGGGCCTTGGCCGTACGCTCCAGGGCCAGGGCTGCGGGTACGGCGGTGAACACCGAGGACCAGGTGCCGACGCAGATGCCGATGAGCAGGGCGAGCGCGAAGTCGGCGAGCGAGTCGCCGCCCAGCACCGCGAGGGCGATCAGGATGAACAGGGCGCCCATCCCGGTGTTCACCGTGCGCGGAACGGTCTGGAGGACGGCCCGCCGGGCGATGGTGTCCAGCGGTGTCTTCCGGTTCGCCCCCCACAGCTCCCGCACCCGGTCGAAGACCACCACCGAGTCGTTGACCGAGTAGCCGATGACGGTGAGCAGAGCGGCCAGGAAGATGCCGTCCACCGGCCGGCCCAGCCAGGCGAAGGCTCCCACCACGAGGATCACGTCGTGCACCATGGCCCCGACCGAGGCCACGGCGAACGTCCAGCGGAACCGAATCGCCAGGTAGGCCAGCTGCACGGCCACCGCGACCCCGAGGGCGATCAGCGCGTTGCGCCGCAGTTCGTCGCCGAGGCTGGGGCCGATCAGCTCGTCCCGTACCTTCGTCGTCTCACCGCCCTGCTCCGCGAGGGCCGTCCGCAGGGCGTGCTCACCGTCGTTGTCGAGCTTCCCGGTGCGGACGGACAGATCGCCGTCGCCCGCCGTGGTGACCTCGGCGTCGCCGAACCCCGCGCCGGCCAGCGTGTCCCTGGCCGTCTCGACGTCGACCGGGCGGCTGGTGGAGTACTCCATCAGCCGGCCCCCGGTGAACTCGACGCCCAGGTCGACCCCGCGCACCACGATCCCGGACACCGCGACCGCGATCAGGGCCGCCGAGACGAAGATCCAGCGGACCGGTTTCCGGAAGAGCCGCGGGTCCTTGCGGACCAGCCAGTTCCGTACGGCGCCGGGGCGCGCGATGCCGTTGACGCTCCGGTAGTCGCTGACGAAGCGGGAGTTCGCGGCGATCTCGGTGAGCGCGCGGGCGATGACCAGTGCGGAGAACATCGAGGCGGCGACCCCGATGGCGAGGGTGACCCCGAAGCCCTTGACCGGGCCCGAACCCAGGAAGAAGAGCAGTCCGGCCGCGATCAGCGTGGTCGCGTTGGAGTCGGCGACCGCGCTCCACGCCTTCTTGAATCCGGTGGTCAGCGCGGAGCGCAGGGTGCGTTGGGGCCGTTCGGCACATTCCTCCCTGGCCCGTTCGAAGACCAGGACGTTCGCGTCGACCGCCATCCCGATCGCGAGGACGAAACCGGCGAGTCCGGGGAGCGTCAGCGTGACGCCGAGGGCGACGAGCGCGGCGTAGGCGATCACCCCGTACGCGCCCAGCGCCACCGCGGCCAGGGCGCCGAAGAGGCGGTAGACGAAGGTGATGAAGAGCGCGGTGGCGGCTGCTCCGATGAGGGCCGCCTGGGCGCTCGCCTCGATGGCCGCCTCGCCGAGCGTCGGGCCGACGGTCCGCTGCTCGACGATCTCGACGGGCACGGGCAGCGCGCCGCCCTTGATGAGCAGTGCCAGGTCACGCGCCTCGTCCGCGCTGAACGAGCCGGTGATCTGGGTGGTGCCGGACGGCAGGCCGACGCGGCAGCCCACCGAAGGGTCGACCTGCGGCGAGGAGATGACCTTCTCGTCGAGGACGATGGCCACCCTGCGCCGGTCGTCCCCGGCGGGATGGCAGGCGGCCTCGCCGGTCAGCCGCTTCCAGTCCTGGCCGGCTCCCTTACGGAATTCGAGCGACACGCTCCAACCCGCTCCCCCCTGCGCGTCGAACGCGGCGGTGGCGTCCTCGACGCCCGCGCCGGAGAGTCGGGTGGGGCCGAGATCCAGCGCACGGCCCTGTTCGTCGGGGAGGGTCAGCCGGTCGGGGTCGGAGGTCTTCTTCTCCGGTTCCCCGGCCGCCGGGCCCTCGATCGCATGGAAGGTGAGCTGAGCCGTCCGGCCGATCACCTCGGCGGCCTGGCGCGGGTCCTGGACGTCGGGCAGTTCGACGATGATCCGGTCCTCGCCGGAACGGGTCAGAGTGGGTTCGGAGACGCCCAGCGAGTCGATGCGCTGCCGCAGCACCTCCACGGTGCGGTCGGTCGTCTCCCGGTTCGCCTCGACGGTGGCGGTGTCCCGGGCCTGGAGCACGATGCGGGTGCCGCCCTGGAGGTCGAGGCCGAGTCTGGGCGACATGGTCAGGGTGATGTAGACGGAGACGAGCAGGACGGCGAGAGCCAGAACCGCTCGCACCGTGGTGGCGCGAGTCATGGAGATCCTCCGGTGGGGCGTCGGCCGCCCTCACCTCAGTGAGGACGCGACGCCGGATCGGCAGAGCAGGACGGACGACCGGTCGTGGGACCGGTGCTCCTGCCCGGAGGCCCCCGTACGCCGGGGAGTGCGCCCCGGCGGCTGCCGGGTACGTCGAAGGAGTCCGCCGCGACCTGCCGTACGCCGCCGGGCGGCCGGGCCGGTCCCGGCGGAGCGGGCGTCAGCGCGTCGTGCGGCGGCGGTGGCGCGTGCAGGAGCAGATACGCCCGGCCGGTGCCCGCCCGGGGTGACTGGGCCGGATCGGCTGCCCGCTGGTGCTCGTGCCCGGTCCGCGTCGCCACGTCCGGCTCGGTCGCGGACCTGTTCGCGTGGTCCGGCCCCCAGCGGTGGTGCCCGGCGCGGTGCGGGAAGTCGTGAACGGCGCCGTGCCCCGCCCGGTGGCGGGAGTCGTGCCCGGCGCGGTGCCAGGCGGCGCGCCCGGTGTGGTGTCCGGTGCGGTGGGTCTGCGATGTGCCGGGCGCCGCGGGGGTGACGGCGGGCACGAGGCTTCGGGAGGCCGCGGCGGGCCCCGCGCCGCTCGCCGTGGCGGCGCCGCCGACCAGGGTGAGGACGGTGAGAAGCAGCGTGGCCAGCACGCACCGCACCCGGGACACGTCCGTCCGGGGCGGTCGGGGGGCCGGCGTCACCTCGTCCGGCCGGAGTGCTCGGGCGGCGCGGTCCGATGGCGGAGCACGGAGCTGAGGATCTGTCCGGCGCCGCGGACCACCGTGGTCGACGGGTCGTCCGCCAGACGCACAGGGGTGCCCAGGCAGTGGGCGATGCGATCGGTGACGTCGGTCCGCAGCGCACCGCCGCCCGCGAGCACGGGCCCCTTGCGCAGGGCTCCGCGGATCGCGCCGTGCCGGTCGTGCCGCCACATGGACGTGATCATGTCGAGCACCGTGCGGACGAGGACGGCGGACAGCATCGCCGGATCGAGACCGTCGAGGTCGTCGAGCCCGCACTCGGCCTGCCGGGCGTCGGCGACGAGGCCGTTGACGAGCAGTGTGACCTCGGTCAGCTCGGCGCCCATGTCGACGACGAGAAGGGGGCCCGTCTCCCTCGGGCCCGCGTACGCGGCGGCGGCCCGGGCACTGCTGAGGACCAGGACGCGCGTCGTGCCGAGCCCGGCGAGCAGGGCCCGCGCGGCGGTGCGGTGTTCGGCCCCGGCGAGCACCGGGTGGCTGAGAACGATCACGCTGTCGCTGCGGTCGGGGCCCAGGGCCGCGTCGGCGATGCGGCCGAGCAGCCGGCCGCAGGATTCGGGATCGACGATGCGCCCGCGCCGGACCGGCCGATCGGCGCCCTCCCGGGGGCCGGGGCCGGGGAGCGGTTCGAGCACCAGCCCCCGGCCGGGCACCCAGGCCCGGGTGCGGGAGCTGCCGAGGTCCAGGGCAAGTCCCCGGGCGGCCGGAGGACCGTCAGGAGCGCCCACTGCGCCCTGGCGCCGGCGGTGCGTCCGGGGATTCCCCGGGGAACGCCCCACCCCGAACGCCCCGGCACCGCTCCCGTCACGAAGCGGTCCGGGGCCCTTCCCCCATGGGCCCGCGCCCGGGCGGAGCGGCCCTCGCCACTCGCCGGGCGCGGAAGTCATCGGAACGCGGACGGCCCGCATCGCGGTGGTCGTGGGAACAGCGGTCGGAGCGGGAGGGATCGAGGCCGCCACGGCCCGGCCGGGACCGGCTCCGCCCGGCCACTCCGGCCCGCGAGAAGGGGTGGCCCGTGGGCCCGTGCCGGCACCGGGTGACGACGGGGCGACGGCGCGACCCGGTCGCTGTCCGTCGTGCACAGAACGCATCGTCCCTCACCCCCGGCCGGCCATCGCGGCCGCCCACGCATCCGTCGGCCCACTGATAGCGAGGCACGACCGATCCATCACTATGCAATACGGGGTGGTGGAACGCCACTTCCTCGCTGATTCACAGGAGTGACAGCGCGGTGCGCCGGGCGCGCACCGGTTCATCCCTCCTCGGCCGTCGCCAGGAAGGCGCCGACCAGCTCCGCGAACTCCTCGGGCGCCATGATCCGGACTCCCAGGCCCTCGGCCTTCGTACGTTTGGACCCGGCCTTCTCCCCGGCGACCAGCAGACTCGTGCGCCCGGAGACGCTGGAGGACGACTTGCCGCCGGCCCGCTCGATCAGCTCGTTCATCTGGTTGCGCGAGAGCTTCTCCAGCGCTCCGGACATCGCGCCCGTCACCACCACGGTCATCCCCGCGAGGGGCGGCACGGCACCGTCACCACCGGCCTCACCACCGGTCGCGGCGCCGGTCTCCGCCACCGCACCGTCCGCTTCCTCCTCCCCGGGCTCCGGAGGCGGGGTGGCGCCCGGCTCGGTCATCGTCACCCCGGCCGCGACGAGTTTGCCGATCAGCGGCGCCAGCTCCTCCAGCTCGGCGACCACCGCGGCGGCCTTCTCCTTGCCGATGCCGTCGACCCGCTGGAGCGTCTCGGTGTCGGCGGCGACGATCCGGTCCATCGTGGCGAAGTACCGTGCGATACGGCGGGACATGGAACGTCCCGTGCCCCGTACGCCCAGGGCGCAGAAGACCCGGGAGAGCGGCCGGGTGCGGGCGGTGTCGATGGCCGCCAGGAGGTTGTCCGTGGAGGTCTCGCCCATCCGGTCGAGGGAGAGCAACTGCTCGCGCTCCAGGGTGAACAGGTCCGCGAAGTCCGCGACGAGACCCGCCTCCACGAGCTGGACGACCCGCGTGGAGCCGAGGCCCTCGATGTCGAGCTGGTCGCGGCCCGCCGCGTACGAGACGGAGGCGACCAGGCGGCAGTCGCGGCCCCGGGTGCAGCGCCAGCGCTGCTCGCTCGTGTCGATGTCGGAGCCGCACTGCGGGCAGCTCCCGGGGAACTCGACGGGCGTCTCCTCGCCGGTGCGCAGGTGCACGACGGGGGCCTCGATGCGCGGGATGATGTCGCCGGCCTTGTAGACCATGACCTGGTCGCCCAGCCGCAGGTCGCGGCGGGTGATGTCGGCGGGGTTGTGGAGGGTGGCGTACCCGACGGTGGAGCCGTCGATCTCCACGGGCTCCAGGACGGCGCGCGGCGCGATGATGCCCGTGCGTCCGACGTTCCACTCGACGGCCAGAAGCCGGGTGATCTTCTCCACGGCGGGGAGTTTGTAGGCGGTGGCCCAGCGGGGCGCCCGGGTGCCGGAGCCGGCGTCGCGCCGGTCGGCCGCCAGGTCGGCCTTGATCACGATGCCGTCGATGCCGAACGGCAGCGAGGCGCGCAGGGAGGCCGTCTCGGCCACCCGCGCCTGGACCTCCTCGACCGTGCTGGCCCGGAGCGGCGCCACATCGGTGCCCGCGGCCGTGTGCACGCCGAGACCGGCGACGTAGGCCAGGACCTCGCTGTGGGGCAGTTCGGCGAGGGTCTCGGTGAGCTCTCCGGAATCGGGCAGCGGCAGCGCGCCGTAGGCGAAGAAGGTCGTCTCCACCCGGTAGGCGCGGTCCTTGGCGCGCAGGGTGCCCGCCGCCCCGTTGCGCGGGTTGGCGAAGGGGGCGCCGCCGTGCTCCGTACGGGCCGCGTTGCCCCGCTCGAACTGATCGTTCGTCATGAGGATCTCGCCGCGCACCTCGATGGTGACCGGGGCGGCCAGCCGTTCCGGCAGCCCGACCACGGCACCGGCCGCGTGCGAGACGTCCTCGCCCGCCGTGCCGTCGCCCCGGGTGATGAGGCGCTCGAAGCGGCCGTCCCGATAGCGCGCGGCGACCGCCAGGCCGTCGAGCTTCGGCTCGACGCTCCACGCGGTCACCGGCCGGCCGATCCGCCGCTCCAGCGACGCGGTCCAGGTCACGAACTGCTCGGCCGAGAACACGTTGTCCAGCGACAGCATGGGCACCGTGTGCGGCACGTCGCCGACGGCGGCCCCGGCCGCGACCTTGCCCGTCGGCGAGGCCGCGAGCACCTCGTCCGGGTGGTCCGCCTCGTAGACGGCTATCCCGCGCGCCAGCCGGTCGTAGGCGTCGTCGTCCAGTGCGCTCTCGCCGGTGGCGTAGTACGCGGCGGCGGCGACGGAGGCTTCCTCCACCGCGGCGGCATAGGCGGTGGCATCGGCGAGCACAGCAGCTGAGTTCGTCATGGCCACCATTCTTCCGCCCACCACTGACAACGCCCCTCCGGCCGCCCCCGGTACCGTCCGCGTCCGCCGGACCTGGCCCCGGCCCTCGGCCGGACGACGCGGCTGGGCTGCGGGTATAAAGGGCTGCATGACAGCCGGAGTGCCGCACCGCGTACGCCCCTCGACCCTGGAGGACGTGGCGGCCGTGGCCGGTGTGTCACGGGCGACCGTGTCCCGGGTGATCAACGGGGCCACCACGGTGGATCCCGCCCTGCGCACCGTGGTGGAGGAGGCGGTGGCGGCCACCGGTTACGTCCCCAACCGGGCCGCTCGCTCGCTGGTGACCCGGCGGACCGACTCGGTGGCCCTGGTGGTCTCCGAGCGGGAACGGCGGCCGATGTCCGAGCCGTTCGGCGGCCGGATGTTCTCGGACCCGTACTTCGGGCGGGTCGTCAGCGGGCTGCTGGAGGTCCTGCGTCCGGCGGGGATACAGATGGTCGTCATGCTGGCCGACGACGAGGCGTCCCGCAGCCAGTTGCTCTCCTATCTGCGCCACGGCCATGTCGACGGGGTCGTGCTGATCACCACGCACGCCGACGACCCGCTTCCCGGACTGCTCCAGGAGACCCGGATGCCCGCCGTCCTCGCGGGCCGTCCCCGCTCTCCGTCCCCGCTGGCCTATGTGGAGGTGGACCAGCACGCCGGGGCGCGGCTGGCCGCCGATCACCTCGCCGCGCTGGGGCGACGGCGCATCGGCACGGTCTCGGGGCCGCAGGACCTGCCCGCCGGGCAGGTCCGGCTCACGGGATTCCTGGAGGCCGCCGCCGTCCACGGCATCGAGGACGTGGCCTGCGCCGAGGGGGACTTCACGCATCTGGGCGGGGCCGCGGCCATGCGCCGGCTGCTGGCGGACCGGCCTGACCTGGACGGGGTGTTCATCGCCTCCGACCTGATGGCGTTGGGGGCGCTCCCGGTCCTGCTCCGGGCCGGGCGCGAGGTGCCGTCCGATGTGGCGGTGGTCGGCTTCGACGACAGCAGCGCGGCGGCCGCCTGCGACCCGCCCCTGACCACGGTCCGGCAGCCGGTGGAGGAGATGGCCGCGGAGATGGCTCGGTCGCTGCTGAGGCAGATCGGCGAGCCTGACGGCCCCTCGCCCGCCGTGCTCTTCCCGCCGACGCTGGTACGGCGGGAGTCGGCCTGAGCCGGCCGGGCTGCCCGAGCCCGCGGGGCCGCCCGGCGGCGGCCGGCCGGAGGCCGGCCGTCGAAGAGGGGGCCCTGCCGGAAAGGGGACCGTGCCGGGGAGGCGGCCTGCCGGAGGGGCGGTCCGCCGATCGGGGCCCGTCGGCGGGGTTGCTGACCGGCGGGCAGGCAGCTGGTCAGGCAGTCGCTTCCGGAGCCTCCGGCACCGGGGCCTCCCCCCGGGACGGCTCGTCCTGCGCCGGGACACCAGCTCCCGGAAACGGCTCGTCCGCCGACCAGGCCCCGGCGAATCCCTCGGTCCGCACCGGTACCTGCGGGCCGGAGGACTCCTGGAGCCAGCGGGTCAGCACCCGGTGCACCGCCTCGGCGCCCACCAGGCCGCCGCCCGGCGGCACGGGTGCTCCCTCCGCGGTCTCGGCGGCCACGATGTCGAGCGGGTCCGTCAGTCCGCGCGGCCAGAGCAGGAACGGCCGGGACTGTTCGCCGCCGAGGCCGCCGTGCGAGCCGATCTGCTCCTCGAAGGCGTGCACGGTCCCGGTGGCGGGGTCGTACATGGAGTTGACCATGACGTCGGCGACGTGCGGGAAGGTGTCGGTGCGCCGTACGGCGGCCGCCGCCCCGACGCCGAAGTCCGCGAGCGGGCCCTCGCCGTCCGCCAGTTCGGCGACGGGGACTTCGGCCCCGCCCGCCCCCAGCACCACGGAGCCGTGCTCCTCGCAGCGGACGAGGAGGAAGCCGATCCCCGGGTGGTTGGCGAGCGTGGAGAGCAGCGCCGGGTGACGGCGCTCGATCTGTTCGCGGGAGGCGCGGCCCTCGATGTCGGGGAAGGAGATCAGCCCGAGGTTGCCGGAGGCCAGCACGATCGGGTCGGAGAGTCTGGCGGGGTGCTCGGCCTCCTGTCCCTCGACGGGGCGGTGCAGCGCGATCCGCACCGCGTCACGGGCCTCGGAGGCGCTGCGGGTGCGCTGCGCCCGGCGCGGCACGGGCAGCCCGCAGCCGGCCCGGACGAGGTCCTTGAGCGTGAGCCCGTACTTCCCCGCGAACGTCTCCCCGGGGCTCTGGCCGTGGTCGGACAGGAGCACGATCCGGTAGGAGCGCGGGGTGTGGTCGGCGATCTTGGCGATCAGGGCGAGGGAACGGTCGAGGCGTACGAGGACCTTCTCCGCGTCGTGGCTGTGGGGCCCCGAGTGGTGGGCGACCTCGTCGTAGGCGACGAGGTCGGCGTAGACGGCGGTGCGTCCGGCGAACATGTCGCCGAGGACGGCGGCCACGACCACATCGCGCTCCACGACGGTGGCGAAGGCCCGGATGAAGGGGTAGAGCCCGCCGCGCTTGATCCGCGGCGTGGTCTTCCGGGCACGGGCGCGGGTCGACTGTCCGATCTCGCGGAACACCTCGGCGACGAAGGAGAGGGCGGTACGGGTCGCGTTGGCCGGGTCGGAGAAGTAGGCGAAGTATCCGGCGCGGGAGCGGCGGCCCTTGCCGCGCCGGGCCGCCATGGAGAGCACCAGGGCCAGCTGCCCGGCTCCGCCGCCGAAGAGGTTGCCCCGGCTCGCGCCGTCGACGGTGAGCAGCCCCTCGTCGTGGGTCCGCTCGATGGCCCGGCGCTGCATTTCGAGGGCGCTCGCGGGACGGCTGGAGACCATGACGGTGCGGGTCTCCTTCTCGTACCAGCGGAACGCGGGCACGTCGTGGTTGCTGCCGTGCAGGATGCCGAGCTGGCTGGCCCCGGTCTGGCTGGACCAGTCGGTGCGCCAGGGGGTGAGCCGGTGCCCGGAGGAGTCGGCGAGCCAGCCGGCGACGGTCGGCATCAGCCCGTCGGCCGCGGCCTTCACCAGGACGTCGTGGCCGACGCCGTCGAGCTGGAGGAAGACGGTGCCCGGCGGTCCGTTCCGGCCGGGCTCCGGCGGGCCCGGGGAGCGGCCCCGGCGGCGGCGCCGGTCGGCGAGCCGGGACAGCCGGCGGCGGTACGCCTCGTCGTCGCGGACGGCGAGGGCGGTGGAGGTGGCGGAGGCGACGGCGGACATCACGGCGGCGACGACGACCGCCGTCTCCGGATCGGCCGCGCCGCGCCCGTTCGGGATGAGGCGGAGCGCTATCAGCAGCAGCGAGCCGTTGAGGAAGAAGACCAGGGCGCCCAGGACGAGCGCCGGCACGACGAGCAGGGCCCGCACGAGGACCGGCCAGACCAGTGCCGACAGGAGGCCGAAGGCCCCTGCCCCCCAGGCCGCGGTGAAGGCCGTCCTGGTGACGGTGTCGCCGTCCGCCGACTGGAGCCGGAAGTCGGGCAGGACTCCGGCCAGTACGAGCATGGTGAGGGTGGACACCGCCCAGACCGCGACGACCCGCATCAGGGCGCCGCCCGCCGTCCGCCACTTTCGGTCACCCACGCCGGTCCACCTCACACCCTCTCCGCCGCGGGCCCGGTCGGCCGGGCCCGCCCTTCAGCTTTTCACAGCGCCGGTCACGGTCAGCGGCTTCGGCCGGAGACCCGGCGCCCGGCGCGAGGGTGCGGGGGGCGCATAGGCTCGTAGCGGCGCGCACCCGGACACGGGCCGCGCCGGCCGCACCGGGACACAAGGTCGCGGAGGCGACGGGGAGCGAGCGAGGAGGCCGCGGTGCCGGTGGAGGTCACCTGGTGGGGTCATGCCACCTGCACGATCGAGGACTCGGGGGTACGGGTGCTGACCGACCCCCTGTTCGTACGGCGCTTCGCGCATCTGCGCCGCCGCCGGGGCGAGGTGCCGCCTCCTCGGGCCGCGGTCGCCGAGGTGGTGCTGGTCTCCCATCTGCACTCCGACCATCTGCATCTGCCGTCGCTGGCCCGGCTGGCTCCCGGCAGCCGGCTCATCGTGCCGAGCGGCGCGGTGGCGGCCGTGCCGGGTCTGCGGACGCTGCGGCGCAGACGGCGGCTGCACCTCACCGAGGTGCGGCCGGGTGACACGGTACGGGTCGGCGAGGTGCGGGTGCGGGCGGTCCCCGCGCTGCACGACGGGCGGCGGCTGCCCGTCGGGCCGCACCGCGCGCCCGCGCTCGGCTATGTGGTCGAGGGCGAGGCCCGGACGTACTTCGCCGGGGACACCGGGCTCTTCGACGGGATGGCCGACGCGGTCGGGCCCGTGGACGTGGCGCTGCTCCCGGTGGGCGGCTGGGGGCCGTTCCTGGGGCAGGGCCATCTGGACCCGGTGCGTGCCGCCGAGGCCCTGACCCGTCTCGATCCGGGGGCGGCGGTGCCGGTGCACTACGGCACGTACTGGCCGATCGGCCTGGACGGGGTGCGTCCGCACGAGTTCCACGGACCGGGCGACGAGTTCGTACGGCAGGCGGCGAAGCGGGCGCCGTCGGTGGCGGTGCATGTGCTGGGGCACGGCGAACGGGTCCGGCCGGAGGCCGGCCGGTGATCCACGAGATCCAGCAGGTGGTGCGGGAGCTGCCGCCCGAGTCGACCCAGCAGGCGGTCGGCTATCCGACGCTGTTCGCGCTGGTGGCGCTGGGGTCCCTGGTCCCCGTGGTGCCGACGGGGGCGCTGGTGAGTTCGGCGGCCGTGGTGGCCCTCCACCAGACGTCGCCGTTCTCCCTGCTCCTCGTGTTCGGGGTGGCGGCGGCGGCCGCGTTCCTCGGGGACGTCTGCCTGTACTGGCTGGGACAGCGCGGGGTGCGGTCGAAGAACGGCTCGAAGTGGCTGGGGGCGATCACCCGCCGGGCCGCGCCGGAGCGGCTGGCCCGGGCGCGGGCGAAGCTGGGCGAGCGCGGCGGGACGGTGCTGGTGCTGTCCCGCCTGGTGCCGGCCGGACGGATACCGGTGATGCTGGCGTGTCTGCTGGCCCGGATGCCGTTGCGGAGGTTCGCCCGGGGTGACGTTCCGGCGTGCCTGGCCTGGGCGGCGACCTACCAGCTGATCGGGATCCTGGGCGGTTCGCTGTTCCCGGAGCCGTGGCAGGGCGTGGTCGCGGCGGTCGCGCTGACGCTGCTGATCAGCGGGGCTCCGGCGGTGTGGCGCCGGCTGCGGTCGTGGTCCGGCCGGGGGACGGGCGACGCGACGGGGTGAACGGTGTGCCACCGCGTCGGGGGCCGGGTCTCCAGCCGCCCGGGCGGCCGCGCTCAGCGCAGCGCGCCGAGGACCGCCGCGAACCTGTCGAGCGCCCGTGCCACGTGGGGGAGCTCCAGGGGCCGCGCGGCGGTGAGGGCCTCCGTCTGCTGTCGCGGGGTGGTGCCCAGCAGCGGACCGGTGTCCAGGCGTACGCGCAGGGCGCCCAGCTCGTCCCCGAAGCGGTGTCCGCCCGGGGACGGTGCGCCGAGCCGGTCGGTGAGGTACTCCTCCAGCTCCAGGGAATCCGTGACGCCCAGGTCCGCCAGCGGGGGGCGCGACGGGCCGAGGTCGGCGTAGAGGTGGCGGCCCGCCTGCGGGGGACGGGCCAGCGCGCCGGAGCCGAGGACCGCGCGGTGGGCGGCGCCGGCGACCTCCGCCTGGAGCGCCGCGGCCCGCCGGATCCGGTCGCGGACGGCTTCCGGCTCCCCGAGGGCGTGGGCGGCCGCATGGGCGACCGGAGCCGCGACGAGGGCGCCGAGCGCGGTGAGGATGTCCAGGGTGCGGGCGTGCCGGACGGCAGCCCGGGCGGTGTCCGGGAAGCGGGCGACGGCGACCGGCCAGGCGGCCGGCAGGAGGGCTCCGGACAGGTCGGCGACGACCGTCACGTCGTCCGGGCACATTTCGGCGGGGCTGAGCAGGACGGTGTCGCGGGGGCGGTGCACGGTGTCGCGCCAGGTCTCGTCGCTGACGATGTGCAGCCCTTCGCCGACCGCCGCCTCGCACGCCTCGCGCACCAGCTCGGGCGGGGCGACGGTGGCCGTGGGGTCGTCCACGACGGACAGCAGCAGCAGCTTCGGCCGGCCGCCCTCGGCACGGACCCGGCGGACGGTCTCCAGCAGGGCGTACGGGTCCGGTACGCCGCCGCATTCGGCCGGGGTGGGCACGTGGTAGGCGGGGCGGCCCAGCAGCCGGGCCTGCGGCATCCAGGTTGCCGGGCAGGGGCGCGGCATGAGGACGTCGCCGCCGTGTGCGGCGATCAGGGCCAGGAGGAGCGGCTGGGCGCCGGGGGCGGCGGCGATCATGTCCGCCGTACCGTGCAGTCCGCGCCGGTCCCAGTAGCCGCGGGCCGCCCCGCGCAGCGCGGGCCCTCCGCCGGGCGGTTCCGGACGGGTCAGCGAGGACGCGGCGGCGAGGACGGCGGCCAGTTCGGGGAGGACCGGCAGGCCGGGGTCGGGGGCGGGAGGCCCGTAGCGGACGGGCCCGTGGTCCTCGTGCACGGCGTCCGTGTGCGCGCCGTCCCCGTGCGCGCCGTCCCTGTGCCCGGCGTCCCCGTACCCGCTGTCCCCGCGCCCGGCGTCCCCGCGCCCGGCGTCCCCGTCCCCGTCCCCGCCACCCTGGTGCCCGGCGTCCCCGTGCGCTGAGGGCGTGCGCCGGGCGGAGAGGGCCGCCGCGTCGGCACGCCCCGGGCCATCGGCCCGTTCGCGGCCGCCGCGCTCGGCTCCTCCGGTGGAGCCCCGCGCCTCGGGCCGTGGCTGCGGCTGTGCGCCGAGCGGACCGTTGTCCTCGGTCCCGTGCATCCGGCCCTCCTCGCCGCTCGTCGTTCATCCGTCCCGGCCGGTCCGCCCGGCCATGCGGCCCGGGGCCCGAGGGCCCGCTTCCCTTCCCGGGTTCCCGGCTCTCCGGGTTCCCCGCTTCCCGGGTTCCCCCGCTCCCCGGCCTTCCTGCATTCCGGCGGCCGGATTGTCCGACGCTTCCTTTCGGCCGGTTCCTCCGACGCTTCTTTTATACGGAGGTTCCGGGCGGCCCGCCCGCCCAGTCACACGCGCGCCGGGGCCGTCGCCGCGTGGGCCGTCCGCCGGTCGGCGGCGGCGGCGTGGCCGGGATCTCCGCGCGCCTGCTGGTTCAGCGGGGTCCGGCAGGGTATTCGCTGAGCCATGTCCTCACCGCGAACCTCATCCGCCGCCCCCGCCGCCGCCCGGTTGCGCGGCTGGTTGCAAGAGCGGGACCTGGCCGTCTTCCGCAGCGTCGCGGACCGGCACTGGACGGGCGCCGACCCGCTGCTGCCCAGGCTGAGCCGGAGCGCCGACCACGGGCTGCTCTGGCTCGGGGCGGCGGCCGGGATCGCGGCTCTCGGCAGCGGTGCGCGCTCGCGCCGGGCCGCGCTGCGCGGGGTGGCGTCCCTCGCCGTGGCCTCGGTGGCGATCAACACGGTCGGGAAGGGCGCGGTGCGCCGCGAGCGGCCGATAGCGGATCTGGTGCCGGTGGTACGGCGGCTCAAGCGGCAGCCGGTCACCACCTCCTTCCCCTCCGGCCATGCGGCGTCGGCGGCGGCCTTCGCCACCGGGGTGGCCCTGGAGTCGAGGGGCTGGGGTGCGGCCGTGGCCCCGGTCGCGGCGGCCGTGGCGGCCTCCCGCGTCTACACCGGGGTCCACTATCCGAGCGATGTGCTGGCGGGTGCGGTGCTCGGCGTAGGAGCCGCGTTCGCCCTGCGCGGGGTCGTGCCCACCCGGGGCCAGCTGCCCGCTCCCGGCCGCCCGCCCGGCGAGGCCCCGGCGCTGCCCGCCGGCAAGGGCCTCGTCGTGGTGGTGAACCGGGGGTCGGGCACCGCCACCGCCACCGCGTCGCTGGTGCGCGAGGCGCTGCCCGCGGCGGAGGTGGTGGAGGTGCCTCCCGGGGAGGTGTCGGCCGCTCTGGAGAAGGCGGCGGGCCGGGGCCGGGCGCTGGGCGTCTGCGGGGGCGACGGGACGGTGAACCTGGCGGCCTCCGTGGCGGCGACGCACGGGATGCCCCTGGCGGTCTTCCCCGGCGGGACCCTCAACCACTTCGCCTACGACCTGGGCATCGAGACCGTCCACGACACCGCCATCGCCCTCAGCGCGGGCGACGCGATCCGGGTGGACCTCGGTCGCTTCCGGCCGGGGCCCAACGGACCGGAGGGGGCGGACGGCTATTTCCTGAACGCCTTCTCGCTGGGCGTCTATCCGGACCTGGTGCGCACCCGGGAGCACTGGTCCCCCCGGATCGGCGGCTGGCCGGCGGGCGTGCTGGCGGCGTTCCACGTGCTGCGCGGCCAGCGCCCACTGGAGGCCGAACTACAGGGCCGCAGACGTCCGTTGTGGCTGCTCTTCGTCGGCAACGGGCTTTTCCAGCGGGTGGGCCCCGCCCCGGGCCGCCGCCACAACCTGGCGGACGGACTGCTGGACGTCCGGGTGGTGCACGGCGGGCGGGGACCCGCGCTGCGCCTGCTGGGAGCGGCGGTCGCGGGACCGCTGACCCGCTCCCCCGCCCATGCCGCGGTGCGGCGGCGCCGGGTGCGGATCGGCGGCCTCGCACCCGGGACGCCGTACGCGTACGACGGCGAAGTGGCCCACTCCGGAACGGAGCTGATGATCGACAAGCTGCCGGAGGCGTTGACCGTCTACTGCCCGATGCCGGCCTGACAACCCCTCCGTCCGCATGGCAAGACGCCTATCTCACATTCCGACATCTCGACGTACGGTGGCCGCTGTCGCCGCGTTCGCCGGCGGGAAGCTCCGGGAGAGGACGTCACGCCATGCCGAAGGAGACCGCCGTGTACACGCACGGCCACCACGAGTCCGTTCTGCGCTCGCACCGCTGGCGTACCGCCGCCAACTCGGCGGCTTACCTCATCGAGGAACTCCGCCCCGGTCTGGACGTACTGGACGTCGGCTGCGGACCCGGGACCATCACCGCCGATCTGGCCGCGCTGGTCGCGCCGGGCCGGGTCACCGCGGTCGACACCGCCGACGGCATTCTCGGCCAGGCCGCCGCGGTGGTGAACGAACGCGGCCTGGGAAACGTCGACTTCGCGGTGGCCGACGTCCACGCCCTGGAATTCCCCGACGACTCGTTCGACGTGGTCCACGCCCACCAGGTGCTCCAGCACGTGGGCGACCCCGTCCAGGCGCTGCGCGAGATGCGGCGCGTCTGCCGCCCCGGCGGCGTGGTCGCGGCGCGCGACAGCGACTACGCGGCGATGACCTGGTACCCGGAGACCCCGGGGCTCGACGAGTGGCAGGAGGTGTACGGCAGGGTGGCCCGGGGCAACGGCGGCGAGCCGGACGCGGGGCGCCGGCTCCTGTCGTGGGCACGGCGGGCCGGGTTCACCGACGTCACCCCGACCGCGGCCGCCTGGTGCTTCGCCACCCCGGAGAGCCGCGCCTGGTGGAGCGGCCTGTGGGCGGACCGCACGACGGACTCGGTCTACGCCGAGCTGGCCGTCCGGGGCGGCCACACGAGCACCGAGCGGCTCGCGGCCATCGCCGGGGCCTGGCGTTCCTGGGGCGCCGAGGGTGACGGGTGGTTCATGGTCCCGCACGGCGAGGTGCTGTGCCGGGTGTGAGGAGGGCCCGGCCCGACCAGAATCGATCACACCGGTGACGGCCGCCAACTACCCTCGTACGCATGGAGATCCTCGGAACCACGCTGCGTATCTGCGTCGACGACCTGGAGACCTCGGTGGTCTTCTACGAAGGGCTGACGGGCACGTCGGCCCTGCGCTTCGAGCGCGGTGGGGTGTCGGTGGCCGCGATCGGCTGCTTCCTGTTGATGAGCGGGCCGGAGTCGGAGCTGGAGGTGCTGCGCAAAGTGGGCGCGACCATCGCCGTCAAGGACGTCGACGAGGCGAACGCGGCCCTGACCCGGGCGGGCGCGCGCGTCATCGCGGGGCCGGTGCCGACCCCGGCGGGCCGTAACCTCATCGCCCTGCACCCGGACGGCTCGGTCTTCGAGTACGTGGACCGCAAGGTCACTGTCTGACCCGGCCGCCCCGGGGGAGCCGTCCGTCACGGCCCCCCCGGGGCGGCCGGTGGGCCCGCCCGGACATCGGGGACGTCCGGTCGCGGCGCGCCGCGGCCCCGCCGTCACTTCCCCCGGCGGCGGAAGAGGTAGCCGCCGCAGCCCAGGCCGATGAGGAACATGGCCAGCAGGGCGAACCAGAGGGGCATCGTCACCTCGGGGATCAGCACCCGGATGGTGACCTTGTCCGTGTTCACGAAGATGAACACGATGACGAGCACGACCAGCACACCGACCACGATGCGCCCCGGAGTGAGCCACCCCGTGCCGCGCCCGGTCCCGCTCGATACGTCCTTGGGGCTCATGGTCCGGCCCTTCCGCTCGCCCGTCGCCGTCCGGCCCGCCGTCGTGCGCGCGACCGCCCCCCGGGGTCCCAGCATGTACGACCGCCGGGCCCGGGGGGCGGTGCTGTACGACCGTTCGGGTGAACGGGACACCGGGCGTCAGCCGGACGGGACCACCGGAAGTTCCAGTACGCCGGTGTCCTCGGGCGCATGGACCACGGTGACGGGCTTGACGCCCCGGTTGCCGAAGTAGGCGGTGTCGCTGGCGGCGATCACGAACTCCAGGCGGTGCCCCTTCCCGTACCGGTGGACGATGCCGGGCAGCTCCACCGTGAAGGGCCGGGTGACGTCGGGGACCCGGACCGGGGAGACGAGCCGGTTCACCAGCGTGCGGCCGCCGTCGGGCGCGATGTCGTAGACCTTGGCGAACAGGACGAGTTTGTCGGAGGCGTCGCCGCTGTTCTGGACCCGTTCCGCCTTCGGGGAGACGACCTTCAGGGTGGCCTTCGGCGCGCCGACCACGTCGAGGGGCGCGCCGAGAGGTTCGCTGCGCCAGCCGAGGTAGGTGCCCCTCGTGTCGTACGGCTCGGGGTCGGGGAGCCCGATCAGCGGGGCGATGGAGCTTTCGGAGTGGCTGGTGGGCACGAGCCAGTTGGTGTACTGGCGGCTGCCTCGCGCCACCTTGGAACGGTTGTCGACGAGTTTGCCGTCGCCGGAGAGGTAGAGGGACCGCGAGAGGGCGGGGACGCCGGAGGCCGTACCGTAGCCGCTCTCCCAGTCGCGGTAGTAGGAGAAGGCGGGTCCGGTGTCGGCGTCCTTGTTCTGGTGGAGGTAGCGGTCGAACCACGCCAGTACCCGCCGCCCGACGTGGCTGGTCTCCAGATTGCCCTTGCTCAGGTCGAGTTCGCCGGGGACCTGGCCGCCGCTGTGCCCCCAGGACTGCCAGATCATCTTCGTCTCGGTGCCCTGCGCCTTGAGTGTGCGGTAGGTGGCGGTGGCCTCGTTGAGGTTGAACAGGCTGTCGGCCTGCCCCTGGACGATGAGGGTGGGGGCCTTGACCCGGTCGAGGTAGGAGACCGGTGAGACGCCGCGCGCGTAGGCGAGCATCGCCGCGGTCCGGTCGGCGGGGAAACGGCCGGTGTTGAGCAGCCGGATGGTCTCGCAGGCGCGGGTGGCGAAGTGCAGGCAGTCCAGCCGGTTGAAGCGGGACGGGTCCAGGCCGGGATTGAGGAGCGGCTGCCCTTCGCCGATCAGGTAGAAGCCATTGGTCCACTGCCACTTGAAGACGCCGGGGGTGTCGGAGGTGACGCCGGTGCGCGCCCCGGTGTTGTTGGGGGCCAGGGCATACCCGAGGTCGTTCCAGGTGATCAGCGGGACGAGGGCGTCGACTCGGGGGTCGACGGAGGCGGTCGCCAGTTGGATCGCGCCGCCGTAGGAGCCGCCGATCATGCCGACGCGCGGGTCGCCTTCGGCGTCCTGGGTGACGTAGTCGGCCCGGGTGCCGTCGTCGGCCGCGCGAACTCCCCCGAGGAAGTCGAGGAGTTCGCTCGCGGCCCGGCCGTCGATGGCGGGATCGTCGAGGGTGATCAGGCAGCCGGACTCGCCGAACCCGAGACCCGAGTAGACGAGCCCCACGTAGCCGCGCTCGGCGAAGGCCGCGCCGATGGCGTCGGTGGAGCCGTCGGACTTGCTGCCGCCGAAGCCGTTGGTGGCGAGGACGGCGGGGGCGGGGCGGTCCGCGTCGGCGCCTGCGGGCCGGTAGAGGTCGGCGTCCACCGTACAGGTGCGGCCGCCCGCCTCGACGGTGAACGTCAGCGGGGTGACGGTGTACGGGCCGGCCTCGGCGTGGGCCGGGCCGGTGAGGACGAGGGGGGCGGCGAGGGCCGCCCCGGCGACCGCGGCGAGCGGGCCGCGCACTCTGGAAACAGCACCTGACACGAAGACCTCCACACCGAGGACACCTTACCGACCGGTAAGTATTGGGCCGTGTTCATGCTGTGACACCGGTCATAGCCGTGTCAACGCAGCGGTCAGCGGTTCTTGACGGGAGCTCACGCCGCGGGTGGGGGAGCGCACCCCCGCGCGGACGGCGCGGGCGTCCCCGGAGTGGCGGCCGAGAAGGCTCAGCGCAGGGCGGATACCTCGGCGGTCAGCGTGCAACGCCCGCCGTCCGCCGGTGCGTCGAGCACCGCGGGCACGCCCAGGGGGATCGTCAGCGCAGTCGGGCCGTGCCCGAAGCCCAGCTCCTCGACCACGGGTATGCCCAGCGGGGCGAGCCGGTCGGCGAGCACCGCGCGGATCCTCTCGTACGGTCCGCACTCCTGCCAGGAGCCGCAGGCCACCCCCACGACTCCGTCCAGGGCCCCGGACCGCAGCAGCCGGGTGAGGACGCCGTCGAGCCGGTAGGGGTCCTCCCCCGTGTCCTCGATCACCAGCAGCCCGCCCCGGGCATGGGCCCGGCCGCCGGGGGTGCCGGCGTCGGCGGCGAGGAGACCGGCGCAACCGCCGTACAGGACGCCCCGCGCCCGGCCGGGGACGAGGGCGCCGGCCGTCTCCAGACCGAGGGTGCGTACAGCCTCCGGCGTGAAGAGCGTGGCGCGCAGGTGCTCACGGGTGGGCGCGTCCCGCAGGAACGTCTCGGTGGCGACCATCGGCCCGTGCAGGGTCGCGAAACCGGCCCGCAGCGCCAACGCCTCGTGCAGCACGGTGATGTCGCTGTAACCGACGAACACCTTGGGCCCGGCGGCCCGGATCGCCTCCCAGTCGACCAGGTCGACCATCCGGTGCGCGCCGTATCCTCCCCGGGCGCAGAACACGGCCTCCACCAACGGGTCGCACCACGCCCCCTGGAAGTCCTCCGCACGTCCCGCGTCCGGGCCGGCGAGGTAGTCCAACTCCGGATGGGCGGAGCGGACATGGGGGCCGACCACGGGTTCGAGGCCCCAGTCGCGCAGGACGGCGAGCCCCTCCTCCAGCCGGTCGGCGGGCACGGGTCCGCTGGGCGCGACGACGGCCACCCGGGAGCCGGGGGCCAGCCGGTGCGGCCGGGCGAGGCGCGTCACCGGCGCAACCTCCCGGGAGGTCACGTGGTCAGCTCCAGGAGTGGCACGTCGGACCGGTCGATACCGAACGTCTGCGCGTAGAGGGAGAGTTCGGCCTCCAGTGCGCGGACCAGCGTCTCCGCGCGCCGGAAGCCGTGGCCCTCCCCCGCGAAGGCGACGTAGGCGTGGGGGATGCCCCGGCCGGCGATGGCGGCGAGGAACCGCTCGCACTGGGCGGGCGGACAGATCACGTCGTCCAGGCCCTGGAGGAGGACGAACGGGGCGTCCAGCCGGTCGGTGCGGTGGATCGGGGAACGTTCGCGATAGCGCTCGGGCACCTCGGCGAACGGGCCGACGAGGGATTCCAGATACCGCGACTCGAAGTCGTGGGTCTCGTCCATCGCCCACCCTTCGAGATCGAGGATCGGGTAGAGGATCGTCCCGCAGGCGTACAGGCCGCTCGCGGTCAGCGAGGCGGCGGCGGTCCAGCCGCCCGCGCTGCCGCCCCGGATCGCGAGCCTGTCCGGATCGGCGGCGCCCTCCTCGACCAGGGCCGAGGCGACGGCCGCGCAGTCGACGACGTCGACCACGCCCCACTGGCCGCGCAGCCGTTCACGGTAGGCGCGGCCGTAGCCGGTGGAGCCGCCGTAGTTGACGTCGGCCACGCCGATGCCGCGCGACGTGAAGTAGGCGATCTCCAGGTCGAGGACGAGCGGGGCGTGGCCGGTGGGCCCGCCGTGCGCCCAGATCACGTACGGCGGCTTCTCGCCCTCGGGGCCGGTGCGGTCCGGACTGTGCGGCGGGTAGACATGTGCGTGGATCTCACGGCCGTCGGGGCCGGTGAAGGTGCGGTCCTCGGGCACCGGATAGTACGCGGGGTCCACCGCGTCCTCATGGGGCGTGCCGATGACGCGGGTGTGCCCGGTCGTGGTGTCCAGCTCGACGATCTCGGGGGCGCTGCGAGGACCTGCCGCGACGCCGACGACCCGGCTGCCGTGGACGGCGAGCGTGTCGGCCCAGGCGGTCCAGGGCCCCGGTACGTCGGCGAGTTCGCCGGTCTCCGGGTCGAGGATGCCGAGCCGCATACCGCCCCTGCCGTGCAGGACGGCGACCAGCCCGTTGTCCAGCGGATGGAACCAGCGCACCCCGATCTTCCAGAGCGGACCGCCGAACTCCTCGCCCCGGGGCGGCAGAAGGCGGCTGCTCGGGACCGCGCCGCCCGCGACGGCGTCGGGGTGAACGCGCTGGAGTTCCCACCAGTCGGCGGGGTCGGAGACGAACAGGAGGCTGCCGTCGCGGTCCCACTCCACCTGGCAGACCGCTTCGTCCAGATCGCCGGCGAGGGGCCGCAGGCCGGTGAACCCGCCCGTGTCGGTGATGTCGGCCAGCATGACCACCGTCCCGTCCCACGGCATCCGGGGGTGGTCCCAGGCGATCCAGGCCGCTCGCCGCCCGTCGTGGGAGACGCGGGGCCCGGTGACGAACCGGTGCCGTTCGTCGGAGAGTTCACGGACCGCCGAGCGGTCGTCGGCCGCCGATCCGTCCAGCGGCACGGCCGCGACGAGGCGCCGTACGTCGGTGGGAGCGGGCCCGGTGAACTCCTCCAGCACGCACCAGACCTCGCCCGCCGCCCCGTGCTCCGGGCGCACCTGCGGGTCCACCCAGCGCAGCCCGTCACCGACGTCCGACACGGGGGTGAGCGGCCACGGTCCGTCCGGCCCGTCGGGGGCGTAGGCGTACAGCCGCTGATCGGCGAAGTGGACGAACACCACGAGGAGTTCGCCCTCCTCGCGCACCGTGCCCGCCCAGGGCTGTCCGCCGTACTCGATCACCCGGCTGCGGGCGTCCCAGGGAGCGGGCAGCACCGGGGCGACCGCGCCGTCGGCGCGGCGGCGCATCAGGGCGCGACGGCCGCCCTCGGCGGGGCGCGGCTCGGTCCACCACACTTCGTCCCCGACCGTGCCGAGGTGGTCGGGGCGGCCGTCGCGCGAGGCGGCGAGCACCGCGTCGATCGGCGACGGCCAGGTTCCGTACGGCGCTGCTGGCACGGTGTTCACGTAGGTCGGTCCCCCCGGTTCGGGTAGTCGGTCAGGCGGTGCGCAGGTAGTGGTCGAGGACGCGGACGCCGAAGTGGAGGGCGTCGACCGGCACGCGCTCGTCCACGCCGTGGAAGAGCCGCTGGTAGTCGAAGCCGACGGGCAGCTTCAGCGGGGTGAAACCGTAACCGGTGATGCCGAGGCGGGAGAACTGCTTTGCGTCCGTGCCGCCCGACATGCAGTACGGGACGGTGTGCGCGTCCGGGTCGAACCGTTCGACGGCGGCACGCAGCTTGGCGTATGTCGGGGAGTCGACAGGGGCTTCCAGGGCGGTCTCGCGGTGGTAGAACTCCCAGTCGACCGAGGGCCCGGTGAGCCGGTCCAGGGTCGCGTGGAACTCCTCGTCCCCGCCGGGGACCATACGCCCGTCGACGAAGGCGGCGGCGTGGCCGGGGATGACGTTGACCTTGTAACCGGCGTCCAGCATCGTCGGGTTGCTGCTGTTGCGGATGGTGCTCTCGACGAGGGACGCGGCCGGTCCGAGCTTGCCGAGGAGCTGGGCCACGTCGAACTCGGGGGCGTCCAGGTCGGGGGTGATGCCGTGCAGGGCGGCGATCTCGGTGATCGCGGCACGGACGGTCGGGGTGAGTCGGACGGGCCACTCGTGCTGGCCGATCCGGGCGACGGCGGCGGCCAGGGCGCTCACCGCGTTCTCCCGGTTGACCTTGGAGCCGTGCCCGGCCCGGCCCTCGGCGGTCAGCTTCAGCCAGCCGGTGCCGCGTTCGCCCGCCGCGATGGGGTACAGCGACAGGCCGTCGCCCGCGTGGAAGGTGAAGGCCCCGGACTCGCTGATGCCCTCCGTGCAGCCGTCGAAGAGACCAGGGTGCCGGTCGGCGAGGAATCCGGAGCCGTCGTCGGCGCTGTCCTCCTCGTCGGCGGTGTAGGCGAGGACGATGTCGCGCCGGGGGCGGAAGCCCTCGCGGGCCCAGCCCCGTACGACGGCGAGGACCATCGCGTCCATGTTCTTCATGTCGACGGCGCCCCTGCCCCACACGACTCCGTCGCTCACCTCGCCGGAGAAGGGGTGCACGGTCCAGTCGGCGGGCTCGGCGGGCACCACGTCGAGGTGGCCGTGGACGAGCAGCGCGTCGGCCGACGGATCGGTGCCCGGAATCCGGGCGACCACGTTGGTCCGGCCGGGTGTCCGCTCCAGCAGCGTCGGTTCGATTCCGGCGTCGGCGAGCCGCTCCGCGACGTACTCGGCGGCCGGGCGCTCCCGGCAGTCGCCGCCGCCCCGGTTCGTGGTGTCGATGCGGATGAGCTCGGAGGTGAACGTCACCACTTCGTCGAGCGCCTGGCGGTCGACGGGACCGAGCAGGTCGGGGGCCTCAGCCATACTGTTCCTCCACAGCGGCCGACACGATCGTCGTCACCGCCTTGAACGTGCGAATTCCTGCGTACATCGTCGCGCTGGTGTACGCGACGCGCCTCTCGCCGCTCACCGCCACGCCGGGGACCACGGTCGCCGCCGCCGCCAGGTGTTCGGCGTCGAACTCCAGCTCCACCGTGAACGTGCCCCCCGTGGCGGGGTCGCGCCGGCCCGCGAGGACGGTGGCCGCCCGCGCCGCGGCCCGGATGTCGGCGGCGGTACGGGCGGGGGTGCGGCACACCGCCGCGTAGCGGGAGACGTAGTCCTTGACGGCGACCTTCCGGGCGTCGGGGGCGTACCCCTGGGCGTCCACACAGGTCAGGTCGTCGCCGGTGACGAGGACGACGGGCACACCGTACTCCGCGGCGACATGCGCGTTGAGCAGGCCCTCGCTCGCCCGGACGCCGTTGAGCCAGACACCGGTGATGGAGTTGGCGAGGTAGGTGTGGGCGAGGACGCCCTCGGCGCCGGCTCCGGTGTGATAGCCGACGAAGGCCACGGCGTCCACGTCGCCGTGCTGGATCCCCTCCACCATGGAGAGCGACTTGTGCTTGCCGGTGAGCATCTGGACCCGCTCGTCCAGGTGCTCCAGCAGAAGATTGCGCATCGACCAGTGGGCCTCGTTGACCAGCACCTCGTCGGTGCCGCCGTCCAGGAAGCCGAGCGCCGCCGCGTTCACGTCGGAGGTGAACATCGACCGGCAGCGCTCCCACTGCGGTGTCCCCGGCAGCACGTCGGCCGGCCAGGTCACTCCGGTGGCGCCTTCCATGTCCGCGCTGATGAGGATCTTCATGCCGCCACACCGTACGCGCCGCGAGCGGCGCGGGCCAGGGAGGGGCGGCCCGTCAGAGGTCCGGTCCGCCGAAGGTCCCTCCAGTGGTCCGCACTCCGGGGTGCTCCGCGGCTCCCTTCCCGCGCCGCCTGCCCGGGGCGCCGGGCAGCCCGGCCCCGCGCCTCCGGCGGCGTCAGCCCGTCTTCGCGTCCCGCAGCAGCTCCTCGATCCGCGACAGCTCGTCCGCGCCGAACTCCAGGTTCCGGGTGGCCTCGACGCTGTTCTCCAGCTGGGCGACGCTGCTCGCGCCGACGACGGCGGAGGTGAGCCGTCCGCCGCGCAGCACCCATGCCAGGGCGAGCTGCGCGAGCGACTGGCCGCGCTCCTTCGCCAGGGCGTCCAGCGCGCGCAGCCGCTCCACCAGCTGCGGGGTGACGGCGTCGGGCGTGAGGAAGGGGCTCGCGCTCGCCGCCCGGGAGCCGGCCGGGATGCCGCTCAGGTAGCGGTCGGTGAGGATGCCCTGCTCCAGCGGGGAGTAGGCGATGGACCCGACGCCCAGCTCGTCGAGGACGTCCGGCAGTCCGTCGTCCTCGATGCGGCGGTCGAGCATCGAGTAGCGGGGCTGGTGGATGAGCAGCGGGGTGCCGAGGTCCCTGAGGATCGCGGCGGCCTCGCGGGTCTGGGCGGCGGAGTAGTTGGACAGACCGGCGTAGAGCGCCTTGCCCTGCCGTACGGCGGTGTCGAGCGCGCCCATCGTCTCTTCGAGGGGGGTTACGGGGTCGGGGCGGTGCGAGTAGAAGACGTCGACGTAACCGACGCCGAGGCGCTTGAGGCTCTGGTCGAGGGAGGAGCGCAGGTACTTGCGCGAGCCCCACTCCCCGTACGGCCCGTCCCACATGTGGTAGCCGGCCTTCGTGGAGATGACGATCTCGTCGCGCAGGTGGGCGAAGTCGGTCGCCAGAGCGCGGCCCAGCGTGAGTTCGGCGGAGCCGGGCGGCGGGCCGTAGTTGTTGGCCAGGTCGAAGTGGGTGATGCCGAGGTCGAAGGCGCGGCGCAGGATGCGGCCCTGTTCCTCGGGCGTCCTGTCGCTGCCGAAGTTGTGCCAGAGGCCGAGGGAGAGCGCGGGGAGCAGCAGTCCGCTGCGGCCTGTGCGCCGGTAGGGCATGGCGGAGTAGCGGTCGGCGGACGGCAGGTGCATACAGGGCTCCGCGGGAGAGGTACGGGAGTGGCGCACCGGGGCCGGCGCGCACCCGGGCAAGGCTTCCGCAGATGGATCCAGCGGTCCAACAGGAGATTCCGCTCGGATTCATCGCCTAGATTGCTCAATCATGGAATTGCGTCAGCTGGAGCACTTCGTCGCCGTCGCCGAGGAGCGCCACTTCACCCGCGCCGCCGAGCGCCTCGCCGTGTCGCAGTCCGGGCTCTCCGCCTCCGTACGGGCGCTGGAGCGGGAGCTGCGGACCCCGTTGTTCAGCCGGACCACGCGCACGGTCCGGCTCACCGAGGCGGGGCGGGCGCTGCTGGTAGAGGCGGAGCGCACGCTGGCGGGCGCGCGGGCGGCGCGGGACGCGGTCGACGCCGTACGGGGGCTGCTGCGCGGGACGCTGACGGTCGGGGTCGAGCAGTGTGTGGCGGGGGTGAGCCCGGCACGGCTGCTGGCGGCGTTCCACCGGGAGCATCCGCAGATGGAGCTGCGGCTGCGGCAGGAGGGCACCAGCAGCCTGCTGGAGGGGGTGGCGGGCGGGCGGCTCGACCTGGCGTTCGCGGCCACGGTAGGTCCGGCGGAGTGGCGCGGGGAGCTGCTGCCGCTGGCCCGGGAGCCGATGGTGCTGCTGTGCGCGGCGGGGCACGCGTTCGCCGGGCGGTCGGAGGTGCGGTGGGAGGAGTTGCCGGGCGCGTCGTTCATCGACTTCCACCCGGACTGGGGCCCCCGGCGGGCCGCCGACGAGGCGTTCGCGGCGGCGGGGGTGCGCCGGACGGTGGGCCTGGAGGTCAACGATGTGCACAGCCTGCTGGAGCTGGTGCAGGAGGGCCTGGGGATCGCGGTGGTGCCGCACCACTTCTCCCGCAAGCCGGAGGCGGCCCGGCTGGTCGTGGTGGAGCTGGCCGGAGCGCACCGGCCGGTGTACGAGAGCGTGGTGGTGCTTCCGGCCGCGCGGAGCCTCAGCCCGGGGGCACGGGCGCTGATGCGGCTGGTGCGGCAGGCGGCGCAGAGGTGCTGAGCCGGCGGGCGCCCGGTGCGCGTCGGTGAGACGTCGGCCCCGGGTCCCGTACGTCTCAGTCCTCGTGGCCGAGCTGGAGGTCGCGTTCGGTGCGGCCGCCGCCCGCGACCTGGAGGACGGTGGCGACCGGCGGGTAGCCGGCGGCGATCACCGTGTACTCGCCGGACGACAGGTCGACGAACCGGAACGATCCGTCCGGCCCGGTGGTGAGGGTGTCGACCACGTTGCCCGCCGCGTCGAGCAGGGTGACCCGGGCGTCCTCGACGGGGCGTCCGCCGCTGGCCCTGACGACGCCGCGCAGAACGGCCCCGCCAGCCAGCTCGATGTCCTGCCGGGTCTCGCGGGCGGCCTGCACGCTGACCGGGAGGGCGGCGGGGCGGAAGCCGGGGGCGCCGGCCGCCAGCGTGTACTCGCCTGCGACCAGCTCGCCGATGACGTAGCCGCCCTCGCGCCCGGTGCGGGTGGAGGCGACGACCTCGCCGCGTACGTCGGTGAGGGTGACGGCCGCCTCCGGCACGGGGGCGCCGTCGGGGGTGAGGACGGAGCCGGCGAGGCGTCCGGCGCCGCCGAGCACCACGTCCAGCTCGACGGGGCGCTCGCCCACGGTGACGCTGACGGCCTGCGGCTGGTGTCCGCCCGCGGCGGCGATCAGGACGTAGGAGCCCGCGCCGGGGACGCTGAGCGCGTACCGCCCGTCCTCGCCGCTGGCTCCGCGCCCGATCTGCCGCCCCTGGACGTCGATGAGGGTGAGGGCGGCTTGCGGGACGGTGGAGCCGTCGTGGTGCTGGACGCTTCCGTGGACCGGGACCCCGGAGAGGTGGCCGGCGGGCGGGCGGCCTGCTTCGGCGCGGGCGGCGGGGATCGGCGAGGTCTCGGCGGCGGCTTCGGGGCTGTGGTGGGACACCAGCGGTTTCTCCTTGAGGAAGAAGGCGAGGATCAGGCCGAGCACGAGCACCGGCACGAGGTACAGGAAGATGCGCGGCATCGCGTCGACGTACGCCTGGATGTAGGCGTCGCGCAGCGCGGGTTCCATCGCGTGGACGATCTGCGGGGTGATCGACTCGGGGTCGGGCAGCTCCGCGCCGGTGGGCAGGCGTACGCCGAGCGCGTCGGAGAGCCGCCCGGCGAACAGCGTGCCGAAGATCGCCGCGCCGACGCTGCCGCCGATCTGCCGGAAGTAGTTGTTGGCGCTGGTGGCGGTGCCGAGGTCCGCGGGGCGTACGGAGTTCTGCACGGCGAGCACGAGGACGGACATGACCAGTCCGATGCCGATGCCGAGGACGGCCTGGTACAAGCTGTACGCCAGCGGGGAGGTGTCCGCCTCCAGCAGGGACAGCAGCCACATGCCGACCACCGAGACGGCGCTGCCGAGGATCGGGTAGATCCGGTAGCGGCCGGTGCGGGTGATGAGCTGGCCGGAGACGACGGAGCCGCCGACGATGCCCATCATCATCGGGAGCATCAGCAGCCCGGATTCGGTGGCGCTGGCCCCGTCGACCATCTGGAGGTAGGTGGGGAGGTAGCTGGCGGCCCCGAAGAGCGCGATGCCGACGACCGCGCCCACCAGGCCGGTGACGTTGAAGACGGAGTCGCGGAACAGGCGCAGCGGAATGATCGGTTCTGCGGCTCGGTGTTCGGCTGCGACGAAGAGCGCCGCCGTGACGACCGCGCCCGCCGCGAGGCCCAGGATGGTTCCCGAGCCCCAGGCGTACTCGGTGCCGCCCCAGCTGGTGACCAGTACGAGGCAGGTGGAGGCGGCGGCGAGGAGCACCGCCCCCAGGATGTCGAGCCGGGGCCGGACGGCGGGCCGGGGCAGCTTGAGGACGACCGCGATGACGGCGAGGGTGACCAGGCCGAAGGGGACGTTGATGTAGAAGCACCAGCGCCAGGAGGCGTGGTCGGTGAAGAACCCGCCGAGCAGGGGGCCGGCGACCGAGGCGAGGCCGAAGACCGCGCCGATGAGGCCCATGTAGCGGCCGCGCTCACGGGCCGGGACGATGTCCGCGATGATCGCCTGGACGCCGATCATGAGGCCGCCGCCGCCGATGCCCTGGACGGCGCGGAAGGCGATCAGCTCGTCCATGGTGCGCGACCAGCCGGCCAGCGCGGAGCCGATGATGAAGACCACGATGGCGAACTGGAAGACGCCCTTGCGGCCGAAGAGGTCGCCGAGCTTGCCGTAGAGCGGCAGGACGATGGTGGAGGCGAGGAGGTAGGCCGTGACCGCCCAGGACATCTTCTCCAGGCCGTGCAGCTCACCGACGATCTTCGGCAGTGCGGTGGCGACGATCATCTGGTCGAGCGCCGCGAGGAGCAGGGTGAGCATCAGTCCGAGGAAGACCATGCGCACCTTGCGGGGGCTGATCTCCGCCGGGGCCGGGCCGGGTCCGGCCGGTGGGGGCGGTGCGGCGGGGAGTCCGGCCGTCGCCGCCGTGCCGTCCGGCGTCGGACCGTCCGCTCCCGTGCCGTCCGGTCCGTCCTTCACCAGCGTGATCCCGCCCGCCACGTAACGCTCCCCTCGTCGCACCTGCGCCGCCCATTTGTCGCATCGCGCGGCAAGGCGGGGCAAACGTGACGAGGGGCGTACGCGGCGCGCACGAAGGGCTTATGCGCCGGTGGGAGGCACTACGGCGCACAACCGGCCGCCCCGGAAAACCACCCGTTCCGGTGAGGCCGGTCATCCCGCGGAGGCCGGACCCGCCCGGCCTCCGGTGCGGCGAGGGGAAACGCATCCCCTCGCCGGGCCGGTCCTACTTCTCGACCTCGGTGGCGAGGTTCTGGAGCAGCTCGTCGTAGATCCGAGCGAGGCCCTTGGGGGCGAAGGCCCGCTCGAAGAACCCGCCGATGCCGCCGGCGCCGTTCCAGACGGTGGTCATGACGGCCTTGGACTTCCCCTCACCGGCCGGGGTGACGGTCCAGGTGGTGACCATGGAGGAGTTGCGGTCCTTCTCGACGAGCTGTCCGTCGGTGGGCTCGCTGACCTCCAGCAGGCAGTCACGGACGCGCTTGCTGGTCGCCTGGAGCTTCCAGTGCACGAGGGTGCCCTCGCCGTCGCCGCCCTCCCGGACCTCGTACTCGCTGAAGTGCCCGGTCAGCACCTTGCCGCGGACGTTCTTGTAGTCGGCCAGCGCGTCGAACACATCCTCCGCGTCCGCCGCGATGATCCGCTCCGTGGTGGCCTCGACCTGCGCCATGGCTGTTCCTCCAGCACTCGGTTGTTCGGTGGGTGAGCTGAGCCAACCACCTCGGGCACGCCGCTCAAAATCGGGGTCCGCCGGGTTCAGGGGCGGCGCTCCGCGAGGACGCAGAACTCGTTGCCCTCCGGGTCGGTGAGGACGACCCAGCTCGCGTCGCCCTGCCCGACGTCGACGCGGCGGGCGCCCAGACCGAGCAGCCGGCGGACCTCGTCGCTCTGGTTGCGGTCGGTGGGACTGACGTCGATGTGGAGCCGATTCTTGACGCTCTTGGCCTCGGGCACGCGCGCGAAGGTCAGCACCGGCGGCACGGGGCCCGGGCGGTCCTCCGCCTCGGGCGCCACCGGCGGACCGATGGTGACGACGCCCTCCTCCTCGTCCTGGTCCCGCACCTCGTAGTCGAGGACCGAGCACCAGAACCGAGCGAGGCCGACGGGCTCCGCGCAGTCGATCGCGAGTTCGGTGAACTTGCCGGCCATGGTTCGGGGCCTCCTGCCACGAAGTGGTTCCTCCAGGGGGTCACACGCTAGTCGCGGGGGCCGCTCCGCACGATCAAGGGAACAAGTGTTCTATTCTGCGGTGAGTGCTACCGAGGAGGCGTCCATGCGCTGGGACAATCTGGTCGAGAAGAACTCGACGACCGGGAACAGCGCGCTCTTCGCCGCGGACGCGGTGACCACGCGCACGTTCGACACCCCGGAATTCCGGGGCATCACCTTCCACGAGATCCGGGCCCGTTCGATCCTGAACCGGGTGCCGGGCGCCTCGCGGATGCCGTTCGAATGGACGGTGAACCCCTACCGGGGCTGCACGCACGCGTGTGTGTACTGCTTCGCCCGCAAGACCCACAGCTATCTGGATCTGGACACCGGCACCGGCTTCGACTCACAGATCGTCGTCAAGGTCAACGCCGCCGAGCTGCTCCAGCGGGAGCTGGCCTCGCGGCACTGGCGGGGCGAGCACATCGCCATGGGCACCAACGTCGACTGCTACCAGAGGGCAGAGGGCAGGTACGGGCTCATGCCGGGCATCATCACCGCCCTGCGCGACCGGGCGAACCCCTTCTCCATCCTCACCAAGGGCACGCTGATCCTGCGGGACCTGGAGCTGCTGCGGCAGGCGGCGGACGTGACCGAGATCGGGGTCTCCGTCTCCGTGGGCTTCACCGACCGGGAGCTGTGGCGGACGGTCGAGCCGGGCACGCCCTCCCCCGAACGCCGGCTGGACGTGGTGCGCGCGCTCACCGACGCCGGCATCGGCTGCTCGGTCCTGATGGCGCCGGTCATCCCGTTCCTCGGGGACAGCCCGGAGCAGCTGCGCGCCACGGTCGCCGCCATCGCGGGTGCGGGCGCGGCCTCGGTGACCCCGCTGGTGCTGCATCTGCGCCCCGGCGCGCGGGAGTGGTTCCTGACGTGGCTGGAGCGGCACCATCCGCGTCTGGTGCCGCGCTACGAGCGGATGTACGCGGACGGGGCGTACGCCCCCACCTGGTACCAGCGCCGGATCACGCGTCAGGTGCACGAGCTGGCGGACGAGTTCGGGATCGGCCCGGCGCACCGGGGCGAGGCCCGGCGAATCGCTCCGGCGCCGCCCGCCGCGCCGGAGCCGGGCCCCACCCAGCTGACCCTCATGTGAGGCTCGCGGGGTCGCCGATGGGGCCGATGGGGCCGATGGGGCCGATGGCGTGACCGTACGGGTCGACTCCGCGCGGAACGGGCCCTTCCACGGGGGAATTCGGGGAGCATGCGGCGGGGACCGGTGATCCGGCGCCGCGTTCCCTCCACTCCTGGAGGCCCCATGACGAAACGTGCAGGAATTCTGGCCGCCGTCGGTGCGACCGTCGCCGGTCTGCTGACCGCCGCCCCCGCGCCGGCCGCCGCCACCGCGGCGAGCGCCCCGCCCGCCCCGAAGCCGGCGTGGACCAAGTGCCCGACCGAGAGCTACCCGACGCTCCAGTGCGCGAAGGTCCGCGCCCCGCTGGACCACCGTCGCCCGTCGGGCCGTCAGATCACGCTGGCCCTGTCCCGCGTCCCGCACACCGCCAAGAACTTCCAGGGCCCGCTGCTGGTCAATCCGGGCGGCCCCGGCGGCAGCGGCCTGTCGATGGCCGGGTTCGTGGCCTCCGCGCTGCCGAAGAAGGTCGCCGCGCAGTACGACGTGATCGGTTTCGACCCGCGCGGGGTCGGCAAGAGCTCCCCGGCCCTGGACTGTCTGCCCGGGCACTTCGATCCGGTACGCCCGGACTCGGTTCCGGACTCCCACCGCTCGGAGCGGATCAACCGCGACCGGGCGGAGACGTTCGCCCGGGCCTGCGGCGAGAAGCACGGTGACGTGCTGCCGTACATGGACACGGTCAGCGCCGCCAAGGATCTCGATGTGATCCGCCGGGCCCTGGGATCCCGGCAGATCAACTACTTCGGCTACTCCTACGGCACCTATCTCGGCGCGGTCTACGCCAAGCTGTACCCGGAGCGCGTGCGCCGCCTGGTCCTGGACTCGGTCGTCGACCCGGACGACGTCTGGTACGAGGGCAACCTCGGCCAGGACCAGCCCTTCGACGACCGCCACAAGGCGTTCGCCGCGTGGGTCGCGAGGAACGACGCCGCGTACGGCCTGGGCACCGACCCGGCGGGCGTCGAGGCCGCCTGGTACCGGATGCGGGCGGACGTGGCGCGACGGCCCGCGGGCGGCACGGTCGGCGCGGGCGAGTTGGAGGACACCTTCCTGCCCGGCGGGTACTACAACGGCTACTGGCCCTACCTCGCCGAGGCGTTCGCCGCGTACGTGAAGAACCGGGACGCCGAGGCCCTGGTGGAGGTGTACGAGAACTTCGGCGCGGTCGACGCGAGCGGCGACAACGGCTACTCGGTCTACACCGCCGTCCAGTGCCGCGACGCCGGCTGGCCCGAGCACTGGAGCACCTGGCGCAACGACAGCCGCCGGATCCATCAGAAGGCGCCGTTCATGACCTGGAACAACACCTGGTACAACGCGCCGTGCGCGAACTGGCCGGTGGCGCCGCTGCGACCGGTCCGGGTGGACAACCGTCAGCTGCCCCCGGCGCTCATCCTCCAGGCCACGGGCGACGCGGCGACCCCGTACGGCGGGGCGGTCAGCATGCACCGCAAACTCAAGGGGTCCAGCCTCGTCGTGGAGGAGGGCGGCGGCAACCACGGCATCACGCTGAGCGGCAACGACTGCCTGGACGAGCACCTGGCGGCCTACCTGAGGGACGGAACGGTCCCGCGCGGCCGGGGTGAGGCGGACGCGGTCTGCGCCGCCCTCCCGGACCCGAAACCGCTGCCCGCCGAGAAGGCGGCGGCCCAGTCGGTCGACAACAGCAAGGGCAGCCGCCTGCACGGCCTGCTCGGCTTCCGGCACTGACCCGGCCGGGCCTGTCGCCGCGGCCGCCCGGCCGCGGCGACAGGCCCGTTCCCGCACCCGGGCGGGGTCATGGGGGCATGGCGCCGGAGGCGCGCTACGTCCGTGCGCTCCCGCACTCCCCCGGCAACCGCCTGAGGGCCTCGGCCGCGGCCGTGCCCAGGCGCGGGTGCGGCAGGGCCGCCGTGAGGACCGGGCGGGCCTGTGCGTCGGCGAGGCGGCCGAGGCCCTCGACGCAGGCCAGGGCGACACGCCAGTGCGGTTCGCCGGGGGCCAGCAGGCGTTGGAGGGTGGAGACCAGGGCGGGGACCGACTCGGGGGCCCGCAGGTCGGTCAGCAGGCGAACCGGGTGCAGGGCGTAGGCGGTGCGCAGGGTGTTCGTGGCGAGGGCGGCCGCCGCCCTCGGTGTGCGGGGGTCGTCCAGTCGGGCCAGGGCGTGGGCGGCGGAGACACAGCGTTCGGGGTCGCGGTGGTTGAGCAGGAGCACCAGCGCCTCGAAGGCCCGCCGGTCGCCCGCGCAGCCGAGCCGGAAGGCGGCTATCTCGCGGGCCCACAGGGGGCGGTGCGGTTCGACGAGGACCCGGGCCAGCTCCTCGGGGTCCTCGGCGGCGACGAGCCGGGCGTACTCCGGCGAGTCGGCCGCCTCGGACGCCAGCCGGTCCACGAGTGAACGGAACTCCTCATCCATGACGCTCAGCGTAGCGACGGACACGCTCCGTGCGGGGCGGCATCGGGGAGTTCGTGTGGTCCAGGGCACAAGGACGCAGGGGTGGCGCGCTCGTTACTCGCCGGTTAATCTCATCTGAGCGGGGCACACTCCCCGCAGACTCCGGTGGCCTGGTGACGCAGCCATGCGGAGTGCTTGTCGGTTCGGTTCTTCCGTGTGCGACGCGACTCCGGGACAGAGTCCGTCATTCGAACGACCAGGCGCGCTCAAGCGGCCCTGCGTCGAGTTCCACGAAACTCAGCCTCCGCACGCCCCGCGCCGCCTTCCCACGGTCGCGCGTTCCGTGCTCCCACAGTCGTCACTCACCCTGGAGTCCCGTGATGGACACCCCTCTCAGCACCATCGCCGTCGTCGGCCTCGGCACCATGGGCGCCGGCATCGCCGAGGTCCTGGCCCTGGCGGGCCGCGAGGTCATCGGCATCGACATCAGCGAGGCGGCCGCCCTGAGCGCCGTCGCCTCCCTCGAAGCGTCCACCGCACGGGCCGTGAGCCGTGGACGGATCACCGAGCAGGAGCGGAGCGACGCCCTCGCCCGGTTCCGTACGTCCGACGACCTGCGCACCGCCGCCGAGGCCGAGCTGGTCATCGAGGTGGTGCCCGAGACGTACGAGATCAAGCAGCAGGTGTTCCGGGAGCTCGACGCGATCGTCTCCCCCACCGCGATCCTGGCCACCGGCACCAACGCCCTGTCGGTGACCCGGCTGGCCGCCGAGTCCCAGCACCCCGAGCGCGTCCTCGGCCTGCACTTCTTCAATCCGGCGCCCGCGATGAAGCTGGTCGAGGTGGTCTCCTCGGTGCTGACCGCGCCGCCCGCCGTCGAGGCCGTCACCAGACTGGCCCGGGAGCTGGGCAAGGAGCCGGTCGCGGTCGGCGACCGGCCCGGGTTCGTCGCGGACGGGCTGCTCTTCGGCTACCTCAACCAGGCCGCCGCGATGTACGAGGCGAACTACGCCTCCCGCGAGGACATCGACGCCGCGATGAAGCTGGGCTGCGGCCTGCCGATGGGGCCCCTCGCCCTGCTGGACCTGATCGGGATCGACACCGCCCGTACCGTCCTGGAGGCGATGTACGCCGAATCCCACGACCGGCTGCACGCCCCGGCCCCCGTCCTCGGGCAGCTCAGCAGCGCGGGCCTGACCGGCCGCAAGGCCGGGCGCGGCTTCTACACGTACGCCGCTCCGGGCGGCCAGGCCGTGGTGCCGGACGCGCTGACCCCGGCGGCGGACGACGCCGCCTCCGGAGCGGGCCGCACTGTGGCCTCCATCGGCGTCGCGGGCTCCGGGACGATGGCCTCCGGGATCGCGGAGGTCTTCGCGAAGGCCGGATACGGCGTGGTGCTGGCGGCCAGGACCCAGGAGAAGGCGGATCTCGCCAAGGCCAGGATCGGGAAGTCGCTGGAGCGGTCGGTGACCAAGGGACGGCTCACCGCCGAGGCCCGGGACGAGACGCTGGCGCGGATCACGGCGGCCGGGTCGCTGGACGCGTTCGCCGAGGTGGACCTCGCCGTCGAGGCGGTCGCCGAGGACCTGGAGATCAAGCAGCAGCTGTTCGCCGCCCTCGACAAGGTCTGCCGGCCGGGCGCGGTGCTCGCCACCACCACCTCCTCGCTGCCGGTCGTGGCCATCGCCCGGGCGACCGCGCGCCCCGAGGACGTGATCGGCATGCACTTCTTCAACCCGGCGCCCGCGATGAAGCTGGTCGAGGTCGTCCGTACCGTCCTGACCGCCGACGACGTGCACGCCACGGTCCGCGCGGTGTGCGCGAAGATCCCCAAGCATCCGGTGGACTGCGGGGATCGGGCCGGGTTCATCGTGAACGCGCTGCTGTTCCCGTACCTCAACAACGCGATCAAGATGGTCGAGGAGCACTACGCCTCGCTGGACGACATCGACGCGGCGATGAAGCTGGGCGGCGGTTACCCGATGGGCCCGTTCGAACTGCTCGACGTGGTCGGCCTGGACGTCTCGCTGGCCATCGAGAAGGTGCTGCACAAGGAGTTCCGCGACCCGGGTCTCGCGCCGGCCCCGCTGCTGGAGCACCTGGTCGCCGCGGGCTGCCTCGGCCGCAAGACGGGGCGCGGCTTCCGCGAATATGCCCGTCGCTGACCCGGGAGCCGGGTGGGGCGGGCTGCTGGGACCCCCCGGCGGCCCGCCCCCGCAGGCGCGCTCTCCTGCACCGATGCGTTACGTTCATGCCATGTCCCAGCCCGCCAAGTCACCCCGTGCCACCGCAGCGACCGACGCCCCCGAGACCACCGCGGGGACTCGCGCGGCCGCCCAGCGGCTCAAGATGCGCCGCGAACTGGCCGCCGCCGCGATGGAGCTCTTCGCCACGAAGGGCTACGAGGCGACCACCGTCGACGAGATCGCGGGTGCCGCGGGCGTCGCCCGGCGGACGTTCTTCCGGCACTTCCGCTCCAAGGAAGAGGCGATCTTCCCCGACCACGACGACACCCTCGTCAGGGCCGAGGCCGTCCTCAACGCCGCCCCCGCGCACGAGCACCCGCTCGACACCGTCTGCCGCGGCATCAAGGAAGTCATGAAGATGTACGCGGCCAAGCCCGCGGTCTCCGTGGCCCGCTACAAGCTGACCCGCGAGGTGCCGACCCTCCGGGAGGCCGAGATCGCCTCGGTGGCCCGCTACGAGCGGCTGTTCACCCGGTATCTCCTGGGCCACTTCGACGAGCGCGACCACCAGGTGGGCAACGACGACCCGCTGCTCGCGGAGGTCGCCGCGTCCGCCGTGGTCACCGCGCACAACCACGTACTGCGCCGCTGGCTGCGGGCGAGCGGCCAGGGCGATGTGGAGGCCCAGCTCGACCGCGCCTTCGCGATCGTGCGCGACACCTTCGGCACGGGCATCGGAGCGGGCCGGAGCGCCGGCCCCGAGCCCGAGCGCGGCCCGGCGGCGACGGCGGCCGCGGACGGCGAGGTGCTCGTCGCGGTGACGCGTACCGACGCCCCGCTGGACGAGGTCATGCGAACGATCCAGCAGGCCCTCAAGGGCCGCTGAGCCGGGCGTCCGGTCGGCCGCGGGCGGGGGCCGCCCCCGCCGGCTCCCAGGGCGGCGGCGCACCGCCCTCGCTCCACGCTGCCAGCTCGTCGGGGCCGTAGCAGAGGATGGAGCACTGCTCGGCGTAGTCGAGCGCGGGTTCGGTGAAGCCGCCGGTGGAGACGACGAGCGCGACATCCGCCTCGTGGACCGCGTAGCAGGTCCCGCCGAAGCGCTGGAGCTCCTGGGAGCCGGCCCGGTTCTCCGGCCCGTAGCGCTTGCACTGGACGACGAGGCGGCGTCCGTCCGGGGTGGTCGCGAGCACGTCGGCGCCCAGGTCGCCCGCGCCGCCCACCACCGCGGCGTCCGCGCAGCCGTCACGCCGGCAGAGTTCGGCCACGGCCTCCTCGAAGGCGTAGGGGTCCAGCTCCTCGTAGGCGACCGCACCGGCGGCCGGCTCCGGGGGCTCCGGACCGGCCCGGTCCGTCTCGGCCGCGTCCAGCTCGGCGAGGCCCGCGTCGACGATCCCGTACGCGGCGTCCGTGACGGCCGCCGCGACCCGGCGCGCGCGACGGCGGCGCAGCACCACGAGAGCAGCCGCGAGGGCCAGGACGGCCGCCGGCACGGCGGCGACCGCGGGGAGCCCGGCGCCGCGCCACAGGGCCCGCAGCACCGCGCCGCCGCCCGCGACGATCAGCGCGACCAGGGCGAACCCCAGGGCGGTGCGCCGGAGATCGAAGGAAGTACGCCGCTCCCGGGCGCTCCGTCTGCGGACCGGTATCGCCATCGGTGCCCACCCCTGCCTCTCCGATCCATCCATGATCACTTACTGGGGACCGCCTGCCCCGAGCCGGGCTTCCGACGCGTCGGGCACCGGCCGTTCCTCACGGGAGGCGGCCGAAATCCTGTGGTTCCCCGGTCGCCGCTGTGCTGAGGTGCGCGGATGCGAACCGATGACGTACGTGACCTGTACGACCGCACGATGCGCGAGCACGCCCGCCCCGACGGGCCGGGCGTGCGGGTCGAGCGCGCCGGCCCCCTGGTGCGCCAGGTCGGCGGCCCCGACGACTGGAACGGGGTCGTCTGGTCGGACCCGGGGCTGGATGCCGAGGGGGCCGACGCGGCGATCAGGGCCCAGATCGAGCACTGCACGGCGCTCGGCCACGAGGAATTCGAGTGGAAGCTCTACTCCCACGACCGGCCGGCCGGTCTGGGCGACCGGCTGCGAGCGGCCGGATTCGCACCGGGTCCGCCGGAGACCCTGCTGGTCGCGCCGGTCGGGGAGCCGGCCCTCCGGTCCGGGGCCGAGCTGCCCGAGGGCCTCGTCCTGCGCCCGGTGACCGACGCGGCCGGGGTCGAGCTGATGGCCCTGGCCCACGAGCGGGCGTTCGGCACGGACGCGGGCCGGCTGCGCCACCAGGTGCTGGCGCGGCTGGAACAGGCTCCGGACGACTTCCTGGCGCTCGTGGTGACGGCCGGCGGGGAACCGGTCAGCTCGGCCCGGATGGAGCTGTACCCCGGCACGGTCTTCGCCGGGCTCTGGGGCGGCGGAACGGTCGCGGAGTGGCGCGGCCGGGGCCTGTACCGGGCCCTGGTCGCCCGCCGGGCCGCCGTCGCCGCCGAGCGCGGCTACCGCTTCCTCCAGGTCGACGCGACGGACATGTCGGCCCCGATCCTGGCCCGGCTCGGCTTCACGGCACTCGGCACGACGACGCCGTACGTGTACCGCCGGGCCCGGTAACCGCTCGCCAGCAGGACAGAACGTCCCGTAACACCCATCGTGTTGCTCATGCGTGCCCACGGGATGACAAGTGAGAGAAATTGTTGGCACTGGGTGCCTTGCCAGGTGTCACGGAGTGCCATACGTTGAAGGTGTCCGGGCGGCCGGCGTGCTGAGACGTCACACGTACGCCGGCTGTCCCCGCAACCACCGTGCTGCGCGCCCGGACGCCTGCGTCACAGGCACCCTTCCGCTCCACCGAGCAGAGCCGAGCTCCACCCGCCGAACCGACGGCAGACACCCCTCCACACCGCATCGCTACCCTGCCAGCAGGGCCCCTCAACGTTTCCTCGACGCCGCATCACCGGAGGCAACACCGTGAAGGACATCCTGGACGCGATTCAGTCGCAGAACAGCACCGCCGCGGACTTCGCGGCCCTGCCCCTCCCCGAGTCCTACCGCGCGATCACCGTGCACAAGGACGAGGCGGAGATGTTCGCGGGACTGGAAACCCGCGACAAGGACCCGCGCAAGTCGATCCACCTGGACGACGTCCCGGTCCCCGAACTCGGCCCCGGCGAAGCCCTCGTCGCCGTCATGGCCAGTTCGGTCAACTACAACTCCGTCTGGACCTCGATCTTCGAGCCGGTGTCGACGTTCAGCTTCCTGGAGCGCTACGGGAGGCTCAGCGAGCTGACCAAGCGCCACGATCTGCCGTACCACGTGATCGGCTCCGACCTGGCCGGCGTCGTCCTGCGCACCGGCCCCGGCGTGAACGCCTGGAACCCGGGCGACGAGGTCGTCGCCCACTGCCTGTCGGTCGAACTGGAGTCCTCCGACGGGCACAACGACACGATGCTCGACCCGGAGCAGCGGATCTGGGGCTTCGAGACGAACTTCGGCGGCCTCGCCGAGATCGCCCTCGTCAAGTCCAACCAGCTGATGCCGAAGCCGAACCACCTCAGCTGGGAGGAGGCCGCCGCCCCCGGCCTGGTGAACTCCACCGCGTACCGCCAGCTCGTCTCGCGCAACGGCGCGGGCATGAAGCAGGGCGACAACGTGCTGATCTGGGGCGCCAGCGGCGGACTCGGCTCGTACGCCACCCAGTTCGCGCTGGCCGGCGGCGCCAACCCCATCTGTGTCGTGTCCAGCCCGGAGAAGGCCGACATCTGCCGTGCCATGGGCGCGGACGCGGTCATCGACCGCAACGCCGAGGGCTACAGGTTCTGGAAGGACGAGCACACCCAGGACCCCAAGGAGTGGAAGCGGCTCGGCAAGCGCATCCGTGAGCTGACCGGCGGCGAGGACGTCGACATCGTCTTCGAGCACCCCGGCCGAGAGACCTTCGGCGCGAGCGTCTACGTCACCCGCAAGGGCGGCACGATCGTCACCTGTGCCTCCACCTCGGGCTACCACCACGAGTACGACAACCGCTACCTGTGGATGTCGCTCAAGAAGATCGTCGGCTCCCACTTCGCCAACTACCGCGAGGCGTGGGAGGCCAACCGGCTCATCGCCAAGGGCAAGATCCACCCGACGCTCTCCAAGGTCTACTCCCTGGAGGACACCGGCCAGGCCGCCTACGACGTCCACCGCAACCTGCACCAGGGCAAGGTCGGCGTCCTCGCGCTGGCCCCCGGCGAGGGGCTCGGCGTCCGCGACCAGGAAATGCGCGAGCAGCACATCGACGCCATCAACCGCTTCCGCAACGTCTGAGGTTCTCCGATGAACGAACGTCAGAAGGACCGGCCCTGGCTCATGCGGACGTACGCCGGCCACTCGACCGCCGAGGCGTCCAACGAGCTGTACCGCCGCAACCTCGCCAAGGGCCAGACGGGTCTCTCGGTCGCCTTCGATCTGCCCACGCAGACCGGATACGACCCGGACCACATTCTCGCCCGAGGCGAGGTGGGCCGCGTCGGCGTTCCCGTCTCGCACCTCGGTGACATGCGGCGGCTGTTCCAGGACATCCCCCTGGAGCAGATGAACACCTCGATGACGATCAACGCGACCGCGATGTGGCTGCTCGCGCTCTACCAGGTGGTCGCGGAGGAACAGGGGGCCGACCCTGCCAGGCTCCAGGGGACCACGCAGAACGACATCGTGAAGGAGTACCTCTCGCGCGGGACGCACGTCTTCCCGCCGGTGCCCTCGCTGCGGCTGACCACGGACATGATCACGTACACGGTCAACCGCATCCCCAAGTGGAACCCGATCAACATCTGCAGCTACCACCTCCAGGAGGCGGGGGCCACCCCTGTCCAGGAGATCGCGTACGCCATGTCGACCGCCATCGCGGTGCTCGACGCGGTCCGCGACTCCGGCCAGGTGCCCGAGGAGAAGTTCGGTGACGTGGTCGCCCGGATCTCGTTCTTCGTGAACGCGGGCGTCCGCTTCATCGAGGAGATGTGCAAGATGCGCGCCTTCGGCCGCATCTGGGACCGGGTCACCCGCGAGCGGTACGGGATCGAGAACCCCAAGCAGCGCCGCTTCCGCTACGGCGTCCAGGTCAACTCCCTCGGGCTGACCGAGGCGCAGCCGGAGAACAACGTCCAGCGCATCGTCCTGGAGATGCTGGCCGTCACCCTCTCCAAGGACGCCCGCGCCCGCGCCGTACAGCTGCCGGCCTGGAACGAGGCGCTGGGCCTGCCCCGGCCCTGGGACCAGCAGTGGTCGCTGCGCATCCAGCAGGTGCTGGCGCACGAGAGCGATCTGCTGGAGTACGAGGACATCTTCGCCGGCTCGCACGTCGTCGAGGCCAAGGTGGCGGCCCTGGTCGAGGAGTCGCTGGCGGAGATCGAGCGGATCCAGGAGATGGGCGGCGCGATGGCCGCCGTCGAGTCCGGCTACCTCAAGTCCGAGCTGGTCTCCTCGCACGCGGCGCGCCGGGCCCGCATCGAGGGCGGCCAGGAGAAGATCGTCGGCGTCAACATCCACGAGAACACCGAGCCCAGCCCGCTCACCGCCGACCTCGACGGCGCGATCATGACGGTCGACCCCGAGAACGAGGCCCGGGTCGTCGCCGCCCTGCACGAGTGGCGGGACAACCGCGACGAGGCGCGCGCCTCCGAGGCGCTGGCCGCGCTGAAGAAGGCCGCCGCGGGCACCGAGAACATGATGGAGGCCACCGTCGAGTGCGCCCGCGCGGGCGTCACCACCGGCGAGTGGTCCTGGGCCCTGCGGGACGTCTTCGGCGAGTTCCGCGCGCCCACCGGGGTCTCCTCGGCCCCGGTCGCGGTCACCGCCGAGGCGGGCACCCCGCTCGCCCTCGTCCGCGAGAAGGCCACCCGCACCTCGGCCGACCTGGGCGTGGGGCGGCTGCGGCTCCTGGTCGGCAAGCCGGGCCTGGACGGGCACTCCAACGGGGCCGAGCAGATCGCCGTACGGGCCAGGGACGCCGGGTTCGAGGTCGTGTACCAGGGCATCCGGCTGACCCCCGAGCAGATCACCGACGCGGCGATCGCGGAGGACGTGCACTGCGTGGGCCTGTCGATCCTGTCCGGCTCGCACGCGGAGCTGGTACCCGACGTGCTGCGCCGGCTGCGCGAGGCCGGGGCCCCCGACATCCCGGTGATCGCGGGCGGCATCATCCCGCCGGCCGACGCCGCCGCGCTCATCGAAGCCGGTGTGGCCGCCGTCTTCACCCCGAAGGACTTCGGCATCACCGAGATCATCGGCCGTATCGTCGACGAGATCCGGAAAGCGAACAAGCTCGACCCTCTGGAGGTCCCCGCATGACCACGCCCGCCCACCCGTCGCCCGCCACCGCCCCGGCGGAGAGCGGCTCCGCCGCGCACTCCTCGGTCAACCGGCTGCGCCCCCGCCGCTCGTGTCTGGCCGTGCCGGGCTCGAACCCGCGCTTCCTGGAGAAGGCCCAGGGCCTCCCGGCCGACCAGGTCTTCCTGGACCTGGAGGACGCCTGCGCGCCGCTCGCCAAGGAGGGCGCCCGCCACACCATCGTGGACGCGCTGAACAACGGTGACTGGAGCGGCAAGACCCGGGTCGTGCGGGTCAACGACTGGACGACGCACTGGACGTACCGGGACGTCATCACGGTCGTCGAGGGCGCGGGTCCGAACCTCGACTGCATCATGCTGCCGAAGGTCCAGGACGCCCAGCAGGTCGTGGCCCTGGATCTGCTGCTGACCCAGATCGAGAAGACGATGGGCTTCGAGATCGGGAAGATCGGCATCGAGGCGCAGATCGAGAACGCCAAGGGCCTGGTGAACATCGACGACATCGCGGCCGCCTCGCCCCGCCTGGAGACGCTGATCTTCGGCCCGGCCGACTTCATGGCCTCGATCAACATGAAGACCCTGGTCGTCGGCCAGCAGCCGCCCGGCTATCCGGCGGACGCCTACCACTACATCCTGATGCGCATCCTGATGGCGGCCCGCACGCACGACCTCCAGGCGATCGACGGCCCGTTCCTCCAGATCCGTGACGTGGACGCCTACCGCGAGGTGGCCGGCCGCGCGGCCGCCCTCGGCTTCGACGGCAAGTGGGTGCTGCATCCCGGTCAGGTCGACGCGGCGAACGACGTGTTCTCGCCCTCGCAGGAGGACTACGACCACGCCGAGCTGATCCTCGACGCCTATGACTGGTGCACCTCCGAGGAGGGCGGCAAGAAGGGCTCGGCGATGCTCGGTGACGAGATGATCGACGAGGCCAGCCGCAAGATGGCGTTGGTCATCGCGGGCAAGGGCCGGGCCGCCGGAATGCGGCGCACCTCGAAGTTCGAAGCCCCGGAGGTCTGACCATGCAGTTCGGACGCACTTTTGAGGAGTTCGAGGTCGGTGCCGTCTACAAGCACTGGCCCGGAAAGACGGTCACGGAGTACGACGACCACCTCTTCTGTCTGCTGACCATGAATCACCACCCGCTGCACATGGACAGCAACTACGCGGAGAACACGACCGACTTCGGGAAGAACGTGGTCGTCGGGAACTACATCTACTCGCTGCTCCTCGGCATGTCGGTGCCGGACGTCTCCGGAAAGGCCATCGCCAACCTGGAGGTCGAGTCGCTGAAGCACATCGCGCCGACCTTCCACGGGGACACCCTCTACGGCGAGACGACCGTGCTGGACAAGACGCCGTCGAAGTCCAGGAACGACCGCGGCGTCGTGTACGTGGAGACGAGGGGATACAAGCAGGACGGCACCGTGGTCTGCGTGTTCCGTCGCAAGGTGATGGTGCCCACCGAGACGTACACCCAGGAGCGCGGCGGCGAGCAGCCGGGCCGCCCGACGCCGTCCGCATAACCGTCTGAAGCCTTAAGGCCATCCGCGTGAAGCCACAGGAGAAGCAGCCATGACGCGACTCGCCCAGACCGCCGGTCTGAACGACATCCAGCGGGAAATCCTTTCCACGGTCCGGGATTTCGTCGACAAGGAGATCATTCCGGTCGCGACCCGGCTGGAGCACCGCGACGAGTACCCGACGGAAATCGTCGAGGGGCTCAAGGAACTCGGCCTGTTCGGGCTGATGATCCCGGAGGAGTACGGGGGTCTGGGCGAGTCGCTGCTCACCTACGCGCTGTGCGTGGAGGAGATCGCACGCGGCTGGATGAGCGTGTCGGGCATCATCAACACGCATTTCATCGTGGCCTACATGCTCAAGCAGCACGGCACCCAGGAGCAGAAGGACACGTTTCTGCCGCGCATGGCGCTCGGCGAGGTGCGGGGCGCGTTCTCGATGTCGGAGCCGGCGCTCGGCTCGGACGTCTCGGCGATCTCGTCGAAGGGCGTCAGGGACGGCGAGGAGTACGTTCTCAACGGCCAGAAGATGTGGCTGACGAACGGCGGAACGTCCACACTGGTCGCCGTACTGTGCCGGAGTGACGAAGGCCACCCCGAGGGGACCGCCCCCCACAAGTCGATGACGACCTTCCTCATCGAGAAGGAGCCCGGCTTCGGAGAGGTCCGGCCCGGTCTGACCATCCCCGGGAAGATCGACAAGATGGGCTACAAGGGCGTCGACACGACCGAGCTCATCATGGACGACCTGCGCATTCCGGCCAATCGCGTCCTCGGGGGCACGACGGGCCGAGGGTTTTACCAAATGATGGACGGCGTCGAAGTCGGACGGGTGAATGTCGCCGCGCGTGGTTGCGGGGTCGCACAACGTGCATTCGAGCTGGGCGTCTCGTACGCGCAGCAGCGCCACACCTTCGGCAAACCGATCGCCCAGCACCAGGCCATCCAGTTCAAACTGGCCGAAATGGCCACCAAGGTCGAAGCCGCTCATGCGATGATGGTCAATGCGGCACGCAAAAAGGACTCCGGGGAACGAAACGACCTGGAGGCAGGGATGGCGAAGTACCTCGCCTCCGAGTACTGCAAGGAAGTCGTCGAGGACGCCTTCCGTATCCACGGCGGTTACGGCTTCTCCAAGGAGTACGAGATCGAGCGCCTCTACCGCGAGGCCCCGATGCTGCTGATCGGTGAAGGTACCGCCGAGATCCAGAAAATGATCATTGGCCGGCGCCTCTTGGAGGAGTACCGATTCCAGGGCTGATTGTCCCTTTCGAGGTGATTTGGTGGCGAAGAACATCACACCGGGTCATCCTCCGCGGGTGCCTATCCGCCGTCCGACTCGGCTGCTGGCTTGCCCAGTTGCGCCCGGCAACCGATAGCATCGCCGGAAAGCCGCCGTCCCCCGTTGCCAGCGCGGCATCATCCGCTACGAAGGTCATCCATGCCCGACAGCACTATCTCCGCACCCCGCGGCGGGGTCCGCATCGCCCGCGGAGCATCGCCGTGGCTCCTGCCGACCGTCGCCACCGCAGCCCTCAGCCTGGCCCGAGCCCGCAAGTCGGGCCGCTGGGCGGCCGTGGCCGTGCCCACCACCGCGCTCGCGGCGGGCATGCTGTGGTTCTTCCGTGACCCCGAGCGCGAGATCACTGACGGCCGGGTCATCTCCCCGGCCGACGGTGTGGTGCAGAGCATCATGCCGTGGAAGGACGGGCGCACGCGCGTCGCGATCTTCATGAGCCCGCTCAACGTCCACGTCAACCGCGCGCCGCTGGCGGGCACCGTGACGTCGGTCGAGCACGTGCCGGGCGGTTTCGTTCCGGCGTTCAACAAGGAGAGCGAGAACAACGAGCGCGTTGTCTGGCACTTCGACACCGAGCTCGGCGACATCGAGATGGTGCAGATCGCGGGAGCGGTCGCCCGTCGGATCGTGCCGTACGTCCCCGAGGGCACGAAGGTGGAGCAGGGCGAACGCATCGGCCTGATCCGCTTCGGCTCGCGCGTGGACATCTACCTTCCGGAAGGTATCGATGTCGCGGTCGAGGTCGGCCAGGCCACCACCGCGGGGGTGACTCGAATTGACCGTGATTGATCCTGATACACAGGCCGGCTGGGTACCGAAGGCCGACGAGGAGAGCGACGTCGACGCCGCGGAGGACATGCCGCTGTCGATGCGGCTGTCGATAGCCGACACGCTCACGCTCGGTAACGCGACGTGCGGGTTCATGGCGGTGTACTTCACCACCACGGGCATTCTGATCCCGCACCTCACGGGCAGCGACGGGACGGGCATGGCCCGGCACTCCGCCGCGACCGCGGTGATCCTCATGCTGATGGCCGCGATCTTCGACCTGTTCGACGGACTCGTGGCGCGCAAGCTGCGCTCCTCGCCGATGGGCGCCGAGCTGGACAACCTCTCGGACCTCATCAGCTTCGGGCTCGCGCCGGCCTACTTCGTGCTCGTGTACGGCATGGTCGCCGACGACGCCCATCAGCGGGTTTCGGCACTGGCGGCGATCGTCGTGTTGCTGGCGGTGGTGCTCAGGCTGGCCAGATTCTCCTGTGTGACACTGAAGGACGGCATGTTCCAGGGCATGCCGAGCCCCTTCGGAGCGCTGACGGTCGTCTCGATCGTGCTCCTGGAGCTGCCCTTCCCGCTCACGCTGCTGGCGATCATCGGGGTCGCCTGGCTCATGGTGAGCCGGGTCGAGTACCCCAAGCCGCGGGGCGTTCTCGCGGTGGCGATGCTCAGCTGGATCGTGGCCGCGATGGGCTTGCTCGCGGCGTGGGCGTTCGACGCGCCCGGCGGTCAGCTGCTGCTCCAGACGGGCTGCGCGCTCCAGGTCGTGCTCGGCGCGGTGATCCCGCTGTTCGCCACGGCGCGACGCGTGAACACGTTCCGTGACAACCGGCGCGAGGCGCGGGCGGCACAGCTGCCGTAGCGGCGGCCGGCGGACAGGCGACAACAGGGCGAGGGCCCGGATGCTCCGGCATCCGGGCCCTCGCGCGTTCCCAGGGCTACGCCTTCGAGTCGGGGAGGTACACCGGGCCTTGCCCGGGGTCCTCATCCACCGGGTGGAGCGGGGCCGCTTCCGCTACGTCGGGACGGACGGCCGGGAGGTCCGACCGGACGGCCCCGACGACGACGGGAGGCGTACGGACGGCCTTCGCCCGTACGCCTCCCGCCGGCCCGTGAGGCTCAGGAACCGGCGGTGAAGGACTCGGCCGCCGCTGCGACCTCGGCCGGCCGGACCACCTTCAGCCCGCCGGCGGCGCCGGCGTCCGGCTTCATGATGACGCTCTCGCGGGTGGACGGCGCCTTCGGGTCCGAGAAGTCGTGCGACACCCCGAACTCGCTCCCGTACCCCTTGATCGTGAGCAGCGCCTTGTCGATGCCCTCGCGGGTGAGGTCCTTGTCGTCACACGCCTTCGTCAGTGCCTCGCCGAACAGGGAGGCCGCCGTGTAGCCGGCGACGACGCCGTTGTCGAGCACGTCCTTCGGGTACTGGGCTGCGTACTCCTCGGCGAGCTTGGCGGGGCCGTCGCCCGGGTCTCCGATGGGCAGCGTGGAGGCGGCGACGTAGTAGTCCTTGAGCAGAGCGGGGCCTGCCTGGGTCTTCAGCAGCTGCGGGGCGAAGGCCGAGTTGTTGCCCACCACCGGGACGTCGAAGCCGGTGGCCGCGGCGACGCCGACGAGCGAGGCCGCCTGGCGCGGGCCCGCACTGACGATCACGGCGGTGACCCCGGCCTGCTTGAGGGCGGCGACCTGGGCCGTCATGTCGTTGTCGGTCGGCTTGATCTTCTGCTCGACGACGGTCAGCCCGGCCTCCTTCGCCGCGTGCTTCGAGCCGACGAGCGCGTTCTCGCCGTAGTCGCCCTCGAAGTACACATGACCGATCTTGTCGCCCTTCGCGACGCGCTTCTCGGCGAGGAGGTAGTCGATCAGGTTGATCGTCTCGACGTCGTACGTGGCGCCGATGACCCGGATATACGGGGAGCCCAGCAGGTTCGCCGACCATGCCTGCGGCAGCACGAGGCCCTTGTCCCGGCCGTCGATGCGCTGCTCGACGGCGGCGACGAACGGGGACCCGATGAACTGGGCGAAGCCCACCACCTTCGGTTCCAGCTCGGTGTACGCGGCGATCGCCTTCTGCGGGTCGTAGCCGTGGTCGCGGACCGTCAGTTCGATCTTCCGGTCGCAGATGCCGCCCTCGTCGTTCGTCTGCTTGACCCACAGCTGCTGCGCCTGGGTGACGCTCTTGCCGAGCGAGGCGTAGACCCCCGTCATGTCGGTCAGCACACCGAGGGAGATCGTCGAGGAGGAGACCCCCGGCCCCGTCTTCATCCCGTTCTCGGCCTGCTCGTCCGCCTTCCCGTCGGTCGCCTTGCCGCTGCACCCGACGAGGGTGACGGCGAGGGTGGCGACCACGGCCGTGAGCACTCTCAGTTTCATGACTTCTCCCCTGGATTCTTCGAAGACGCCGACCGTTTCGAAGCCGACGGCTTCTTCGAGGCCGCCGACCGCTCCGGAGCCGTCGGCTTCTTCGCGCGTGCGAGGCCCGGGCGCGCGAGGCCGCCGGGCAGGAACAGGACCACCGCGACCACCGCGGCGCCGTACAGATAGCGGGACGCCTCACCGGGCGCCAGCCCGCCCGTACCGGGGGCGGAGACCAGCGGCAGGGAGTCGCTGTAGTGCGTGAACACCTGCGGGAGCAGGGAGACGAAGGCGGCGCCGATCACGGCTCCCGCGACGCTGCCGAGCCCGCCGATGACGATCATGGCGAGATATTCGAGGGAGAGGATCATGCCGAAGTACTCGGGCACGGTCCGCTGGAAGACCAGGGCCAGCAGGACTCCCGCGAGACCCGCGTACATCGAGGACAGGACGAATACGCCGGCCCGGTACCGGGCCACCGGCACGCCCATCACCCCGGCCGCGATCCGGTGGTCGCGGATGGCGTTCATGGCCCGCCCAGGCCGGCCGCGCAGCACCCCCCGGGCGAACAGCGCACTCGCCAGGAGTGCGACCAGGCCCGCGTACCAGAGCTTCTCCGACGAACCGAACGGCACGGCGGCGACCACGACTTCGGTGTCGTCGAAGGTGAAGCCGAACAGCGACAGCGGCGGTACGGCCCGGCCGTTGTAACCGCCGGTCAGCGAGCCCGCGTTGAACAGGACGTGTTGCCCGATGAAGATCAGGGCGAGGGTCGCGATGCCGAGGTACGCGCCGCGCAGGCGGCCGGCGATGGGGCTGAACAGCCCGCCCGCCGCCCCGGCGAGAAGCACGGCGAGGATCGCTGCCAGCCAGGTCGGCAGCCCCAGCCCGGACAGTGTGTGCCCGTTCTCGGTGCTGCTCTCACCCGCCAGGACGCAGTAGCCGTACGCGCCCACCGCGAGGAAGAACGCGTGGCCCATGGACAGCTGCCCGGTGGCGCCCGTGAGCATGTTGAGCCCGATGGCGCCGATCGCCGCCGCCATCGCGAACAGTCCGGCCTGGAGCCAGAAGCGGTCCAGGTAGAAGGGGAGGACGAGGAGCAGGAGGGAGCCGATGAGGACGGCGTGGGTACGGGGCCGGCGCAGCCGGTCGGTGAAGCTCTCCGTGCCACCGCCGGCCGCGGGGGCCGCGGGGGCCCCGGGAGCGGCTTCGGCGGTGGTGCCGGAGGCGGCGGTGTCAGACACGGGCCAGCTCCTTCGTGCCGAAGAGTCCCGCGGGCCGGATGAGCAGGACCACCACCATCACCAGGTAGGGCGCCAGGTCGCCGATGCCCCGGCCGAGGAAGGAGAGGTCGCTCTGGTAGCCGGTGGCGAGCGACTCGGTGACGCCGACGATGAGCCCGCCGGCGAGCGCCCCGGTGGTGGAGTCGAGTCCGCCGAGGATCGCGGCGGGGAACGCCTTGAGTGCGGCGAGCGAGGTGGCGCGCTCCAGCCCCGGGGTCGGGAAGACGGTGAGGAAGAGCGCGGCGACGGCGGCGAGGGCTCCGGCGACCGCCCAAGCGGCGAGCGAGACCCGCCCCAGCTTGATGCCCATCAGCGCCGCCGTCTGCGGATTCTCGGCGGCGGCCCGCATCGACACACCCCATGAGGTGTAGCGGAAGGCGAGAAGGAACACCGTGATCAGCAGCCCGGCGGCGAGGAACGCGGCGATCCTGGTCTGGGCGAGGGTGATGCCGCCGATGGAGACGATCTCGTCGCCCCAGGGGTCCCCGAGGGCGAGCACGTCCGTGCCCATGCGGCGGGTGAGTTCGGTGATGAGGAGGATGTCGACGCCGATGGTGACGATGGCCAGGACGCTGTGGTCGCTGCCTCGGTAGCGGCGCATGACGAGAAACTCGATGGCTGCCCCGACGGACGCGGCCCCGGCGATCCCGACGAGCAGCGCGGGCCAGAACCCGATGTCGTCGTGGAGCACGGCGGTGACGTAGCCGCCCGCCAACAGCAGGGAGGCGTGGGCGAAGTTGACGACTTCGGTGGCTTTGAAGATGACGACGAACCCGAGCGCGATGAGCGCGTACACGGAGCCGATCGACAGGCCGCCGAGGAGGAGTTCGAGAGACGTGGTCATTGAGGTGCTCCCAAATATGCCTGGACGACGGCCGGGTCCCTCTGGACCTCGGCGGGGGTGCCCCCGGCTATCCGTCGCCCGAAGTCGAGTACGGTCACCGCGTCCGCGAGCCGCATCACCACCCCCATGTCGTGCTCGACGAGCACGATGGAGATGCCGAGGCTGTCGCGTACGTCGGCCACGACGGCGGCGGTGCGTCGGCGTTCGTCCGCCGTCATCCCGGCGATCGGCTCGTCCAGCAGCAGGACCTTCGGCTCCATGCACAGGGCGCGGCCGAGCTCGACGAGCTTCTGCTGTCCGTACGGCAGTGATCCCGCCGGTCGCTCCAACTGATTTTCCAGGCCGATGAATTCCGCGATCTCCCGGACGCGGTCGCGGTGGCGCCGCTCCTCGCGGGCGGCGGAGGGCAGTCGCAGGCCGGTGGCGACGAACCCGGAGCGGGTCAGCCGGTGGCGGCCGAGCAGGAGGCTGTCTGCGACGGTCGCGTACGGCGGCAGCGCCAGGTTCTGGAAGGTGCGCGCCACTCCGAGGTCCGCGATGGCGTGCGGCTGGAGCCCGGTGAGATCGGCGCCGCCGAGGCGGACGTGCCCGGAGGTGGCCCGGTACACGCCGGACAGGACGTTGAAGCAGGTGGACTTGCCCGCGCCGTTGGGCCCGATGACGGCGTGCACACTGCCGGGTTCGACGGTGAACGAGACGCCGTCCAGGGCGGTGAGCCCCGAGAAGCGGACGGTGACGTCCTGCACGGTGAGGGCCGCCGTGGTGCTGTGCGCCGAGGCCGTTGCGGTGGAGGTCACGCGGACCACCTGCTCAGGGTGCGCCGGGGCCGGGCGGCCGGGTCGGTGTCCGACGCTGCGTCCTCGTCGACGACGCCGAGGTAGCGGCGGCGAACCTCGTCGGAGGCGGCGAGTTCGTCGGCGGGGCCGGACAGGACCACCTCGCCGACGTCCAGTACGTACGCCGTGGAGGCGAGCCGCAGGGCGATGGCCGCGTTCTGCTCGACGAGCATGACGGAGGTGCCGCTCGCGTTGATCTCCTGCACCGTCTCGGCGATCCTCGCGGCCATCAGCGGGGCGAGGCCGAGCGAGGGCTCGTCCAGCAGCAGCAGCCGGGGCCCCGCCATCAGCGCGCGGCCCATGGCCAGCATCTGCTGCTCCCCGCCGGACAGCAGCCCGGCCCGCTGGTGCGCGCGGTCGGCGAGCACCGGGAACAGCTCGTGCACCCGGGCCAGCGCGGCGCTCGTCTCCTTGCGTCCGCCGCGCGCCCCGAGGGCGCCCGCCCGCAGGTTGTCGGCCACCGTCATCCGGGCGAAGACCTGCCGGCCCTCCGGTACCTGGACCACTCCGGCGGCCACCACCTGGGCGGGCCGCAGCCCTTCCAGGGGGCGGCCGTCGAACCGGATGGTGCCGGTGCCCGTCCCGCGGTGGAAGCCGAGGGTCCGCGACACGGCCCGCAGCAGCGTGGTCTTGCCCGCGCCGTTGCCGCCGAGTACGGCGGTGATCCCGCCGTCCGGCACCTCGACGGAGATGTCGCGCAGCGCCCGGACCGGACCGTAGCCGACGGACAACGCGCGGATCTCTAGCGTTGCCATGCGTCCTCCTCCTTCCGCCTTGTCGTCCCGTGTTCACCGTGGTGCTCAGCGGTGAGGGTGTGGCGTCGTGTGGTGCCACAGACCAGCACCGGGCGGGACGCGCGTCCACGGCACGGGGCCGACTCGATGCGGGCGACCAGTGAGCGAAGGGCCTCGTTGTGCACGCGCACAGAGGCGGTGACGGGCGGGCGCCCGCCCACGCGGCCGGTGGCATCCTCATCGGTCATCAGGAGCGCCCGGACTCGGGGACGGAGCGGCGGATGCGGCGTGGGACGCGGTACGGAGTGCTGCTCGGCCCGCTGCTCGCGGGCGGGGCCCCGCCGGACCTGGTGCGGCGCGCGGCACGCGGTCTCGGGCTGCCGGAACGGGGGGCCTACGCGGTGGTGGTGCTGGCCGGGTCCGTGCCGGAGGCCGCGGTGGCGGAGGGCCCGGACGCGGACGGGACGCGCTGGCGCTGGTGCGGTCCCGGGGACGGGGCCGGGGACGTCGCGGTGGTGCTGCTGGGTGCGGCGGGCCCGCCCGGGGCGCTGGCACGGCTCGGGAAGCACGGCGCGGGGCCGGGGGGCATGAGTCCGGTGGTGGGCTCGTTGGCGGAGCTGGGAGCGGCACGGCGGCTCGCGGGCACGGCGCTGCTGACGTGCGCGCCGGGCACGCGGGAGGTCGTACGGCTCGACGAGCGGCTGCCGACGGCCCTGCTGGTGAGCCGGCCGGAGCTGTCCGCCCGGCTCCTCGCGGAGGTGTTCGGTCCGCTGCTGGCGCTGGTCCCCGCGGAGCGGGCGGTACTGGTGGGGACGCTGGAGGCGTGGCTGGAGTGCGGGGGTTCGATGGGGCGGGCAGCGGTACGGCTGCGGTGTCACCGCAACACGGTGTTCAACCGGCTGCGACGGCTGGAGCGGCTGACCGCCCGCTCGCTGTCACGGCCGCGCGAGCTGGTCGACCTGGTGCTGGCGCTGGACGTACTGCGGCTGTCTTCCGCGCCGCCGTGAGCCGCCGCGCGCGGTGTGCGCCCGGGATTCGCAGTGAGCCATGGCCCCGCTGTGGGTCCGGAGCCCGCCGTGCGCCCAGGACCCGCCGTACGCCCAGGACCCGCTGTGGGCCCGGGGCCCGCCGTACGCCCAGGACCCGCCGTACGCCCAGGACCCGCCTGGCGACCAGCACCCGCCGTGCGCCCGGGAACGTAGCCGGGTGGCAAGGCGGGGCAGCCGGCCGGCGATAGGGGCGCGCGGAAGGGAGCCCGGCGAAAGCCGCCCCGGCTGGGAGGGGCGGAGGGAAGCGCCCGGCCAGGGAGGGGCCGGGCGGAAGGAAGGGCCCGAGGGAGCGCCCGGCGTCTGCCCGCCGGGCCCTCCCTCCGCGTGGATCGGCTCCGCCCGGCGCGGGTCAGTTCCGCAGGAAGTCCCGGGCGATCGACTCCGCCACGCGCTCCAGCAGCGGCCCGGCCTGGGCCATGGAGACGGCCGGGTCCGGTTCCAGCTCGGCCAGGGCGTAGGCGCGGCGGATGCCCGCCTTCTCCAGAGCCTCCGGGGAAAGGGCGAGCCGTCCGCAGACCGCGACGACCTCGGTCCCGGCCGCGCGGGCGGCGGCGGCGACCCCGGCCGGGGCCTTGCCGTGCAGCGTCTGCTCGTCGAGCGAGCCCTCACCCGTGATGACCAGCGTGGCACGGGCCAGCGCGGGGGCGAAGCCGAGCACGTCGAGCATGACCTCGATGCCGGGGCGGAAGCGGGCGCCGAGGGCGACGAGCGCCCCGTAGCCGATGCCGCCGGCGGCCCCCGCGCCGGGCAGGGCCGCCGCGTCGGGGCCCAGGACCGAGGCGTAGTGCGCCAGGGCCGCGTCGAGGACCGCGATGTCCTCCTCGCTCGCGCCCTTCTGCCGGCCGTACACCTCCGGGGCGCCCTTGGGCCCCGTGAGCGGGTTGTCCACGTCGCTGGCCAGGACCAGATCGACGTCCGCCAGGCGCGGGTCGAGCCCGGAGAGGTCGGCTACGGCCAGCTCCGCGAGCGGACCCCCGCCGGGACCGACGGGCTTGCCGCCGGCGTCCAGGAAACGAGCTCCGAGGGCGGCGAGCATGCCCGCGCCGCCGTCCGTGGTGGCGCTGCCGCCGACCCCGAACACGATCGTCGTCGCCCCCGCCTCCAGGGCTGCCGTCAGGAGTTCGCCCGAACCGTACGTGGTGGCCGTGAGCGGGGCGAACACCCCCTCGGTCAGGTGCTGGAGGCCCGAAGCCTCGGCCATCTCCACCACGGCGGTGGACCCGTGCAGCGCGTACGCCGCCGTCACCGGGTCCCCGAGCGGGCCGGTCACCCGCGCCTCGCGGCGTTCGAACCCGGCGGCCACCGCCGCCGCGACCGTGCCGTCGCCGCCGTCCGCGACCGGCAGGGCCTCCACCCGCACGCCGGGGACGACGCGCCGCAGCCCGGCCGTCACCCGCTCCGCGACCTGTACGGCCGTGAGCGAGCCCTTGAACTTGTCCGCCGCGACGAGCACGCGGGCGGTCTCCACATCTGCTCCGTCCGTCACCTTGCATCCCTTGCTTTCGAACAGGCAGTCGCGCCGCCCCGACCTTATCCGCACGGACCCTGATCTGCCCATGGCCGTCCACGGCCGGACGACCTCGGCCAGGACCGGGACGACCCGCCCGGGGACGGCCGTTCCCACTACGCTGTCGGCCGTGACGACTCCCGATGCCGACTACACCGCCTACATCGCCGGGCTCCCCCGGGTCCTGTCCGGCGCCGCCTCGCTCTTCCGTGACGTCGAGGGGCGGCTCCTGCTCGTCGAGCCGAACTACCGCGAGGGCTGGGCGCTGCCCGGCGGGACCGTCGAGTCGGAGACGGGTGAGGGCCCCCGGCAGGCCGCGCGACGCGAGACGGCGGAGGAGATCGGCCTCGACCTGGCGCCGGGGCGGCTGCTCGCCGTGGACTGGGTGCGGGGCGCCGGCCGCCCGCCGATCGTGGCGTACCTGTACGACGGCGGGGTGCTCACCGCGGACCAGCTGGCGGCGATCCGGCTCCAGGAGGAGGAGCTGCTCTCTTGGAGGCTGGTGGCGCCCGCCGATCTGGACGGCTTTCTGCTCGGCTCGCTCGGCGGCCGGGTGCGGTCCGCGCTGGCGGTCCTGACGTCCGGCGGCGGGACCGTGGAGCTGGAGGACGGCGAGCCGGTCGCCTAAGGGCGACCGGACCTGCCCGGGCCCGGCCCGTACGGGCGATCAGTCGTGCTCGGCCCGGTCCCGTGCCCGGCGATCAGCCCTGCTGTGCCTCCGGCTTGACCTCCACGTCGCGCACCGTCCCCTCGCGGTCGGCGACGAGGGCCTCCGTGCGGTGGCCGCGTGCGATGTAGTCGCGCACCACGAGTTCGACGGCGTCCTGGGGGCTCCCCACCCCCGCGAGCACCATGACTTCGACGATGAGTTCGGCATCCAGACTGACGGTCACCTTGGCCATGCGCGGACCCTACACCGGGGTACCACGCTCGCGTGGCGTGTTTCCGGCCTCTCCGCTCCGCGCGGTCTCAGCCGTCCAGACCCGCCCGGACCCGCCGCGAGGGCTGGAAGACGTACAGGTCGAGGATGTCAGGGGCGTCGGCGAGCCCCGGGCCCCCCGCCGCCGCCCAGGTCACGATGTCCTGTTCGGCGTGCTGGTCGTTGACGAGGCCCAGCCAGACCGGCCGGCCCCCGGCGCCGCGGCCCTCGGAGGAGGGCTGCACGACGATCACGTTGCCCTGCTCGCAGGCGTCCAGGCACTCGACCGCCCTTACGGTGGCGACCCCGTCGAGACCGGAGCGGAGCCGCGACAGCTGGGCCGCGTGGTCGACGCCCGGAATCTTCCCGGTGCCGCAGCAGCAGCCCCGGCAGACGCTGACGGTGGGCCGGGCGGCGCCCTGGGCGGGCGCGTTCTTGCGGGGGCGGCGGCTCATGGGGGCACTTCCCGTCGCGGCGGTGTGGAGGGACCACCTGCGGTCCGGGTGATCACCACGACTCTACCGAGGCGCACACGGTCCGAACACCCGTCCCCCGAACCGGCCGGGTGGGGTAGTGTTGACGGCTGCGAAGGGGAGTAGCCCCGCAAACCGGTCGTCGACATACTGGAGCCCCCGGGTTCCCGGTGGCCGGGCTCGTGGGTCCTGCGAGGGATTCCACGGGCGGGCGAGACCTTCGGTCCTGTATGACACGCCCACGCCCTGTGGGCGGTGCCGTCATGCCGGGCCGAGTGGTCCTCCGAAAAGCCCGAGCGGCGCTTCGCGAAGATCCGGGGCCCGGCTCGCACAGAAAGCCACCCGGAATGCACCTCGACCCTCTGGCGATCATCACCGCCTTCGGGCTGATCTTCCTCGCGGAGCTCCCCGACAAGACGATGTTCGCGTCGCTGGCCATGGGCACACGGATGCGCCCGCTCTATGTCTGGTTCGGCACCTCGTCCGCGTTCGTCGTGCACGTCGCCATCGCCGTCGGCGCGGGCAGCCTCATCGGACTGCTGCCCGAGTGGATCGTCAAGCTCGTCTCGGCCTCGCTCTTCGCGCTCGGCGCGTTCCTCCTGCTGCGCGGCAGCGGCGGGGACGACGACGAGGGCGCCGAGGTGAAGACGGTGACCGGGTTCTGGCCGGTCTACTCGACCGCCTTCATGGCGGTGTTCATCAGCGAGTGGGGCGACCTGACGCAGATCACCACCGCCAACCTCGCGGCGAGCAACGGCACCTGGTCCACGGCGGTCGGCTCGGCCGCGGCCCTGATGTCCGTCTCGGCCCTCGCCCTGCTGGCGGGCCGCTTCATCGCCAAGCGCGTACCGCTGAAGACCGTGCAGCGCATCGGTGGTATCTGCATGCTCGGTCTCGCGGTCTGGACGGCCGTGGAGATCTTCACCGGCTGAGGAGCGCGGAGCCGGGGGCCAGCCGGGCTTCGGTACGCCCCCGGGCCGCTCTCAGAACAGCGCCTGCACCGCGTCCTCCGGCTCGCCGCGCTCGAAGGCGAGGAGCCGCCGCTTGCGGTCCAGGCCGCCGCCGTAGCCGGTGAGGCTCCCGGAGGCCCCGATCACCCGGTGGCACGGCACGATGATCCCGACGGGGTTCTTGCCGTTGGCCAGGCCGACCGCCCGCGAGGCGCCCGGCTTGCCGAGCTCCTCGGCCAGTTCGCCGTACGTACGGGTCTCTCCGTACGGGATCTTCAGCAGCTCCGCCCACACGCTCCGCTGGAACGGAGTGCCCGCCAGCCTCAGCGGAAGGCCGAAGGTGCTGCGGTCTCCCGCGAAGTACTCCCCGAGCTGCCGGACCACCTCGCCGAAGGGCTCCGGGTCCGGGACGCCGAAGGTCTCCTGGGGCGGGCGGTGGCGCTGGTCGGTCATGTAGAGGGCGGAGAGGACGCCGTCGGTGGCGACGAGCGTCAGCGGGCCGTAGGGGCTGTCGAGGACCGTGTGCTGGGTGGTCACCGAAGCGGTGGTCGCGGTCATGGGGGCGGTGTCCTTGTCTGCGTCAGGCCGGCAGGTGGTTGATGGGGTGGTCGTCCACCGTCCAGAGGTACTGCACGGCGTACGCCCGCCAGGGGCGCCAGTCGGCGGCCCGTGCGGTGAGGGCGGCGGGCGTGGCCGGCAGGCCGAGCCGTTCTGCCGCCCGGCGGATGCCGAGGTCGGTGGGGAGGAAGGCGTCGGGGTCGCCGAGGGCCCGCATGGCGATGGACTCGACCGTCCAGGGGCCGAAGCCGGGCAGCGCGTCCAGTTCGGCGCGGGCCTGCTCCCAGTCGGTGTCGGTGTCGAGCCGCAGCCGGTCCTCCGCCAGGGCGGCGACGAGCGTGGTGAGCGTGGTGCGGCGGCTGCGCGGCAGCGCGAGCGCCTCCGGGTCGAGACCGGCCAGCGCCCCGGCGGTCGGGAAGAGGTGGGTGAGGCCGCCCTCGGGGTCGTCGACCGGGATGCCGTGGGCGGTGACCAGCCGGGCCGCGTGGGTGCGGGCGGCGGCGGTGGAGACCTGCTGGCCGAGCACCGCGCGTACGGCGAACTCCGCCCCGTCCACCGTGCGGGGCACCCGGCGGCCGGGTCCCGCGTCGACCAGCGGGGCGAGCAGCGGGTCGGTGCGCAGTCGCGCGTCGACGGCCACCGGGTCCGCGTCCAGGTCGAGGAGCCAGCGGCAGCGGCTGATGGCCCCGGTGAGGTCGCGGGGGTCGGTGAGGGAGAGCCGGCAGGCGATGTGGTCGGACGCCGGGCTCAGGGCGACGACGCCGTGCCCGTACGGGAGGGCGAGGGTGCGCCGGTACGCGCCGTCCCGCCACTCCTCGACGCCGGGGACGGCGGTCGCGGCGAGGTGGCCGAAGAGGTTGCTGGGGTTGAGCGGGGCCCGGTACGGGAGGCGGAGCGCGATGACACCCGGTACGGCGGCGGGCCGGGGGGCCCGGGCGGCTCGGGTGCGCAGGTCGCCGGGGGCGAGGCCGAAGACCTCGCGGACCGTCTCGTTGAAGGTGCGGATCGAGGAGAAGCCGGCGGCGAACGCCACCTGGGCCATGGGCAGTGCGGTCGTCTCGATGAGGAGGCGGGCGGTCTGCGCCCGCTGGGCGCGGGCCAGGGCCAGCGGTCCGGCGCCCAGCTCGGCCAGCAGCTGGCGTTCGATCTGCCGCGCGGAGTAGCCGAGCCGGGAGGCGAGTCCCGGCACGCCCTCGCGGTCGACGACCCCGTCCCGGATCAGCCGCATGGCGCGGGCGACCGAGTCGGCGCGCGCGTTCCACTCCGGGGAGCCGGGGCTGGTGTCGGGGCGGCACCGCTTGCAGGCCCGGAACCCCGCCTGCTGGCAGGCGGCTGCGCTCGGGTAGAAGGTCATGTTGCGGACCTTGGGCGGCACGACGGGGCAGCTGGGGCGGCAGTAGATCCGGGTGGTGAGGACCGCGGTGAAGAACCACCCGTCGAAGCGGGCGTCCTTCGACTGGACGGCCCGCACGCAGCGCTCGGTGTCGGTGTGCATGGTTCCAGGGTGGGGCACCGGTCAGGCGCTTGGCTGGCGGAATTCCGACAGAGACCTCACGCGAGATTCCGACAGCTGTGCGACCCCGGGGGCGGACGCCGGGCCGGGGCCCGGCCGCGCGCTGATCAGGAGGCCCGCAGCCGTCGCCATACGGCCTTGGCGGCGTGGTGGCCGGACATGCCGTGCACGCCGGGTCCGGGCGGGGTGGCGGAGGAGCAGAGGAAGACCGCCGGGTGCGCGGTCGCGTACGGGACGCGGGCGAGCTTGGGGCGGATCAGGGTCTGGAGGCCGGAGAAGGCTCCGCAGGCGATGTCACCGCCGACGTAGTTGGCGTTGCGCCGGGCGAGCCGGGGCGGGCCGGAGAGGGCGCGGGCCAGGACCAGGTCGCGGAAACCGGGGGCGAAGCGCTCCAGTTGGCGTTCGATGACGTCGGTGGCGTCGCCCTCCCAGCCGGCCGGGACGTGCCCGTACACCCAGAAGACGTGGCGTCCTTCGGGGGCCCGGGAGGGGTCGAGGAGGCTCGGCTGGGCGGTGATGAGGAAGGGGATGTCGGGGTCGCGGCCCTCCACGGCGGCCTTCAGCGCGGTGTCGATGGTCCCGGCGTCGGGGCCGATGTGGACGGTCCCGGCGCGGCGGGCGCTCTCGGCGGTCCAGGGGACGGGGCCCGACAGCGCGTAATCGATCTTGAAGGCGGAGGCGCCGTAGCGGTAGCGGTGGTACGCGGAGCCGAGGCCCGCGATCCGGGCGAGCGCGGAGGGAGAGGTGTCGAAGATGTAGGCGCGGGCGGGCGGGAGCTCGTCCAGCCGCCTGACCTCGCTGCCGGTGCGGACCGTGCCCCCCTGTTCGCGGAGGTGGGAGGCGAGGGCGTCGGCGATGGCCTGGGAGCCGCCGCGCGGCACCGGCCAGCCGTTCTCGTGGGCGGCGAGCGCGAAGACGAGGGCGATCGCCGAGGTGGCGAACCCGCTGGTGGGCGCGATGGCGTGGGCGGCGAGTCCGGCGAAGAGGCCGCGGGCCTTCTCGCCGTCGAAGCGGCGGGAGACCCAGGTGGCGGGCTGGAGGCCGAGCAGGCCGAAGCGGGCCAGCCGGTACGGGTCGCGGGGCAGGCCGTCCCAGGGGGTGCGCAGGAAGTCGGCGGCCAGGGCGTCCCAGCGGCCGAGGAAGGGGGCGAGGAGGCGGCGGTAGGCTCCCGCGTCCCGGGGCCCCAGCGACATGGCGCTCTCGCCGACGGACCGGGTGAGCACGGCGGCGGTGCCGTCCGGGAACGGGTGGGCGAGCTCCACCTCGGGGCGCAGCCATTCCAGGCCGTGCCGGGCCAGGGGCATCGACCGGAACGCGGGCGAGCCGATCCCGAGGGGGTGCACGGCGGAGCAGGGGTCGTGCCGGAACCCCGGGAGCGTCAGCTCCTCGGTACGGGCCCCTCCTCCGACGGTCTCGTGCGCCTCGTGGATTTCCACGGCGAAGCCCCTGCGGGCCAGTTCGGCGGCGGCGGTCAGCCCGTTGGGCCCGGCCCCCACGACGACCGCGTCGAGCATCGAGGTCACCTGGGGACTCCTTCGTCGGCCTGCGGGCGGAAGCTCCAGGGTATTCGGGCCCGTCGTCCGTGGGGACGCGCGGGTGTGCCGGGGGCCGTTCGGGCGGGTCAGCCGCCCGCCCGCAGGGCGGTCAGGACGCGCTGGACCGTGGCGTCGTCGCGGGCCGCGGTGAACGGCAGGTCGTTTCCGCCCGCGATGCGGAACGGGGCGCCCGAGAGGGTCGCCTGCGCGCCGCCCGCCTCGGTGACCAGGAGGAGCCCGGCCGCGTGGTCCCAGGCGAACTCCCAGTTGAACGCGACGGCGTCCTGGTCGCCACGCGCCACGGCCAGGTACTCCAGGCCCGCCGAACCGCACGGGCGCGCCCGGATGCCTTCGGCGCGCAGGCCGAGCAGGGCCCGCTTCTGGGCGTCGGTGGTGTAGTCGGGGTGCGACATCGCCACGTTCAGCACGGCGCCGGGTGCGGGTGTCCCGGAGCGTATCGGGGCGCCGTTCAGCGTGGCGCCCCGGCCTTTGACCGCGACGGCCATCTCGCCCAGGACGGGTGCGTACGTCCAGGAGGCGTGGACCTCGCCGTGCTGGGCGAGGGCGACCAGGGTGCAGAATCCGGCCTCGCCCCGGACGAACTGGCGGGTGCCGTCGACCGGGTCGACGATCCATACCGGTGCGTCGCCGCCGAGGGCGTCGTAGACCGCGGGATCGGCGTGCACGGACTCCTCGCCGACGACGACCGAGCCGGGCAGCAGCTTGGTGAGGGCGGCGGTGAGGTGTTCCTCGGCCAGCCGGTCGGCGGCGGTGACCAGGTCGTGCGGTCCGCTCTTCTCGATGATCTCGTGGGCGGCGAGCTTCCGGTGGCGGGGCATGATCTCGGCCGCGGCGGCGGCGCGCACAGCGGCCTCGACCTCGGCCGGCGGTCCGGTGTGCCCGGCTGTCCCGTACAGGAAGTCATCGATCATGGCTCCAGCTAAGCACGGAGGAGCCGGCCCCCCGCCCCCGGGTGAGCGGGCAGGCACCGCGGCGCGGCCGGATGCCGGACGGTGTCCGCGCGGGCGGGGCCGCGCCGTGCCCGAAGCCGTCGGGACGGTTCGGTCCGGTCGTCGGGGGCAGGTGCTCCGCCGGACGGCCGATCGTCACCGCCTCGTCGGAAGCCTCTTTCCGGTACACGTGGGCGGGACGCGGCTCCTGGCCGGACCGGGCCTACCGTCGGCCTGGTCAGTCACCCCGACCAACGGAGATGTACGACATGGCAAAGATCCTTTTCGTGGTGTCCGGCGCGGACCACTGGACCCTCGCGGACGGCTCGTCCCACCCCACGGGCTTCTGGGCGGAGGAGGCGGTGGCTCCGCACCGGGCGTTCACCGACGCCGGGCACGAGGTGGTCGTCGCCACTCCCGGCGGCGTCGTCCCGACCGTGGACCGCGGCAGCCTGGCGCCCGACGCGAACGGCGGCCAGGAGGGCGCCGACCGGGTGGCGGCGGGGCTGGAGGCGTTCGAGGAGCTGCGGAGCCCGGTAGCGCTGGAGGACGTGGACCTGGACGCGTACGACGCCGTCTTCTACCCCGGCGGCCACGGTCCGATGGAGGACCTCGCGGTGGACCCCGTCTCCGGGCGGCTGCTCACCCGGGCGCTGGCCTCGGGCAAACCGCTCGGCGTGGTCTGCCACGGCCCGGCGGCGCTGCTGGCCGCGACCGGCTCCGACGGCTCGAACCCGTTCGCCGGGTACCGGCTGACCGGGTTCACCAACGCCGAGGAGACCCAGGCGGGCTTGGCGGACCGGGCGAAGTGGCTGCTCCAGGACCGGCTGGTGGAGCTGGGCGCGGATTTCCAGGAGGGCGAGCCCTGGGCTCCGTTCGTCATCACCGACCGGAACCTGATCACCGGTCAGAACCCGGCTTCCTCCGCCCCGTTGGCCGACGAAATGCTCGACCGGCTCGGCTGACCGGCCGATCGGCGGCTCGTCGGCCGGCCCCGCGGGCGTCTCAGGCCCAGTCCCGCCGTGCGGGCGGCTCGCAGAGCTCCAGCACGACCGCGCCCGTCTCCGGCCCGTCCCCGGGGACGGGCCGGACGCGCGCGCCGACCGTCACCAGGTGCGGCGCCGCCCCCACGATCTGACAGCGGAAGACGAATCCTTCGGAGAACCGCACCAGGGACTCGTTGCGCGCCGCCTCGGTGTAGCGGTGGACCACGGCGGTCCGGACGACCACGCCGTGGCCGGTGGTGCGTTCGGGCTCCAGTTCGCTCGACGCGCACACCGGGCACAGCAGCCGCCGGAAGGATGCGGTGCCGCACCAGCGGCAGCGGTGGTAGGAGAGGCCGCACTCCTCGTGCGCCTTCTGGACGGTGCCCATTCCTGTCTGGGACACGGCTCGACCCCCTGCGCTCGACTCGGACGCGCCGCACCTGCACTGCCGGCGCGTCCGCACCATATGGCACTGAGTGCCGGACAGTAAAGGCACTGAGTGCCCATTGGTACTCAGCTCTCGCCGACGGCGGCCTCGATCTGCCGCACGACGCGCCACATCGGGGTGCCCTTCTGCGCCACCATCACGATCACCTCTCCCTCGTCGGAGACGGCGGCGCCCGAGGCATCCGCGCCGGCCGGGAGGCCGTCCTCCCGGCCGGGCGACTGCGCGTCCGCCCTCCCGGCCGACCGGCCCCACACCTCGCGCACCAGGGCGAGCGCGTGATCGACCGCCGCCTCGGGGTCGCCCGCCCCACCCGACCGCAGCCACAGCCTCAGCCCGTTGTTGTGCGCGGCGACCACGGAGGCCGCGATCACCTCGGCCCGCAGCTCCCCGTCGCCGCCCTCGCCGAAGCGGCCCCGCAGATGGGCGGCGAGGGTCTGTTCGTAGCGGCGCACCACGGACAGTTCGTACGTCCGCAGTCCCGGAACTTCCCGGGTGAGGCGGTAGCGCTGCACGGAGAACTCGGGGTTGGCCGCGTACATCCGCAGCACGATGCGCGCGGCGTCGCACACCGCGCCGACCGGGTCGGCGTCGTCGACCTCGGCCAGGAACCCGGTCATGTCGGCGAGGCAGCGCTCGTGGTCCGGGAAGACCGCGTCCTCCTTGGACGGGAAGTAGCGGAAGAACGAACGCCGGCCCACGCCGGCCCGCGCCACGATGTCGTCCACGGTCGTCCGCTCGAAGCCCCGCTCCAGGAAGAGCTGGAAGGCCGCCTGCGCGAGCACCTCCCGCATGGGCGCCTTCTTCTCGGGTCCTCGTGCCTCGCTCATGCGGCGAAACGTAGCACCGGAAGCCCGCTTTTGGCACTGCGTACCTTTACAGAGGGTACTGAGTGCCATAACCTTTCCCTTACTACGAATGACACCCAGGTGGAACCACACCACACCCAGGTAGGCAGGAGAGCCGGCGTGAGCTTGAGGATCGTTGTCTGTGTGAAGTACGTGCCCGACGCGACCGGTGACCGGCGGTTCGCCGATGACCTGACGCTGGATCGTGAGGATGTCGACGGTCTGTTGTCGGAGCTGGACGAGTACGCGGTCGAGCAGGCGTTGCGGATCGCTGAGGGGGCGGACGATGCGGAGGTCACCGTGGTGACGGTGGGTCCGGAGGATGCCAAGGACGCGTTGCGCAAGGCGTTGTCGATGGGTGCGGACAGGGCGGTGCACGTCGAGGACGATGATCTGCACGGCAGTGATGTGATGGGGACGTCGCTGGTGCTGGCGAAGGCTGTGGAGAAGGCCGGGTATGACCTGGTGGTCTGCGGGATGGCGTCGACGGACGGTGTGATGGGTGTGCTGCCGGCGCTGCTGGCGGAGCGGTTGGGTGTGCCGCAGGTGACGCTGCTGTCGGAGGTCGCGGTGGACGGGGGTGTGGTGACCGGTCGTCGTGACGGTGACACGGCTTCGGAGGAGCTTCGGGCTTCGCTTCCGGCGGTGGTGTCGGTGACCGACCAGTCCGGTGAGGCCCGTTATCCGTCGTTCAAGGGGATCATGGCGGCGAAGAAGAAGCCGGTCGAGTCGCTGGATCTGGATGATCTGGGTCTGGACGCGGGCGAGGTGGG
>NZ_JBIVTR010000002.1:203477-494998 GCF_044756785.1 Streptomyces sp. NPDC091649 | reverse complement strand
CAGACACAAGATCAGCAGACACCCAGCAGATCCTGCCGACATGTGAACCACCTGCCAAGGGTTGCAACAAACTTCATTCTGAAACGATCAGTTAGGCCCTTGGTTGCGCTCCGTGCGCGCGCGGCGGCTTCGAGTGCGCTGTTGCGCTGGCCTGGCGGCTCGTACGGGTGGACACGCTCGGAGATGAAGGCCGGCCGTGCTCCTCGCTGCCGAAGACCTATGAATTGCCTCGGACCCGGTGGTCAGGGAGCCTTCCGGACGGCCCACCCCGGACCCCGCACCGGCCGTGCGTGGTCCCGGCCCCCTGCCCCCCGGGCCGTCGGCCTACGGGGTCCGACGGCCCGGGGCCCGGGACCCCGGGGTTCATGCCGCGTGGCATCCCCCGTACGTCTCTCCCGACCCGCACCAGCAGGCGGCCGTGCGGGACGGGGGCCAGGGGACGGCGCGGCCTCGGGCGGCGAGGGTGGTGGCGTACTGGGGGAGGAGGCCCGCGTCGGCCGGGGACGCGGCTTCGGAGGCGGCGAACGCCTCGTACGAGGGGACCGTCCCCGGCACGATGCCCAGGTTCGGGGTGCCCGCCGCGTGGAGGTCCCGCAGCGCGGTCTCCAGGCGGTCCAGGTGCGTGGCGTGGTCGACGTACTCGTCGGTCAGCGCCGGGTACGCGGTGAGCAGTTCGCGCAGTTCGTTCTCGGGCCAGTGCAGGACGGCGACCGGGAACGGGCGGGAGAGGGCGGTGCGGTAGGTGCCCAGTTCCGCGCGGAGGCGGGTGATCTCGGCCTTCAGCTCGACCGGGTCCGAGGAGCCCAGCGACCACAGGCGCTTGGGGTCGTGGAGTTCGTCCAGGGGGACCGGGGCCGTGTGCAGCGCGCCGGCCAGCTCGTCCCAGGCGTCGTGGTCCAGGCCCATGAGCCTGCGCACCCGGTGGCGGCCGGTCAGCAGGGACTGGAGGGCGTACGGGACCTCCTCGCCCGGGGTCAGCAGCAGGGTCAGCGCGGTCGAGAGGAAGTCGTGCGCCGACTCCAGCTCGTCGTGCGCTTCCAGGGTCTCCGCGGCCACCTGCCACGGCGCCGCGTCCAGCGGGCCCGCGGCACGGATGCCGTCGATGATCGCGCGGGCCTCGGCCTCGTGGCCGTACTCCCAGAGGTTGGCCGCTTTCAGGGCCTTGACCAGGTGCGGGTGGTCGACGGTGGCCTCGGGGGCTCCGAGCAGCTCGTCGTAGAGCGTGCTCGCGCGGGCGCGGTCGCCCGCGAGTTCCAGATGGGCCGCGGCCTGGAGGATCAGCGGTTCGTGGTCCTCGGGGTACTGCGCCGCGGTGCGGAGCAGACGCTCGGCTTCGGTGGTGTGGTCGGCAGGCGTGTCGGGGCGCATGGACCACACGGTACTGCCGGACGGTTACGGCGGGGAGGAGAGGGCGGGATGGGGCGGAGGCGGAGAAGCGGGAGAAGTCCGGAGACGGGAGAAGTCTGGAGAGTTGCGGGGTTTGCCCCTACCGTGCGCGCCATGCGGGAGAGGGGAAGCCGGTGCGGGTGCGGGGAGCCGTGGGGGAGCGGGGTTCCGGGCGGTGGTGCGGGCGCTCCGGGCTGCGGGTCGGTTTCGCGGGGGGCGGGGCGCCACGCCTCCTCGCCCGGGGGCTGTGGGTGTCCGCCGAACTCGTCGTGACCCTGGGCGTCGTGCTGCTGCTCCTCGTCGCCCATCAGCTGTGGTGGACCAACCGCGAGGCACGCGCCGAGGCCGGCCGCACGGTGCAGAGTCTGCGGCGGGAGTGGGACGAGCCGGTCCGGGACGCCGGCGCCGGCGCCGGCGGTGCGCGGAAGGGGAGCGCCGCCCCCTCGGCCCCCGGCCGTGTGTCGGGGTCCCCCTCCGCGCCGGACGCGCCGGACGCGGGGGGCTCCGCCGCCCGGGCCGGCGCCGTCACCCGGCCCGGCCCCCGCTGGGACCAGGCGTACGCCGTCCTGCGCGTCCCCCGGATCGGGCTCACCGCCCGACCGGGGGTACGTCGGGCACTACGCCCGCACCGCCCAGGCCGGGCAGGCCGGGAACTTCGCGCTCGCCGGCCACCGCAACACCCACGGCGAGCCCTTCCGGCGCATCGACCGGCTGCGGAGCGGCGACCGGATCACCGTCGAGACCCGGGACGCCGTCTACACGTACACCGTCGACAAACGCCTCGCGCGGACCGCTCCTTCGGACGGCGGCGTCATCGCCCCCGTACCGCGCAGCAACGTCACGACCTCCGCGGGCTGCAGCGCGCCCGGCTACTACCTGACCCTGACCACCTGCGCCCCCGAGTTCAGCTCCCGCTACCGGCTCGTCGTCTGGGGCAAGCTCACCGCGATGCGTCCGCGGTGAGGCTGCCGGACGCCTCCGGCCGCCGGCAGGGGCCCGCACGCCTCGTCGGTCGTGGCGCTGCTGGGCGGGCCGGCCCTCGCGGGACCAGCGGCACGGTCGCCCCCTCCCCCCACCGCTACGGGCGGTCCCTTGCCGTCGTCGCCTCGGCCGCCCTGGACCCACCGGTCATCGTGTATAACGAAGGGGAGTGCCGTCCGCTCCGCCGAACACATCCATGAACGCGACGCGCGGAACCCGCGAACGGTACGAGGGACGCTACGAGGGGCGGGAGGTGCACACCGTGCGGGACGCCAACGCTCTGCGCCGTGCCTTCGCCCGGCTGCTCCGGCCCGCCGGACTCCTCGTCCTCCTCCTCACCGAGGTCCTCCTCGCCGAGGGCGGCAGCCTCTCCGCGGCCGTGGCGCTCGCCGCCACCGCGGCCGCCGGCTCCGCACTCCTCGCCTGCTCCGTCATCAGCGCCCGCTGCGCCTCCCCGGTGCCCCGCACCCGGGTCCGTACGGCCATCAGGGACCGGGAGAAGCGCACCGCGTTCCTCCCGCAACGCGACCCCGACGCCCGGGGCCGCACCAGGCCCCGGGCACCCGGGCACGCCCTCCTGACGGCCGCCGCGTAACGAACCCCGCACGCCTTCCGTGCGTACGCGACCTCTCGCGTACGCACGTCCCGCACGGGCGGTGCGCGCCGCGCCGGTCGTCATGCCGAGTAACCACCCCGTACCTCCTCGCAGGTACCTCCCGGCACGACGAGACCCCCGGAGGGCTCACCCATGTCCGCCTTCATGTCCGCTTTCGCGAGCCTGGTCGGCTCCCTCGCCGATCTGCTCCAGCCGCTCTTCCAGACCGCGTCCACCGCCGCCGCGATCATCCTGTTCACCGCGCTCGTCCGGCTGGCCGTCCATCCCCTGTCGCGGGCCGCCGCGCGCGGGCAGAAGGCGCGCAGTCGGCTCCAGCCGCGGATCGCCGAGCTCCGCAGGAAGCACGGCGAGAACCCGGAGCGGATGCAGAAGGCGATCATGGAGCTGCACGCGGCCGAGAAGGTGTCGCCGCTCTCCGGCTGCCTGCCGAGCCTGCTCCAGATGCCCGCGTTCTTCCTGCTCTACCACCTGTTCTCCAGCAGCTCGATCGGCGGCGAACCCAACGCGTTGCTCCGCCACGATCTGCTCGGGGCGCCGCTCGGCGGGCGCTGGCACGACGCGCTCGCGCACGGCGGGGTGTTCGGCGGACAGGGTTGGGTCTACCTGGGGCTCTTCGTGATCGTCGCCGCCGTCGCCACCTTCTCCTACGGACGCACCAAGCGGCAGCTGGCCGCCGGCCCGATGACGCCCGCCGCCGGCCCCGACGGACAGGCCGTGCCCGGCATGGGCGCGATGACGAAGCTGATGCCGCTGCTGTCCTTCTTCACCCTGATCACCGCGGCCGTCGTCCCGCTGGCCGCCGCCCTGTACGTCGTCACCACGACCACCTGGACCGCCGTCGAGCGGGCCTGGCTGTACCGCGACATGCCGGTCGGCGGCGGCGCCTTGGCCGCGTCGGCGTGATCGGGACGCCCGCCGCTCGGGCCCGGGGCGGGCCCGACGCCGTGCCCGAGCCGGTTCGGGGCGCCGGCCGCCGCGACGTTCGGGGCGTCGGTCCAGTGTGTGAACGTGGTCTTGCGGAGTGATCGCATCTCTTGGACGATCAGCCAAGCCATCCGTCGGCCGCACCCCGCCGGAGGGCTCACCACCTCGACCAAGAGGAGTTGGACCGTTGAAGCTGCTTCGAGTGGGTACGGCGGGCGCCGAGCGCCCCGCCCTTCTCGACCGCGACGGGACTCTGCGTGATCTGTCGGGGATCGTCCCCGACATCGACGGCGAGCTGCTCGCCGACGCCTCCGCGCTCGCCCGGGTACGGGCGGCCGCCGAGGCGCCCGGGGTGCTGCCCGCCCTGGACGCGACGGGGCTGCGGACCGGCCCGCCCCTGGGACGCATCGGCAAGATCGTGTGCATCGGGCTGAACTACCACGACCACGCCGCCGAGGCGGGTGCGGAGATCCCGACGGAGCCCATCCTGTTCTTCAAGGCCCCCGACACCGTCGTCGGGCCCGACGACACGGTCCTGGTGCCGCGCGGCAGCCGGAAGACCGACTGGGAGGTCGAGCTCGCCGTCGTCATCGGGCGCACCGCCCGCTATCTGGAGACGGCCGAGGAGGGCCTCGCGCACGTCGCCGGGTACGCCACGGCACACGACGTCTCCGAGCGCGAGTTCCAGATCGAGCGCGGCGGCACCTGGGACAAGGGCAAGAACTGCGAGACGTTCAACCCGCTCGGCCCCTGGCTCGTCACCGCCGACGAGGTGCCCGACCCGCAGGCCCTGCCGCTGCGCCTGTGGGTGAACGGCGAGCTGAAGCAGAACGGCAGCACGGCCGAGCAGATCTTCCCGGTCGGCGAGGTCGTCCGCTACCTCAGCCACTTCATGACGCTCTACCCGGGCGACGTGATCAACACCGGTACGCCCGCCGGGGTCGCGATGGGGCAGCCCGAGCCGAAGCCCTACCTGAAGGCGGGCGATGTGGTGGAGCTGGAGGTGGAGGGGCTCGGCCGGCAGCGGCAGCAGCTCAAGGGGGCGTAGCGCCCCTCCCGCACCGGCGGGGCCGGGGCGCGCTGTCACGCGTACGAGGGCGCGGACGGGGCGCTGTCACGCGTACGGTGACGGCGCCCCGTCCGCGCACCGCCTGCCCGCCGCCGTACCCGCGCCCCGTTGGCGTTCGCCAACCGGCGCCCCGTTGGCGTACCGGTTCCGCTCAGGTCCCCGTCGTCGCCGCGAACTGCTCCAGCGCCTCGACCACCATCGCGTGGTCCTCGGCCTGCGGCAGTCCGGACACCGTGACCGTGCCGATCACGCCCGCGCCCTCCACCGCGATCGGGAACGAACCGCCGTGCGCGGCGTACGTCTCCGGGTCCAGCCGCGACGACTCCTCGAACGTGGTGCCCTTCGCCCGGAACCGCGCGCCGACCAGATAGGAGCTCTCGCCGTACCGCTCGACGACCTTGCGCTTGCGGTCGATCCACGCGTCGTTGTCCGCGCTCGAACCCGGCAGCGCCGCGTGGAAGAGCTGCTGCGCGCCCCGCCGGATGTCGATCGCGACCGGCGCGTGCCGCTTCCGGGCCAGCGCGACCAGCAGGCCGCCGAGCGCGTACGCGTCGTCGTGGCCGAAGCGCGGCAGGGTCAGCCGTCGCTCCTGGGCGATCAGCTCGGAGACGGTGGGGGATTCGGTGCTCATGCGCGCTGCCCCTCTGCGTCTGCGTCCTGGTGCGGGAGAAGGGTCACCGAGACGCCTTCGCGGGCCGAGCGGCGGGCGGCCTCCAGGACGTCCAGAGCGGCGGCGGCCTGTGCGGCGGTGACCGGATTGGGGCCGGTGCCGCGCACCGCCGCGGCGACGGCGGCGTAGTACGCGGGGTAGTCGCCGGGCAGCGTACGGACCGGGGCGCCGCCGCCGGTCAGCGGGGACTCGCCGGAACCGAGGCGGCCCCACAGCTCCTCCGGCTCCTCCCCCCACGGCTCACCGGCCACCGGGCGCAGGCCCTCGCGCAGGGCCGCCTCCTGCGGGTCCAGGCCGTACTTCACATAGCCCGCCTTCGAGCCCAGCACGCGGAAGCGCGGGCCGAGCTGGGCGGTGGTGGCGCTGACGTACAGGTGTGAGCGGACCCCGCCGGCGTGGGTGATCGCGAGGAACGTGTCGTCGTCCGCCGCCGCGCCGGGACGCCGTACGTCGGACTCGGCGTACACCTGGACCGCCGGGCCGAACAGCGCCAGCGCCTGGTCGACGACATGGCTGCCCAGGTCGTACAGCAGGCCGCCGATCTCCTCCGGGTCGCCCGACTCGCGCCAGCCGCCCTTCGGCTGCGGCCGCCAGCGCTCGAACCGGGACTCGAAGCGCTGCACCTCGCCCAGCTCGCCCTCGGCGATCAGCCCGGCCAGCGTGCGGAAGTCGTTGTCCCAGCGGCGGTTCTGGAAGACCGAGAGCAGCAGCCCGCGCTCCTCGGCGAGAGCGGCGAGGGTGCGCGCCTCGGCCGCGGTCCCGGCGACCGGCTTGTCCACGACCACCGGCAACCCGGCCTTCAGCGCGGCCGTCGCCAGCGGGACGTGCGTCTTGTTCGGGGTGGCGATCACGACGAGATCCAGCTCGTCGGCACGCTCCCACAGCTCGTCCGGCGAGGCGGCGAGGCGCACGCCGGGGTACGCGGCACGGGCCTCGGACCGGCGCTCCTCGTTCGACGTGACGACCGTGTCGAGGGCCAGGCCGCCGGCCGCGGACACCAGTGGGGCGTGGAAGACGGAGCCGGCCAGGCCGTAGCCGACGAGGGCGACGCGGAGGGGGGCGTCGGTGGCGTTGGGGGTCATGCGTTCCACTTAAGCAACGCTGTTGCCAAAGCGCAAGCGACCGGCACAATGGGACGGTGAACAGGAGTGAGCGGTGAACAGGAGCAGGACGAAGGCCCCGGCGGGGGTGAACCTCCCGGCGCTGCGCCACCACAACGCCGCGCTGGTGCTGGACCTGCTGCGGGCGGCCGGGGCGGACGGCATCAGCCGGCTGGAGCTGGCCGAGGGCACCGGCCTCACCCCCCAGGCCGTCAGCAAGATCACCGCCCGGCTGCGGGAGGACGGGCTGGCCGTCGGCGCGGGCCTGCGCCCCTCCACCGGCGGCAAGCCGCGCACGGTGCTGAGGCTGGTCCCCGACGCGCGGTTCGCCGTCGGGCTGCACCTGGACCGCGACGGGCTCACCGCCGTCCTGGTCGACCTCGCGGGCCGGCCGGTCGCGGTCACCCGCGCCCCCCTCGACCTCGGCGCTCCGGCGGATCGGGTCCTCGCGGACGCGGCGGACGCCGTACGGGACCTGTGCGCGGCCGAACCGCACAAACCGGTGCTGGGGCTCGGCGTCGCGGTCCCCGGCCCGCTGGACCACCGGGACGGCGTCCTGCACCGGGTCACCGGATTCCCTCGGTGGGACGGCTACCCGCTGCGCGCCGCCCTCGCCGAGCGGACCGGGCTGCCGGTGGTCCTGGACAAGGACACGAACGCCGCCGCCCTGGCCCTGGCCCTGTCGCTGGACGAACCGCGCGGCGACTTCGCCTACCTCCACGTCGGTACGGGGCTGGGCGCCGGCCTCGTCCTCGGCGGCGAGGTGCACCGGGGCGCGCGGACCGGGGCGGGGGAGTTCGGCCACCAGACCCTCCAGCTGGACGGCCCGCTCTGCGAGTGCGGCGGACGCGGCTGCGTCGAGGCGCTGTGCCTGGCCGCCGAGGCGCGCGGCGACCGGGCGGAGGCGGCCAGGGTCCTGGGCACGGGCGCGGCGAACCTGGTCGGTCTGCTCGACATCGACCGGGTGGTCCTGGGCGGCCGGACGGTGGCGGCCGACGAGGACGCGTACGTACGGGGCGTCCGGGCCGTGATCGAGGAGCGGGCCGCCCGGGGCGGGGCGGGCGCGGGTGTGGCCGTCACGGTCGCCCGGGGCGGCGACCGGCCGGTGGCGGAGGGGGCGGCGCAACTGGTGCTCGCGCCGGTGTTCGGACGGGTGGGGGAGCGGGCCGGGGAGGCGACTGGGCAGCGGGCCGGAGGGCCGGAGTAGGGGAGGGGTTCCGGCGCGGGCTTCCCGCACCGGGTTCCCGCACCGGGTTCCCGCACCGGGTTCCCCCACCGAGTTCCCGCACCGGGTTTCCGGGCTCCGGCCTGTCGGTCCGGCGGGAAGGAGTGCGGTCGGGTGATCCTATGAACGAAGTCGGCATGTCGACTCTCTGAGTCCGCGCGCGCGTGATGGCGTCGGAGGTCATCACCGGAGCCCCCGCCCCGGTCGTCCGCGAGCAGCGAAGGGTGACCCCCATGCCCCCCACCTCCGGCGCACGGCTGCGTGACGCCCGTGTGCTCGCCGCCCTCGGGCTGGCCGCCGGGATCACGGTTCCCGCCGCCCTCCTGGGCGGCCCGCAGGCCGGCGCCCTCCCTTCCGCCCCCGCCGCCTTAGCCGCCGACGAGCAGCCCGTCTGCGGTGACCCGGGCGCCAAGGACTTCCCGATCGACACCCGTATCCAGGGCGCCCCGGGCCGGTACGCCTCCGGCGGCGGCTACGGCACCTGGTTCCTCGACCTGACCAACACCACCGATGCGCCCTGCCGCGCCCTGCACCCGGTCCTCGTCCTCGCCGACCGCGACCGCAGGCTCACCTCGGACCAGATCCAGCTGGAGTTCTCCGAGCCCGGCCGCCCCGGGACCGAACACCGCGTCACCTGGGAGAGCACCGACCACGACGAGCAGATCGGCGTCTTCGGCGGCGACGCGGGCGACGTCGGCGACCCGGGGAAGAGGGGCGAGAAGGGCGAGAGGGGCGAGAAACGCGGGGGAGGGGGAGAAGAGGCCGAGAAGGGAACGTCGAGCGGCACCGGCACCGGCACCGGCACCGGCACCGGCTCCGACGACTCAGCCGACTCCGGCGAGGCGTTCCTCGGGTTCACCGTTCCCGCCGGAAAGACCGTGTCCGTACGCGTCCGGATGGCCTTCACCTCGGACACCGCCCCGGGCCCGGTCACCGCCCACGCCGCCGTCGTGCAGCGCCGCCACCAGGACAAGGCCAAGGGCGGCGGACGCGAGGACGGCGAGTGGGTGGGGGAGTCGGAGGAGTACCCCTTCGTGATCATCGACGGCGCCACGGGCGGCATCCGCGAGCCGGAACGCCCCCGGCCCGAACGTCCGCGGACGGAGAGCCCGCAGCCCGAGCGCCCGCAGCGGGAGAGTCCCGAGCCGGAAGGCCCGCGAGCGGAAGAGCCCCGTCCGGAGCGCACCGGCCCGGGCGCCGGTACCCGCACGGAGGGGCCCGGCGGTACCGACACCCGACGTACGGACCCCGGCGCGGACCAGGGCCCGTCCCCGTCCCCGGACCGCGACTCCACTCCCCGCCCGCCGACACGCCCTGCCGATGGGGACGAGCACGGCGATGGGGGAAGGGGCGAGAACGAGGGCGGAGGCGTGGCCGGGGAGGACCGTGGTGAGGGGCGGCGTCCCGGCCTCCCGCCCCGGGACGGTCCGGGGAGCCCGCTTCCCGAACTCGCCCGCACCGGCCCGGTGTCGCTGACCTGGACCGGGGTCACCGCCGGGGCGCTCCTGGTCGGCGGGGCCGCCCTCGTGCTGCACGCCCGCCGGCTCCGCCGCCTCACCGACTGAGGGGCGCCGCCGCACCCGCGCCCGCCGTACCCGCACCCGCACCGCGGGTACGGGTACGGCGGGTGCGGCCATGTGGCCCGAACCGGCCTGTTCACCCGCGTCTGCGACGATCGGGCCGTGGACTACCCGAACGACCAGGCACCTGGCGCACCGATCCGCTCCGGCATCCCCGAGCACGGCCGTATCCCGAAGTACTACGCCGTCAAGGCCCGTATCGCGGTGCTGCTGGACGAGTTGGGCGAGGGCGGGCTCCTGCCCACCGAGCGCGAGCTCGCCCAGCGGCACGAGGTCTCGCGCGAGACCGTCCGCCAGGCCCTGCGCGAACTGCTCCTGGAGGGACGGCTGCGCCGGCAGGGGCGCGGCACCGTCGTCGCCGGACCCAAGCTGGAGCAGCCGCTCTCCCTGGCCAGCTACACCGAAGGCGTCCGCCGCCAGGGCCGGCGTCCCGGCCGCCACCTCATCGGCCTGGACCGCTTCCCGTGCCCCGAGGCGCTGGCCGCCGAGATCGCGGTCGGGCGGGGCGAGCCGGTCTGGCACCTGGAGCGGGTGCTGCTCGCCGACGACGAACGCGTCGGCCTGGAGAGCACGTACGTCGGCGTCGCCCGCGTCCCGGACCTGGACACGGAGTTCGACCCGGACTCCTCCTTCTACGCCTACCTGCGCGACCGTCTCGGAATCGCCTTCGGGGACGCCGACGAGCGGATCGAGACCGTGCTCGCCACCCCCCGCGAGGCCCTGCTCGTCGGGACCCCGCCCGCCCTGCCGATGCTGCTGATCCACCGGCTGTCCCGGGACGCCGAAGGCCGGCCGCTGGAGCGCGTGCGGACCCTGTTCCGGGGGGACCGCTTCTCCTTCTCCACCCGTCTGCGAGGGGAGGAGCGGGGCTGAGCGCCCTCGCTCCCCGCCCCCGCCCCCGCCCCCGCCCCCGCCCCCGCCCCCGCCCTCGCTCCCCCCGCTTCCCTCGCTCCCCTCGCTCCCCTCGCTCCCTCCGCTCCGCTCCCCTCCCCTCGCCGCGGCTCGGCTCGGCTCGGCGCGCACCTCTCACTCGGATCACGGAGAGGTAACGGGTCTGGTCCAAACTTGCGGGGTCGTTCACCGTCCCGTCGGTGGACGGATGTGCGCGGGACACCCGCCCCGAGGAGCGTGGCCGTCGTGAGAGTCATCGTCGTAGGAGCCGGCGTGGTGGGAACCATGCACGCCTGGCACGCAGTCAGTCGCGGCCACGAGGTCGTACAGATCGAGCGCGAGAGCGAGGCGCGCGGGGCATCGCTCCGCAATTTCGGACAGATATGGGTCAGTGGCCGGGCCGGCGGGGAGGAGCTGGAAACCGCCCTGCGCGCCCGTGAGCTGTGGGAGGCCATCGGGGAGCGGGTGCCCGGGCTCGGCTTCCGGGCCTGCGGTTCGCTCACCCCCCTGCGTACCGCCCGCGAGGTCGCCGTCGCCGAGGCGGCCGTCGCCCGGCCCGACGCGGCGGCGCGCGGCTACCGGCTGCTCACCGCCGACGAGGCCCGTGTGCGCAACCCGGCCCTGCGGGGCGCGTTCGCCGCCGCCCTGTGGTGCGAGCGGGACGCGGCGGTCGAGCCCCGCACCGCCCAACTCGCCCTGAAGGAACATCTGCTGGCCGGCGAGCGGTACACCTACCTCGGCGGCCGTGAGGTGCGGGAGGTCGTCGGGACCGCCTCGGTGCGCGACGACCACGGCGACGTCCACACCGGCGACGCCGTGATCCTCGCGACCGGCGCCTGGCTCGGCGGGCTCGTCCGGGAACTCGCCGGGCCCGAACTGCCCGTGCGCCGCGTCCGGCTCCAGATGATGCAGACCGACCCCCTCGGCGAGCCCCTCACCACCTCCGTCGCCGACGCCGACAGCTTCCGCTACTACCCGGCCTACCGGGGCGAGGCGCTCGACGCCCTCAACGCCGGACAGCCCCAGGGCCCGGTCGCCGCCGAGCACCGCATGCAGCTCCTCATGGTGCAGCGCAGCGACGGGGGACTGACCATCGGCGACACCCACGAGTACGAGCACCCCTTCGCCTTCGACACCGTCGAGGAGCCCTACGAGCACCTCGCCCGGGTCGTCGAAGCCTTCCTCGGACGCCCGTTGCCGCGTGTCCGCCGCCGCTGGGCGGGCGTCTACGCCCAGTGCACCGACACCTCACGCGTCGTTCACCGGCAACAGGTGCGCGACGGTGTCTGGCTCGTCACCGGGCCCGGCGGGCGCGGCATGACGTGCTCCCCCGCCATCGCCGAAACGACCGCCGACCGACTGGGCTGGTGAACCACATGACCTCAGCGACACAGACCCCGAACGACGACCGGGCGAACAACCTCTTCGGTCTCGTCGTCCTCGACATGGCCGGAACGACCGTCGCCGACGGCGGCCTCGTCGAGCAGGCGTTCTCCGCCGCCGCGACACGCCTCGGCGTACGCTCCGGCTCAGACGAGCACGCCCGCCAACTCGACTACGTACGTGCCACCATGGGCGAGTCCAAGATCTCCGTCTTCCGGCACCTCTTCGCCGGCGAGGGCGGCGAGGGTGGCGAGGACAGGGCCCAGCGTGCCAACGCCGCCTTCGAGGAGGCGTACGGGGAGCTCGTCGACGGCGGCCGTATCGCCCCCGTACCCGGGGCCCGCGAGGCCGTCGAACAGCTCACCGCGCAGGGCCGCACCGTCGTCCTGACCACCGGCTTCGCCCGCACCACCCAGGACGCCATCCTCGCCGCCCTCGGCTGGCAGGACCTCGTCCCGCTCACCCTCTGCCCCGCCGACGCGGGCGGCCGGGGCCGGCCCTGCCCCGACATGGTGCTGGCCGCCTTCCTGCGCACCGGGGCCGTGGACGACGTCCGGGGGATCGTGGTGGCCGGCGACACCTCGTACGACATGCTCAGCGGCGTACGCTCCGGCGCCGGGATCGTCGCCGGGGTCCTCACCGGCGCCCACGACAAGGACCGGCTGACCCGGCACGGCGCGACCCACGTGCTCGGGTCCGTCGCCGAGCTGCCCGGCCTCCTCACGCGGGCCGAGGCGTGAGCGCCCCCGCCCCCGCCGCACCCAGCGGCATCCGCTTCGAGGGCGTCACTGTCGCCTACGGCGGGAACGTCGTCCTCGACCGGCTCGACCTCACCGTCGGGCCCGGCGAGGTGATGGCCCTCCTCGGGCCGTCCGGCTCGGGCAAGACCACCGCCCTGCGCGCCGTCGCCGGGTTCGTCCGGCCCGCCGCCGGGCGGGTGTTCCTCGGCGGCCGGGACGTCACCGCCCTGCCCCCGCACCGGCGGGGCATCGGCATGGTCGTCCAGAGTTACGCCCTCTTCCCGCACCTCAAGGTCAAGGACAACGTGGCCTTCGGGCTCAAGGCCCACCGCACCCCGAAGGCGGAGATCCCCGGCCGGGTCACCGAGGCCCTCGAACTCGTCGGCATGGCCGGGTACGCGGAGCGCCATCCGCGCGAACTCTCCGGCGGCCAGCAGCAGCGCGTCGCCATCGCCCGCGCGCTCGCCATCCGCCCCGGCGTCCTGCTCCTCGACGAACCGCTCTCCGCCCTCGACGCCCGGCTCCGCTCCGGAATGCTCGCCGAACTGGCTCGGCTGCACCGCGAGCTGCCGGACGTGTCCATCCTGTACGTCACCCACGACCAGGTCGAGGCCCTCACGCTCGCCGACCGGATCGCCGTCATGGACCGGGCCCGGCTCCAGGACTGCGGCACCCCTCAGGAGCTCTACCGCCGCCCGCGCACCGAGTTCACCGCCTCGTTCGTCGGCAACGCCAACCTGCTCCCGGTGACGGTCGCCGGTGAGGGAGCCGTCGAGTTCGGCGGCCACGCGCTCACCGTCCCCACCGACACCGCCGCCCCCGGCGCGACGGCCACCCTCTGCGTCCGGCCGCACCTGGTCGGCCTCGGCGACGGGCCCAACGCGCTCACCGGCAGCGTCACCGAGGTCCAGTGGCGCGGCTCCACCCACCGCGTCCACGCCGACGTCGACGGCCACCGCCTCATGGCCGACCTCCGCGAACTGCGCGACCCCCCGGCCCTCGGCGCCTCCGTCACCCTGCACTTCGCCCCCGAGGACGCGGTGCTGCTCCCAGCGGGGACAGCGGGGACAGCGGAAACGACGGGGACAGCGGGGACGGCGAAAGCGGCGGGAGAGGCCGGACCGGCGGGAGAGGCCCGACCGGCGGGCACGCCCGGCACGCCCGGAACAGCGCTCAGGTCGGAGACAGCCGGTACAGCCGTCGCCGCAGCCGCCGCAGCCGCCGGTCCGGCGGGCGCCGCGGTGACGCGGGAGAAGGCGGCGGTGCCCGGTGGCTAGTGCCGTCCTCGACCGCACGCCGACGGCCGGTCCCGAGCGGCCGGACCCGGCCCCCGCCCGGTCCCGCTCCGTCCCCGCCCGGGTCTGGGCGCTGCCGCCCGTCGCCGTCCTCGCGCTCGCCTTCCTCTACCCGCTGGCCCTCGTCGTCCAGCAGTCCTTCACTCCCGACGAGGGCGGCGTCTCGCTCGACCCGTACGCCGACGTCTTCGCCTCCGCCGTCTTCCGCGACGCGCTCACCACCACCGTGTGGCTCGCCGTCGGCTCGACCGCGGGATGCCTCGTCCTGGGCTTCGCCCTCGCGCTGGTCATCGCGTTCGTCCCGTTCCCCGGCGGGAAGGCGGTCGCCCGGTTCGTCGACGTCTTCCTCTCCTTCCCGTCCTTCCTCATCACCCTGGCCCTGCTGTTCATCTACGGCTCCGTGGGAATGGCCAACGGCCTCTGGACCGACGCCACCGGGGCGGCCGACGGGCCCTTCCACTTCCTGACCACGCCCTGGGGCGTCCTGCTCGCCGAGATCACCTACTTCACCCCGTTCGTGATGCGCCCCCTGCTCGCCGCCTTCTCCCAACTCGACACCGGACAGCTGGAGGTCGCCTCCTCGCTCGGCGCCGGACCCGTCCGGATCATCCGCCGGGTGATCCTGCCCGAGGCGCTCCCGGCCCTCGCGGCGGGCGGCAGCCTCGTCCTGGTGATGTGCCTCAACGAGTTCGGGATCGTCCTGTTCACCGGGGCGAAAGGCGTCACGACGCTGCCGATGCTCGTCTACGGCAAGGCGATCCTGGAGTCGGACTACCCGGCCGCCTGCGTCGTCGCCGTCGTCAACATCGCGCTCTCCGTCGGCCTCTACAGCCTCTACCGGGTGGTGAGCCGTCGTGCTGGTGCATAGCCGCGCCGGGAAGTGGGCCACCTGGGCCGTCTTCCTCCTCCTCTTCGTCCCGCTGTTCGCGGTGCCCCTGCTCGTCATCCTCGCCGCGTCCCTCGCCACGAACTGGTCCGGGGCCTTCCCCTCCGGGCCCACCGCCGAGCGCTACGCCGCCGCGACGAGCGGCGACTCCCTCCAGGCGCTGACCACCAGCCTGGTCACGGCCGTCGCCGCGAGCGTGCTGGCTCTCGTCCTCGGCGGCTGGGCCGCTCTCGCCGCCGCCTCCCTGGGCAAGCGCGGGAAGCGGTTCCTGGACGCCCTGTTCATCCTGCCGGTCGCCGTGCCCTCGGTGGTCGTCGGCCTCGCGGTGCTGGTGGCCTACAGCCGGCCGCCCGTCCTGCTCAACGGGACGCGGTGGATCGTGATCCTCGCCCACACCGTCCTCGTCACCGCGTTCGCGTACCAGTCGGTCTCCGCCGCCGTACGCCGTCTGGACCCGATGTACGAACAGGCCGCCGCCGGCCTCGGGGCGAGCCCCGCCCGGGTGCTGTGGCGAATCCGGCTGCCCCTCCTGCTGCCCTCGCTCACCTCGGCCGCCGGGCTCTGCTTCGCCCTGTCCATGGGGGAGCTGAGCGCCACGATGATGCTCTACCCGCCGGACTGGACCCCGTTGCCGGTGCAGGTGTTCGCCGCCACCGACCGGGGCTCCCTCTTCACCGGCGCCGCCCTCGCCGTGGTCCTGATGACGACGACGCTCCTCGTCCTGGCCGCCGTCTCCCGCGTCCGGACCCGCGCCTCCTACCGCTGATCCCCACCCCCGTACTCCCTCTGGAGAAACCCCATGCGCAGCCCTGCCCGCACCCTCGCCCTCCCGCTGGCCGTCCTCACCGCCGTCACCCTCACCGCCTGCGGCGGCTCCTCCGCCGCGTCCGACGAGAAGTCCGTCACCGTCTACAGCGCCGACGGCCTCAAGGGCGAGAGGGGCGACGGCTGGTACGACAAAGTCTTCAAGGACTTCGAGAAGAAGACCGGCATCGAGGTGAAGTACGTGGAGGGCGGCTCCGGCGAGATGGTGCAGCGCGCCGCCCGCGAGAAGTCCAACACCCAGGCCGACGTGCTCGTCACCCTGCCGCCCTTCATCCAGCAGGCCGACGCCAAGGGGCTCCTCGCGGCGTACGAGCCGAAGGGCGCGGACCAGGTCGACGGCGCCGGCCGGGCGCCCGACGGCAAGTGGACCTCCGTCGTCAACAACTACTTCGGGTTCATCCACAACACGAAGGAGCTGAAGACCCCGCCGCGCACCTGGGAGGACTTGCTCGACCCCGCGTACAAGGAGAAGGTCCAGTACTCCACCCCCGGCGTCGCGGGCGACGGCACCGCCGTCCTCATCAAGGCGATGCACGACTTCGGCGGGCGGGAGCCGGCCATGGCCTACCTGAAGAAGCTCCAGACCAACAACGTCGGCCCGTCCGCCTCCACCGGCAAGCTCGCCCCCAAGGTCGACAAGGGCGAACTCCTCGCCGCCAACGGGGATGTCCAGATGAACTTCGCCCAGTCCAGGGACATGCCCAACCTCGGCATCTGGTTCCCCGCGAAGGGCGACGGGAAGCCCACCAGCTTCGCCCTGCCGTACGCGGCCGGGCTCGTCGCGAAGGCCCCGCACAGGGAGAACGGCGAGAAGCTGCTCGACTTCATGCTCTCCGAGCAGGCCCAGCGCGACGTCAGCGCGGTCGGCGGGGGCTTCGCCGCCCGCACGGACATCAAGGCCACCGACGCCAACGCCGTCGAACTGGCCGGACTGATGGAGGGCGTGGAGATCTTCGAGCCCGACTGGGCGGACATCGGCGCCAACCTGGACACGTACATCGACGCCTGGAAGTCGGCCACCGGAAGCTGACCGGCCACCTCCCCGCCACGGATTCCTGCGAAGGTCTGGACCCGGCCCGGATATCTCGCGAAGGTAACGGGTCTGGTCCAGAAGGCAGTTCACGCACAGCCCCGCCCGACCCGCTCCCCTGGAGGATCACGTGTCCCGAGGCATGTCCCGACGCTCCGTGCTCGCCACCACCGCCGCGGCCACGGCCGCCGCCGTCGCCCCGCTCGCCACCGCCACCGCGGCCCGCGCCGCCGCACCCACCCTCCCCGACGGCACCAGCAAGGACAAGGTGCTCGTCATCGGCATGGACGGGCTGCGCCACGACGTCATCGCCGCCGCTGCGGCCCCGCACCTCACGTCGATGATGGCGAACGGGACGTACGGCACCTCGCTGCTGTACGCGGGCCCCATGGCCGCCACCTCGTCCGGCCCCGGCTGGTCGACCGTCTCCACCGGTGTCTGGCCGGACAAGCACGGCGTCAAGGACAACTCCTTCGCCGGGAAGAACTACGGGAAGTACCCCGGCTTCCTCGCCCGCCTCGCCCAGGTCCGCCCGCAGCTCTCCACCTACGCCGCCGTCGACTGGAAGCCCCTGGACACCCAGGGCACGGTCACCCCGGGCGCCGACGCCAAGCTCGTCCTCGACGGCGACGCCGACGGCTACACCGGCCACGACGCCGCCATCGCCGCCGAGACCGAGGCGGTCCTCCGGAACCAGAACCCGGACGTCCTGTTCGTCTACTTCGGCCAGACCGACATCGCCGGCCACAACTCCGGGGCCGCCAGCGCCGCCTACCGCCGGGCGATCGCCGTCCAGGACGGCTACCTCGGCCGCCTCCTGGCCGCGATCAAGGCCCGCCCCGCCTACGCCACCGAACGGTGGACCGTCATCGTCACCACCGACCACGGCCACACCGACTCCGGCGGCCACGGCGGCAGCGCGATCGAGGAACGGCGCACCTTCGTCCTCGCCCAGGGCCCCGGCATCGCGGCCGGCGCCCGCCCCGCCGACACCCGGCTCGTGGACGTCGCCGCCACCGTCTTCCACCAGCTCGGCATCGTCCCCGACCCCGCCTGGGGCCTGGACGGCAAACCGGTCCAGGAACGCTCCACCGACCCGTTCGAGGCCCTGTACCCGGCGCTCGCCGGACGCGCCGACGAAACCGGCGTCCCGGCCGGCGTCCTCGGCTGGACCCGCACCGCGCCCAGCGGCTGGTCGGTCGTCAACTCCGCGATGGGCACCGGAGGCGTGACCGAATGGCGAGGCTGGTCCTTCGCCACCGACGAGTTCTGGAGCCGCACCCAGCGCGACCAGTCCCGTGAACTGAACGTCCGCTCGCGCGGGATCTTCGCCGTCGCCGACTCCGACGAGTGGGACGACAAGGCGTCCAGCGGACCGTACGACTCCACGCTCGTCACTCCGGCGTACGCGGTCGGCGGCGGGTCGAGGGTGACCCTCGGCTTCACCACCCTCTACCGGCAGGAGGGCGGCCAGAGCGCCCGGGTCCTCGCCTCCTGGAACGGCAAAACGCCCGTCGTCGTGAAGAGCTACACATCCGACGTGATCTCGCAGCCCCAGTCACTCACCCTGGACGTCCCGCCCGGGGCCGCCAACGTGAGCTTCCGGTTCCACTACACCGGCAGCAACAACTGGTACTGGGTGATCGACGGGGTCACAGTGACCGCCGCCTAATTATGCTGGGGGTGCCGGGACGGCGTGGTCCGGGCATCCCCAGCACGCAGTGCGTACGGCAGGAGTCCCGACACATGGCAGAGCGCAAGCCCATCTCATCCTGGCTCACCGACATGGACGGCGTCCTCATCCACGAGGGCACCCCCATCCCCGGCGCCGATGCCTTCATCAAGCGGCTGCGGGATTCCGGGCTGCCCTTCCTCGTCCTCACCAACAACTCCATCTACACCGCGCGCGACCTGCACGCCCGCCTGAAGCGCATGGGCCTCGACGTGCCCGTGGAGAACATCTGGACCTCCGCGCTCGCCACCGCCCAGTTCCTGGACGACCAGCGCCCCGGCGGCACGGCCTACGTCATCGGCGAGGCCGGGCTCACCACCGCACTGCACGACATCGGGTACGTCCTCACCGACCACGCCCCGGACTACGTGGTGCTCGGCGAGACCCGGACCTACAGCTTCGAGGCGCTCACCAAGGCGATCCGGCTGATCAACGCGGGCGCCCGCTTCATCTGCACCAACCCCGACGAGACCGGCCCGTCCGCCGAGGGCCCGCTGCCCGCCACCGGCTCGGTCGCCGCCCTCATCACCAAGGCCACCGGCAAGGACCCGTACTTCGCGGGCAAGCCGAACCCGCTGATGATGCGGACCGGCCTCAACGCCATCGGCGCGCACTCCGAGACCAGCGCCATGATCGGCGACCGGATGGACACCGACGTCCTGGCGGGCCTGGAAGCGGGCATGCAGACCTTCCTGGTCCTCACCGGACTGACGGCCGTCGGGGACATCGACCGCTACCCGTACGGGCCGTCGCACGTCGTCGAGTCCATCGCCGACCTGGTGGACCTCATCGACCTGCCCGACCAGGTCGACCAGGGGAAGCAGGCGGGCAAGGCGGACCGGACCGCGCAGCCGGACAGCCGCTGACCCGCGCGGAACGCGTCCGCGGTCGCCCGGGCATCGCCCGAATGGGGGACTGCGGATGCGTTCCGCCGCCCCAGACGTGAACCTTCCCGTAGGAGGTTCACGATGCGTTCAATCCCCCTCACGTTCTGTGCCGCGGCGGCGGCGGCGCTCATATCCGTGCCCGCGCCCGTCGCGCTGGCGTCCCCGGCCGCCCCGGCCGGCGACGACGACCGGGGCACCGTCTCGGTCACCCCGTCCACGACCGCCCCGGGCGGGCAGGTGGAGCTGTGGACCGACGTCTGCGGCAAGGGCCGCGAGGCGAAGGGCAACTCCGACGCCTTCGCCGCGGAGGCCCACTTCCGCCCCGCCGACGACAAGGGCCTCTTCGCCGAGGCCCGGATCAGGTCCGACGCCGAACCCCGCTCCTACGACGTCTGGGTGACGTGCAAGGACGGCCGGGGCAAGGCGACCGGGACCCTCACCGTCATCCACCACACGCGCCCCTCGCCCGCCGCACCCGTCAAGGCGGGCGGCGGAGGCGCCGCCACGCTCGCCGAGCGGTCCGCCGAGTCCGAGGGCCCCGGCACCCGGCACGCGGTGACCGGACTGGTGCTCGCCGCCGTCGCGGCCGTCGCCGTCGCCCTGCGCAGTTCGCGCCGGCGCCGCGGCCCGGCCGGCAGCTGACATGAGTGCCCCGGACCGCCCGGCAGGCAACGGGCGACTGCTCACCGGAGTGACCTGGGCCGTGCTGCTGCTCGGCCTGTGGCTCTGGGGCCGGGAGGCCGGCGGCGGGCTCGGCGGCCTGTCCGGCCCCACCACCGGCGACGTGGCCGCGGTCGGCCGCCCCTTCGGCGCCGAACTGCCCCCGGCCCACGACCCGCTCGACGGGGCGGCCCCCGAACGGGTCGAGGTCCCCTCCGTGGGGATCGAGGCCCCCGTCGTCGCACGCGGCCTCGACCCGGACGGGGCCATCGACCCACCCCCGTACGGCATGCCGCAGACCGCCGGCTGGTACGGCGACGGCGCCGAACCCGGAGCGCGGGGCGCGGCCCTCTTCGTCGGCCACGTCGACACCGACACCAGGCCGGCCGTCTTCTACGGGCTCAGTGCGGTGAAGCCGGGCGCCCGGATCGAGGTCACCCGGGCCGACGGCAGCGTCGCGGAGTTCACCGTGGACGACGTCCAGCTCATGACCCGCGAACGCTTCGACGCGCGGAAGGCGTACGGGCCCCGCGAGGACGGCCGGGCCGAGCTGCGGCTGATCACCTGCGGCGGCACGTACGACCACCGGACCCGCTCGTACACGGCGAACGTGGTCGTCTCCGCCTACCTCACGGGCGCGAAGGCCACCGCGGAGCGGAGCAGCCGGGTCTGACGGCCCGCTGCCTCGACGGGCGGCCGAAGCCGTTCGCCGAGGCAGCGGGAGCGGGCTGCGTCAGGCGTCGCGCCGGGCGCCGCGGCGGCGCATGGCGAACAACACGCCGCCACCGGCCAGGAGCAGGGCGGCCGCGCCGCCCGCGACGGCAGCCGTGCTGTCGCCGCCGCCGGTCTCGGCGAGGTCACCGGAACCGCCGGTGGCCGCGGGCTGCGACTCGGAGGCCGTCGGCGTGGGGGCGGGCTCGTCGGACGCGGACGGGGAGCCCGAAGGCGTGGCGGAGCGCGTCTCCGAGGGGGTGGCGGACGGCGTCTCCCGGGGGGACGGCGGCGTGGACGTGCTCTGGCTCGGGGAGGGCGAACTCGGCTCCGGAGACGGCTCGGTGACGCAGTCCTTGCCGCCCTCCGGCCCGTTCCACGCGGCGATCAGCTTGTCACCGATGACCGCGCCGTCCGGCCCCTTGGGGGCGGGGCCGTGGCCCTCGCCTTCCTGGCCGTCGTAACGGGTGCTGCCCTTGTACAGGTCGATCTGCGCGAAGCAGCCCGCGTCGGGAACGGGGATGGCGAGCGTGTCGGACGCTCCGTCCGCGACGCTGACGGTGTCGAACCCGACGAGCACCTGCTGCCCCGACGTCGCGAACGTCGGGCCGTGCGCGAGGTAGGAGGCCAGCGAGACGGTGCAGCCGCCGCCGTCCCCCCGCACCTGGAGGCTGATGGTGCCGTCGGCGGCGGGGGTGATGGCGGCCAGGCCCTGCCGGGCCGTCCACGGCTTGCCGTCCGACAGGAAGGCGCACTCGGTCTCGGCCGGGTCGACACCGCCCGGCAGCGACCGGGGCTGGGTGTAGCCGGAGGCGTCCTTGTCACGCCATCCGTCGCCGCCGTCGGTGGCGGCGGCGGTGCCGGTGGCCGCGACCGCTGCCCCGAGGGCAAGGGCTATGGACACCGGCACACGCCGGGTGAAGCTGTGCAGCATGGGTTTCCTCTGTCTTGATTCGTCAGCAGGAGGCAAGCCCGCCGAACGATCGGCTCCGGGGCGACGCAGGGCACCTCGCAACGTGCCACTGGGAAGGGGAGAACACCCGGAACGGCCTGTGGGCCGGGCTCAAGAGGCATATTTGCCGTGGACCGGAGGGTTGTCAACGGAACGAGGACGAACGAGACCTGTCGGCGACCGCGCCCCGGCGACGCCTCCGGCCGGCCGCACGCCCGCGTGCGACCCGGCCGCGGAGCACACGGCCGGGGCGGCGCAGGGCCCCGGGAAGACCCCCGGGGCCCTGCGCATTCTTTCCCGATGCCCCTGTCGCGGGGCGCCGGTGCTAACCCGTCAGACGCACGGAGAAGTCACACCACGCGGTCCACCGCGAAGTGGCGGGGCCGTCCTGGACCCGTACCCTCCAGCGGTAGTCGCCGCTGCCGAGCCTCCCCTCGGGAAACTGGTAGACGGCGGTGTGACTGGCCTCGGTGGTGGCCTTCTTCGTGAGTACCGGCTTGCCGTCCGCCCCGGTCACCTCGAAGACGACCTTGCGGCCGGACCGGTCCTCGTCGGGCGTGTCGACGGACCCGGGAGGCGCCACGGATTCGAGGGTCGCGGCGAGGCTCGGCCGGCCCGTGGTGACCTGCGGGGCACGGTCCGGGATCCCGCAGAACTGGAAGCCGGAGTAGGAACCGTCGGATACCCGCGGCACCTCGGGGGTCGCGAGGAGCTGACCGGAGTCACCGGCGGGCGCTGCCTGCGGGCTCTTCGGCCGGGGGTCGGCCATGGAGAAGGGAGCGGCCACCGCTCCGACGGCCACGGCGGCCGTCAGGGCGATCGCGGCCCGTGACCACGTACCGGATTTCTTCTTCAACAGACGCATGGCTTCTGTCTCTTCCTGGAAGTGGGCGGGCTACTTGACGGAGAGCGCGTGGTCGGTGTTCGCGGTGGTGACCCGCTCGCACCGGTAGGCGGACCACCGGTGCTCGGCGACCAGCTTCCTGCCCAGCGCCTCACAGCCGCCGAGGTTCTTCAGGGTCTCGTACGCGACCCAGGTGGCGGCCGTGTTGCTCTTGACCTTGTTCGCCGCGACGTAGGCGGCGGCGTCGGCCCCGGAGGAGACGCCCTCGGTGCCGTCCCAGTCGTAGTGCACTCCGAGCCACACCCGGCCGACGGCGTTCTCGTTCGCGGCGGCCGAGAAGCTGCTGAACGTCCGTGTCACACCGACGGCGTTCGGGTCCTCGGTCGTCGCGGTGAAGGTGATGTCATCGGTGGCGAACCACTGCTCCATCGCCTTCGCCCACGCGCCGCCGAAGGTGGCGTGCCCCGAGACGTAGGCGGGGAAGGGCGGGGAGAAGTGCTGGCCGTTGCGGTCCTGCGACAGCGGCTGCCAGTTGGGGTCGACCGTGGTGGCCGCGTTGCCGTCGCCGTCCAGCCGGATCGCGGACTCCGGACGCCACAGGTCGAGATCGGTCCGGTACTTGGCGTCCCAGGCGACGATGCCGGCGTCCGCCATGGAGAAGGCGGTCAGCGCGAACAGCTTGGCGTTCGCGGTGACGGACAGGCCGCGGTCCCGCGAGACGGTCTGGGTGAACTCGAACAGCTGGCCCGGCGGCTTGAACGTGCCGTCCAGGTCGTTGGCCCAGAAGAGGGCGGCCCGGGTCTGGTCGGCCGTGCGCTGCGTCGAGTCGGACCTGCCGAGGGACTTCACCTCGTTGACCTGCCGTGCGTACTCCGCGCTCTTGAGCACCTCGGTGCCGCCGGCGAGCGTGGGGAGGCTCTTCGGCCGGAACTGGGAGCCGGACGTCAGGCCGAACGGCTTGACCAGGCCCCAGCCCGGGGTGGCGGCGCTGCCGCTGCCCGTGGGACGCCACTGCCCGGGGGCGGTGCTGGGCGTGTAGGCGGTGTTGCCGGTCGCCCCGTCGTTCTGCCGGTCCTGGATCATGGCCGTGGCGGCCTGCTGGCCGACGGAGGTGCCCGCCGCGCGCTGGGCGCCGGTGACGCCGGCCGGGATCGTGGCGCGGGCGTCCGCGAGTTCCTGATCGAAGTTCAGCTGCGGGTAGACCGACCGCAGGACGTCGAACGCCGCGTGGTCGATGGCGCTGTTGATGTCCGGCAGCTCACCGGGAGAGGCGACCTTGACGAGGTAGGGATCCCCCAGGCACTTGGCGGCCCCTCGGGCACACTGCGCGGAGTTCGCCGCGTCGTAGATCGCGCCGTGCATCATCGCGCCGGCCCGGGCCAGGGGCCCCGGTGCGCCGCCGATCTGCCGGTAGGTCGCCTGGAGCACGTCGTTCCAGTAGGTGACGTGGTCCTTGACCGGGTCGGCCGGGACCTCGTAGGTGACCAGCATCGACGGCCCGTTGCTCGGCGCGTCGCCGGAGGCGAAGATCTTGTACGCCGTCGTGTCGGACTCATCGGTGGCGCGTATGCCGATGGCGTTCTCCGCGCGGTCCGCCTTGGCCCATTCCCTCACCAGGCCGGTGACGTCGGTCTGGACCCACTGGGAGCCGCAGGCGGGGGAGTGGCCGAGGGTTTCGGTGGAGGTGGCGACCCGCGAACGCCAGGCGGGCTGGTTGCTCCACCGCGTGGCGGACGAAGTGAGACCGGTGTCCCAGAGCTCCCACGACTTCGGCTCGCACGAGTCGGACCAGACCGCGTAGAGGTTCAGTTCCGCGTTGAGGATCTCCTTGCCCGAGACGACGTAGTCCCTCGGGAAGTGCACGAAGGAGCGTGCCGCCTGCTTGCCGTACTCCCGGCCGACGGGCAGGTCGATGGAGGCGGAGAGATCCTCGGTCACACCGTCGCGTACGGCGGTGTCGAAGTTGGTGCCGAAGAAGACGGCGGGGTCGATGGTGACCGGGAACTCCGTGTCCTTGTCCGCGAGGAAATCGCGGTCGGGAGCGAGCCGCAGCTCCAGGTCGTCGCCCTGCCCCGCGACCTTCAGGTCCACGGCGGCGCGGTTGGTCGCCGCCAGGCCCTGCTCGTTGCGCGAGGCGTCCCACATCACCGGGGCGGGGAGCCTGCCCACGGCCTTCTTCGTACGGGTGTCGGTGAAGGTGACCGACTGGTCCGCGTTCTGTGTCGCGTCGAGGCCCTCGGCCGTGAGCGGCAGGGTGACGCGGGCCGCCGCGCCGGCGGCCGAGCGGTCCTTGACCACCAGGTACTGCTCGAAGCCTGTCCTGGTCGCCTCGACCACCAGGTCGGTGGCGGGCCGGACGTCCTCGTAGGTGGCCTTGTTGCCCTTGAGCACAGGCTCGGGCAGTGCGCCCTGCCAGCCCAGGCTGACCCGGTGCGCCCCGCTGCCGAGGGTCACGAGCTCGCCTCCGGCGGAGCCGGTGCGCCCGGCCAGTTCGAGGCCGCGCGGGTGGCTCTTGGCCCGCACCGAACCGTCCTCGGCCCTTTCGAGGTCGACGTCGACGCCGACCCACTTGCCGCCCTCACGGAAGCGGACGGGGCCCGCGTGGGTCTCCTGCGTCATGGTGCCGTCCGGATTGGCCCAGAGCGTGGTGTTCTCGGTACGTGCGCCGAGAACCTCGATCTGGCGCTCCTGGGCAGCGGCGGCGGCGCGTGCCGACCTTTCGTCCGGAGCCTCGGCGGCCCCGTTCCGCACGGGTGCCGACGCGGTACCGGACCTCTTCCCGCCCTGCGCGCCGTCGGCCGCCGCCGCGGCGCCGGCCGTTACGCCGACCTCCGCCAGCAGCAGCACGGACAGCGGAACGGCCAGCGCCCTCAGCCTCCGCGCCCCCCTGGCTCTTCGGCCGGACCTCTCCGCGGACGGGTGTTGACGTCTGTGCATGGATGGGCCCCCCACTAATCGTGTATTTGTTCGAGATCGCGCGTCGAACAATGACACAGCGTCACCGATCGGGTCCAGAGCTGTCACCGTGGTCGGCAAGTGATCTTCGACATCGGGGAATTTCGAGGATTTGCCGCACCTGGTCGGCGGCCCGGGTGTATGGATCCCGCGATGGAACGGCGCGGCGGGGTCGGGGTCTCTTCGCCCGGCCGTCCTGTCCGGACGGGCGTGCGGTGACTCGGCGAAGTCGCGCGGTCTCCGTACGTGAGCGACCGGGCGGGTGTCGCCGGATGCGCGGCAGGGAATGATCAAGGCCCCCTCACGTGCAGTGAGGGGGCCTTGACTGTGCGTGCGCCGTCAGGGACTCGAACCCCGGACCCGCTGATTAAGAGTCAGCTGCTCTAACCAACTGAGCTAACGGCGCCTGCTGACCTGAAGAACTCTACCCGACTCCCAGGGGTGCTCCGAACCATTTAACGAACGCCACGCCCCATCAGATGGTCGTTTTTTCTCATTGGTCCGTCAAAATGCGACATGTCAGGGGAGTTAAAACGCTGACGCCCGTTGCAGCTGCGCCCAAAGATCTTGACGAATGACGAGTGCGGAGGGGAATCGCATGACTGTGCCGGCCTTCGAGGAGTACGAACCCGCCATCGACTGCGCGTGTGCGGGGTGCGCCGTGCGGCGGCGCTCCGCGGCGAGAGCGCTGCCGGTGCGGAGCGGCGGCCACCCCGCCGCGCACGGCGCGCGGCGCGCCCTGGTGCTGGCCACGGCCGCCGGGGTGGTCCTCTCCTGCGGAGCCGCGGGTGCGGCGGCCGCCGGAGGCCACGCCTCCGGACCGCCGCACGCCGACGGGGGCGCCGACCCCGAATCGGCTTCCACTCCGCAGGGCGAGCAGGGCCCGCTGCGGGGCGCCGGAGCCTCCGGCCCGCCGTCCGCCGGGGCGGCCGCGCGCACGACGACCCGGGCCGACATCATCAACCGGGCGAAGAAGTGGGTGACCGCGAAGGTCCCGTACAGCATGGAGAAGTACTGGTCGGACGGCTATCGGCAGGACTGCTCCGGTTATGTGTCGATGGCCTGGAACCTCGGGAACAACGAGTGGACCGGCAGCCTCGCCGCCTACGGGACCCGGATCGCCCGCAACGACCTCCAGCCCGGCGACATCCTCCTCTTCCACAACCCGGCCGACCCGTCGAAGGGCTCGCACGTCACGATCTTCGGCGGCTGGACCGACTACACGCGCACCCACTACGTCGCCTATGAACAGGCGCGCCCGCGCACCCGGAAGCAGTCGACGCCCCTGGCGTACTGGAACAACTCCGACCGCTATGTGGCCTACCGGTACAAAGGGGTCACCGGTGGATCGCCCGGCTCCGGGTCCTCCACCGCTTTCCCGGGCGCGGGGCTGTTCGGCCCGGGCGCCGACAACCAGTACGTCACCCAGCTCGGCCGGCTGCTGGTCCAGCGGGGCGGCAAGCGCTTCTACGCGGTCGGCCCCGGGCCCGTGTGGGGCACGGCGGACCGGCGTGCGACCCAGGCGTTCCAGCAGGCGCAGGGCTGGAAGGGCAAGGAGGCGGACGGCATCCCGGGCCCGGACACCTGGCGTCTGCTGACCGCCGGCGGCGGCCGGGACATTCCGGCCGCCGGTGCGGGCGGCAGCCCCCATACGGCCGTGGCGTTCCCCGGACGCGGCTATTTCAAGCCGGGTCAGTCCAACGGCCATGTCGACCGGCTCGGCAAACAGTTGGTGAAGAAGGGATACGGCAAGCACTACGTGTCGGGCCCCGGCCCGCGCTGGACCGAAGCCGACCGCCGCAACGTCGAGGCGTTCCAGCGGGCCCAGGGCTGGCGCGGCGGGGCGGCCGACGGATACCCGGGGCCGGAGACCTGGCGCCGGCTCTTCGCGTGACGGACGTGACGGACGTGACCGAAAGGAATCGGGAACCGGTGACCCCCAACGACGACCAGACCCCCCGGACGACCTCCACCCCCAACCCCCACAGCCTGGACGACCGGCTTCCGCCGTCCCTCTTCGCCCCGTTGGGAAAGGGGAGCCCGCCACCGCTCTTCGGCCCCGTCGTGGAAGAGGCCAAGGAGCCCGCGCCCCCGGCCGACGAGCCTCCTCCTCCGCCGGACGCCGGGCCCTCGGCGCCGCCGGCCGTCCGCGCGGACCGGGACGCGCCGCGGCCGAAGAGCGGCAGCGCTCCGCCGCCGCTCTTCGGCCCCATCGGGGACCAGGCGCCGCCGCCGGCCGGTGAGCTTCCGCTCAGGCCGGAGGGCGGCGAGGCACCGCAGCCCTCGACCGATGGCGGGGCGCCGCCCGCGCCACCCCGCGCCGCGGCTCCGGGGCCTTCGAGTGCGGGCCCGCAGCTCGGCCCCGCCGCTTCGGACCGCCTCACGGCCCGCCCGCCGCAGACGCCGACGCCCACTCCGGCCTCGACCTCGGCCCCGGCCCCCGCTCCGGCTTCACTGCCGGCCTCGGCCCCGAGCTCGGCCCCGGCCCCGGCCCCGGCCGTTTCGACGTCGACCCCGACCTCGGCCGTTTCGAGGTCGACGTCGACCCCGAGCCCGGCCCCGCCCCCGGCCTCCGCCGGTGACGGCTCTGCCGCCGCCGAACGCCCGGCCCCAGTCGTCTCCACCCCGCTGAGCCCCACTCCGGTCCGCCCTGCTGCCGGCGGCTCCCCGGCCGGCGACTCCGCCCCGGGCGGCGCTGCCGCCGGCCGCTCCGTTCCCGACCGCGCCGAGCCCGTCCGAGCCGTGCCGCCGCTCGACGGGAACCTCCACCTGAGGCCCGTCCGGCGGGCGAGGACGGAATCCTCGGCGGAGTGGACCCCGCACCCCTCCTACGGGGCCGAACCGGCGGCCGTAAAGGGCTCCGACCCCCGGAACGCGGCCCCCAAGGTCTCTGCGCACCGGGGCTCCGCCCAGGACGCGGCCCCCAAGGGCGCGGCCGGACGCGGGCCCCGGGGGGACACTTCCGCGCGGGGAGCCGTGGACGACCCGGGGCCCGACACCGAGCTGGACCTCGTCCTGGACCTGGCCCCCGGCGAGCGGGCCGCCTCCGCCACGTTCTCCGTGCCGGTCCCGGTGCCCGTACCCGCATCGCAGTCCTCCGTGACGTCCGCGGCTTCCGGGACCTCCGGGGCCTCCGCGACGTCCGCGGCCTCCAGGACCTCCGAGATCTCCGAGATCTCCGAGACCTCCGCGACGTCCGCGAACTCCGGCCGCCGCCACGCCGTCATCGCCAACGAGACCACCGCCTCCATCCCCGTGCACCTCCTCTTCCGCGACGACCAGGAGCCGGCCGAAGCGGGGGCGCTGCCCGCGGCCCTCGCCCGCCGCCCCGCAGCCGGGGGCCGCGCGCCCGCCACCCGGCGGCCGCCCGTGCCGCGTGCGCCGCAGACGCGGATGCAGCCGTCGACCCGCCCCGCGCCGACTCCCGACGCCCGGCTCGCCGAACGGCCCGGACCCGCCCTGTCCGGCTACGCCGCCCTCCTCGCCGGCGCGGCCGGCATCACCGGCGCGCTGGCCGTCCTGTGGTGGCGGGGCGCGCTGCCGGCCGGCTGGCAGACGGCCCTCGGCCTCACCCCCCGGGCCGACCTCGGCGTCGGCGCCGGTGCCGGGGTGCTGCTCGCCCTCCTCGCCACCGCGGTGCTCCTCGCACTCGGCGGCCTCGGGCGGGGCCGGGTCGGGTACGCGTGGGTGCTGACGCTGTTCGGCGACTACCGGGGCAGTGTCCGGCGCACCGGCCTCGTCTGGGTCTCGCCCCTGCTGCTGCGCCGTCGCGTCGACGTACGGCTGCGGCACTGGCGCAGCGAACCGCTGCCCGCCGTGGACGCGAACGGCACCGCGCTGCGCGTGGTCGTCCTCGTGGTGTGGCGGATCAAGGACACGGTCCGGGCCGTTCTCGGCATCGAGGACCACGAGGCGTATCTCAGCGCCCAGGTCGAGGCCGCCATGGCCCGGGTCCTCTCGCAACTGCCCGCCGACGCGTTCCACGAGGACGCCCCGAGCCTGCGCGACGCGGAGGCGGTCGGCGACGCGCTGACCCGGATGCTGAAGGCGGACTGCGAACCCGTGGGCGTGGAGGTGTACTCGGCGCAGCCGACCGGCATCGAGTACGCCCCCGAGGTCGCGGCGGCGATGCAGCGGCGGCGGATCGCCGCGATCGACTCCAAGCACCGGGACAGTGTGCTCACCTCGGTGGTGGACGCGGTCGACGACACGGTCAACCGGCTCACCACGCGCGGGATCGTCGAGCTCGACGACTACGAACGCAAGGCGCTGGTCAAGGACTTGACGGTCGCCTTCTACACCGGTCGCAGCGGAGGGGGAGACGGGTCCTGAACGGCCGGGGGAGCGCGCGGGGAGTGCCGGCGGCGGGCCGGAGAGGGGCCGACGACGGTCCGGAGGCCCGTAGGAATATGACGCTCATTGGTCTGGACATGTTCACGCCGCGTCAATAATCTATGGCTTGGTCTAGACCGCAGTACCCGCATCAAGCACAGCACCACGCATCACGCACAGCACCACGCATCAAGCGCGCGCAGCAGGTCGAGCAGTGCTCATGGAGCCTCCCCCACGTTCTAGAGGAGCGACAGCAATGCGGAAAAAGGCAAGCGCGGCCGTGATCGGTCTGGCGATAGCGGGCGTCTCGGTGCTCGCGACCAGCAGCGCCAGCAGCCACGGCTACACGGACTCCCCGATCAGCCGGCAGAAGCTGTGTGCCAACGGCACGGTGACCGGTTGCGGCAACATCCAGTGGGAGCCGCAGAGCGTCGAGGGGCCCAAGGGCTTCCCGGCGGCGGGACCGGCGGACGGCAAGATCTGCTCCGGCGGCAACGGGCAGTTCGCCCAGCTCGACGACCCGCGCGGCGGCAACTGGCCCGCCACCCAGGTCACCGGCGGGCAGGGCTACACCTTCCGCTGGCAGTTCACCGCCCGTCACCGCACGAGCGACTTCCGGTACTACATCACCAAGGACGGCTGGGACTCCACCAAGCCGCTCACCCGGGCCGCGCTCGAATCGCAGCCCTTCATGACCGTGCCCTACGGGAACCAGCAGCCGCCGGCCACGCTGAGCCACCAGGGGACGATCCCGACCCAGAAGAACGGCAAGCACATCGTCCTCGCCGTCTGGAACGTCGCGGACACCACCAACGCGTTCTACGCCTGCTCCGACATCAAGTTCTGACGCACCTCCGACTGCCGCGCGGTGCCACGAGGAGTACCGGCGCCGTCGCGGGAGTCGTACGACGTCAACGGGGTGACCACCGGTCCGCCCTGAGGCACGTCCCCACCGTGCTCAGTCATCACCGGGTGGTCGAGGGCGCCGCCGCACGGGCGGCGCTCCCGGTGGGCCCGCCGCCGCGAGGTGGCGGGCCCACCGGCCCGGCGTACCGCTCGACACCACTCCTGAGTCCCCGCTGCGGACCGGCGCTGCGGCTCCCGGCCGTCCTCAGCCGCACCGGGCCATGGACCTGATCAGCTTTGTGCGGGAAAGCACAGTGGGCGGTCTCCGTGAAGGAGACCGCCCACTGTGTGTCGTGCGCCGTCAGGGACTCGAACCCCGGACCCGCTGATTAAGAGTCAGCTGCTCTAACCAACTGAGCTAACGGCGCCTGCTGACTCGAAAATAATACCTGGTCCGGAAGGGTGCTGATGACACCCCTCGGCGACCCGCCCTCCGGGGCCGTCCGCTCCCGCCTTTGCCGACGCCTGTGCCGACGCCTACGCCGGGTGAGCACCGGCCCCGGCCGCTACAGCGCCAGCGACAGCAGCACCGGCGCCGCCCGGCGGCTCAGGGTGTCGGCCGCCGCCCGCAGCCGGTGCGCGTCCTCGATGGGCAGTGACAGGGCGAGGCAGCCCGCGGCGGAGCCGGCCGTCAGCGGTACGGCCGCGCAGACGGTGCCCACCGCGTACTCCTGGAGATCCAGTACCGGGACCGTGGCGGACTGGGCGTCCAGCTGGGAGAAGAGGACCTTCTGGCTGGTGATCGTCCGCGAGGTGAGCCGGGCGGTCCGGTGCCGGGAGATGTGGTCGCGCCGCCCGTCGTGGTCGAGCTGGGCCAGCAGGCACTTGCCGACCGCGCTGGCGTGCGCCGAGGAGCGGAAGTCCACCCACTCGTTGACCGCCGGGGTGAGCGGTCCGTCCGCGACCTGCGTCACGCTGACCTCGCCGTCGACATAGCGGCTGAGATAGACCGCCGCGCCGACGGAGTCGCGCAGCTCGGCCAGGGTGTGCTGGAGGCGGTCCTCCAGGGCCTGGCGGCGGGCCGCCCCGGAGCCGAGCAGCAGCAGCGAGGCGCCGATGACGTACGCGCCGTCGCTGATCTGCTCCACGTAGCCCTCGCGGCGCAGGGTGAGGAGCAGGGAGGCGAGGTGGCCGGCCGGCAGCCCCGTCTCGCGGGAGATCTGGGCGTCGGTCACGCCGTCGCCGTGCTCGGAGACCGTTTCGAGCACGCGCAGGGCGTACTGCACCGAAGGGAACGGCGCGGTCGGCTCGGGCTTCAACGCCACGGTTTCCCCCTACCAGGTTGTGACCGCAAGCTTTCGCCCCACGATAGCCGCCGAAACGCCCGCACGGGGAGGCAGTCGACGAGTCAGTGGGTGCGCCCCGGGGCCGTCATCTGGGGCGCACCCGCCTGGCATATGCCAGGGTCATGAGCGGACTCTCAACCGCGAGGTCACAGCACCGCGTTGAGGAACTCGCGCGTACGTTCGTGTGACGGGTCGGAAAAGATTTTCTCCGGGGATCCGGACTCCACGACCCGTCCCGCGTCGAACATCAGCACCTTCTCCGAGACGTCCCGGGCGAAGTTCATCTCGTGGGTCACACAGAGCATGGTGATGTCGGTGTTCCGGGCGATGTCACCCAGCAGCTCCAGCACGCCCGCCACCAGCTCGGGGTCGAGCGCCGAGGTCACCTCGTCCAGGAGCAGGATCTCCGGCTCCATCGCCAGGGCGCGGGCGATGGCGACCCGCTGCTGCTGGCCGCCGGAGAGCTGGGAGGGGTGGGCGTCGACCTTCGCGGAGAGCCCCACCAGGTCCAGCAGCTCCCGGGCCCGGGCCTCCGCCTCCTCGCGGCTCTTGCCGAGCACGCTGACGGGGGCCTCGGTGATGTTCTCGATCACCTTCATGTTCGGGAAGAGGTTGAACTGCTGGAAGACCATCCCGATCTTCTTCCGGGACTCGCGCAGCTGCTTCTCGCCCGCGGGTTTCAGCGAACCGTTCGGGGTGCGGACGTGGGTCAGCGGGGCGCCGTCGACCCAGATGACCCCGCCGCTGATCTTCTCCAGGGTCATCAGCAGCCGCAGGATCGTGGTCTTGCCCGAGCCGCTGGGCCCGATCAGGGTGACGTGCTCACCGCGGTCCACGGTGAAGTCCAGCTCGTCCAGGACCACATGGTCGCCGTAGCGCTTCACCACCTTGTCGAAGCGCACCAGCGGCTCGCCCGTGCTCCCGGTGGCCGGTGCGGCGTCCTCGGGGGCTCCGGCCGGCCCCGGCGACGCCGTCTTCTTCAGGGGGAGGGGTTCAGTGGCCAAGGCGCTTCTCCAGCTTTCTCATCAACAGCGACGTGGGGTAGCTCGCGACCAGGAAGATCAGGCCGGCGAGGGTGAACGCCTCGGTGTAGTACCCGAAGTTCTCGGCACCGTACTGCCGGGCCTCGTAGACCATCTCGTGCACCGTGATCACGGCGAGGAACGGGGTCTCCTTGAACATGGAGATCGCGTAGTTGCCGAGCGCGGGCAGCACGTTGCGCACCGCCTGCGGCAGGATCACGGCCTGCCAGGTCCGCCGGGGTGAGAGCGACAGCGCGCGGCACGCCTCCCACTGCCCCTTCGGCACACCGTCGATCCCGGCCCGGTAGACCTCGGAGGTGTACGCGGCGTAGTGGACGCCCAGTACCACGATGCCGATGGTCAGCGGCTCGACCGAAGTGAACAGGGCTGCGGCGCCGACCAGTTGCACGAGCAGCGGAGTGGAGCGGACGAATTCCATGACGAGCCGCACCGGGACCGTCACGAACTTGCTGGGGGCCCGCCCGGCCACCGCGATGGCCAGTCCGAGCACCGCCGCCACCGCGGTGCCCAGCACGGTGGCGAGCAGGGTGACCCGGAATCCTTCCAGCAGGAGAGGCAGGACCTCGCCGGCGGCGTTCCAGTCGAAGCCGTTCACCCGGCACCTCCGGCAGCGGTTGTGGTCACCTTGCGGCCCTTGAACGGGCCCTTCGCGCCGGTGTCCAGACCGAGCCGCCGCTTGGCGGTCCGTTCGAGGGAGTTCATCAGCGTCGTCAGGGCGTACGCCAGCACGAAGTAGACGGCCAGCAGGGTCAGATAGGCGGTGAGGGTCTCACCGGTACGGTCACGCAGCTGCTGGATCACCGTCATCAGATCGGCGACCGAGATCAGCCACAACAGCGGGGTCGCCTTCAGCAGCTGGATCAGCAGGTTCGTGAAGGACGGGATCATCTGGACCCATGCCTGCGGCAGGATCACCTTCCACAGCCGACGGGCGGGACTCAGGTTGAGTGCGATCGCCGCCTCGTACTGCCCGCGCGGTACGGAGTTGATGGCTCCGCGCACCACTTCGGCGCCGTAGGCACCGAAGTTGAGGCCGAACGCGACCACCCCGCAGACCATGGGGGCGAGTTCGTAGCCCGTCAGCTGCGGCATCGCGTAGTAGAGCCAGAACAGCTGGACGTAGAGGGAAGTGCCCCGGAAGAACTCCACGACCACCCGGGAGACCCCGCGCGCCAGGAGCAGCCGGCTGCCCGCCATCAGACCGAGCGCGAAGGCCAGGACGAGAGCCAGCAGCGCACCGAGGGCCGTGGCCTGCAGCGTCACCCGCAGAGCCGCACGGATCTGGGGTAGTTCATCCACGAATGTGGAGAAGAAGTCATTCATGCGTGCGCGCCCGCCCGCCCCGTCAGCCCTTGCACAGTTCCGCGGTCTTCAGATCGGCGGGCGGGATCTCCGTCTCCCCGAACCCGTACGGCTCCAGCAGCTGCACATAGCGGGAGCGGTCCGACACGATCTTCTTCAGCTCGCGGTTGAAGGAGTCCCGCAGGTCCTCGTTGCCCTTGCGGAACACCGCGCCGCCGGGCGAGAACTGCTCCTTGCCGTCCAGCTTCGGCACGAACGCCTCGGTGACCTCGGTGTCCTGGTTGGTCTTCGCCAGCCAGCGCAGCGAGATGCCGGTGAGCAGGAAGGCGTCGATCCGGCCGCCCTTGACGGCGTCGGCCCCGTCCTGCGGCTTCTGGAGCGTCTTGATCCTGTCCTCGGGTATGCCCGCGCCCTTGGCGTACGAGCCCTCCACCGCGCCCGACATGACGCCGACGGTGATCCCCGACTCCTTCACGGAGGCCAGGTCGGTGAGCTTCTTCGGGTTGCCCTTCTTCACCATGAGCGCGGTCGGCGAGATGAACTCCGGTTCGGAGAAGATCGCGTTGGCGCAGCGCTCCGGGGTGATGGCCATGCCCGCGCTGACCACGTCGTACTTCCCGGCCTGGAGACCCGGGATCAGCCCGTCCCACTCGGAGAGCGTCGGCTTCAGCTCGTCCACGCCGAGCGCCTTGAAGATCTCGCGGTGCAGCGTCGGGGCCTCGCCCTTGAGCTCGTTGCCCTCCAGGTACCCGTAGGGGGCCTCGTTGGCGTACGCCACCCGTACGAAGCCCTGCTTGCGGAGCTTGTCCAGGGCGCCCTCGCCGGTCGCGGAGTCGGAGTCGGTCTTGCTGCACGCGGTGAGCAGGCCGGGAACGACGAGGAGGCCGCCCACGGCCGCCGATCCGTTGAGGAAACCCCGGCGGGACAGGTTCGGGAATTCAGCCATGGTTCGCAATCTCCTGGAGGTCGAACAGTCCGGACAGAGTGACCCCCTGCCCGATCCCGTACGTCTATGCAGGGAGCCGGGGTCATGTAACCCAACAGTGGCCGGAAGGTGACCTTCCCGTGCCCGGAGGGGAGCGCAGTGCGACCAGGGATGTGCGGAGCGTATTCCCCGTCCGTGGCAGGTTTATGACAGCACGTCAGCCGCTTCTGTGATCAGCTGCTGCCATGGGATCCATATGGACAAGCGTCGTGGCGGTCGGCGGCACGCTCATGGGCGCTGTGGTCACGCACCTCTTCCAGCGCCTCGCGGCCGTGCGCAGTGAGCGGTTCGCCCGGTCCGAAGCGCTCCGGCAGGAGCGTACGGCCACCTACGGTGCGTTCGCCGCGGCCACGGAGGACTACCGCCACGGCCAGGCCGGCCGCTGGTACCGGATGCAGCAGGACCCCGGGGGAGAAGCCTTCATCGAGGCGCGCGACGAGGCGCACCGGCTGCGGACGGCGGCCCGGAACACGCTCTACCGGGTCAAGCTGCTCACGGACGACCAGGAGGTGGTCCGCGCCGCCGACGAGGCGTACCGGTGTACGCGCGACATCTCGACCGCGCGGGACCGGGACGGGCGGGACGCGCTGGACGCCGCGGCGAGGGGGGCGATCGAGGCGTTCGTCACCCGGGCGGCTCCGCTGACCCGTTGACCCGCCGGTCCGGGCCGGCGGGCCGGCCGGTGTCCTCGGAGAGGTCGGGGGACGGGACGTATCCGCGTTCCTTGTCGACCACGTTCGGCAACGGCTCGCCCCGCGCTCGCTGTTCGTACAGCTCGACGAACTGCTCGCTCAGCCGGTCGTGCCGGCCCACCGCGGCCCCGCTCAGGTGCGGCGAGACCAGCAGACCCGGAACCCCCCACAACGGGCTCTCCGGGCCCAGCGGTTCGTCCTCGAACACGTCGAGCGCGGCGCCCGCGAGCCAGCGGCGGTCCAGCGCGTCCACGAGGTCGGCCTCGACCACGGTCGCCGCGTGCCCCACGTTGACGAACCGCGCCGACGGCTGGAGCAGGCCGAAGAACCGGCTGTCGAACATCCCGCGCGTCGCGTCGGTCAGCGGGGCCGCCGCGATCACCCAGTCCGCCCGCGCCGCCAGCCGGTCCAGATCCGCCGCCCCGTGAATGGTGCGCCGTGCGGTCCGGCCCACCAGCGCCACCGTGACCCCCAGACCGTGCAGCAGCCGGGTGACCTCCCGGCCGACCGGCCCCGCGCCGACCACGACCGCGCGCGATCCGGCGACCCGCGGCACCTCCCGGTGGCGCCAGTGCCGCAGCCGCTGGGCCTCCAGAGTGCCGGGGAGGTCCTTGGCGCATGCCAGCACCACCCCCGCCACGTACTCGGCGACCGGCCGCTCGAAGACGCCCCGCGCGTTGGTGAGGACGGTGTCGGAGGCGACCAGCTCCGGGCAGAGCAGCCGGTCCACGCCCGCGCTCGCCGTGTGCACCCACCGCGGCCGCGGCCCGGGACCCGGCCAGGTCTTCCGTACCGCGTCGGACGCGGTGTCCCACACCAGCAGCACATCGGCGGCCGGAAGCCGCTCGGCGAGCGTGGCGGCGTCCGCGTACCGCACGTCCGCCCGGCCCGTCAGCCGGCCCAGGCGCGGGGGCGGCTCGGCGTCGAGGACGAGCAGGACGGGGCGGGGCATCGCGGGTCGGCCCTCCGGCAGCGGTGCGGACACGGGGAACGGCGGTGGGACCGCCCACGCTCGCAGCAGGGCCCGCCTCCGTCAACGACGCCCGGCCGTGCGCCCGACGCCGCGGGCCCGCTGGGGGAATACTGGGAACAAGCCGGGGCAGGAGTGACCGGTCGCGCGGTCATGGCCGCCGGAGCCTCTCGACGGCCGCCGGGATCCCCTCGCGGGACCCGCCGCGCGGCGACCGATCCCGTAGCGGGGCCGCCCGCCCGACGGCGACCCGTCGACGCACTGGAGGGTGGACATGACGACCGTAGGACTTCTCTACCCGGGCAACGCCGCCGAGGACGACTTCCCACGGACCGAGATCCTGCTCGACACCGACATCCGGCTGCCCCTGTTCTCCACCGGGACCGGCGAGGACGCCTACCGCGCCGACGCGCTGCGCGAGCAGGGCGCCGCCGCCCGGCTCGCCGAGGGTGTCGAGGAGCTGCGCCTCGCCGGGGCCGAGGCGCTGCTCTGGGCGTCCAGCGCCGGGAGCTTCGGGCTGGGCTGGGAGGGCGCCCACGAGCAGATCGCCACGCTCGCCCGGACCGCCGGCCTGCCCGCCTCCAGTACCTCCATCGGCTTCGGCCACGCCGTGCGGGAGCTGGGGGCCGGCCGGGTCGCGGTCGCCGCCCCCTACCCCGAGGACGTCACCGGGCTCTTCGCGGAGTTCCTGGCTGCGGCGGGCGTCGAGGTGGTGGCCGCCGCGTCCGGCGGGGCCGCCTCGTCGGCCGAGGCCGGGTCCTGGACCCCCGATCAGGTGAAGCGGCTGGCACAGGAGGCCGACCATCCGGACGCCGAGGCGGTGCTGATCCCGGACACCTCCCTGCACACCGCCGCGTACGTCCCCGAGCTGGAGGAGCTGCTCGCCAAACCCGTCCTCACGGCGAACCAGGTCACGGTGTGGGAAGGGCTGCGCCTCACCGACCGCCGGACCTGGGCCCCCGCCCTCGGCACCCTGTTCGCCACGCGCGAGCCGGTGCTGAGGTCGCTGGAGCCGAAGGGCATCGAGGTGCGGGAGTAGCGCCCGCCGGCCGGCCCGGGTGACTCGGCGCCGACCCCCGGGGAATAAGCGGAGTCGTCCTCCTGTTAGAACCTTCCGATACGCAGACGTACGACAGCAGCACCGGGAGAGGCCGACACGTGGACGAGATCCGAGGCGACGAGACCCGCAGCGAACAGAGGGGCGGAGCGGCCGACGAGGACGGGATCCGGGGCGTCGCGGCCGGAACGGCCACCGTTCCGCTGTCCGTCCTCGATCTGGTCACCGTGGGGCAGGGCCGCACCGCGACCCAGGCCCTGCGCACCAGCGTGGACATCGCCAAGCTCACCGAGAGCCGCGGCTTCCACCGCTTCTGGGTGGCCGAGCACCACTCCATGCCCGGGGTCGCCTCGTCCTCCCCGGCCGTGATCCTGGCGCACATCGCCGCCCACACCGAGCGCATCCGGCTCGGTTCCGGCGGCGTGATGCTGCCCAACCACGCGCCGCTCGTGATCGCCGAACAGTTCGGCACCCTGGAGGCCATGGCCCCGGGCCGGGTCGACCTCGGCCTCGGCCGGGCCCCCGGCACCGACGGGGCGACGGCGGCGGCCCTGCGGCGCAGCGACCGGCTCAACGAGGGCGCGGAAGACTTCCCGCAGCAGCTCGCCGAGCTGATCCGCTTCCTGGACGACGACTTCCCCGACGGGCACCCGTACGCCCGTATCCACGCCGTGCCGGGTCCGGTCCAGGCGACCTCCCCCGGCGGCGTCCAGTCCGCCCACCGCCCGCCCGTCTGGCTGCTGGGCTCCTCCGGATTCAGCGCACGGCTGGCCGGGACGCTCGGGCTGCCGTTCGCCTTCGCGCACCACTTCTCGGCGCAGAACACCATTCCCGCGCTCGACCTGTACCGCGAGTCCTTCCGGCCCTCCGCCCTGCTGGACGCCCCGTACGCCCTGATCGGGGTCTCGGCGCTGGCCGCCGACGACGAGCGCGAGGCGCGCCGCCAGGTGCTGACCGGCGCCCTGTCCATGGTCCGGCTGCGCACCGGCCGCCCGGGGCTGATCCCGAGCCCGGAGGAGGCGGCGGCGTACGACTTCTCCCCGATGGAGCGGGAGTTCGTCGACGGCTGGCTCGCCAACGTCGTCCACGGCACCGCCGAGACGGTCCGGAGCGGCCTCGACGACCTGGCCGAGCGCACCGGAGCCGACGAGCTGATGATCACCGCCAACGCGCACGGCGGCGAGGCGCGGCTGCGCAGCTACGAGCTGATCGCGGACGCCTACGGCCTGCCCGCGGCCCCGTAGGGCCGGCCGTCGGACCGCCGCCTGCCGGGCTCCGGCGGGCGGCAGGGCGTCACCCCTCCAGCGGCCGGGACCCGATCAGTCCGGCGATCTGCTCCGGCGCCACGGCCCGGGAGTACAGCCACCCCTGACCGGTGTCACACCCGATCCGGCGCAGCCGTTCCGCCTGCCCGGCCGTCTCCACGCACTCCGCGGTGACGGTCAGGCCCAGGCGGTGCGCCAGCTGCACCATGGCCTCCACGATCGTCTCGTCGGCCGGGCTCGGATGCGTACCGTCCTCGTACCGGAAGCCCTTCACGAACGCCCCGTCCAGCTTCAGTACGGAGACGGGCAGCCGGCTGAGGTAGGCGAGGTTCGAGTACCCGGTCCCGAAGTCGTCGATGGCGATCCGTACGCCCATGTCGCTCAGCGCCTGGAGCGCCCGCAGCGGCCGGCCGCCCGACCCCATCACCGCCGACTCCGTCAGCTCCAGCTGGAGCAGCGCGGGCGCGAGTGCCGTCTCGGCCAGGATCTGCGCCACGTCGGCGACCAGGTCGGAGTCCCAGACCTGGCGTACGGCGACGTTGACGCTGATGAACAGCGGCGGCTCGTCCGGGTGGTCCAGCTGCCAGCGCCGCGCCTGCCGGCACGCGGTGCGCAGCACCCACCGGCCGAGCTGGACGATCGAACCGTCCTCCTCGGCGATCTGGACGAACCGATTCGGCGGCAGCACGCCGAACTGCGGATGGTTCCAGCGCACCAGCGCCTCGACGCCGCGCAGCACCCCGTCCGCCATCCCGACCAGCGGCTGGTACTCCAGCGTGAACTCACCGCGCTCCACGGCGGGCCGCAGGGTGGAGGAGAGGGACTGCCGGGTCATGCGGTGGGCGTTGCGCTCGGGGTCGAACAGGGTCCAGCGGGCCTTGCCGTCCGCCTTCGCCCAGTACAGCGTGGTGTCGGCGGCCTGCATCAGCCCGGTGGGCGAGGTGCCCGCCGCGGCCCGCTCGACCACCCCGATCGACGCGGAGACCGAGAGCCGCTGCCCGGCGAGGTCGAAGGGCTGCTGGAGCGCGGCGAGGACCGAGCGGGCCAGCTCGGTGAGCTCCCGCGTGCCGGCCGAGTCCTCGACCAGGATCGCGAACTCGTCGCCGCCCAGGCGTGCCACGAGCCGGCTGCCGCCGGGGTTGGAGGAGGCGTCGCTCTCGGCGCAGTCGGTGAGCCGCGCGGCGACGGCGGCCAGCAGCCGGTCCCCGGTCCGGTGCCCCAGGGTGTCGTTGATCGCCTTGAAGCCGTCCAGGTCCAGATAGCAGAGCCCGATCCGGGCGTGCTGCCGGGGCGGCAGGGAATCGTCCTGGTACGGCGGGATCTCCAGCGCCGAGGCGAGGCGCTCGAAGAACAGCGTCCGGTTGGGCAGCCGGGTGACCGGGTCGTGCATCTGGAGGTGGCGCAGCCGTTCCTGGAGCTCGCGCCGGTCGCTGACGTCCGCGACCGTCAGCAGGACCCGGGCGGGCTCGGACGCCGAGGCGCCGGTCATCGGCACGACGGTGATCTCGGCCCACAGGGAGTGCCCGTCGGGGTGCTTGAGGCGGCGCGTGCAGCGGAACCGCGAACGGCGGCCCAGCAGCACCTCGCGATAGGCGTGCCAGGTGCGGTCGTCGGAGGCCAGGTCGAGGAGCTCGCACGCCTGCCGCCCGGCGAGGACGGCCACCGGGGCGCCCAGCAGCCCGCCGAGCGCCTCGTTGGCGCGTACGACATGGCCCCGGCCGTCGACGACGCCCATGGGCAGCGTGGCGGCGTTGAAGGCGGCCCGGTAGTCGCGCAGCTCGGCGGCGGTGGGGCCGCCCCAGGGGGCCGGAGCCGGGGACGCCGGGTCCGGTGCCATCCGGTCCGGAGCCGGGGGGTCCGGGGCCGCGGGCGGCGGGTCCACCGCCGCCGCATGACGCTCCGTGACCGGCGCGGAGGGCGCGCCCGGGGCCGTGCCTGCCGGGGCGCTCGGCCCTTCGGAGGTTCCGCTCACCGCTCGCTCCCGCTGTGAAGGTCGTCGTGAACTGGTGGGGTCGGACAGGCACCGGGTGGCGGTCCCGTTGAAGGGCCCGTTCCACGCGGGAAAGCGTGGTGAAGCATAGAGGGTGCCGCGTCGGCCGTTCCAGCTCGCCGTCCGGTCCGGGCCACCGCACGGGTCCGCGACGGAGCGGGGGCAGCCATTCCGCTTTGCCCGGGCCTGATCATTTCTGTGCGGATCTGTTGCGTTGGGTGGCTGGACCAGCCCATGGTCACGTTCCGTGAAGGTGTGGCGAGAGTTTCGGCCGCTGACCCGTGTGGGGCAGCACAACAGGGCATAGCGCCATGAAGCGGCACAGGGTGGACGGGATGGACCGTGTTCCCCACCCGGAGGTCGATGTGCCGTGCCGTCGCGGACCCGGGGGAGCGGAGCGGCCGCCCCTGCGCAGTCTGGCCGCCGCCGCCACCTCCCTCCTGGCGCTCGCCGCCATGTCCCTCGTCGCGGGCCCCGCCGCCGCCGCGGCGGGGGACGCCGCCTCCTGCGCCCTGCCCCGCACGGCGGCGCACCACTCGCTCGGCCTGGACAGCTGGAACACGGCCTACCCGCGTCCCGACCGGGGCCTCGACGCGGTCATGGTCTTCCTGTCCTTCCCGGACTCCGAACCCGCGCTCAGTCCCGAGGTGCTCACGGCCGACCACTTCCCCGCCACCACCCGCTTCTTCGAGCGCGCCAGTTATGGCCGGTTCACCCTGCGCCCCCATCCGCAGCGGACCTGGACGCGGATGCCGCGCGACTCCACCTGGTACGGCATAGAGCGGGACTGGGACGCCGGGCGGCGCACCGCCTACCTGCGCGACGCCATCGCCGCCGCCGACCCGGAGGTGGACTTCTCCCGGTACGACGTGGTCTACCTGGTGGCCGACCCGGAGGCCCCGGGCGTCGACTCCGACGCCACCAAGGTCGTCAACTTCGACCGGCCGCTGCGCGCCGACGGCAGCGACATCCGGCGTGTCGTCACGGTCTTCGAACAGCACCCGCCCGACCGCAACGTCCTCGCCCACGAGACCGGGCACGTCTTCGACCTCGCCGACCTCTACCACCGGCCCGTCGACGGCAAGGGCGACTGGGACACCCACGTGGGCGACTGGGACGTCATGGGCAGCCAGTTCGGACTCGCCCCGGACCTGTTCGGCTGGCACAAGTGGAAGCTCGGCTGGCTCGGCGGACGCCAGGTCGTCTGCGTGCGGGGCTCGGCCGACCTCACCCTGGAACCGGTCGCCGCCGCCCCCGTGCCCGGCGGATCGATCGGAACCCGGCTTGCCGTCGTCCGCACCGGCGCCCGCAGCGCCCTGGGCATCGAGGCCCGCAGCGCCACCGGGAACGACCGGGGGACCTGCTCCGAGGGCATCCTGATCTACCGCATCCGCAGCGAGACGGCCTCCGGCGGCGGGCCCGTCGAGGTGGTCGACACCCACCCGGACACCGGGGCCTGCTGGGACCGCTCGGTCTACCCACCGCTGGCCGACGCCCCGCTGGAGGTCGGGGAGACCTTCACCGTGCCGGGCGACGGCACCCGCGTCGAGGTCGCCGACCGGACCCCGTCCGGCTCCTGGACCGTCCGGATCACCACCGGGGTCTGACCGCGCTCCGCCGGCCCCGCGCCCGGCGGACCCGCGACGGCACCGCAGAGCACCCGGCACACGAAGAAGCCCCCCGCTTCCGCGAGGGGCTTCTTCCGTCTGTGCGCCGTCAGGGACTCGAACCCCGGACCCGCTGATTAAGAGTCAGCTGCTCTAACCAACTGAGCTAACGGCGCCTGCTGACGTCGTAGACATTAGCATCCTGATCGGCCCCGGGAAAAATCGAATGCGCGGCCCGGGAGGACATGGACCGGCTCACCCGCACACACGCCCAGAGCAGCACATCCGGACCGGGCAGCCACGGACCGCGGGTATCGGGGGCGACCACCCAGCGCGGCCCGCTGTCGGAAGCCGTGCAGGTCAGCGGCGGTACGGTCACGGCGTCGCCGGTGCCGTGGCAGAGCAGGGGCGGCACCGTACCGCGCTGCTCCCCGCAGCCCTCGGAGCCCTCAGAGCCTGTGGAACCGGTGGACCCCCACTCCTCCCAGGCGAGCAGCGAGGGCAGCCGCTGGGCCGTCCCGGGGGCGGCGAACAGGAGCATCCGGCCCCGGTGGGTGGCGACCGGACCGGAGCCGGGCCCCTCGGCCCAGAGCTGCTCCAGCATCCGCCGGCCGAACAGCGCCGGCACGTTCACGACGTCGAACGCGGAACCGCAGGGGAGCACCCCCGGCGCCGCGGGCCGCTCCTCCCACTGGGCGAGCGTGCTGCGCGGGTAGGGGGTGGCTCCCGCCAGCCAGGCGGCGCCGGCGGCCGTGACCTGGGTGGCCTGGGGCCCGGACTGGTCCCGCAGCAGGGCGAAGATGTCGACGCCGTGGTGCGGGGCGGTACCGGTCCGCAGGGTCGTTTCGTCTTTCAGCCATGCGCTCATGAAGCAAGGTCTACCCGGAGTGACGGAACTAGTTCCGAGAGTTGCCGGAAACCGGGACAGGACGGGAGGGGGAGGCGTATCTTGCCCGCCGGAATATGCCACGGGACCTGACCCCCGGCCTGGCGGACCCCGCCCGCCCCGGCCACCGCCCGCGCCCCGCCTGCGCCCGGCGCCCCACCTGGCCCCCGGCGCCACACCTGGCCCTCAGTGCCACACCTCACCTCTGCGCCCCGCCCGCCCCCGCGCCTCACCGGCGGCGGGTCCTCGGAGCGCCCGCCCGGCCCGGGAAGCGCCCCGGCGTCAGGCTCCGGGCGCGTCCAGCAGGGAGCGGCCGAACTCGATCATCTTCTTCGCGTAGTCCTCGGTCCACTCCGCGCGTTCCGCGACGTCCGCCGCGGTCAGCCGGTCGAACCGGCGCGGATCGGCGAGCTGGGCCGCCGCCATCGCCTGGAACTCCACCGACCGGTCCGTCGCCGCCCGGAACGCCTGCGTCAGCTCGGTCGCGCGGGCCAGCAGCTCACGGGGATCCTCCAGTGACTCCAGGTCGAAGAAGTGCTCCGGATCGGCCGTGGCCTGAGACGGCTCGAAGAGCAGCGGCGCGGGGCGCAGCCGCTGCCGTTCGTTCCGCTCGGACTGTGTCATGTGGTGTTCCTCCCTCGGGCGGCCCGTGACCGGAAGACCCGGACGGCCACCCTCCATTGTCCCAGCCCCCCGCAAGGGGGCCGGGGCGTGCGGCGGGGGCGCGACGGCGCTCCCCCGCTCCGGGCCCTGCGCCCGCCCGGGACGCGGCCCCGCCCCGGAGGCCCGGCCGGCTCGGCCGGACCTCGCCGAGAGCTCGGGGCCTCCCCGGGGTCCGGGACCGCTCCATGGCTCGGGGTCTTCCCCCGGCTCAGGGCCCCGGCTCAGGGCCGCCACCGCACCCGTCGTTCCGCGAGGTGGGCCAGGACCGCGTGGTTCGCCTCCCAGCCGTCGGGGAACTTCACCGTGACGCCCAACTGGACCGGCTCCGTGGACGGGTGCTCGTCCAGCAGCTCCGCGACCCCCTCCCGGCACACCACCACGCAGGCGTGCCGGTGCCGCGATGCCAGCACGCACAGCCGGCCCGTCTCCAGGTGGAAGGCCGTGGCGTCGGGCCGGCCCGACAGCGGGTGCAGCACCACCGTGACGTCGAACTCGCGGCCCTGGAGGCGGTTGGCCGTGTCCACCGCGACGCCGGTGACGCCCAGCTCCGTGAGGGCCGCCCGCACCGCCGCCGCCTGGTCCCGGTGGGCCGTGCCGACCGCCACCCGGTCCGGCGTCACCGGCACCGGCTCCTCGGCCCGCTCGCTCGTCGCGACCCCGCCCCGGTCCAGCAGCCGCCGGACGACCAGCGCCACCGCCCGTACCGCCTCGGGGTCGGTGCGCGGGGTGTGCCGGGCCGGCAGCTCCAGGAGCCCCCACCCGGACTCGGCCGCCTCGTCCAGCACCCGGTCCGGCCCCGACCCGTCCGACGCCACCCCGAAGGAGAGCTTCCGGTCCCCGTGGTCCGTACCGCTGCGGAAGGGCGTGTACGGGTAGAACGCGTCCGACACCAGGGGGGCCGCCGACGCCGGGAGCCGCCACGACACCGGCAGCCGGTGCTGCGGCAGCTCCGGATTGTGCGCCAGCAGGGTGGACACCGCGCTCGCCGACGGGTCGTAGCTCAGCCCCGCCCACTGGTCGGCGCCCACGATCGAGAACGGGTCCAGCTGGCCCGGGTCCCCGACGAACAGCGCCCGCTCGAACAGCCCCGCCACGGCCAGCAGTGCGTCCGAGCGCATCTGGTACGCCTCGTCGACGATCGCGTGGCCCCACGGCTCCACGTTCTTCACGTGCGCCCACTTGGCGGCCGTCGAGATCACCACGTCGAGCCCGGCCAGCTCCGCCGCCTTCGCCGACTTGGCCACGTTGCCGAGCCCGTCCAGCACCTTGTCGTACGGGTCGGAGTCACTGCTGTGCAGCCGCCCCACCGGCAGCTCCGGGTCCTTCTCCGCCAGCCGCACCACCAGGTCGTCGACCTGGGCGTTGGTCTGCGCGATCACCATCAGCGGACGCCCGGCGGCGGCCAGCTCCAGGGCCGCCCGGACCACCAGCGTCGACTTCCCGGCGCCCGGGGGCGAGTCCACGACGACGCCCCGCGCACTGCCGCGCAGCGTGTCGTCGAGGATCGCGCCGGTCGCCCGCGCCGCCTCCGCGCCCGGATCGAAGACGGTCCTCACAGCAGGCCCTTCCGGTCGGCGGTCATCGCAGCAGGTCCTCCGGGGTGACGGGGTCGGGTCGCTCCGCGCGCGTGGCGGCGTCCGCGCCCGGCGGTCCGCCGTGGGTCCACGGCGTGTCCTCCGGGTCCGGCAGCTTCGGGCCGCCGCGCTGGTCGTGCTCGAACAGGGTCCAGGCGATCCGCTCGCCGGGCTCCGGAACCGAACCGGGCGCGGGCTCCCTGCCCCGCCCCATCCGGTCCAGAATCCGCAGCACCAGCGGGATCTCGCCGTCGTCGGCAGGGGGCCCCTCCGCGTACCGCACGAACTCCGCCGTCTGCGGCTTGCCCTCCAGCGAGCGGTAGACCTTCGTCCGCTCGTCCAGGTGCGGCCGCTCGTCCGTGCGGACGGTGACCAGCGGGCGCGGGGAGGGCCGTTTGGACTCCGTGTACGTCATCTCCACCTCGGACACCGTGGCGAGGAACGCCTCGCCCGCGAGCCGCCGTCCCGCCAGCACCAGCGGATCGTCCAGCGCCTCCTGCGCCTCCAGCTGGGCCTGGGCGGCCTCCCGGGAAGCCAGCTTCTGGGCCGCCGTCACCGCGTCGTCGCGGCGCGGCTGCGGCGGCTCGCCCGAGCGCACCCGGTCCCGGTGCGCGGTGAAGGACCACCGGTCCCGGGTCCACCGGTCCTCGGCCCGGGACCCCTCCGGCAGCTCCCGCAGCAGGTCGAGAGTCCGCCAGACCGCGTCCCAGGTCGGCAGCATGACCCGCGCCAGCAGGGCGCGGATCTCCCGCTCGGCGCCGCTCAGCTCACCGAGGCGGGCGTCCGCGGCGAGGCCGTCCTCGGCGGACGCGAGCGCCGTGCGGGCCCGGTCGTACCGCTCGATGGCCGGGGCGAGGAGCCGGTTGTCGAAGTCCGGATCGGTGGCCGGACCCGCGGGCGGGCACAGCAGCTGCCCGTCCCCGTCCCGGGCCAGCTCGGCCCGGAGCGCGGCCTCGGCCCCCGAGGAGCCGGCCGGCGGGTCGATCCAGGCCAGCAGCGCGCCCAGGTGCTGGTCCTCCAGGCTGCTCTGCCCGGTCGCCCAGTGCCGGTTCAGCAGGTCCGTGGCGGCCGGCAGCAGCGCGGAGCCGGGCACCCGGGCCCGCTCCCCGTAGTGCGTCAGCCAGCGGCCGAGCAGGGGGACCCGGGCCGGGGCCGGGTAGGGGGTGTCCGGATCGTCCTCGGCGGTGCGGCGGAACCGCATGGACCGGCCCAGCAGCCGGACGAACTCGACGCCCGCCCGGCTCGGCACGATCAGCTGGGCGGCGTCCGTGCACAGCTCGACCTCGACCCTGGTCTTCTTGCCGGTCGCCGGGTCGAGCTCATTGCGCTCGGCGGGCTCGACGACGTCCGCGTACGCCTCGATGTGCGGCAGGACCGCCTCCGCCAGCTCGGCCAGGAACGCGAACCGCAGGTCCCGGTCGCGCGGCTGGGCGACGGCCAGCAGCCGGGGCGCCTCCCGGTCCGTGCCGACCAGCGCCCCGAGCGGGGCTCCGGCCTCGCCGGCGGTGGTCAGCGGCACCAGCACGAGCGGCCGGTCGGTGAGATGACGGTGCCGGACGGTCGCCAGCGGCTGGGCGCGGCCGGAGTCGACGGCCTCCAGCCGGGCCAGGGTGGTGATCAGCGACATGCGGCGGCGCCTTCCTGAGCCCCGGCGCGCAGCACGGAGGCGCCCTCCAGCGCCTCGGCGCGCAGGGCGGCGGCCCGGCGCAGCGCGGCGACCGTCGGATCGGCGGGGTCGCCCTCCTTGCCCGCGGCGGCGGCCAGCACCCCGGCCACCGTGGTCAGTCCGCCCAGCTCACCGCGGACACCGCGCCCCAGCGCCTCCACAGCCCCCTCGGCCCGGGACTTCGCCCGGCAGTGGAAGGCCAGCTCGCAGGCGGCCAGGCACTCCGGGGCGTAGGCCGGGGGCACCGCCTCCACGGCGGCGTCCAGCTCCTCGGGCGGGCACGCCGGATCGAACGTCGTCCCCTCCGGCAGCGCCGCCGCGATGTCCTCGACGCGCGTCAGCCGGGTCAGCTGCCGGCGGGTCACCGCGCGCTGCTTGCGTACGTCCACGACGGAGGCGGTCGGCAGGTTCGAGAAGTCCTTGGGGCAGACGAGCAGCACCCGGTGCCCGACCTCCGCGCCCTCGGTCACCGCGGCGACCCGCTCCAGCGCCAGCACGTACACCGCGGACTGCCGGGCGGCGGCGCCGACCTTCGACGGGTCGGCCGACGCGTCGATCATGGGAAACGACTTGATCTCGACCACCGTCCACCGGCCGTCGGGGTGCACCACGACCGCGTCGGGCTCCAGATAGGCGGGGGAGCCCGCCACCTCCAGGGCCAGCATCGGGTGGTCCAGCAGGGTCCAGCCGCCGGCGGCCGTGGCCTCCCGCAGCGCGAGCGCGGTGCGCGCGGCCCGGCCCTCGGGACCGGCGGCGCTCAGATCGGGGGCGGCAGTGTCCCCGGCCGGGGGCGGGGCGCCGCCGCCGAGCCGTTCGTACAGCAGGCGCAGCAGCTCGGCGCCGCCGTCGGCCTTGACCTTCGCCTCGAAGGCGTTGCCCCGCATGAAGGCGAACTGGGACTGCCCGAAGGGCGCGGGGGAGCCGAGAGCGGTGGCCAGCACGCCCTTGTCGACCCCGGCTCCGTCGAGCAGGGCCCGCCGTTTGCAGCCGGGGTTGGCGGCCAGGGCGGCGAGGGCCCGGGCGTCGAGAGGGTGCGGTGCGACGGAGGGACCGCGCAGCTCAGCGAGCCGCTGCCGGAGCGTCGTCGCTCGCGGCCGGGTCGTCCGCGTCGCCGGCTGTGCCGCCGACTGCCGTGCCGGGGGGATCTGCGGAGGTGGTCCGCTGGCCGGGGATTCGCTCACCCGGGGAAGTCTTGCATCCGGTACTGACATTCGGGGGCGCCGTGACGGAGACGGACTCGACGACGGGGCTCCGCCGGCCTCCGTCGCGGCCCGCGAACAGGACGGCGGCCGGCCCGGTGAAGCGGGCCCCGCCCCACGCCTTGACCCGGTCGGCCAGGCGCACGACGGGCCGGACCAGCAGGGCTCCGGCCCCCATCACCGCGGCACCCGCGACGGCGTCCAGGAAGTAGTGGTTGGCGGTGCCCATCACGACGATCGTGGTGATCAGCGGATAGGCGACGCCCGCCGCCCGTACGAGGGGGTGGCGGCCGTGCCGCCACAGCAGCACCCCGCACCAGAGCGACCAGCCGACGTGCAGGCTCGGCATCGCCGCGTACTGGTTGGTCATCCCGCTCAGCCCGCGCGGGGCGCTCGCCCCCGCGCCCCACCAGCCGTAACCGCTGTACTGCGCCATCGTGTCGACGAAGCCGTGGCTCGCGTCCAGCAGCCGGGGCGGACAGGTCGGCATCAGCGAGAAGCCGGCCAGCCCCAGCAGCGTGGAGTTCATCAGCCAGGCCCGGGCCGCCCGGTACGCCGCCGGTCTGCGCCGGAACATCCAGATCAGGACGGCCGGGGTGACCAGGTAGTGCAGGGACGCGTACGCGAAGTCGGCGGGTATCCCGAGCGACGGGGTGCTGGTGAAGAGACGGTTCAGCGGATGTTCGGCGTTGAGGTGCAGGGCCTGCTCCAGCCGCAGGATTCCCAGGCCGTGGTCGACCGCCGTCGACTCGTCGCCGCGCACCAGGAGCCGGCCCGCCGAATACAGTGCGTACACCACCGCGATCAGTGGCAGTTCCGTCCCCCAGCGGGGCCGATGACCGGTCGCGGGTGGCGCGGTGGCGTGCGGCATCCGGTGGCTCTCCCCATGTTCACGCGGTCGACGACGGGCGTTCAACCGTACGGCGGCACTGTGCCACCGGCTTCCCCCGGGGTGTCCCCTTCCGGACACCTCGCAGGCAGCCGCCCCCGCCCGGGTCCGGGCGGCGGCGGGCGACTGCTCAGAAAGGGACGCCCCTGCGGCCCGGGAGGTTGCTCGCGGGACCGGTGCGGGATGATGGACGGCCCAGCACCAGCGTTCCAGGGAGAGCCTTCATGGCACCGCGCATCCTGCTCGCCCGGCACGGCCAGACCCAGTGGTCGGTCCGGGGCAACCACACCGGCAGGACGGACATCCCGCTCCTGGACACCGGGCGCGAGGGCGCGAAGCTGCTCGGCGAGCGGCTGCACCGGGCGCCCTGGGCGGGGCTCCCCGGGGTCGAGGTCCGCACCAGCCCGCTCGTCCGGGCGGCCGAGACCTGCGAACTCGCGGGCTTCGGCAAGCGGGCCGAGCCGTGGGACGCGCTGATGGAGTGGGACTACGGGGCGTACGAGGGGCTGACCCCCGACCGGATCAAGGCGGACCGGCCGGACTGGCTGATCTGGCGCGACGGGGTCCCGGACGGGGAGTCCGTCGCCGACGTCACCGCCCGCGCGGACGAGATCGTCGACTGGGCCCGCTCGGCGGACCGGGACGTCCTGGTCTTCGCCCACGGCCACATCCTGCGGGCGCTGGGCGCGCGGTGGCTGGGGGAGGACCTGTCCTTCGGCGCCCGCGTGCGCCTGGAGCCGACGTCGCTGTCGGTCCTGGGCTGGGCGTACGGCCTGCCGGCCGTGGAACGCTGGAACGACACGGGGCACCTGGAGCGGTAGCCGGGCGCGTGCCCTTCACGGGCCGCGGCGGGGGGGGGGGGGGCGGCGGGCCGCCCCCCCCCCCGCCGCCCGCGCCCCCCCCGCCCCCCCGGCGCCGCGCGCCGGCCCCGCGGGGCCCCCCCGGGGGGCGGCGGGGCGGGGGGGGCCGGGGGGCCCGGCCGGGGGCCCGGGGGGGGGGGGGGGGGGGGGGCCCGCGGGGGGCGGGGGGGGGGGGCCCGGGGGCCCCCCCCCGGCCCCCCCCCCCGCCGCGGCCCGTCCTCAGACGCCGGGCGGGCCGGGCCGGCCGGGGCCGGACCGCTGGTGGCGGGTCAGGAAGTCCGCCACCGGGGCCGCACCGGCCCGGGACTCCAGCGCCCGTGCCGCGCCCGCCAGCATCGCCCGGATCCGCGAGGACTGGACCCGGGTGAGCAGGTCCAGCACCTGGTGCCCCGTCGCCGCCGCCTCGTCCGCCCGGCCCGCGCGGGCCAGGTCGCCCGTGAGCTGGGCCCGGTACAGCGCCAGGTTCCGGGTGAAGTGCGCGTCCTGGAGCACCGTCGCCCGCCGGCCGTGCCGCGCCGCCCGGGCCCAGTCGCCCAGCGCCGACCAGCACTGCGCCTCCAACAGCTCCAGCTCCGCCTCCCGGAAGAAGCTCATCCACTCCGGATCGCCCGCCGCCGGCCCCCGGTCGAACGCCGCGCGGGCCCGCCCGATCGCCCGGTCGCACCCCGTCCGGTCCCCGAGCCCCGCCCGGCCCCCCGCCTCCCGCAGCGCGAGCAGCGCCAGCAGCCGGGGCGACCCCAGTGTGCGGGCGGCCCGCTGTCCGGCCTCCGCCGCCCGCACCGCCTCCCGGGGCCGCCCCGCGTCCCGGGCCAGGAACGAGGTGTTGCAGAACGCGTGCGCCTCCAGCCCCGCGTCCCCGGCCAGCCTCGCCGTGGCCAGCGCCTCCGCGTAGTGCGAGCGGGCGTCGTCGAAGCGGCCCGAGTCGTGGGCCAGCCAGCCCACGGAGATGGCCAGCTCGCCCGCGCCCGTGTGCAGCCGGTCCGCGGTGGCGCGCCGCGCGGTGGTCCCGGCGTCCAGCAGCTCGTACGCGGCGCGCAGCGGCTGGGCGGCACGGCGGTAGAGCCCGTCCGCGCCGTGCCGGTCGTCCAGCAGCCGGATCTGCCGTACGGCCTTCTCGACGGCGTGCACCTCCGCGTCGCCGACCCGGCGCTGCGCGGGCACGGAGCCCCGGGCGGCGGAGGCGTGCGCCCCGCCCAGGCCCAGGGAAGCGGCCGCCACCGTGGCGGTGCCGCTGGTCATGAACACGCGACGCAGCACGTCGCTCTCCTCGGGGATGTCGTCGGTTTCGGTGTCGCGGCGGGGAAGGGCGGGTCCGGAGGGTGAGGCGGGCCGGGCCGCCGCGGGCGGGGGTTCGGACACCACCCGGGCGCCCCGCCCCCGTACGCTCTCGCGGGCCGAGAACCCGAGGTCGGCCAGGGAGGTCCCGGGGAACATGTGGAGGAAGACGCGTTCGTAGGCGTAGTTGGGGCAGCGGATCTCCCCGGACTCCACGCGCCCGATGTACCGGGCGTCGCACGCGACCTGTTCCCCGATCTCCCGCGCCGCCCTGCGGACGGCCGCCGCGAACTCCCCGGCGGAGCGCTGTCCGCGCAGCTGCCGGAAGGCGAGGTTGGGAACTGCCGCTGTCGACGCCATGGCCGGCCCCTTCTCTGGTGCGGCCGGGTCGCTGGATTCCCGGAGCCCCGGCGGAGCAAGAACGTACCTGCTGTGACGAGACGCACACGGAGCGTTTCCCTGCGAAAGGGGCGAATCGCCCGTGATCTGCCATGAACTGCCACCCTTTGCGGCGGTGTGGGGCCGTAGCCCTTGACGCACCCGCGGCGTTGGTCCATGTGGAGACGGAGTGTGGCTCCGTTCGGCGATGAGAGGAGGGGTTCCCTTGTTGCATCTCGGCAGGGAGACCGGCTCACGGACGACCGCTGCAAAACCGATGACACCGACGACACCGACCACACCGACGACACCGACGACCTCGACGTATGCGACGCCTGTGATGTCGATGAACGCGACGGCCCCCGCGACCGGGTCCGAGGCGGCACCGGCCCCCGCGACCGCGGTGGACCCCGCCCCGGCGCCGGGGGACCAGTCTTGCGACGTCGTCACGGTCCCGGCCCGGCAGGGTCTGGAAGCCGTCGACATCCTCCGCCGGCGAGGGGACCGGGAGGCCGTCGGCCCGGTCCTGCACAACGGCGCCTGCGACACCCTCGGCTTCCTCGTGCCGCCGGGCACCGCCGACGCCTGGGACGTACCCGGAAGCGCCTGTACGCGGACCGACGGCCGCGGGCCGCGCATCCCCGCGGAGCCGCCCGGCGCCGGCTCCGGCTGGCTGCTCCCGCCCGCCGCCGACGCCCCGGTCACCGATCCGGCCGTGCTCCGCGCCGCCCTCGACCAGGCGGCCCGGCTGATCGAGGCGGCCGACAACTGCCGCTGAGCCCATAATGGCCGGACGGGCGGAACACCTCCGCGAGGCCGGCGACCCGGGCCCCCACCAGCAAGGACCAGCGAACGTGGCACGTCGAGGAGCGCCGGACCGGGGCGGGAACAAGGCCGCGGGCGCGAAGTCCAAGGGCCGCCAGGAGCGCCGGAGCGGCGGCCGGGGCGAGCGGGAACCGGTCTCCCTGGCGGTCGGCGGCGGGCTCGCCGAACTCATACCCGACCGGGAGCGTCCGCACGCCTGGACGCTCCTGATCGACGGGGCCCCGCAGTCCCACGTGGACCTCGACGACCCCGCGCACCTCTCCTTCGCCTATCAGCGCCGCCTCGGCCACGTCATCGACCTCGCCGCCCCTCCGCCCCAGCCGCTGCACGTCCTGCATCTGGGCGGAGGCGCGTTCACCCTCGCCCGGTACGCCGCCGCGACCCGCCCCCGCTCCACCCAGCAGGTCGTCGAGCTCGACGCACCCCTCGTGCGGTTCGTCCGCGAGCACCTCCCGCTGGACCCCCAGGCCCGGGTCCGGGTCCGGGCGGCCGACGCCCGCGAAGGGCTCGGCAGGTTCCCGGACGGCTGGGCGGACCTGGTCATCGCGGACGTGTTCAGCGGGGCCCGAACCCCCGCCCACCTCACCTCCGCCGAGTTCCTCACCGAGATCCGCCGGGTCCTGAAGCCCGACGGGCGGTACGCGGCCAACCTCGCCGACGGCCCCCCGCTCGCCCACCTGCGCGGCCAGGTCGCCACCGCCGCCGCCGTCTTCCCCGAACTGGCGCTGGCCGCCGACCCGGTGGTGTGGCGGGGCCGCCGCTTCGGCAACGCGGTGCTGCTCGCCTCGGCCCTGCCGCTCCCGGTCGCCGAGTTCACCCGGCGGGTGGCGAGCGACCCGCACCCCGGCCGCGTCGAACACGGCCGTGCGCTCATCGACTTCAGCGGCGGCGCGGCCGTCGTCACCGACCTGGCGGCCAAGCCCTCGCCCGCGCCCCCGCCGTCCGTCTTCGAGAACCCCTGACCGGTCGAGCACCGGCCCGCCCGCGGCCGGACAACCGCCGAGCGCCGACCGACATGTGATCCGAACCCGCCCGGCACGACCGAGCCGTGCTCGGGGCCGCCCCGGATCACGGCTTCACGACCTGCACCCTCGGCGGCGTCCCGTTCCAGGTGCAGAACACCGAGTACGTCCTCCCGCTCTCCCCGCCCCCGTCGCTGAAGTCCACCCGGATCCAGGCGTCGTTCGTCCACACCCGCATCGACCAGCCCGGTCCGGGCGTCGCCGAGACGAGTTTCGCCGCGTCGGCGCCCAGCTCGAACACGACCCGCCCGCCGCCGGTGCGATAGCTCCTCACCTCGCCCCTGGGCGTCGGGGCGGACCGCTTCACCGGCGTGGCCGACGGCGTACGGGAGGGGCGCGCGGCCGGTGGCGAGGAGCTCGCGCCGCCGCCGGCGCGCGGTGGGGCGGAGGGCGGTGGCGTCCCCCGGTGCGTCGAGGAGATGAGCGGCTCCCCGGTGCTCCGAGGAGGCCCGGAACCCACCGAGACCGGCACGGCCCGGGGCGGGTCGTACGCCGTCCCCGTCATAACCGTGTGCACCCCCCACCACGTGAGTGTGACCGCCGCGCCCGTGGCGAGCGTCCACGCCAGCGCGTGTACGAGTCCTCGTTGCATCCGGCACATCCTGCATCACCCCGCCCGCGCCCGGCTCCCCCGGGCCCTGGCGACCGCCCTTCTCCGGCCTTTGCGGAGGTTTCCGACGAGGCCGGGACCGGGCCCGCCGGCATGGCGTACGGTGCCGCCCATGGCAAGTGTGCTCGTGGTCGAGGACGACCAGTTCGTACGTTCCGCCCTCATCCGGCACCTCAGTGAGGCCGCCCACACGGTACGGAGCGTGGGCACCGCGCTGGAAGCGCTGCGCGAGGTCGCGCACTTCCGCTTCGACGTGGTCATCCTCGACCTCGGACTGCCCGACCTGGACGGCGCCGAGGCGCTGAAGATGCTGCGCTCCATCACCGACGTGCCCGTGATCATCGCCACCGCCCGGGACGACGAGAGCGAGATCGTCCGGCTGCTCAACGACGGCGCCGACGACTACCTGACGAAGCCGTTCTCCGTCGAGCACCTCTCCGCCCGGATGGCCGCGGTGCTGCGCCGCTCGCGCGCCGCCGCGGGGGAGAACCCACCGCCCAGGGTCATCAGCGTCGGCGGGCTCTCCATCGACCCGCTGCGCCGCAGCGCCGTGCTGGACGGGGCCGAACTCGACCTGACCCGCCGCGAATTCGACCTGCTCACCTTCCTGGCCGGGCGGCCCGGCGTGGTCGTCGCCCGGAAGGAACTGCTGGCCGAGGTCTGGCAGCAGTCCTACGGCGACGACCAGACCATCGACGTCCACCTGTCCTGGCTCCGCCGCAAGCTCGGAGAGACCGCCGCCCGCCCGCGCTATCTGCACACCCTGCGCGGCGTCGGCGTGAAGCTCCAGCCCCCGGCCGAGAGCCCCGCCGGCACCCCGGCCATGGAGCCGCCCGCATGAGAGCCGACACCCCGGCCATGGAGCCGCCCGCATGAGGTGGGCCCTGGTCAAGGTCGCTCTGGCGGTCACCGCCATGGTCGTCATCGCGTTCGCCGTACCGCTCGGGCTCGTCATCCGGGAGATGGCCGGCGACCGGGCGTTCTCCGACGCCGAACGCCAGGCCGCGATGATCGGCCCGACCCTCTCCATCACCACCGACCGCGAGGAGCTGACCCGGGCCGTCCTGTCCACCGAGGCGGGCGACCGGGGCCGCCTCGCCGTCCATGTGCCCGCCGAGGACGGCCCCTTGGACATCGGAACCCGGCGCGCCACCGCCACGGACGTGGAGACCGTGCGCAAGGCCGGCCGCGCCTCCGTCAGCGAGGTCGCCGGCGGCTTCGCGCTCCTCCAGCCGACCGCGCTGGGCACCGGGGACATCGCCGTCGTCGAGGTGTTCGTCGCCGAGCGCGAGGTCTCCCACGGGGTCGCCACCGCCTGGCTGATGCTGGCGGGCGTCGGCGTCGCGCTGATCGTCGGCTCGGTCGCCGTGGCCGACCGGCTCGGCGTGCGGATGGTGCAGCCCGCCCAGCGGCTCGCGGGCGCCGCCCGGGACCTGGGGGAGGGCCGCCTCGGCACCCGGGTCCCCGAGGAGGGGCCCACCGAACTGCGCTCCGCGGCCGTCGCGTTCAACTCCATGGCCGACCAGGTCGTCCAGCTCCTGGCCAACGAGCGCGAACTGGCCGCCGACCTCTCGCACCGGCTGCGCACCCCGCTCACCGTGCTCCGGCTGAACGCCGCTTCCCTCGGCGAGGGCCCGGCGGCCGAGCAGACCCGGGCGGCGGTCCAGCAGCTGGAGCACGAGGTCGACACGATCATCCGCACCGCCCGCGAACAGCGCCCGCAGACCCAGGGCGGGCAGGCGGGCGCGGGCTGCGACGCCTCCGAGGTGATCCGCGAACGCATGGGCTTCTGGTCGGCCCTCGCGGAGGACGAGGGCCGCGAGGTGCGCCTGGCGGGCGTGGACCGTACGGTCCGCATCCCCGTGGCCCGGCCCGAACTGGCCGCCGCCCTCGACGCGTTGCTCGGCAATGTCTTCCGCCACACCCCCGAGGGCACCGCCTTCTCCGTCGACGTCCACCACAGCGGCGACGCGGTCATCGTGCTCGTCTCCGACGCCGGCCCGGGGATCCCCGACCCGGAGGCGGCCCTCGCCCGGGGCGGCAGCGGACGCGACGGGGCGAGCGGGGCCGTCGGCTCCACCGGACTCGGCCTGGACATCGTGCGCCAGGTCGCCGAGTCCACCGGCGGTGACCTGCGCATCGGGCGGTCCGTCCTCGGCGGCGCGGAGGTCCGGATCTGGATCGGCCTCAACGGTGGCCGTCCCGAGCGCGGCCGGCGCGGACACGGCCGCCGGGTCGCCCGCCGGGCCGGCCGGCAGCGGCGCGGGGAGACCCGGGCGGCGGCCGGCCCCGGGCCCCGGCATTAACCCGCCCCCATGTGTTCCTTAAGCGCGCCCTAAGAACGTCAGGCGCTGCCCGTAACGCCCTCTTCGCCCGTTGCGTTGCCGCTAGCGTGCTCATACGTCACCCCCCAGTGGCCCGCACGCCCCGCCCGACGCCAACGGCACCAGTCCCCGACCGTTCACGCCCCCCAGCGCGCAGCCCCCTCGACCGTTCACGCCCCCCACAGCGCAGCCCCCGACCATTCACGCCCCCCACCGCGCGTCCCGGCCGGACCCCACCCCACCTCCGGCCGGGGCGCGTTCCTCTCCCGGCGCCCGGCCCGACGGGTCCCTCGGGCGCCGGACGGTCCGGAGCCGCCGGCCCGCCACTCCCGCGCGTACGCGTCGAAGATCGCCCGCAGGCGGTGGCCGATCTGCAGGTAGTCCAGGTCGTCCGGACACGATGGTGATCAGGCCGCACGAGTAGCAGACCGTGTACGCGGTGGCCACGTGCCCCAGGTGCGGGCTGACCTGTTCGGCGGCCAGGTGGACGAGCTTGCCGATGGCCTCGGTCGCCGTTCCCACGACGGCGGACTTTGTGGCCGCCCCCGCGAGGATGCCGGCCGCCGTGCCCACGTCCAGGTCGAAGACCTCGGCGAGCCCGTAGGCGATGCCGAGGACACAGACCGGTCCGATCAGGCAGAGCGTGAAGAAGCGCAGGCTTCCGCGGTTGAGGTTGGCGCAGAACTGCGGCCCGGCCATGTAGCCGAGCGGGAGGATGAACAGGCCGAAGGAGACCGTCTCGACGTCGGCGTCGACGCTGACGTGCCGGGTGCCGACCAGCAGCGACACGATCAGGGCGCCGCAGATGCCGCCGAGCGTGATCGGGCCGACACGGAGCTTGCCGACGAGATAGCCGGCCGCGAGGCAGAGGAAGAGGGCCAGTTCGGGATGGTCGCGCAGCACGCCCATCCCGTCTCACTCACCGGAGCCGGTGTCGGCGACCAGGGTGGTCAAAGGGTATATAAGCGAGAAAACAACGGGGGTTCCATGTGCCGGCACTTCGCCTGTCCCGGCCCGCCCCCGTTCACCTCTCGACGGGAGGGCGGCTTCAGGACCCCTCCGTGGCGCGCCGGACATCCCTCGGCAACGGAATCGTCTTCAACTCTTGACACCCACCCCCTTTAGGCAGCAACCTTCCGGCAACGGCGCATGGGAGCGCTCCCACTCTGGGGGAAGGTCTCGCGCGCTTCCTCTTCCAGCACCACACCCGACGCCCTCCGCCGTGCAGCGCGGAACAGCGCCGGTACCCACCCCGGAACAAGGAGCAGTGGAATGCGCATCACCCGCAGCGTTGCCGGTCGACGCCTAAGAGCCGCCCACGTGGCCACCACGGGCCTTACGGTCACCGCCCTCCTCCTCGTCGGATGCGGCGGCTCGTCCGACTCCGACAAGGGGGCCGACGCGGACGGGAACATCACCCTGACCGTCGCCGACTTCGGGCAGTTCGGGTACAAGGAGGCCGGGCTCTTCGAGAAGTACCACGAGTTGAACCCGAAGATCACGGTGAAGGAGGACACCACCGCCGAGGAGAAGAACTACTACCCCAAGCTCCTCCAGCAGCTGAACTCCGGCAGCGGCCTCGCCGACGTCCAGGGCATCGAGGTCGGCCGGATCAAGGAGATCGTCGACACCAAGGCGGACTCCTTCGCCGACCTCTCCAAGACGATCGCCGTGGACGAGTGGGTGTCGTGGAAGGCGAAGCAGGCCACCGCCCCCAGCGGCGCGGTCATCGGCGCGGGCACCGACATCGGCCCCATGTCCCTCTGCTACAACCGTGAGCTGTTCGAGAAGGCAGGACTGCCCACCGACCGCACCGAGGTGGCGAAGCTGACCGAGGGCGGCTGGGAGGACTTCCTCGCCCTCGGCGAGCAGTACAAGAAGAAGGCCCCCGAGGGCACCTACTTCATGGACTCGGCGAGCGCCATGTTCAACGCCGTGGTCAGCTCCAGCCCCGAGCAGTACTACGACGCCGACGGCAAGCCGATCTACCAGGAGAGCGCCAGCGTCGAGAAGGGCTGGAAGCTCGCCGCCGAGGCCGCGTCCAAGAAGCTGACGCAGGGCCTGGCCCAGTTCGAGGACCAGTGGCAGGCGGCCCTGCGCAAGAGCACCGTCGCCACCGTCGTCTGCCCGGCCTGGATGGCCGGCCAGATCTCCACGTACGCCGGTGACGCCAACAAGGGCAAGTGGGACATCACCAGCGCGCCCGGCGGCACCTCCGCCAACTGGGGCGGCTCCTTCCTCGCCGTCCCCAAGTCCGGGAAGAACGTCACCGAGGCCACCAAGCTCGTCAAGTGGCTGACCGCCCCCGAGCAGCAGGCCGCCGTCTTCAAGGCGATCGGCGTGTTCCCCTCCAACCAGGGCGCCTACGAGCTGCCCGACGTGAAGAACGCGACCCTGCCGTACTTCAACGACGCCCCCATCGGCCAGATCTACGCCGACGGCGCGAAGTCCATCCCCGAGGCGGTCCTCGGCCCGAAGGACGGCGTGATCAAGGACTCCATCTCCACCCAGATCAACAACATGGAGCAGCGCGGCACGAGCCCCGACGACGCCTGGGAGGCGGCCGTGCGGACGATCGACAAGGCCATCGGCTGACCTGACACCCGGCACCCGACGCCAGGCATCCGGACCCCGGAGCCCGGCCGGCCCCAGCCGATCGAAGCGCCGGGGCGGGCACACCCGCCCGCCCCGGCCGCCCGCCCGCCCATCTCTCCAGCCGCCCCGGCCGTCCGTCGGCGCACCCAGGGAAGGACTCCCGCCCGTGGCAACCTCGACCCCCACCCGGGATGCGTACGCGACCCCGCCCCGCGAACCGAAGAAGGAACCGCCCAGCGAACGGCGGCAGTTGTGGCGCAGCCGGCTGTGGCGGTTCGACGACAAGGCGTCCCCGTACGCGTACATCGCGCCGTTCTTCCTCGTCTTCGGGGCCTTCGGCCTCTACCCGCTCCTCTACACCGGCTGGATCGCGCTGCACCGGGTGGAGATGACCGGCCTGGACTCGATGGAGTGGGTGGGCTGGGAGAACTTCGACAAGATCCTGCACGACCCCGAGTTCTGGACCTCGGTCAGCAACACGTTCCTGATCGGCGTCATCTCCACCGTCCCGCAGCTCCTGGTCGCCCTCGGCCTGGCTCACCTCCTCAACTACAAGCTGCGGGCCAGCACCTTCTGGCGCACGATCATCCTCACCCCGTACGCGACCTCGGTCGCCTCGGCCGCCCTCGTCTTCGCCCTGGTGTTCCGGGCCGACGGCGGACTGCTGAACTGGACGCTCGGCCTCGTCGGCTTCGACCCGGTCAACTGGGCCAACGGGCACTGGACCTCGAAGCTCGCCATCTCCATCATCGTCATCTGGCGCTGGACCGGCTACAACGCGCTGATCTACCTAGCCGCGATGCAGGCCGTACCCAACGACCTCTACGAAGCGGCCTCGTTGGACGGCGCCTCGCGCTGGCAGCAGTTCCGCAAGGTGACCATCCCCTCGCTGCGGCCGACGATCCTGTTCACCATCGTCATCTCCACCATCGGCTCCATGCAGCTGTTCGGCGAGCCGCTGCTGCTGGAGGGCGGCGCGCTGGGCGCCACCGGCGGCAACGAGAACCAGTACGAGACGCTCAGCATCTACCTCTACAACTACGGCTGGAACCTCGGACATCTCGGTCCGGCCGCCGCCGTCGCCTGGGCGATGCTCGCCCTTCTCCTCCTCATCGCCGCGGCCAACTGGTTCATCGGCCGATTCGTCCGCAAGTCCGCGGTCTGACCGGGAGCGCATCCATGACCATGACCAGCCCCACGCACACCGCCCCCGTGAAGCTCGCGCCGGCCCCGAAGGGCGGCGCCCCGCAGCGGCCGAGCCGCTTCCGGATGGGCGCGGGACAGCAGATGAAGGGCGGCCCCTTCGCGTACATCGCGCTCGCCGTCGTCGGCTTCGGCTCGCTGCTGCCGCTCTACTGGACCCTGGTCGCGGCCTCCCGCACCCAGGACGAGGTCCTCGCCTCCACCCCGCCGTTCCTCCCGGGCGGCAAACTGTTCGAGAACGTCCAGACCGCCTGGGAGCAGGCCAGCCTCGGCAAGGCGATTCTCAACAGCATCATCGTCTCCTCCTCCATCACGCTGGCGACGCTCTTCTTCTGCACGCTCGCCGGTTACGCCTTCGCCAAGATGCGCTTCCGGGGCCGCGGTTGGCTGATGACCGCGGTCATCGCCACCCTCACCATCCCGCCGCAGCTCAGCGTCGTCCCGCTGTTCATGATGATGTCCGGCCTCGGCTGGGGCGGGCAGCTCGAATCGGTGATCTTCCCGACGCTGGTGAGCGCGTTCGGCGTGTTCTTCATGCGCCAGTACCTCATCGAGGCCCTGCCGTACGAGCTGATCGAGGCGGCCAAGATCGACGGCGCGAACAACCTCCGCATCGTGGTGAGCGTGGTGCTGCCGGTCGCGCGCCCCGCGATGATGGTGCTCGGGATGCTCACCTTCGTCCAGGCGTGGAACGACTTCTTCTGGCCCTACCTGGCCCTCAACCAGCAGAACCCGACGCTCCAGGTGGCCCTCGGCCAGCTCAGCGCCTCGTACACCCCCGACCAGTCGATCGTGATGGCGGGCGCGCTGATCAGCACGCTGCCGTTGCTGGCGGTGTTCGTCATCTTCGGCAAGAAGATCGTCGGCGGGATCATGTCCGGCGCGGTCAAGGGCTGACGGCCCTCCGCCTCTCCTCTTCCCCGGGCCCGTCACTCCCGCCCTCTGCCACTCACCCCTGCCCGTCCGGTCCCTCCTGCCCCCTTCCTCAGACCCCTCACTCTTCCCAGGGAGCGCTCCCGCATGACAGCCGTCCGACCTGACACGGTCCCGCAGCAGGCCCCCGCCGCCACGCCCTCCTTCCCGACCGGCTTCCTCTGGGGCGCGGCCACCGCCGCGTACCAGGTGGAGGGCGCGGCCGGCGAGAACGGCCGCACCCCGTCCATCTGGGACACCTTCAGCCACACGCCCGGCCGGGTCCTCAACGGGGACACCGGCGACGTGGCCGCCGACCACTTCCACCGCTACCGCGACGACGTCGCCCTGATGAAGCGCCTCGGGCTCCAGGCGTACCGCTTCTCGGTCTCCTGGTCCCGCGTCCAGCCCACCGGCCGGGGGCCCGCCGTGGAGCGCGGCCTCGACTTCTACCGGTCGCTCGTCGACGAGCTGCTGGCGGCCGGCATCACGCCCGTCGCCACGCTCTACCACTGGGACCTGCCCCAGGAGTTGGAGGACGCGGGCGGCTGGCCCGAGCGCGCGACGGCCGAACGGTTCGCCGACTACGCCGCCATCATGGGCCGCGCGCTGGGCGACCGGGTCGGCATGTGGACCACGCTGAACGAGCCCTGGTGCTCCGCCTTCCTCGGCTACGGCTCCGGCGTCCACGCGCCCGGCCGCACCGAACCGGCCGCCGCGCTGCGGGCCGCCCACCACCTCAACCTCGCCCACGGCCGGGCGGCCGAGGCGCTGCGCGCCAACCTCCCCGCTGCCGCGCAGACCTCGGTCACCCTCAACCTCCACCAGGTGCGTCCGCTGACCGACAGCGAGGCGGACGCGGACGCGGCGCGCCGGATCGACGCGGTGGGCAACCGAATCTTCACCGGCCCGATGCTCCACGGCGCCTACCCCAAGGACCTCCTGGCCGACACCGAACGCATCGTGAACTGGCCGGAGTTGATTAAGGAGGGCGACCTCGCCGCGATCGCGCACCCGATCGACGTCCTCGGCGTCAACTACTACACGCCCACCATCGTCAGCGCGTCGGCCTCCGGCGCCGGCGACACCCGCAACGACGGCCACGGCAGCAGCGAGCACTCCCCGTGGCCCGGCTCGGAGCACGTCGCCTTCCACCTCGCCGAGGGCCGGCCGGTCACCGCGATGAACTGGTCGGTCAAGCCCGAGGGCCTGTACGACCTCCTCATGGACGTCTCGCGCGAGCGCCCGGACCTGCCGCTGATGGTCACGGAGAACGGCGCCGCCTTCGACGACGCCCCGGACGAGGACGGCCGGGTCCACGACCCCGAGCGCATCGCCTACCTGCACGGGCACCTGGACGCGGTGCGCCGGGCGGCGGCCGACGGGGCGGACGTGCGGGGCTACTTCCTCTGGTCCCTCATGGACAACTTCGAGTGGGGCTACGGCTACGCGAAGCGCTTCGGCGCGGTGTACATCGACTACGCGAGCCAGCTCCGCACACCCAAGTCCAGCGCCTACTGGTACAGCGACGTGATCGCCCGCCACGCACTGCCCCCGGCGGCCGGTCCCGACGCCTGACCTCGTGACACCTGTGGGCCCGGTCACGCCCGACCGGGCCCACAGCTCTGTGCGCCCAACCTTGGGAGCGCTCCCAATACACTGTCCGTACGCTCGTCGGGGTGATCGATCCACGACTTGGATTGACTGTACGGCTGTGAGAAATTGACCGGGAACGGGGAGGCAGCCATGGCGGCAGCGCGAGTACGGAGCGGCGGGCGGCCCACGCTCGAAGAGGTGGCGGCGCGGGCCGGGGTCGGCCGGGGCACCGCCTCACGGGTCATCAACGGATCCCCCCGGGTCAGCGTCGCGACGCGCGAGGCGGTCGAGGCGGCGGTGGCCGAGCTGGGGTACGTCCCCAACCGCGCCGCCCGCGCCCTGGCGGGCAACCGCACCGACGCCATCGCCCTGGTGGTGCCCGAACCGGAGACCCGCTTCTTCGCCGAACCGTACTTCTCGGCGATAGTGCGGGGGGTCGGTGCGGCCCTCGCGGACACCGAGATGCAGTTGCTCCTCACCCTCGTCGGCAGCGACCGCGAGCGCCGCCGCCTCGCCCAGTACCTCACCGCCCACCGCGTCGACGGGGTCCTCCTGGTCGCCGTGCACGCCGATGACCCGCTGCCGGAGCTCCTGGAGCAACTGGGCATGCCCTGCGTGATCAGCGGCGCCCGGGACGCGGCCGAGACGCTGCCCTCCGTCGACTCCGACAACTTCGAGGGCGCGCGGGCCGCCGTCGAGCACCTGGTCTCCCGGGGCCGCCGCCAGGTGGCCACGATCACCGGCCGCCTGGAGGTCTACGGCGCCCAGCGCCGCCTCGACGGCTACCGCGCGGCGGTCTCCGCCGCCGGCCTGGCCCCCGACGAGCGCCTCATCGCCCCCGCCGACTTCACGGAGGAGGGCGGCGCGCGTGCCATGCGCGACCTCCTGGCCCGCCGCCCCGGCCTCGACGCGGTCTTCGTCGCCTCCGACGTGATGGCCGCCGGCGCCCGCCAGGTCCTGCGCGAGGCGGACCGCCGCATCCCCGAGGACGTGGCCCTGGTCGGCTTCGACGACTCCGTGGTCGCCCGCCACATGCACCCGGCCCTCACCAGCGTCCGCCAGCCCATAGAGGAGATGGGCCGCCGCATGACCCAGCTCCTGCTGGACGAGATCGCGGGCCGGGCCCCGGGCGGCGAGCGGCCCTCGGTGGTACTGCCCACGGAGCTGGTGGTCCGCGACTCGTCGTGAGCGGGGAGCGGGCGCGTTTCCTGACGCACGCGGGGCGGGCGTGCCCTCGCGGGCCCCGCCCCCCCCGGCCTCCCCGGTCCGGAGGCCGTCCCGCCGCGTCCGCGGCCCTGTGCGCTTCCGGCGGGCCCGGCAGCGCACGACATTGGTATGGACATGATCAAGGGACAGAGCTAGCCTCCGTCTTGGTCTAGACCAAGCGCGACGAGCCGTCGCCCGGTCCGTCCGTCCGCATGCTCCACCCCTCACTCCAGGAGCCCCACATGCGCAGAAAGATCACCTCCTTACTCCTCGGCCTCGGCATCGCCGGGGTCTCCCTGCTGGCCACTTCCGGCAGCGCGCAGAGCCACGGGTACACCGACTCGCCCGTCAGCAGGCAGCAGCTCTGCGGCAACGGCACCGTCCGCGGCTGCGGGCAGATCCAGTGGGAGCCCCCGAGCGTCGAAGGGCCCAAGAGCTTCCCGGCACGCGGGCCCCGCGACGGTCTGATCTGCGCCGGGGGCAACCAGCGGTTCGCCGAGCTGGACGACCCGCGCGGCGGGTCCTGGCCCGCCTCCGCCGTGAGCGCCGGGGCGAGCCACACCTTCCGCTGGCGGATCACCGCCCGGCACGCCACGACCGACTTCCGGTACTACGTCACCAAGGACGGCTACGACCCCGCGAAACCCCTCACCCGGGCCGACCTGGAGCCGCAGCCCTTCCTGACCGTGCCCTTCGGCGGCCGGCAGCCGAGCTCCGTCGTCAGTCACTCCGGCACCCTGCCGCAGAAGTCGGGCAAGCACCTGATCCTCGGCGTCTGGACCATCGCGGACACCGGCAACGCCTTCTACGCCTGCTCCGACGTCAGGTTCTGAGCGAGCGCCCCCCGCGGCCCGCCAAGGGGCCCCGAAGGCGTCACGACAGACAGAAGGGCCCCGGTCCGAAGACCGGGGCCCTTTCCTCAGGGTGAGTAACGGGACTTGAACCTGTTCCTTGAACATATTGTGACCTGTGGCGATGTCGAATACCCGGACATTCTGGTGTAGTTCGATGACGCTCGATGCCGCTAAACGCTGCTGGGTGAGGGCGGCTGTTCCCGTGGGAACAGCCGCTAATCGAGGTGGCCCCCTCGCCCCGAGTGAGTAGCAAATCCCGTGACCGCAACAGGAATGCAACAGCGCCCCCACCGTGAGGCAGGGGCGCTGTCGACCGCTCCGCCGCAGCCTGGGGGGCAGTGCGGGGAGGGCCGTCTCGATGGGGGGTTCCTTGCTGTTGCCCCGGGCTTTCTTGATCAAGCAAAGCAGGTTCTATCCTGCATGCAAAACGATCTTGACCGGTCAGCGTGGGAAGCGTGCCTCGCGTCATCCCGCCAGACCCCCGCATCCTGGAGCGACGACGGCGGATCGCTGGCCAGATCAGGGCCGCCCGGCTGCACGCCAACCTGAGCCAGCAGGACGTCATCGGGCGCACCGGCATGGACCGGTCCGCCTACCAAGACCTCGAAGCCGGGCGCACCAGTCCGCTGCTCGACAGCCTGCTGCGCATCTCCGACGCGATCGGTGTCCCGCTGTCCGACCTCGTCCGCGAGGGCCCGCCGGCCCCGGGCTCGCCGTGACCCGGGACCAGCGGGAGATCAGCGACGGCCGGTCGGGTACGACACCGGGTGCGCGCGGGAGACCTGGCACCCCCCGCGGTGCAGCACCACCGTGCCGCCAGCGCCGGACGCCCCAGGTATCGGGACCTGCTCCTCACACCCCGGCGGGATCGGCTGGTCGCAGCGGTCGCACCTCATACGGTCACCGCCGTACGCGCGTTCCGCCACGCCTGCCGCAGCCCGGCCGCGGTCTCGCAGTCCGCACCCTCCGTACGGCACGGGGCGCACGCCTGGGTGTGTCGGATGAACGCCGCGTAGGCCGCCTGTACCGCGGCTTCACCGGCCCGGTGCTGGGCCTCGACTGGCCCGGTCACCGCAGCCCCCCGGTGGGGACCGGGACGAGCGTCCCAGCGAGGAGCATGTCGAGGCGGTCGCGCAGGGCCTCGGCCTCCGTGCGGGACAGCACCAGCGGCACCTCGGCCTGGAGCTCGTCCAGGTCGTACAGTGCCACCGGCACCCGCACTTCGCCGGTCGTCGGGTCACCGATCGGTAAGGCCGCGCGCTGCGGCGACGCGTGCCAGGTCATGACGGACATCAAGGCCCCCTGAGTGGATGACGGGACGTCACCGTAAAGGGCCCGGCAGCAGAGAAGGGGGACAATCTGTCCCCCTGTCCCAGACTGTCCCCCTTACGCGGTCGCGATCCCGACATCCACGGCGAGCTTGGCCGCCTCCGGGCGCAGCGCCCGCGGCGCGGACCGCCACAGGTCCGCGGCCACCGTCCGGGCCGACGGGGTGTATGCCACGGTCTCCGCGCCGATGCGGTGCGCCATCTGCATCACGTGCAGCGCCGCCGTGCGGTCGCCTCGCTGGAGATGCCCGCGGGCGACCTCCACCCACAGGCGGGCCCGGCGCTCCACCGACGGCATGATGTCTGGGTCGATGTCGTCGGCCAGCCCGATCGCCTTCTGCGACTTCTTCAGATCGGTGGCCACGCTCACCGCATGGAAGTCCACGTTGGCACGCCCGAAGACGGTCGACGGGTGGACGTAGGCGGCCGGGAGGTTCTTCGCGACCTGATCGCCCTTCTCCCAGTACCGCCAGGCGTCCCCCTCCCTGCCCTCACGGGCGGCGGTCACCGCAGCGTGGAGCTGGAGCGCACCGTAGATCCCGCGCCAGTCCTCCGGTGCCCCGTCGAGGTGCGGGCGGATCAGGTCGGCCGCCTCCTCGACGACTCGCAGCGCCTCCGCCGGGTATGCCGTCTCGCGCAGAATGTTGCCGAGATTCCAGCTGGCCGCCGCTATGGCCGCAGGCTGGTCTGCTGCCTGCGCCGCGGTGAGCGCACGGTCCGCGACCACCCACGCGAGCTCGGCCGGCGCGACGTACGCCGTGGCCTGCCCCGTCAGCCTGTAGATGTCCGACAGGGCCACCTGCGCGCGGCGCCGCCGCTCGCCGTCGAGAGTCCGCACCGCGTGCTCCCCGTCGCGGATCAGTCCCGGCAACAGCGCGCCGACCTCGGTACGGTTCCGGGCCGAGGTATGCCACAGCCGCCACGTCTGATCCACCCGCCCCTGAAGCGACACCGGGTCCACCGGGCCGGCCGGAACCGCGGTGAGCGAGCGGGTCATGACCGCAGACCAGATGTCCGGCATCCCCGGGTGCGCGAGTCGGCCGAGCGGGGTCGCCGTCGCGGCGGCGGCTGGGGTATCGGTGCCGGTGATGACGGACAGGTCGGCGACCTGGAGGGCGGCGGCGAGCTGGAGCAGCAGCGGGTGGGAGGTGAGGTCGCGCTCGCCGGACTCGATCTTCTTCAGCCAGTCCGGGCCCCTGCCGCACAGCTGGGCGAGGACCGGGCGGGACATGCCGCGCGACTCGCGCAGGGCGCGGATCCGCTCGCCGGTGGTGAGGTCTGTGTCCATCGTGGTGCCCCTCCGTCTGGCTGGTGCCGTGGTCGCCAGGGTACGGCGGGCCGGTGGCCGTGGGGAGGGCGTACGGACGTACGATCCGGCCATGGCTGACATCGACCTTCCTGAGCACCTGATCGCCCTGGAGTCCACCGCGTGGGCGGAGCAGCAGGAAGGGCGGCTGACCGTGGCGACGGCGGCAGCGGTGCAGCAGGCCATCACCGAGCACGCGGCCGCGACCGGGGTGTCGCGGTACGAGGTGGAGAAGGCGGTCAAGCAGATCGTGCGGCACCCCGAGGGGTGATCACTTCGGCGGAGGCTCGAAGGTGAAAACGCTTATCACTTTGTCGGTACCGACAAAGTGATGAACCCGCAGGTCAGGGCATGACGAAGGGCCCCCACCGCCGCGAGGCAGTGAGGGCCGTGGCCGTTCATTGGAGGAGGGCGAGCAGCCCGGTTACAGCACCGCCGAGACCCGCGAGGACACCGATCGTGGGCAACGGCCACCGGGCACGCTCCAGAGCACGGAGCCGGGTCTCATGGTCGGCTACGTCCTTACCGAGATCGGTGAGACCCTGACCGATCCCGTCGAGCTTCGTCTCCATCCTGGTAAGGCTGCTGCTCAGGGATCTCAGCTCCTGATACATCTGCGCCGGCGGGATGTACACCCCCGGGTCCTGCGGTGTCACCACCTACACCCCCCGGCCCGGAGTCACCCGGTCCGGGGTCCGGTTCGGCACGGCGTAGGTGATGCCGAGCGCGCCGAGGACAGCGAGCACCGTGGTGACCGTCTCCCCGGCCGTGAAGACGCTGTCCTGGACGGCGGTGGCGGCGGCGGTCGCACCGGCGGCGACACCGGCGACGACGGCCTTGGCGAAGCTGCTGATCTGCATGGTCAGCCTTCCTTGCTGTTGATGTCGACGTCGACCGTGATGACCGCGTCGGCGATGGCCTTCTCGACGGCGTCGACGACCGCCGCGGTGTTGACGCCCTTGCCGACGAGGCCGGCCAGGGTCTGGATCGCGGCCACCTGGGCGAGCTGGGTCCGCCGGATCAGGCGGACGTTCGTGGTGAGTCCTTCGATGTGGCTGGCGAGGGTCCAGTGGCGGTTCGTGGCGTAGGTCGTCGAGTCCGGCGGCGCCTTGAAGATGCCGTCGGTCGTGGCCAGGGTCTTGATGTCGTCCTTGGTCAGGGGCATGTCGGTCTCCTTTGGTGAGGTGGGGGCTGTTGTGGGTCGTGGGGCGCCCTTCTGTACCCACGCGTACAGCGGACCGCCGGGGCACGCGGTGGCGTAGCCGTCGCGGTGACCCCGGATCTCGCCGCCGGCCCCGTTCTCGCGGAGCAGATCGATGCCGTCGCGGATCGCGGTGAGCATGGCGTCCGGCGGCTCGGTGAGGCCGCTGCTGCCGACGAGCCCGAGGATCGCGAAGTGCGCCCGGTTCAGCGCCTGGCTGCCGTTCGCCCCGGTGCGCCGCCGCAGCCCGCGGCCCTCCAGCAGGTAACCGTGCGGGCAGGCGGCGTAGTTGTACGCGACGTCCGAGTAGTTCTCGGCGGTGTTCGCAAGGTGGCTGCGACGAATGTTCTTCCACTCATCGAGGCACGCGTCGTGGTCGGTGAGCAACCTTGTGCTCACGGCCGTGCCCTCGTAGTGGACCTTCACGCCCCGGGTGGTGGACTGCGACGGTGCGGCCGACGCGGGCCAGCCGAGCTGGGCTCGGGTCACCAGCTTCATGCGGGTCTCCAGACGTGACGAAGCCCCGGGCCTGGTGGCGTCGGGGCGGTGGGTGCGGGGTGGGTCAGGAGGCGAGGTTGTTGCCGGGTACGGTCTTGCCGCCTGCCCAGTCGGTGACCGGCAGGCCGGGCATGGAGAACGCGGTGCCCACGGGCCAGGCGCTGCCGGAGAGGTCGTTGCCGATCACGACTCCGCCGGTCGCGGACGCGGTGACGTCGATACCGAGCGCCATCACGCCACCGCGCAGGATGGTGTTGTGGGTGATGCGGGGCCTGGCGGTCGAGGACGTGGCCCGGATTCCGGAGCCGGTCACGGCGTGGATCCGGTTGCCCTGCACGCTGACATCGGATCCGCCGCCGACGTAGATCCCGTGGCTGCTGCCGCCCTCGATGACGTTGGTGCCGACGTGGCCGCCGGTGCAGGTGTCCAGGCCGATCGATGACCCGCCGGCGGCCAGGCACATGTTCCCCACCACCTGCGGGGTACTGCAGTTCGTCGCGAAGATCGCTGACGTGGTCGCTCCCGAGACCCGGTTGCCGGAGACGGACGGCGCGGTCGCCTGGAAAACGTAGATGCCGGACGCCGGGGAGCCTGCGACGCGGTTGTTCGCGATGTGCAGGCCGGTGACCCGCGCGTTCGCGAAACCCTGGACCTTGATCGGGTTGTCGCCCGCGGGCGCGCGCAGGTCGTTGCCGGTGATGGTGACGCCGTCGCACGAGAGGTTGTATCCGGCGGTGGCCGGGTTGGGCCCGGTGACCGCGATGCACGGCTGCCCGGTCCCGGAGATGATGTTGCCCGCGATGAGCGCGGCCCGCCAGGCGTAGGCGCGGATGCCCTCCTGGGCGGCCGCCTCGATGCGGCACCCGAGGATCTGCACCCCGTCGGTGTGCACCCCGGAAACGGATGTGTGGGAGCCGATCGCCCGCCCGAACGCCGGCAGCCTGGAGGAGGCCCCGAAGGAACAGCCCTGGATGAGTACGTCTCGGCAGGGGGTGCCGTCGTTCTGGCCGACCGCGCCGGAGCCGCTGATGGCGTAGTCGATCTGGATGGCCTCGGAGTACCCGCGGCTGCTGTCGACGGTGTTGTCCCGGAACCCCTCGAAGCGCGAGTCGAGGATGCGGGCCTCGGCGACCGCGGCCAGGTCGATGGCGTGTGCTCCGCTGACGTTCTGGATGATGACGTCGCGGATGGTGATCCGGCGGGCGTGCCCGAAGGTGAACGCGTCGGCCAGGGCGGTGACGGTGCCGGCGGTGCCGTCGGCGGCGTTGGCGTCCCAGGTGCCGCCCTCGATGGTGATGTCGCCGTTCCCGTCGTACCCGGTGAAGCTGTCGCCGGTCCGCCAGTTCCGCAGGATGCCGACGGTGCCGGTCGCCTTGATCGTGGCCCCGTGGGCTTTGATCGTGGTCCGCGCGGGGACGTGCAGGTAGGTGGATACGGCGTAGGTCCGCCGGGCGGGGAAAGCAACGACGCCGCCGCCGGCCGCCGCGGTGGCGTCCAGGGCGGCCTGAATCGCCGCGCTGTCGTCCGTCGTCCCGTCACCGACGGCCCCATAGGCCATGACGGACTGGGCCGCCCCGTCCACCCCGTCCTCGCCCGCCGGCCCCAGCAGGTTGACCTCGGTGCTCCAGTTCGTGCCGTCGTAGGCGAACAGGTCGCCGCTGACGGTGTTGACGTAGAGGTCGCCGGATACCGGTGTCAGCCCGGCGTCGGTGGGCTCGGCGGTGCCGAAGAACCAGTGGGCGCCGGGTGTGCCGGGGGCGCCCTTGCCGCCGGTGTGGGCGTACAGCCAGGCCCGCCCGGTGCCTCCGGCGTCGGCCCACATCCCGAACACGTCGTCGGGCCCGCTGAATCTCGGGATCTGCCCGTACTCGTCGCTGGTCACGCTGCTGACCGGAGTGCCGCCGGCGCTCAGGAGGTCGGTGTACTGATCCCCCTCAACCTGCTCCGTCCAGAACGTGATCGCGACGTTCGGTGCGACTGTCCATATGCCGTCGGCCGGTGCGACGACGAAATCCGCCACACCCTGCCCGAATCCATAACGCGCCATTCAGACCACCCATGAAATTGCGGACGTCAACACTTTGCGTCCTGCCGATATGTCTGGTTTCTGTGTCAGCCACACCTGGCCGGGCTGGCTACTGGCTGCGGATTTGATGGTGATCCGGCCGATGTAGGCGCCCGTGATGTAGCAGATGAGGTACTGGTCCCGGACCGGATGCCGCCACCGGGACGGGATGGCTATCGGCAGGCGCGAGTTCGTCTCGCTGGGGAGGGTCGAGCCCGTCCGTGTGAACGACCCGAGCCGCAGCTGCACGATCCCCTGGCGCGCCTCCAGGACGCTGTCCGTGTCGATCTCCCACCCGCTGATGGGCCAGTTCACGACCACCGGGCCGGAATCCGCGTAGGTCGTTACCCACCGGTCGCCGTCCCACAGGCGGAGTTCCTGCGTGTCGGTCGCCCACGCCATCTCGCCCGTCTCGGGGTAGGGGTTGACGTGGGCGGCCAGCGCCGGCCGGACACGAGCCCCGACGTACAGCTCACCCCTGACGACGGTGACCGCGGTCGCGGCGGCGGGGACGATGACCCCGGCGAGGAGGATCTCCCACAGGCCGGTCGCTCCGGTGTCCCGTGTGAGCGGCGGGGCTGCTGCTCCGGGCGTGCCCTGGCGGATGACCGCGCGCACCGTCCAGGTGGAACGGTCCAGGCGGAGCACCACCCGGTCGATACGCGTGGAGCCGGACGGGTTGGGGGCGATGTCGAGCGTGTCGCCGGTGGTCCCGGACGTCCAGGCGTGCCCCCGCACGGACGCGGTTACGTCGGCCCGGATGGTGACGGTGAGCCCGATTCCCGCGGTGACCACGGCGGCGTCGGCCGGTGATCCGTACACCCCGTCGCCGGAGAATCTGGCGGCGAGCTGTTCGTACTCGGCGTCCGTGATGGTCCTGTTGTCGGCCGGTGCCGGCCAGGAGTCCTGAGCCACGGTTACCCCCTGCTCTCTATTTGTCCGAGCCGGTACGCCAGTTGGCGCACGGTGCCGACCAGTGATGCGCTGGTCGTGGTGTCGCCGGTGCCGATCACGGCGGCGACTTTCTCGCCGGTGTCCGGGGTCTCGGCGGAGAGCTGGATCCTGCGGACGATGTCCAGGACCGTGAGCCCGGTGGGCAGGACCACGGCGACCTTGTCGCCGAGGCCGTAGTCGCGGCCGGCCTGGAGGTCCTCGGTGTCGACGGTCTCCGTCGCCAGGGACGCCTGCGGGTTGTCGTTGCCGAGGGCCAGGACGCCGTCCTGCGTGAGCTCTCCGTCCGCGTTGGTCTTGCCGCTGGACTGCACGAGCTTCTCCACCCGGTACCAGGTGGCCTGGGCCCCCGAGGTGACCTCGGTGTACGCCCGGGCGTTGGCGGGCTCCCCGGCCCCGACCTGCTGGGCCGGGTCGTCACCGCCCATGACGAGCTCCGACGTCGCCGTGGGCGCCGACAGGGAGAACCGCACTTTCCGCAGGTTGCCGAGGCCGGCGGAGAACCGGGCGGTTCCGGTGAGGTCGCGCGGCTGGTGCACGCCGAAAAGGATCTGCGTTCCGGCCTGGCGGGTCCGGAGCCCGAGGCCGTCGGGGACGGCGACGGTGCGGCAGGCGTCGAGGAGGGGTTCCATGCGGGTGGTGAGGGTGCGGGTGGTGCCGACGCCGGCCGCCGTGTCGAGGGCCAGCTGCGGGATGCGCCGGGTGGCGAGCGCGTCCGGCCCGCAGTTCTCGCTGACCAGGGTCCGGATGATCGTCTCGCTGGTCGCCGTCAGCTTGCGGACCACGTCCGCGGTGACGGTCTGGTTGGCCCACGTCTTCGCGGGCTCCGGGTAGGTGAGGTACCCGGCGATCCGGGCGAGGTCGTCGCTGAACATCACGACGACCTCGCCGGGGTCGGCGGCCCCCTCCAGGTCCCACTGGTAGTCCTGCGGGACCTCCAGCGGCCCGGCCATCCAGATCGTCTTGTCGCGGATGACCATGATCCGGTTGCCGGGCTGCAGCTGCGCCATCACCTCCGGGTAGGCGGTCAGCGTCACCGACCCGGCCCCGGGCTCGTTGTGCCGCTGCTCCGCCGTCAGCGCCCGCCACCCGGCGAGCGGGTCGCCCTGCACGATGAGGGCGCTGTTCGTGATCAGGAGCTCGATCGCCACCGCCCGCCCCCTTTCTCATGCTGTTTCGTGCCGGGGATGAAAGCGGAGGTCGACCGCGGAGCCCGGCCCGCTGCCGTCGAGCTGGAAGGTCACGAGGTTCTGCCCGGGGTCCAGGCCCCACAGGACGGCCTCGGGCCAGTCCAGGGCCCGCGACCAGTTCACGCCGTTCGGTGACCCGTCCAGGAGACGCACCTGGGCGGGGTCGGTGCGGACCGTGACCTGCTCTCCGTCGGCCAGGGCGCCGTGCCCGACCTCCGAGGGGTCCAGGGTGAAGGAGTCGCCCGTCTCCTCGTTCGTGAACCGGATCAACGAGGCGGGGCCGGTGATCGTCCAGGTCGGCCAGACCACCGCGTCGCCGGGGTTGTCCACGACGGTCTCGCCGAGGACCTGGGAGGAGGACACCGCGGGGAACGGGTTCAGGAAGTCCACCATCTGCCCGGCCTCGCGGTGCACGGTGACCGGGACGCCGTCCTCCCAGTACGGGTCCTCACACCACAGGGCGAGTGCCACCGAGTCGGAGATAATGCCGCTGCCGCGCTTGCCCTGCCCCTCGAACCCGGCCGAGTAGTGCACCTTGACGCTGCGGGTGGTGCCGTCCGGGCGGGCGATCGTCAGGACCCCCGGCGTACGGCGCCCGTCCCGGCCCCGGCGCAATGTCCTGGTGAACGCGGTGGACAGCGCCCGCCACCGCTCCACGAACTCCAGGTGATCGGTCCCGTAGATGTGCAGGGGCCAGATGATCGTGCGGGGCTGCGGCTGGACGTGCCGCAGCCGTGCGCCTCCTCTCGGCTGTGCGTCGCTGGTGAGCGTGTAGGCGGCGGCCCCGAGCCCGGACACCCCCTCGGCGAGGGTGAACCAGCCGACCGACGACTGCGACAGGGGCCACACCGTCCCGGCCGGGTCGGTGTACCAGGCGGTGGCGTTGCCGACGCCGGGCAGCGGGATCGGTGTGCCCCCGCCGCCCGGCGTGCCCGGGTCCGGTGACTGGACCGGTGCTGTGATCAGGGGCATCTACTTGGCCCTCCCCACCCGGTCCAGGGCGTCCTTGCGACGCTGCAGGGCGTCCAGGTCGTCGGTGGTCATGTCCAGGGTCCGGGGATAGAAGTTGTACGTATCCCCGTCCCGCTGCGGTCCTTGCCCGCGGGGCGCGGTCACGACCGTCCGCCCGCGGGAGGCCGCGGGCGCCTGGGAGGGCAGGGCCCGGGTCATGCCCGCCACCCTGCCCGCGCCCACCTGGGCGGCGATCCCCATGGACGTGGCGTGGTCGATGATCCGGCTGTTGCCGTCGAACACGCGGAGCTCGGGACCTTCCTCGCCGACCCACCCGATCTCCCCCCTGCGGGGCCGGCCGCCGTCGGCGTACCCCTTGGCCTTGAGCCCGTACCGGTGGGTGAACAGGGCCGACTTGTAGGACCGGGCCCGGGAACCGACGATCACGCCGTCGCCGCCCCTGGACTCGACGTTGGTCCCGTTGATGGTGCCCGCGGTGTGCCCCACACCCGCGTTCGTGATCCCGATCTGGAACGGGGAGCGGGCACCCAGGACCCAGCCGGGCGGGGCGGTCGCTCCGGAGAACGAGCCGGTGGCCCACCGGCGGTGGGGCTTCTGCCCGCGGATGACGGACTCGATCGCCGACATGAACCCGGAGCAGTCCCACGACGGGTTGCCGTTGCCGCCCCACTGGTACGGCAGACCGTTCTGCGTGCGCGCCCAGGACAGCGCGCCCTTGAAACCTTTGCCGCCGATGCCGGCGGACTCCATCTTGCCGTCAGCCTTGCCGGAGTAGCCGATGATCTCCTTGACCATCCGCTTCGGGATGCCGGTGATCATGTCCCGGTACAGGGACGCACTGCCGCTGATCTTGTTGATCAGGGGCTTCACGACGGAGTTGAGCCCGGCGACCGCCGACGCCTTCATGCCGTCCTTGAGCCAGCCCACACCCGACTTGGCGAGGTCGACGCCCTTGGACGCGGCGCCCTTCACCCAGTCGAAAATGCCGCCCCGGGCGAACCCCTCGCCCTGGAACGGGCTCAGCGACCGGCCGTGCATCGCCGCGGCGTTGACCGCCAGGAGGCGCTTGCGCTCGTAGGGGTCGCGCATCGCCTCCGAGACGGCAATGCCCTCGCCGCGCCGGAGGGGAACGAGCTGGTCGTCACCGTCGCGGTAGGACGACTGCCCGGCCAGCACACCGCCCCGCGCGAACCCCTTGAAGGCGTCCAGCTTCGGAGCGCCGAACGCCCCGGCAACCGCGTTCCAGACCCCGCGGATCCCCTTGTTGTAGACGGTGTCGATCACGAACGCGACCGGCTTCTTGGCCTTCTCCTTGATCGAGTTCATGGCGTCGCCGACGACTTTCGCCCCGGCGGTGAACGCCGACCCCAGGGACTTGGCCAGGGACTTGGCCTTGTCGAGGGGCGGCTTGATGGCGTTGTTGTAGAGCCACGACGCCCCGGTCCCGATCGACCGGAACGCGGGCTGCAGGGCACTGGACCACAGCCACTTCCCGGCCGCGCCGAGCGCCCGCAGCGTGGCCATGCCACTGTCGATGGGGGGCTTGATCCCGTTGCGGTACAGCCACATGGCGGCCGCCCCGATGCCCCGGAACGCGGGCTGCAGGGCGTTGGACCACAGCCACTTCCCGGCCGCGCCGAGCGCCTTGAAGATCGCGACGGCGGAGGTTCCGGCGGGCTTGATGGCGTTGGTGTAGAGCCACATGGCCCCGGCCCCGATGCCCCGGAACGCGGGCTGCAGGGCGTTGGACCACAGCCACTTCCCGGCCGCGCCGAGCGCCTTGAGCGCGAGGACGGTGGGGAGGACCAGGGCAACCGTGATGATGGTCGCGAGGATCCGGGCGGCCATGCCGATCGCCGAGAACACGGGGGAGAGCACGGTCGTCCACAGCCAGGAGGCGGCCGCGCCGATCGCGCGCAGCCCGACCATCAGGGCGTCGATGCCCGGCTTGAGGAACGACCACAGGGCGGCCCAGCCGGCCTTGATGGCAGCCCAGACGCCGTTGACGATGTTCCGGAACGTCTCGGATTTTTTGTACGCGACGACGAGGGCGGCCCCCAGCGCGATGATCCCGATGATGATCAGGGTGACCGGGTTGAGGGCCATGACCGCGTTGAACGCGGCCTGGGCGATGGCCCACCCGCGGGTGACGGCGGCCGCCGTACGGATCGCGATGGAGTACGCGCCGATGACGCCCATCGTGATCCCGGTGGCGATCGCGTTCGCCGACATGGCCAGGGTGACGCCGCCGATCGCGATGGCCAGCGGCGCGAACCACACCCCGTACTCCTTGACCCAGCCGACCCCGGCCATGAACCCGCCAGTGATCGACTTGACCGCGGGCACGGCCTGGCGGTCGAGGAACTCGATGAAGTCCTCCAGGGGCGGCAGGACGTACTTCGCCGTGACCTCCCCCAGGGCCATCAGCCCGCGGCGTTTGAACGCCTCGAACTTCGCGCCGGCGTTGTTGCGCAGGTCGTCCCCGGCCCGCTTCGCCGCACCGCCGACCTTCCCCAGGTCGCCCACCGCCTTGGACGGATCCAACGCGTACAAGCTGGCTCCGAGGTCCTCGGCCTTGGTTCCGAACAGGCCGACCGCGGCGGCGTTCCGCTCGACGGGGTCCTCCATCCCGCGGAGCTTGTCCAGGACGGTCTGCAGCCCCTTGGCCGCACCCGCGCCGCCCGCCGCGAACAGCGCCGTCGACTTCTTCGCGGACATCCCGAGGAGCTCGAACGCCTCGGCGGACGCCGTGGACCCGTCCGTCGTGCGGATCTGGAATTCCTTCAGGGCGTCGGCAACGGTGTCGGTGTCCCGGGCGCCCGCCTGCATGCCCTGGGAGAACAGGCCCATGGACATCTTCGCGTCCAGGCCCAGCGCCCGGAAGATGGTGCTGTACTCGTTGAAGGTGTCGGCGAGGTCATCGGCTCTCGGGCCCATGGTCTGGAACCCGCGGGTGAGGATGTCGAACGCCTCGGTCGCGTTCTTCGCCAGCCCGGTCTTCACCATCTGGCCGGCGGCGTTCGCACCCTGGGCGAGGTCCACCTCGAACAGCGTGGTCAGGTCCTGCGCCCGGGTCGCGATCGCGGCCAGCTGCTTCGTGGTCGCCTTCTCCGGCGCGAGCCCCGACGCCATGATGGCCCTCACGGCCGCCGCGCCTTCCCCGATCGTCTCGGTCACCGTGCCCGCGAAAAGCTTCCCGGCCGCCGCACCGGCCTTCTTCGCGTCGGCGGCGGACAGGTCCAGCTGACCCTTGAGCATCCCGGTCGCCTTCTGCTTGGCGACGGCCTCCTCGATGCCCTTCATCAGGACGGCCCCGGCGGCGATGCCGACGGCGGCGGCCCCGGCGAGGACCTTGCCCTTCATGCCGGCCATGAGGCTCTCGCCGCCGGCCTGCCCGGCGGCGTTGGAGGCCCGGGCGACCGGTTCCCCGATCTCCCGGTCCAGCTGCTGCCCGAACCGCGACATGTTCGGCAGGACGTCGACCCATACGGCACCCGCGCGGGGCATGGCTCACCCCTTCTCTGCGTGCCTCGGTGTCGCCAGGGCGACGATCCGCTGATATCCGTTGCGGGCCTCGGCAGCCTCGCGGGCCGCCTGCTTCCGCCGCTTCTTCTCGGCGCCGGGCTTCTCCGGCCGCCACACCGGCTCCGGGTAGGGCTGGACCGGCGCGTCCTCGCGCTTGTTGGCGTTGCGGTGGTCGACCACCAGGTGGGCCAGCAGATCGACCACGTCCGCCGTCATGAAGTCGCGGTGTTCCCAGTGGTGCCCGGCCAGCCGACGCGCCAGCGCACCGTTCGGGGGCAGGCCCTCCACCATCACGCGCAGCTGCCGCAGCGTGATCTCTCCGCGCCAGAACTCTTTGATCGGGTCGCGCGGCGCGTAGTGGTGCAGGAGGTCTGCCTCGACGGCCTCGGGGTGGGCCCCGAGGACGTCGACTACCGTGTAGGGCGCTTCTTGATCTGCCCCTGCATGTCCTGCTGCACCGCGAGGAACAGCAGCCCTATGTCACCGTCCGCGTGCCCGGCCGCCCGGTAGGTCTCGTACTGCTCAGGGCCGAGGATCGCGACCGCCTTGTCCTTGGACGTCTCGGCGTCATCGACCGAGGTGGACCAGTCGTCGTCGGCGAACAGCGGGTGCGGGAAGACCAGGACGTCGCCCTTGTCGGTCTCGAACTCGACCTGCTCGCCGCCGACGGCCTCGGTGTACTGGGCCTTGACCTCGGACAGCTTGTAGCGCTTGCGGTTGGGCTTGCTCATGGTGCCTTCTCGTTTCTGCGGGGTGGCCGGTGGGCGATCGGGGTGGGACACCGCGGCGGCGGGGCTCGCCCGCCGCCGCCGTCGCGGTGCTGGTGTGGAGGCCGGGTCGGTCATCAGGGGATGACCGGCGGGGCGTAGTCGCGCCAGCCCGGCCCGTCGATCCAGCTGATGGCGTCCGTGCCGGCGGCGTCATCGATGTACGCCTGGTAGGTGACGCCGCGGGCGATCTCCGACGTGCGGGTCCACTGCTCGTCCTCCCGGCCCGACCGCAGGGCGGAGGGGAAATGCCGGACGATGTAGATGGCGTTGCCGGTGTCCTTGTTGAGGTCCTCGGCGATGAACACCAACCTGCGGTAGCGGGTCGGCGGGGTCTTCGGGCGGGACCAGGTCCACGTCGCCGATCCGAGGTCCGGCAGGGCCCCGGTCCCGGACAGCGGGAGGTTGTCGTACAGGGCGAGCGCCGCGGCGTTCGTCTCCTGCGGTACCCACTGGGCGGTGATGGTGTCCGACTCGACGTCGGAGCGGGTCGGTGAGGACGACTGCCCGGACTGCACGTCGGAGTTGGACAGGTCGCCGGAGAACGTCACCCCGTCGGTGGTGGTGTAGCCGACGGACACGTACCCGGCGGGCAGCTCCTGCAGGATGCCCTCGGCGTCGAACGGTGCGGTGACCAGGTCGGCGTCCGGGTCGGCGGCGAAGATGGCGTAGCGCAGGGCCTTGCGGATGAGCCCCTGGCGGAGCTCGGCGATTTCGGTGAAGTCGGCGGCGACCATGCCGCCCCCTTTCATGACGATGGCCCCGCGCGCGGTGCTGCGGGGCCGGGGTGGTGGTGCTCGGTCAGGTGGCCGCGCGGGTGCGGGTGGACACCGCGTAGGTGGCCACTGCGCGCCGCACCGCCGGGTTTCCGTACGGGACGACCGCCGGGCGCTCCTGGGTGCTCACGTCGTCAATGACGACCTGCTGCCCGGCGTTGTGGGTGGCGGCCAGGGCGTGCATCGCCCGGCGGGTCTGCTCGGCCAGCGCCCACGCCGCCGCCCGGGTCGCGGCGAACGCGGCAACGTCGACCGTCGCCGTGTCGGTGATCTCGTCGTCACCGCCTCCGACGACGAGGACCGAGACGAGCGGGACGCGCGTCTCCAGCCGGTCGGGGAGCTCGTCCACGACCCGCACCCCGGGCAGCATCGGGCGCAGCCCGGTCATCACGAGGAGCTCGACGTCCGCCCACAATCCGACGTCGCCGGGCATCAGGTGATCCCGTCGATGCGGGTGTGCGCGGCCCTCCCCAGGATCCGGCGGCGCGGGGTGGAGCTGGTGCCGTGCTCGTGGTCGGCGGCGTCCTCCCGGTCCGCGACGACGGCGGCGGTCGGCCGGCCCCGCGGGCGGGTCTCCTCCACCACCTCGATCGAGTCGGCGAAGTCGTCCAGGCCCTCGGCCCGGGCGATGGCCCGGGCCACCGGGGCGATCCGGTCGGCCTCCTCCTTGAGCGCCTTGCGCACCGGCGCCGACCGCATGATCTCCCCGAGCGCCCGGGGGTCGAACTCGAAACGAATACCCATCAGCCAGTCACCACCTTCAGAAATGCTTCCGTGTGATCCATCAGCCCGCCGAACGAGCCGTGCTCGCCGACGTCCCCATCGACCTCGTACAGCACGCCCCGGAACCGGACCTGCGACATGTTCGTGAGGCCCATGTCCGGGGGGCCGGCCAGGCGCCACCGGGTGATGACCTGGACCCGGTCGTCGGTGGCCTCGGTGGAGTTGACCGGCTGCATGTTGCAGCGCTCCACCTCGCGCTCCTGGTCCTCGTAAACGTCTTGCCCGCGGTCGTCTACGCCGATCAGGATCCGGTCGATGACGGTCACGGTGTCCCGCCGCAGCGGGTTGTCGATGCTCACGCCTCGTCCCCCCGGTTCAGGCGGTGCGCCTCGACGGCGGACTGCCACTGAGAGGTGACCCCGACCGCCGCCGTCGCCGCGAAACTGACGGACTCGGAGCCGGTGGTGATCTGCTGGATCGCCGGGTCCAGGCGGTAGATCGCCCGGGCCTGGTCGATGACCGCCTCCGCCACCTCGTCCGGGATCGGGTCCAGGCCGTGGTCCCAGACCACCGTGATCTCCGACCACTCCGGCCAGCAGCCGGAAGGGTGGAGCAGGACACCGGCCCGGCGCTTCGCCTTCACCCCGGACAGCAGCACGTCGTCCACGAGGACCTCGCGCAGCTGCACGATCGGGGCGGCCGGCAGATGCAGCATGGCCCGCCCGTTCCCGTCCACGTAGGTGGTGTCCTCGGTGACCAGGCTGACGGGGTGGCGGACCGCGCCGCGGAACCGCCGGGTGGCGGCCCGCAGCGCGGCCAGCAGTTTCAGGTCGTCGGCCGGCTTCTTGAGGAACGTCGCGAGCTCGGCCGGTTCGGCGAGGAACTCAGCCGCCGCCACCGGACGCCCGCTTCTTGGCCTCCTCGAGGAACTCCGCCCGCCGCTCGATCAGCCCCTTGCGCGCCTCGGCGTGGGCCTCGACGTCCAGGACCCGGGCAGTCTCGTCCTCGTCAGCCTCGGCCAGGTGCGCTATGACCTGGACGATGGTGTGCTCCGCCGGGTCGAAGCCGCCCGGACCGCCGCCCTGGTCGGCCGGGTCCCCGTTGCCCTGGTCGCCGGGGTCGGTGTCCTTGCTGCTGCCGGGCAGGCGGGCGTCCGCGACCGTGAGCGCGCCCGCCTGGGCACCCGCCCTCGCGCGCGCCCGCGCTGCGTCCTCGGACCGGTAGCGCACTCCGTCGATGGTGACCATCTTGTGCTCAGGCATGTGCAGCTCCTTACGGGGTGACGGCCGGCTTGACGACGATCAGCCGGTTCGGCTTCCAGATGACCTGCATGGCGCGCAGCTCGGCCCGCACGTAGACGAGGTTCCGCTGCGCGTAGTCCTTGTGCTGGTTGAACGCCAGGATGGACAGGCCCTCAACGTCGAGGAGGGCCATCTGCCGCCAGTCGCCGAGGATGACCGTGCCCGGGGCCAGGCGCTGCGACAGCGCACGCGCGCGGCCCCAGGACGTGTTCGGGCCCTGACCGAACGGGCCCTGACCGAAGAAGCGGTCGTTGGCGTCCTGCATCAGGTCCCACGCCTCGTCGTCCTCCGGGGACATCAGGGCGGCGGTGACGTTCCCGCCCGGCAGCGTGGTGATCTTCGTGATCGCCTGCCGGATCGCCTTGACCTGGGCCATGGCGTCCGCGCCCGGGGTGTAGGTGAGCTCCTGCACCCCCGTCGTGCTCAGGAGGCCCTTGGGCTGGCCGTTGGTGCCGGTGCCGTTGAGGAGCATGTCCTCGACGACCCAGTCCAGCGAGTACTCCAGCTCGTTGTTCATGTACGACGCCAGCGCCGGGGCGTTGGACAGCAGCGCGTTGGTGACGTCGTAGCCGTCCGCGTACGTGTAGGGCTTGGCGTCGGCCAGCGCGGTCTGGATGGTCGACGTCGGCTTGAGCGCCGTGTCCGGGTCGCCGGGCAGGATCTCGTCCTGCACGACGGCGGCGTTACGCGTGACTCCGGTGACCTGGAGGTACTCGAACGGCCCGTCCGACTCACCCCGCGAGATGAGGTCGAGGATGGTCAGGTTGTCGCGGTCGACCTGGTCGACCATCGGCATCCGGGTCGGGGCGACGTGCCCGAGGCCCACCTGCAGCGGGGCGGAGGTCGCCTTGCGGCCGGCCATCCATTCCTTGAGCGACCCGACGCGGGTCCGGCCGATGCTGACCGCCGAGCCCTCGCCGAGCCCGGACGGGTGCTGCTTGCGGAACTCCTCGTACAGGGAAGACTTCACGAACTGCGCGCCGAGCGTGGCGACGTCGCCGTCCTCCTGGCGGTCCTTGACCCCCGATGTCTGCGGCTTCGGCCGGTCGGCGGCCTTGCCCGCCATCGCCGCGGCCGCGGCCTGGGCGTCGTCGGCCGCCTTGACCTTCGCCGCCAGGTCGTCGGTCTCCGACTTGATCTCGTTGATCCGCTTCACCTCGTCCTCGGTGAACTCGCGGCCCTCTCCCTCCTTGGCCTTCGCGACGATGTCCGCCGCTTCTTTCAGCAGCGCCTGCAGCTTCTCGCGCAGCGTCATCCTGTGCTCCTCATGGTCATCAGTTCCTGCGTGGTGACCCATGCGGACACCTGGGCGGGCGTGAGCTCGGGCGACTTCGCGGCGGCCTCGTCGGCGGCGGCGGTCTCCTCGGGCGGCTGCTGGCCGGTCTCCTGCTCGGGTGTGGCCCCGGCCGCGGGCGCGGGCGGGGAAGTCTTCTGGGCCCGGTTCTTCTCCGGGGTGGCGGCGGCGAGGACCTCACCGATCGATGCGTGCGCCGAGGACAGCGCGTCGAAGTTCGCCTGCGACAGGACACGGCCGGCCTTCGCGGTGTGGGCGAGGTCGGCGGCCTTCGCCGCGATCAGGTCGGTCTGCTGGTTCGCGCCGACCAGGCACGGCCCGACCTCGAACAATTTGCTGAACCGCCTGATCTCGTAGAACTCACCCCACGGGTGCTTGACCAGGTCGTCGGTCTCAACCCAGCCGCCCTCGCCCACGTCGTACGCAAAGCTGAACTGCTTGATACGGCGGCCCTTGAGCAGGCCGTGGACGTGCCGGGCGGTGGGGTTGGTGTCCATGTCCTCGATCTGCGCGAGGACCTCCAGGCCGGCCGTCGTCTCCTTCGCTTCCAGGACGACGCCGATGTGGGCGAAGGGGTCGCCCCACTTGTGGGCCCAGACCACCGGGATCGGGTCGCCGGACGCCGTCCACTCGGCGAGGACCTGGGCGAAAGCGCCGGGGGCGATGACGTCGCCCATGCTGTCCTCGTTGCCGAACACCGAGACGACCGCCCGGAACTGACCCTCGGCGAGCCCGTCGGCGGGTCCGGCGGCCTTGATCTTCGCCGTGCATTCCTTCGTACGGGGCACCGGTCAGCCCTCCCTGTCCGTGAAGATCGAGCGGAGGGTGGCCTCGGCCCGGCGGTAGCCGTCGTGGTCTTCGGCCGTGGGGAAGGCGTACGGCTCGCCAGGGGAGACGAGCAGCTGCCAGCCGCGTATCTCGCGGCCCTCCTGGTACAGGCCGAGCGCCAGCCCGCGCGGGTGGAACACCGTGCGGTTGATCAGCCACAGGAGGCCGGACTCGGACAGTTCGATCAGCGGCCGTACGTCGTCGGGAGGCGCGTACCTCCGGGTGTGCAAAGGCATCTCAGCTCTCCTCTCGCTTGCTCGGCTTGGCCTTCGCGGAGGGGGCGGCGGAGGCGGGTGAGCCCGGGTGCGCTTCGGCGTCAGGGTCGGATGCTGTCCGTCCTGGGGCGGCGGGCGGCGGTCCATTCAGGTCCCCCTCTCGTAGTCGAGTCGGCAGTTGCAGTTCGCGGTCTCGGCCGCGTCCCCGTTCGAGTCCCCGGGCCAGCGCAGCCCGTTGCCGAACGTCGTCCCGAGTGGGACGGAGTCGCCATCCAGGCGCACGTGGGAGGCGCGCGGGTTCTTGCCGCCGGTGCGCCACACCTTGTGGGTCAGGCCGGACGCCCCGGCCGCGTCGTGCGACCCGAACGAGCGGGCCTCGGTGGACGCGGTCACCGACCGCACTGCGGCCGCCGTCACCCAGGACGCCAGGCCGGTCTGCAGGTTGTCGCGCCAGTCGCCCTCGTCGGCGACCGCCGCCGTCGCCGCGGTGTACGCCGCCTGTTCGTACTGCACGGCGTGCGACTCGGCGGCCTTCGCGAGCCACGCCTCCATGACCGCCGGATCCCAGCCGTCCGCCTCCGGGTTCCACACCCCGAGGACGTCCCACGCCCCGATCTGCGCGAGGCGGAAGCCGTAGCCGGCCATCAGGGCGGCGAGCTGTGCCTGCCGCTCCGGGGACTGGGCGGCCCACAGGTCATAGAAGTCCGGTGGGCCATCCGCCTTCGCGCCGGCCGCCGACACCAGTGCGTCCGCCTGCTGCTGCGCCCACCCGGTGAGCGCCGCGGTGTAGGCGTCCCGCTCCGCGTCGAACGTGCCCAGGTCCTCCGGCCGCACGGCTTTCATGCCGGGCGGCCCTGACCTTTTGGGAGCGCGGGCGGCGGGGCCGTGTCCGTGGGCGACGCGAGGCCCCCGACCAAAACGTTGAGCGGGGTGACCAGCTCCTCGGTGCCCGGCAGGTATGGCAGGTTCAGCTTGCTGCGGGCCTCCGAGCGGACCATGTACGGGGCGCCGGTCGCGGTCTGCAGGATGCTTGCCTGCTCCGTGAAGCTGCCGCGGAGCTTGGCCTCGACGTTGGCCTCCACATAGAGGTCCGTCCCCGGGGCGATCAGCGGGACGAGCATGGTGTTGATGACGTCCTGCAGCATCGTGATGTCCGGGCCCACCGAGTGCGTGTAGAGCATCTGCCGGAACGCATCCAGGTTGCTGAAGTTGCCTTCGCGCGCGCCCACCAGCTCGGGCGGGATGTGGTAGAAGGACGCGACCTCGGTGTCGGTCAGCCTGCGGCCTTCGATGTCCTGCGTGTCCACCGGCTTGAATGCCTCGACCGGCGCCAGTCTCATGCCGTCTTCCAGCAGGGGTGTCCCGCCGGCCGAGCGACTTCGGCCGATGAACGCGTTGAACCCGGCCAGGAAACGGTCCTTCGCCGTCTTGGACCAGGGCGGCGCGTCCGCCGGCCGCTCGATGACTACGGGCACCCGGGCGCCGTTCTTCCACACCGACCGGCGGTACTCCACCGCCTCGGCCTGCTCGGCGAGCATCTGCTGCATCGTCTCCATGGGCGACGTGCCGTCCGCCCCGACCGTGGCGTATCCGTGGTCGAACAGGTACGGGCCCGGCAGCGGGACCTTCTCGGCGGGGCCGCGCGAGGAAATCAGGTACAGGTAGGCGGGCTGGTCGTCGTCGTCCGCCAGGACGTGCATCCGTCGCGCCGGCTTCCTGCGCAGCTCCCACCCGGATGCCGTGTCGGCACTGGGGAGGACCTGTATGCACCACCGGTCATGGATGAGCCAGTCCACGATGACCGAGTGCCACAGCCTCGACGGCGTCACCGCCGGGGCCGGGTTCGCCAGCAGCAGCGCCAGCGGGTGATCGGTGACCCTGCGCCGGTCAGTGTCCGATACCCGCTCGTAGACGTGCCAGGGGATCGAGCACAACGCGCGGGCGATGTAGTCCACGACCTTGCGGACGGACGGCTGAGTCTCCCAGACGCGCATCGCCGCAGCGGTGCCCGTGTAGTTGGACAGCGGAACGCCCGGGTCCACAACCCGAATCCCGGACGCGGCCAAGTGTGCGCCGAGCTCGGCCAGGTCGCCGAACTGCTCGGCCGCCTTCGCGAGGACGGGCACGCCGTCCTGGTCGATGACCCGGCCCTCCGGGTGGTGCTTGGTCCAGCGGTGCCAGAACGCCATGAGGACGCCCCCTCTCTCTCAGATCGCTTCGAAGTCGCCGTCCTCGTACGCGGACCGGCGCTTGGGAGGCCGGGCCAGGACCTCGGACATGCCGTCGCAGAGCGCGCTGACGCCGTCGATCTTGTCGCCGCCGGAGGACTTGTCCGGCTTGACGTTGCCCGCGCTGTCGATGGCCACGGCCAGGTTGTCGACCATCCACGCCATGACCGGGTTGCCGTCATGCCGGAGCATCGGCCGGCCGCCCTCACGCACCTGCGTCTGGCCCATCATCAGCAGTCGCTGCACAGCCTTCAGGGCAGGACTCATGGACTTGTAGCCCTGGCCGACGCCGACCATCGGGGCCCGGTCGCCTTCCAGCGAGTTCGTCAGCGGGGTGGCCGACCACCGGTCGTAGCCCAGCGCCTTCACGTCGAAGGAGTCCAGGTCCCGACGGATCTGCTGCCCGATGACGTCGTAGTCGGTGACGTTCCCCGGGGTCGTCTTCAGCCACCCCTCACGCACCCACACCGAGGCGTTCCCGGCTGTCCGGCGGTCCAGGTCGGTGATGTTCTCCGCGGGCGTCCAGAACCGCATCAGCAGGTCCAGACTTCCGTCCTCGTCGTCCGGGAACAGCCAGGCGAGCGCGTTCAGGTCGGACACCGCGCCGAGGTCCAGGCCCCCGTACGCCTCGCGGCCGCGGAGCGCGGCCTCCTCGACCAGGGCGCCGTTCGCCGTCCACGATTCCAGGGTGAGGAATTTCGTCGTCTGCTTCGTACGGATGCCCAGGTGCAGGCGCAGGAACGACGCCAGCTGGGCCGGGGACTGCTTCGCCTTGTCCGCGGCCTCCTGCAGGGCGGCGCGCGTCGGGCTGATCCCGTAGCCGGGGTTCGCCTTCTTCCACGTCGACTCGGCGAACGGATCGTCGTCCTTCTCCGCCGCGAACACCACGCCGTACGCGGCGAACGCCGTGAACGCCCCGCGGGCCAGCTGCTCGATGCGTTCGCGCTTGCGGTGGTAGACCGAGGCCCGGTTCCCGGCGTCGGCCGTCGTGATGATGAAGATCAGCGGCTGCCGGCGCGACCCGGTACCGGTCTCGATCGTCTCCACCAGCTCCGGGCTCTTGTGCTCGTGGAGCTCGTCCACGATCCCGCAGTGCAGGTTCAGCCCGTGCTGGGCACCCGCGAGCGACGACACCGGCTTGAAGTACGAGTCCGTCTTGGGATGGAGGATCACCCCGGCGAGCGGCTGCATGACGCGTTTGAGCGCCGGGGACTTCTCCACGATCAGCTTGACCGGCTTGAACAGCAGCCCTGCCTGCTCCTTGGTCACCGCCGCCGTGATGACCTGGGCGCCCCTCTCCCCGTCGCCGCCCATCATGTACAGCGCGATCCCGCCCGCGAGCGTCGTCTTGCCGTTCTTTCGGGGCACGTCGACGTACGCCTCGCGGATGATCCGCACGTACATGTCGGCGTCGTCGTCCCAGTGCACCCACCCGAAGATCGGCGCGAGGATGTACGCGATCTGCCACGGGTCCGGCCGCAGCGGCTGGCCACCCAACTCGCCCTGAGTGTGCCGCAGCTGGTCGAAGGCCCGCAGGACCCGATCGACCCGCCCCGCGTCGAACACCGCTCCGGGTGCGTCCCGGGGCTCCGGCGTCTTCACCAGCGGCGGGCAGTCCGGCAGCGGGATTCCCCGCTCGACCAGATACCACGCCACCTCGGGAGAGAGCTTCAGCCGAGCGAGGAGCTCCTCGTCCAGGTACGCCGCGGGAACAACGTCATCCGAAGGGGTTGTCGGGGTCCGGCTCATTCTCGGCCCCTCTCGACAGGGCCTGCTCCGTGGACGGTGTCAGCCCGAAGTGCCCAGCCCACGCCCGCAGCTCACGCCCCGCCGCCCGCGCGATCCCGACCGCCGGATGCGGCAGCGTTCCCTGCTTCGCCTCGATCGTCAGACCTTCACGGGCCACGGTCTCCGTCGCGTCCCGGAACGTCGCCCACGCCTCGCAGTACGCGGCCAGCGCCGCCCGGTCCTCCGGCTTCAGCAGGTCCAGCCGGGACAGGCCGGGAACGACACGGTCCCATTCGGCGCGGGCCTCGTCGGTCAGCCAGTCCGGGGCCTCGGGCGGCAGGCGCTTGAACGCGGGCCCGGGGTTCACGTCGCGGCCGGCGGAGTCCTTGCCCGGCGCCCGGCCCTTGATCAGCTTCAACGCGGCAGGCTGAGCGGTCCGTCCCATCGGGGAGACCCCCCTTCACGATTCTGTGCACGCACGCGCCGAGCTGACGGCGCCGGGCCCCCAGACGATCACTCCGGAAATCCGGACTCCCCTACCGGGGCGGTCGAGGCCCAGAGGACGTCGGCGCGGCTCTGGTCGCCGAGCCGTGCGAAGAGGTCAGCGAGGTCAGCGAAGCGCGCCAGGGCCTCGTCGGTGGTGATGAACCCTTCGCTGATCACGCTCGGGTACGACGGCGCGCCCGGTTGGCCCTGAGCGCCTCGGCCTTGCTCTTGACGATGTGGCATGGCTCGCAGATCAACCCCAAGTTGTCGAGGTCCTCGATGGCTCCGCCCTCGAACCTCGGTGTGATGTGGTCCAGCTGATGCTGGTGTTCGCCGTCGGGATCGTCCTCGGCGTCGGGCTGGCCGATGCCGCATCGGTAGCAGCATCCGTTGTCACGGTTGGTGACCATGCGTTTCAGCGTGCGCCACCTGCCCGAGCTGATTCCGTAACGGGCGGCCTTGTCGTCCCTGCCTGCCCACGGGGCGGGCTTGTGCTCCTCGCAGCGGCCCTTGGGCACCAGGGTGGTGCACCGGGGCTCGGCGCACCGGGTGGGGGGCCGGGTAGGCACGGGGGGGGCCTCCAAGAGGTGGCGGGGAGGGGTCAAGTCCGCTCAGGGGGCAGGGGCTTGCTCGGCACTCCAGGAGGGGGTGCCTGCTCTGTGCGCACTTGAAGGCCGTCGTGGGCGATGAGCTGGTGGGCTGCGGCCTTGGTCAGTTCGTCAACGACGTCCGGGTGCATGCGCCCGCGCTGCAACTCCCTGCGGTAGGCGAGAAGGATCGCGGCAGTGGTGGCCCCGGCCGGGATTCGGCGGGGGCTTGCGGGCATGCGTGTGGTGCCCAAATCGTGGCGCATGAATCGCTGCTGGTCAAGCTGCTGTGGCGGCGCGCTGGTTGTTGCGGGTCGGCTTGGCGGCGTATCGGGCTGCTTCGACGTCGGCGACGCGGTACAGGGGGCGCTTGGGGGTGCCGCCGCAGCGGGCGAGGAGGCCGCGTCGCACCCAGTCGCGGATGGTCGCGGGGGCGACGTCGGCGGAGAGGGCGGCGAGGCGGGTGGTGAGGGTGCCGATGGGCGGCTGCTGGTACTCCATGGGTCCAGTGTGACGTGGTGAGGCCCCGGTCGTCGTGGTGACGGCCGGGGCCTTGGTCCCGTAGCGCGGCAGCCAGCTCGCGATCCGGATGGGTGATGCGGGTCAGGCTACTGCTCGGGTGTGACAGCGGCGGTCCGGCACGGGCACGGACTCGTGTAGGGCCTGCCGTTGGGGTACGTCGGCGGGCTGGCCTGCCGCCACAGGGCGCCTTCGCAGACGCGGGTGGTGTGGCACGGGCAGTTGGGGCAGTCGTCTGACGGCGGCAGGACGTACTCCGGGCCCCACGGCTCGTAGTAGGCGTCCTCGTCGTAGTAGGAGTCCTGCGCGGTTCGGATGCCGTCGCAGTAGCAGCGGGGGTCGGTCGGGTCGGTGTGCTTCGGGCACTCGTCGTAGTGCCCGGTGGTGTCGTCGTAGGTCGAGTCCTGCGTACCCATGGCGTTGGTCCCTTCTGGTGGTGGTCGCGTACTACCCGCTCTGGTCAAGAGAGAGCACAAGCGGTCAAAGACGTGGCTGGTGTGACTGGTGTGGTGGTCAGTGGCTGTGGGCGGTGCCGTGGCCGATGCGGGTGACGTGCGGTGCGAGGTTCACTGGACGACTCCTGCGTACCAGCCACCGGCCGCGTTCACGGCGGAGGCGAGGGGGACGGCGGCCATTCCGGCGACGCCGTGGGACAGCCCGAGGAGGATCCCGGCGAGGATGCCGAGGAGGGTCTGGAGGCGGGGGAGCTTCTTCGACCAGAGGTACAGGCCGACCATCACGGCCGCCCAGATCGCGAAGACGGCGTAGCCGCCGGGGCTGAGGATGACGGGCGCGGCCCGGGTGACGTCGGGGGAGGTGCCGCCGATGCCGTAGACGAGGTAGAGGGTGCCGATGCTGTCACCGCCCCAGAGGCTGAAGCGGGTGATGAGCCCGAGGGCGCTGGCGGGGCCGGCGGCGAGGACGGCAAGGATGCCGAAGAAGGGCAGGAGCTGCTTCCAGTCGCGGCCGCCGCCGTCGTCGCTCTTCTTGCCTCCTCCCCCGCCCTTCTTGTGCCAGCGGAGGAGGACGAGGACGACGATGATCGTGCCGAAGGTGATGCCGCCCAGGGAGACGGCGGTGGATCCGAGGTTCACGGTGGTCCTCAGTGGAGGATGGCCGCGGCGAGGGCGGCGAGGGTGAGCACGAGGGCGACGGTCCCGGTGGTGCGGGGGATGTCGCGGGTGGCGAGCGCGGCGAGGATGCAGCCGGCGCCGATGGTGGCGAGCGGGAAGAACAGCCGGAGGGCAGTCACAGGAAGCCGCCCTCCATGGGGCGTGGGCGCTCGTCCGACTCGGTCTGCTTCTCGCGGCTGAGGACGGTGCGGACGTACGCGGCCCCGACGGTGATGCGGTTGATGCGCTTGACGCGGTCGACGACGTCGGCGGCCTTGAAGTCGGGGCCGAGAACGGCGGCGGCCTGGAGGATCGCCTGCGCCTTGGTGAGGGCGGGCGAGCTCCCGACCTGCGGCGCATCATCCGCATCATCGGGCGCATCATCCGCGTCACCCCGGTCGACGGTGACCTCGGCGGGCTGCCCGTGGAGGACGAGGGCGACCTGGACGGCGTCGACGATGACTCCGTAGGTGATGAGCATCGAGGCGAGTTCGGCGGGGGGCGCATCAGGGTGCGCATCACGTGCGACACGGATGGCGTCGGCGGGGTCCATCTCGGCGAAGCGGCGCCGCAGGACCTCGGTGGCGGAGTGCCGGACCGGGGTGGCCGGGGTGGGATCGGGCGGGAGCGGCGGTCCGTTCTCGATGTGGTGGACGGCTAGGGCCTTGACGGTGCGTCCGGCGAGGCGGGGGGCGAGGGCCCAGGCCCAGCCGCCGTACGAGGGGAGCCGGTAGGGCTGCTCGGTGCGCGCCGCTCGGGCTTCTGCCCGGGGGCCGGCCCATGACAGCTCGGAGAGGAGCAGCAGGCCGACGGTGGGCATTGCGAAGAGGAGGCTGGCCGGAGTGCCGCCGTTGATGAGGTCGGCGTGGAAGTCGTTGAGGTAGACGCTGACCCCGGCCATGCCGATGGCGGTGATGCGGGCCCCGATAGCGGATCGGCCGGCGGCGGATGCTTCGGACGCGAGGTGGAGGCAGGCGTAGGCGATGCCGTCGAAGACGAGGAACACAGCGACGGCGATGATCTCGGGGGCGTCGTAGTGGCGGGCGACGGCGTAGAGGGACCACCCGGTGGTGGCGAGCGCGGCCAGGGAGACGACGGCCAGGGCGAAGCGCCAGGCGTTCGGTTTCATCGGCCGACCGCCGTACGCGGGGCGAGGGCGCGGCGGAGGGCTTCGTCCATGTCCGTGTCGGAGTCGGTGGCAGCGGGCAGCGCCGAAGCGCCGTACCGTCGCGCGTCCTTCGCTCGCCGGCATGTGCGGCAGTGACGGCTGCCGTTCCGGTCTCTGTCGGTGTTGGCCTCGTCAAAGGGGTGCCCGTGCAGGCACTCCGTCTTGCGGGCGTTCACGGCCGTCGGCGCAAACCGGGACCGGAGGATGTTCTCCCGGTTGGTTACGGGCTCAAGGTGGGCGGGGTTGATGCAGCGGCGGTGAAGGCAGGCGTTGCCGCCTTCGCACGAGGTGCTGGCCGTGTGGCACAAGTGGTCGAGGAGGAGCCCGTCCGCGATGGGCGCCACAAGCAGCGCGTACGCGGCGCGGTGCGGGTACAGCGCGCCTTCTGCTCGGCCGCCGGCCCTGATCCGGCCGTACCCGTTGGCGGTGATGGCTCCGGTCCAGATAACGCAGCCGTCGGGGCCGGGAGTGGTCTTGTCGAGGAGGCGCTTCAGCAGACGCGCCTGCGGGCCGCCAGCGTCGATCAGCCTGCGAACGCGCAGGCTAGAGTGCTCGGTGTCCATGACGAGGTCTCATCTCGTTCGTGGGAAGTGGTGGTCCCCGGCGGGCGGTAGGGTCGCCTTGCCGGGGGCGGCCCGCCAGGCGGGCCCTATTCGGTTGTGGTTGGTGAGCCGGTGGGCCGTAGGGTGGCCGCCCCGTACTCGCGGATGGATCTTCGTACTGCGCTTACGTCGATGCCGACGGCTCGCGCCACGGCGCTCTTCGTTCCGAGTTCCGCCACTCCCTCTTCGAGAGCTGTAGCCCGTCTCCGGGCGCTGGCGGAGATCTCTTCCAGCAGGTCGCGGTGTCGCTGTTGCTCGACCTCGAACCGTTCGCGCCATGTGGTGTCTGGCACGTGTCCCACGCTATAGGACACCACTGTTCCAGTCAAGCCGCATCGGCCGCCATGAGCGTCTTCAGCCCGGCCCACATCGCTGGCGGGAAGGCGCAGGTGCACCACGGGCAGACGATGACCGTCTCCCCGGGCATCAGCCGGAGCACTGCGCCACAGATCGTTCCGCTGGGGTCGATGGCGGGGCAGTGGCCGATGCGCCGGCCGCGGGGTCTCGGGTCGGGGTCGACGACGCTGCTGGCGTTGCGGTGGAGGTCGCCGATCTCCTGTGCGAGGTCTCCGGCGCCGTGCCACCCGGTGGCGATCCACGGCATGTGGGCGAGGAGGCCCGCGACGGCCGTGTGGAGCCGTGTGAGCGTGTCTCCGGCCAGTCGGGGGGTCCTCATGTGTCGGGCGTCGTGTACGGCGCTCAGCCAGCCGCTGACGGCGTCGAACTCCCGGCGCATGTCGACGATGTCGACGCGCAGGGGCAGGGGCGCGGGCCCGCCCTTGCCTGCCCGCCCCTGGCCGCTGCTGCTCCCGGGGGCGAGGTGTCCGCCGAGCGCCTCGTACATGCGGGGCAGGGCGGTGAGCTGGTCGGTGAGGCGGGTGGTGCAGGGGATGCAGAGAGCACTGCCGGTGGGGTCGGGGGTGTGGCAGTGGGTGCAGGTGGTGTCCATCGGCGGTGCTCCTCGCGTGCGGTGGGGCGGTGTGCGGGTGGAGGTCAGGCGGTGGCGGGGCGCGCGGTGGCGAGGCGGGCTACCTCGGTGGCGAGCCGGTCGCGGTCGGCGGCGAGTTCCTCGATGGCGGGGACGAGCCGGGGCCAGGAGTCCCCGCCGTGCGCTTCGTTGATCCCGGCTGCCTCCAGGGCGTCGCGGGCTTCCTCCAGGAGCGCGGACCGTTCGCGGGCGCCGTTCTCCAGGAGGGCGAGGCGGGCTTCGCGCTCGGCGACGAGCTCGGCCAGGGCTTCCCCTTCGGCGGGGCGGATGACGCCGCGTCGGGCCCGGTCGAGGAGGTGGTGGAGGCGCTCGGGCTGGGTGGTCACCGGGCCCCCTCGGTGGTGGTGCGCTCCAGGAGGGTGGTGGCGGCGTCGGGTTCGGGGCAGTCGAGGCGGGCGCAGGTGACGTAGCCGCCGGAGCCGAGGAAGAGGCTGCTGCTGCCGCAGGCGGGGCAGTTGCCTTGGACGGTGGGGAAGCCGGTCTGTACGGGCACGGTCGTGGTCCTTCCAGGTGTCGGGGTGGCCGCCGGGTGGGGCGGCCACCCACAGGGGCAGGGGCGTCAGACGGCGGGGGTCAGGGCGGGCTGGACGACGCGGTCGAAGCCGGCGCGCCAGGCGTCGCAGTCGCAGAACACCGCCCGCTGCGGGTGGTCGAGACACCCCGCGCGGTACCGATCGACGGCGGCGAGCAGCGACGGGTGGGCAGTCCGGGCGAGACCGACACTGCCGGTGGTCTGGGGGTGCCCGCCCCAGGTGCTGGTGACCTCGAACCCGAGGGCTCCGAGATCGGCGGCCAAGGCGGCCAGTTCGCCGGACTCCAACGGATTCGCCGGGGTCTTGAGTTCGTTCGGCCCGTTGTCGATCCACTCGATCGACGCCACGTCCACCGCCACAACGACGCGGCGCCCGTCGTTGGCAGGGATGAAACGGTAGAGCCGGTTGGTAGCGGGCTCCGGTAGCAGCAGGCCGTGGTGCTCCTGCCAGGCGTTGTCGGGCTGTTCGGTCTCGTACAGCCAGCGCAGTCCGGCGGTGAGGACGCTCATGTGTTGCTCCTTGTCGTGCCGCACGGTGGCGGTGTGGTCGGCTGCTGGGGTGCCCACGTGGCGGCTGTGGGGCGGGACGGGGCGGGGAACCGCTCGTCGAGTTCGGCGACGTTCATCGCGGCGTCGAGTTCGCGGCCGGCGACCATGCGGGCGAGTCGTCGAACTTCGTCGGCGTCGGGCTGGGTCACGGTGTCGGCTCCTCGGGTACGGCAGGGGCAGCGGGCGGGGTGGCGACCGGCAGGTCCGGGCGGACGTCCCTCAGGTTGTTGGGCGTGATGCCCCTGTAGTCGCTGCGCGTTGCGGTGAACCGCGCCCCGCAGCCTCCGCCCGGCTTGGGGGCCCACCCGGAGATGTCGGTGTGGTGGGTGCGCTGGGGAAGGGTGGGCTTTCCGCATCGGTCGCAATAGGAGTCGCTGCGGTTGATGACGAGGGTGGCTGTCAGCTCGGTGTCGCTCTCGGTGGGTTGCTGCACCCCGGCGGCAGCCTCACCGGCCAGACGGCGGAGGTGGTCGGCGACTTCCAGTTCCACGGCACAGTTCTGGCAGTCGGACTGGTGCGCCGCAGCCACCTCGGCGGCCTCGGTGAGGATCGCGGCCCGGTCGGCAGGCGCGGGCGGGGCGGCCTCGCTGGCGGCGCGGCGGATCCGCTCGAACTCGGCGTCCTGCTCCCTCAGGCAGGACTCCATGTTCCGCATGTCCCCTCGGAGGCAGTCCAGCTGGCGGTTCAGCTCGGCGCGTTCGGCCCGCAGGCGCGTGATGGTGGTCGCCGCTTTGACGGCCTGCGTGAGCAGGCGCGTGTTCTCGGCGGCGTACTCGCCCAGGAGCGGGGCGCGACGGGTGAGTTCCGCGGACAGCACTGCGGCCCGGTGGCGGGCGCTGCTCCAGGCGGACCGGTACCGGTCGGCAGGCGCGGGCGGGGTGCCGTACACCCGGTGCCGGGACGCGTACACCCCGGCGTGCTCGCCGCCCACCACCAGCTCCAGGCGCGGCCCGTCCTTCCGCCAGCTGTAGTCCGGGCACACCGGCTCGTCGTCCTGCCAGCAGTCGATCGTGCCCTGCCGGGCGTCGCCCTCGGTGGTGTAGTGGGCGTAGATGGGCTCGTCCTCGCGCCACACGGTCCAGACCTCGGCCAGCGGGGCGGGCGGGGCGGCCTCGCCCGCGCCAGTGCCGAGGAGCTGCCGGGCCACCGCCAGGGCGTGCTGGTTCGTCTGCCGCTCCACCCAGGCGTCCCGCTCGCGCTCGTCGCCGGGCTCAGACCAGACCCCGGCCGCGCCGCGCACCGTGGCGTCGTACTCCACGGCCGCACGGCCCAGCCAGTCGGCCAACGCCAGCCCGAGCGCGGGGTCAACGAGTGCCAGGTAGGAGTTGACCCGCTCCAGGCGGGCGGCGTAGGTCTCGATGAGGACGGACGGCTGGTCGGGGTCATCGACGACGACGGGGCTGCGGCTGCCGAGCGTGTGTCCGGTGGACCAGGTGGTGCGGCCCTCGTGGATAGCGGCGGTGGCCTTGTCCCGGAGCAGCGTGGCGGCGGCGCGCAGCTGGTCGGCGGGGGTGGTGTTGGGCATCAGGGGCTCCAGGTGATCGGTACGGTGGTGGGGCGCCCGCCCGGTCACGACCCGGGCGGGCGCACTGCTGGTCACGTCATGCACCAGCCGTTGTCACAGCTGTCGGTCTCGTCGAGCAGCGGTAGCTGCGTCCCGGCCTTGAACAGGTCACGGAGCGGCCGGCCGACGGGGGTCAGGTAGACGGGCTCGCGGCCCATGCGTTCGTTGCGGCCGTTGAGGGTGTCCTCGACTTCACAGGCGTTGGCCCACCGCTCGGGCTCGGCCTCGTACATGGCCTGCCACTCGGGGATCTTCCGGTGGGGGCAGAAGTCGCAGGACGACTTCGGGGGCATGGGCAGCCCAGCGCCGCGGATGATGCCGGGGCAGTCCGCGCGGCGGATGCGGAGGTCCGCGTCGAGGAGCGGGTAGTCCAAGACCTCGTAGGGCATGGCCTTGTTCGGGTTGGCGCGGTGGACTTCGTCGACGCTGATGCCCATGCCGACGGTGGCCTTGTTGTCGGGGGTGGCGCCGTGGTGTTGAAGCCACGCCCCGGTGACCTCGATCTTGAATTCCTTGGTGCAGACCCGGGATCCGGGCTTGCCGTTGGACAGGAAGATCGGGATGGTCTGGCGGCTGCCGTCGCTGTTGATGATCCGCTGGCGGATCGTTTCGGTGCTGCCGTCCTTCCTGTGCCGCTCCAGGGAGATCAAGGTGAGCCCGTTGGCGGCGGCGTAGGGGGCGGCGTACTCGTCGACGTACCGGAGGGTGCCGGGGTTCTCGCTGTCGGCGCCGACGTTGGCCATCAGGAAGGTCTGGTAGTTGATGCGGCCTTGTGCTGCGAGGACGAGGGCGGCGGTGGATTGCCAGCCTCCTCCGAAGCTGAAGGTGCGGAGGGTGTTGGGCATCAGGGGCTCCTCGGGTCGGCGGGAACGGTGACAGCGGGGTGGAGGGTGTAACCGGAGGCGGTCAGGTATTCGGTGATGCGGTCGGCGAGCCCGGCGGGGGTCTGCTGGGTGGCGGGGGTCTCGCACCGGTAGTCGTCGATGGCGGCCTCGATCACCGCCAGCACCCCGCTCACGCCGCGGCCTGCTGTTCGCCGGCCGCCCGCTGCTCGGCCTCGTCGACGATCGCCGCGGTGCGCTTGTTGCCGCCGACGGAACCGGACCACTGCTTGTGGCCGGGGAGGTCGTGCATCTGCTCGTTCAGGTCGGGGTACTGGGCGACGAGCTTCCGGCGGCGGGCGTTGTCGGCGCGGGCCTCGCGGGAGGCGTCCTTGATGTGGCGGAGGAGGTCGCCCTGCTGCCGCATGGCGCGGACGTCGTCCTGCGACAGGGGTGGGGCGATGGCGCGGGACGGGGTGGGCGCCCGCTGCCCGGTGCGGACGGCGTCGCGTTCGGCACGGAGCGCCTGCTGGTAGCCCTTGATGTCGTCGGGGTCCAGGCCGGGGTGCTGGTTGGGTTCGAAGGTCCCGGTGTGCCGGCCCATCCGGTCGGAGACGACGGCCTGCCATCGGGTGCTGATGTCGGACGGCTTGATCGGGAAGGGGGACTTGGCGTAGTGGGCGCCGACGGCCTGCATGGCGAACTCGGCGGGGACATCGGTGAGGACGGCGGCCCAAAGGGCGGCGAGGGCGGCGACCTCCTTCGGGTCGTCGGGGAGGACCCGCGGGTCGGCGTACGACACCTGCTTGAGGAGCTGGGGGATCTGGTCGGGGGTCACTGCTGGCCTCCTGCGCGGAGCTGTTCGGTGAGCTGGTCAAGGACGTCGCGGCTGGCCTGGCGGCGGGCTGCCTGCGGTGTGGCCGGTGCGGTGGGGGCGCCGACGGTGCGGAGCGCGGGCCGGTTGCCGGGTTCGGGCATGGGCGGGAGTTCGGCCCAGCCGTTGAGGAAGTACTTCGCGGACTCCACGGAGGTGCGGGCGGCGACCTTGGTGGCGTGGTCGACCATTGCGGGGATGCCGCGGTCGGCGATGAGGGCAAGCAGGGGGAACCACTCGTTGCCGCGGAAGGGCCAGCGGACGATGACGCCAGCGGCGGTGAGTTGGTCGACGAGGGGTCGGGCCTGGTCGGGGATGCCGGTGGGGGTGTCGAGCTCGCGCGTCCTGCTTGCTTGCTCCTTCTCCGTAGGAGAAGGAGTACGGGACGGGGCGGGACGGGCCGGGACGGGGGCAGCGTCTCCGTGACGCGAGGTAGACGCGTCTACATGACCGTCTACATTCGGGGTATCACCCTCGTTGACCTGCCCGTTCCTCTTGCCCTCGCGCCACTTCTGTTGGCGGTTCGACTTCGCTTTGCGTGCCAACTCGGTGTCAACTCGACTCGGGTTGCGTTCCAAGTACTGATGGATCGCGTACGAGTTGGCTTCGAGTTGGGGGCACGACTCGCAGTCGTGGCCCTTCTGGTGCCACAGCCCGGCGTCGACCAGCGCCTTGATCATCCGAGGTGTGCCGTACATCTTGGCGACGTGCTTGGGGACCACGCCGTCGGTCACCTGCTGTGCCGCCCAGGACCCGCAGCGGACGTACAGGCCGATCGCCGGGGTGCCCGCTGCGAACACCTTGGGGTGGCAGTGGAACCCATCGTCGATCTTGAACCACGACATGTGCGGCTTCTTCCGTTCGCGGTGGTGCGGGTGGTGGTGGCCCGGGGCGCGGCGGCCCCGGGCCGAGGGGGTCAGGCGGCGCGGCCGGTCGTCTCGCGCAGGGTGATCACGGCCATGTCGAACAGGCACCGGATGCCGTCAGCGAGGGCTTGTGCGCCCTCCTCGTCACCCGGCTCGACCAGCGCGCGGAACAGGGCGTACGCCGTGTCCCGGTCGTCGTTGCCCCACGCGGTGCTGAACTGCATCGCGAACCGCACACCGGCCGGGGCCTCACTGATGTCGCCCCGCTCCCCGGTGTCGGCGTCGAGGACGAGGAGACCGAAGTGACCGCCCGCGGGGAGGGTCTTGCGGGCGGGGGCTGCGGACACCTCGGCGAGGGCGGCGCAGAGGCTGACGGCAGTGACGGGGCCACCGGCGAGGAACGGCTCGAAGAGGTCGGCGGCCCTCTCGGGGTGGCCGGTCATGCCGTGGGCGAGCGCGGCGAGGATGGTCTCGGCGGGGTCGTCCTGCGGGGTGGTGGGGATCTCGTGGGTCATCAGGCGGCGCTCCGTTCGGTGTTGTTCTTCACGCGGAGGACGGTGCGGTCGGAGACGCCGAGCTGCGCAGCGATCTCCTTCGGGCCCAGGCCGCACGCGGAGAGGCGGAGGATCTCCGCGTCACGATCGGCGGAACGCGGCCGAGGTCGAGCGCGCTGCCGAGGGGACTGCCCACCCCACATCCCGTGGCGGCCGCCAGACACCGCGTCTCCCTCCAGCTCCGCGGTGTGCTCCCGGCACTCGGCCAGGACGGGGCAGCCGGCGCAGATCCGCTGGGCCGTCCGGGTGCTGCTGCCGGAGCCCTCGGGGAACCACAGCTCGGGGTCGACTCCGGCGCACACGGCGTCGGACATCCAGTCGAGGCTCATGCGGTCACCGCTTTCAGCTGGGCGGCCGCCTGCTCGCCGAGGAACTGGGTGTACGCGGGCGGGATCGCCTCTCGCAGCCCGTCCCGGGTGGCCCACGGCATGCCCATCACCTGCCGGGCCTGCTCGGCTCCGGAGAAGTTGCCGACCACGTGCATGAACTCGCCGGGCTGGGGGCGGCGGCCCATCTTCGCGAGGGGCGCCGTGTGCCGGGGGTGGAGCTTCGTACCGAGCGGCAGCGACGACTCGAACAGTCGGTGCCGGTACGTCTTCAGCCCGAACATGGCCCCGCACAGCAGCAGCGGATCGATGAGGGCGCCGGCCGCACCTTCGACGTTCTCGATGATGTACGGGCGGCCGGTGGCCTTCATCGCCTCCCGGGTAGGGGTGATGAGGTCAGGGTGGTCGTTGCCTTGGATGCGCTGGGCGTTCGTCCACCGGCGGCACGTGGGGGACCCGGCGATCAGGTCGTACTCGTGGCCGTGCTCCCGGATGTACTCGACCGCGTCGCCCTGGATGAACCGGAACGGGTAGTGCGGCTGCGGGTTGATGTCGACGCCGGTGACGTCGAAACCGGCGGCGGCGTACCCGGCGGACGCGCCACCCTGGCAGCAGTAGGTGTCGAGGACGGTGAGGGGCCGGTCGGCGGCGGCGAGTTGGCCGGGGACGGTGGGTGCGGGGGTGTCGAGGAGTTGCCGCACCCGGTCGAGAGCTGTCGTCACTGGTCGGCTCCCTTCACGGTGCCGCAGGTGGTGCACTGGTAGCCGGTGCCGTGGGGGGTGTGGCGGGTGGTGAGGTGGGCGCAGTGGAGGTCGTCGCAGCGGAGCCACCGGGTGCCGGCCACGACACCGACCGGGCTGAACGCCGGAGTCGGGGCCGGGCGGCGGCGGAAGAACCGGAGGAGCTTCACGACTCGTCCCCCGCTCCGGGCTGGACGGCGGCCGGCCACGGCCCCGCCTGCTCAGCCGCCGGGTCCTGCGCCCAGGCGTCCGGCGCGGCGTCGGCGTCCGGTCCGCCGCCGAGGATCTCGGCGGCCGTGACACGCGGCGTCAGGGCGGCGGCCGGGAACTCCTCCGGCCCGGCGTCGGTCAACTCCTCGGCCGCGTACGGCATGGCGTACAGAACGTCCGACGCGATCAGCCGGCAGATCTCGCCCGTCGCGCGGGCGACAAGCATCGTCTTGGGCTGCTTCTTCCACTCGGACTTCCCGGTGAGCACGAGTCCGGCCGCCCGCTGGAGGTCCCACTCCACGGTCTGCCACTCCGTCTCGCCCTTCCGGCGGCCGCGCATGGCGCAGTACTCCGGGGTGGAGTCGACGAGCTGGATGCTGTGCCCGTGGGACTGTACGAGGCCGCGCATGGCGTGGGCCCGGAGGGCGGGTGTGCCCTGGATGACGTCCATGGAGCGGAGCGTGGCCATCGGCTGGAGGCCCAGTTCCTGCCCGGCGAGGATCGCCGCGGTGATGTCCTCCGGCTTGCCCCGCAGGGACGCCGGGACGAAGGAGGTGCGGGCCAGGGACTCGGCGATCAGCCCGGCCTCGCGTGCCTCCCGTGCCCACTGAACGAGGGCGCTGGCGGGGGCGGGGGGCTCAACGACTGCGGGGGTGTGGTTCTCAGTGACGGCGATCTCGGTCACAGGTATGTCTCCGTGTCTCGGATCTCGGCCCACGCGGGGAGCGAGAGGTAGGCGATCTCGTCGGTGTAGCCGGGCCAGTGCCCGGTCTCCATGCAGCGGGCGTACGTCTCGATCGCCGCCCGGTTCTTCGCGGCCCCGATGCGGTACGCGGTCATGTCCGGCTCGAACACCGTCACGAGGTACGGGGCGGTCTTTTCCTGGCAGACGAAGACGAACGCCGTGTCCTCGCCCCCGAGCCCTTCCGCGCGGGCGGCGGCCCGGTACCAGTCGGCTTGCTGGTGGTAGCCGTACTCGTGCGTGGCCTTGGCCAGCGCGCCCGGCTCGGCGCTGCGGCAGGTCTTGTAGTCGGGGATGATCAGCCGCCCGGTGGACGGGTTCGGCAGCCAGTCGAACCGGGCCCGCCGACGGACACCGGTCGGACGGTCGTCCCAGAACACCGACACCTCCGGCCGGCCACCGCCCGGCGCGAACAGGGCGGACGCAACGGGGTGGCGGCGGATCGCGTCGGCCATCGCGTGGACCTGGTCGTACTCGGCGGCGAGGAGAGCGACACCACCAGCGGCCGCCACCTCGTCCCGCTCCTCGCGGGCCGCCTTCGTGCGCCAGTCGTCCGCCTCGATGGCGACGAGCTCGGGGCCGTCTCCGAGGACGACGCGGTGAGCGGCGGTCCCGAAGTCGAACGCGGCCTTGCGGGGCCGGGGGTGGTCCTGCTCGTACCGGAACCGGGCCGGGCACGACGGGGCCAGCAGGCTCCGGGCGCCGGACGAGGAGAGCGACGTGCGGTCGCCGTGGTAGGTGTCGATCGGGAGGTTGGGGTACAGGCCGGGAGCGATCCCGGCGGCCGGGGCCGAAGCCCCAGCCAGCGCGGTTTCGGTCATCGGCGGGCCAGCTCTCGCACGATGTCGTTGGCGAGGGAGGTCGCGTCCTCGATCTTCTCGGTGAGCGCCTCGTTCTCCCGGGTCAGGTCGTCCCGCTCCTCGGTGAGGGCCTTGACCTGGTCCGAGAGGGTGTCCCGCTCCTCTTTCAGTTCGGCAACGAGGTCTTCGAGGTCGGCACTCATGCGATGGCTCCGATCAGGGCGTGTGCTCCGGTGAGGAGTCCGGCCCACATGGCGAGGCTGATGGGGAGGGCGATGAGGAGGCAGGACACTCCGGCGCGGGGGGCGCAGTCGTACGACGCCCTCTCGCCCAGCTCTCGCTGGGAGTGGCCGACGCCGTCGGCGCGGGGGCGGCGGTGCTCGCCGCCGAACGTGTCAGCCACGGGAAGCCTCCGGTGCGGGGATGGCACGGTTCATGGAGCAGGGGCCGCAGACGGAGACACCGCAGTCGAGGCCGAGGGCGTGTTCGGTGTGCGCGGTCCACGCGTAGCCGTGGTGCAGGACCACCGCGTACATGACCGGGTCGAGATCGCTGGTGGAGTTGAACCGCAACTGCGCGAAGGTGGCGTTCAACTCGTTCGCCAGGTTCAGCGCGCCGCCGAGGGTCTCGCGGTCGTGGATGTCGTCCATACCGGAGACCCAGACGGACCACTCCTGCTCCTCGTAGCCGAGGCGAGCGCGGTCAGGGCCGAAGAGAGTGGTCATCGGGTGCCTCCGTGGGCGTGGTTCAGGCGGTGGACTCGGCGGGCGGGGTCGGTGTCGTCGCAGATCAGCAGGCCCTCACCGGTCAACTGCGCGAGGTCCTGCCTCGCCTTGCCGCGCCAGTCCCCGGGGCCGAACCGCTGGACGTACAGCTGCTGGACCATGCGGGTCGTGATGTCGCCCATGTAGTCCCGGGCCAGCTCACGCAGCACGACCAGGCGGGCGTCAGTCGGGGACCGCATCAGTGGCCTCCGAGGTGGCGCAGGATCTCCAGCAGGTGGGCGAGCGGGTGGTGCCCGTCGATGACGAGCACGAGGCCGATGGCGCACAGGGCGTACCCGGCGGTCGAACCGGCGACGATCTGCCAGCCGCTCATGCCGCACCGCCGAACGGGACCAGACGGCCCACCACGGCGAGCAGCTCGTCCTCATGCGCCCACACCAGACGCGGCGTCGACTCCGGATCCACCCCGTCAAGCACGAACCGGCGTCCGCCGTCCGGGTCCACCCCGGCCAGCCGCCACGCCTTGCCCAGCTCGTCAACGAACAGGGTCGGGTCCGACGGGATCGGGATCGTCACGTCCACGTGGACCGTGCGCCGGTGACCGGCAGGCAAGTCCGTGGGACGGGTATGGTTGATCGTCAAGGTGTTCCACTCCTTCAACGGGTGTGTGGGGTACCGAGGGGCCGCATCCGGATGGCCGTCCGGGGCGGCCCCGAGTCATGTGGTGAATCAGGCGATTCGTGCGGGCGATCCGCGACGCGGCAGCGGGCGCAGCATGGTCAGCGCCTCAGAACCCGAAGCCGCCACCTGCTTCGCCACCGACGGCTCGTGGTGGTGCATCGCGTCGATGCGGTCCAAGTCCTCAGCCGAGAAGGTCACGACGCGCCCCTTCTTGCTGTGCGGCAGGGCCTTGATGTGCCGGCGCAGCCACGACTCATCGACGCGCAGTTCTTCGGCGGCCTCCGGGTACGTGAAGCGGCGGCTCATGCGGACTCCGTCTCGGGCACGGCGGTGAGTGTGACGCTCCGGCCGACAGGCGCGAAGAGGATCAGGAGATCCACCCCGAGGGCGTCGACTATGGCGTGAGCGGCGTATTCCTGAACGGTCTGCTGAACGCCTGTCAGCAGGGCTCCGATGGTGCTGCGGGGCACTCCGGCCAGCGCGGCAAGCTCTCGCACACTTACGGATGCGCCGCTTCCCGTGCGCTTCATCAGCGTTCGGAGGAGACCTCGGTCGAGGAGCTTGTACTGGGGGGCGTGAGTAGCCACATCCACCTCGTGCAGTAGGTCGTTGCTTTGCTTGGATGATTAGAGCATTGCACAGCTTGGACGAAGCGTCCAGTGTCTTGGTCGGTGAGGTGTTCTTTCCGTCAAAATGCCGATGCGCCCTGGCGCACTCCGTGCCATTGCATGGACACTCTGTCCAGCGCATGGGATGGGAGACTGTGCGCCACCAGGGGGGACACGTCTCGCTTCTCGCTGGTCACATGGACACCCCACGGCCCATGACATGACACGGAGTGGCAGGATGAGCCTCATGGCTGCAGAAGAACGCACGCCCCAGCGCGACGCGCGGACCGACCTATCGGACCTTGTGCTTGCCCGAAAGGCGAAGCTGGGCGTCGGCTACGAAAAGCTCGCAGCGCGCTGCGTCGACCCCGAGACCGGCGTGCAGACCGTAAAAGGCTCCTGGTTGCACCGGCTCGCGACTTACCTACCTGTCCAGGCGCCGGAACTGCCGGCCCTGCGTGGCCTGGCTGCCGGCCTACAGGTGCCCCTTGGGCGCGTGCAGGACGCGGCCGGTGCCCAGTTCTTCGGGATCGACGTGGTGTGGGCGGCCTCCGGTGAGGCGCGCGCCCTTGTGGAGCGGGCTGACCGGATGACGCCAGAACAGCGGGAGCAGCTGATGCGCCTGCTCGACACTTTCACGCCGCCGTCTTCGTAGGCGGCTGGCATATGCCATGCCTGGAGCCGCACGGATAGTGATATTTGCGTGCAGGCAGTAGTCAAAAAGTGAGCACGGTGGCACCATTGGCGATCCGCCTGGGGGGCGTGTGAGTCCGGTAGCCTGCATATGCCGTAGCGGTCGAACTGACGATCGAATACGGGTGGGCCTCGCCAATGGGGGTTAGATGGCTGGAAATGAACAATCGCAGTCGAACGCGCGCCTCGCCGCCGGAGCGCGCATCCAATTCAGTGATCTTGTTCCCGACGGCAGACAGATGGTCGAGGTCGAGGTCGAGGGAGAGACGGTCTTCTGTGTCCGCACCGGAGCGATGGAGCCAGCTCTTGCCGACGAGTTGAACCACCACTGGGCACACGCCACCCGCTCCGGCAAATGGCTACGCGCGGAAACGGACGAGCGCCCCGAAGGCCACCCGCCCGTCTGACCGCTCACGCGGACCGGATCGAGCGCAACCCCCCACGCTGCTCAGGTACACCCATAGCGGCCTCGACGGCGGCCATGATGTCGTCGTCGAGGCCGCGCACTAGATGTCCGTACCGGTCCACCGTCGTCTGAATTGACTCGTGCCCCAGCCGCAGCTGGATCGCAGGTAGCGGTACGTTCGCCCCGATCAGCCACGCCACGTGCGTATGCCGCAGGTCGTGAATCCGCGGCGTCTTTGGCAGCCCCTTCTTTACGGCCGCCGCCACCGCAGGCTTCCACTTCCGGTTGTAGAAGTTCGCGTGCCGCCACTCGCCGCCCATTGCCGCCCGGAATACGAAGTCCGTCGGCGTGCGGCCCGATACCTGCTCCCGCGCCATGGTCACCTGCACCGGGCTGAGTGCGATCAGGCGCCGGGCCTTCTTCGTCTTCGGCGGGCCGAGGTAGAACGCTCCGCCCGCGCTGCCCTTCTCCGCCTTCTTCCAAGCGCGCTGGACGTTCGCGACTGGGCGGTCGGAGTTCAGGGTCAGATCCTGTACCTGGAGGGCGGTGGCCTCGCCCCAGCGCATGCCCGTACCGACGAGCCAGTCGGCCAGCGCGCGGGCGCCCGGGTCGGTGATCTCGGCGGCGATGCGCTGGTATTCCTCCCGTTCGAGGAACGTCATGTCCTCGGTGGTGTGGTCGTCCGTGCGGGGGAGGCTGGTCTTTTTGCAGCAGTTCGTGGTGCGCAGCTGCGGCGTGCTGTCGATGGCGGCCTGGACGATGCAGTAGAGGAGGCCGTGCCGGTTCGCGATCGACTTGGGGTCGGCCGGCCGTCGGAGCCACTTTCCCTCGGCCGCCGGGTCGGGCTCGCCCTTCTCCTCGGCACGCACCCAGTCCGTCACGTCGTCCTGGCTGAGGTTCCCGATCGTGGCGGGCACGGACCGGGCCTGAAGGGTGGTGTGCCGCAGCAGCGAGAAGTGGATGCGGAGATCCCGGCGGTAGTCCTCACGGGTCCGCTCTTCGATCCCGGTCAGCCGGTCGATGTACCGGGCGGCCCACGCCTCGAACGGCATGTCGCCGGGCGCGGTCGGTTCCTCGACGAACCCCTCGCCCCGGACCCAGCCGTGCGGCCACCGGTTGCCGTGCGCCTCGACCAGCTTTTTGAACTGCTCGGCCGAGGGCTCGTCGCCGAAGCGCTCGATCTGCCAGTCGCCGGCCTCGCGCCACTTCACCTGGTAGGTGACGCTACCGTCCTTCTTGGGTCGTCCCACGATGCTCGCCATGAGGGGACGATAAGGCGAATTCGGGGGTCTGTGTTCCCGCCGCGTTCCCAAAGTTTCGGGCATGAAGAAGGCCCGACCTGTTTTCGCAGGTCGGGCCTTGATCAATCAGGGTGAGTAACGGGACTTGAACCCGCGACATCCTGGACCACAACCAGGTGCTCTGCCAGCTGAGCTATACCCACCATGTCGCCCGGGCGTTTCCGACCGGCCGAGAAAAAGTGTACAGGGTCCGGGAGGGTGCTCGCGCCCCCGTTTCCCGGGGCCGGTCCACGGGCGCGGCTGCGCCCGTGACCAGCGGGTTCCTACGGTGCGGCCGGGGCCGCCAGGCGCGCCGCGATCTCCTTGGCGCGCTCCGAGTCCGGTCCGGGCTGCGGGACGAAGACCGCCTCCCGGTAGTAGCGGAGCTCCGTGATGGAGTCACGGATGTCCGCCAGGGCCCGGTGGTTGCCGTTCTTGGCGGGGCTGTTGAAGTACGCCCGGGGATACCAGCGCCGGGCCAGCTCCTTGACCGAGGACACGTCCACGATCCGGTAGTGGAGGTAGCCCTCCAGCTTCTCCATGTCCCGCGCCAGGAACCCGCGGTCGGTGGAGATCGAGTTTCCGCAGAGCGGGGCCTTCCCGGGCTCCTTCACATGCTCCCGGACGTAGGCCAGGACCCGCTCCTCGGCGTCGGCCAGGGTGGTGCCCCCGGCCAGCTCGTCGAGCAGGCCCGAGGCGGTGTGCATCTGCCGCACCACCTCGGGCATGGTCTCCAGGGCCGCGTCCGGCGGGCGGATCACGATGTCCACCCCTTCGCCGAGCACGTTCAGCTCCGAGTCGGTGACCAGGGCGGCCACCTCGATGAGTGCGTCGTCCGTCAACGAGAGCCCGGTCATCTCGCAGTCGATCCACACCATGCGGTCGTTCATGGGCCCCACCCTACGGGGCGCTCCGCTGTCCCGGCAGGGCCGGGCGTCCGGGAACGTACGCGTCGGAGCCCGACAGGGAGGGCTCCCCGTGTCCCACCGACGCCGCCACGGCGACGGGCGCGGAGGGCAGGGAGGAGCCCCGGCGTCCGGACGGTGGCCCCTGGCTGGGCACCATCGTCTCGACCACCGTCGCGGCGCTCTCCGCCATCCCCTGCGGACGCCGGGCCCGGTAGGCGGCCCGGTACGCGGCGGGGGAGGAGCCGAGCTGGCGGCGGAAGTGCCCGCGCAGCGCGACCGGGGAGCGGAAGCCGCAGCGGCCGGCGACCTCGTCGACCGAGTAGTCGGAGGTCTCCAGCAGCCGCTGTGCCTGAAGCACCCGCTGGGTGATCAGCCACTGCAGCGGTGCGCTGCCGGTGAGCGAACGGAACCTGCGGTCGAAGGTCCGCCTGCTCATGTAGGCGCGCGCGGCGAGCGTCTCCACGTCGAACTGCTCGTGCAGATGCTCCAGGGCCCAGGCCACGACCTCGGCGAGCGGGTCGGAGCCGATCTCCTCGGGTAAAGACCTGTCCAGGTAGCGCTCCTGCCCGCCACTGCGCCGCGGCGGCACGACGAGCCGTCGGGCGAGTGCCCCGGCGGCCTCCGTGCCGTGGTCGGTGCGGACTATATGGAGGCAGAGATCGATCCCGGCGGCCGTGCCGGCGGAGGTGAGCACATCGCCGTCGTCCACGAACAGCTCGCGTGGATCGACGTGCACCGACGGGTAGCGCTTGGCCAGCGTCGGTGCGTACATCCAGTGTGTGGTGGCCGGCCGTCCGTCCAGCAGGCCCGCGGCCGCGAGCACGAAGGCCCCCGTGCACAGGCCGACGATGCGGGCGCCCTCCTCATGGGCGCGCCGCAGCGCGTCCAGTGCCTCGGCGGGCGGCGGCGAGGTGATCGACCGCCAGGCGGGCACCACCACGGTGCCTGCCCTGCTGATCGCCTCCAGGCCGTACGGCGCGGTGAGTTCGAGCCCCCCGGTGGTGCGCAGCGGTCCTTCCTCGCCGCCGCAGACCAGCAGGCGGTAGCGAGGAACTCCCGCGTCCTGCCGGTCGATTCCGAAAACGGAGAGCGGGATGGAGCTCTCGAAGATAGGGCCGCCGCTGAACAGCAGCACGGCAACGACTTCCCGGCGTCGCCGCCCGGTCAGCTTGCGTGCGGCCTCGGTCGCGGCGGCGGAGTCCTGGCTCATGACGCTAAGCCCCCCTCGGTGTTCGCGTCTCCCTGGTCCTTACGGGCCTGTCGCTCCTGCACGTTTCCCCTCGGTGTCGCACGTGTCCCCAGTCTCCGATTTCCAAGATCGAATCTACTGCGTCGCGTGGTCCCGCCGTGACACCTTCCCCCACCAGCTCAATGTCGATAAGGAAACGTGGCGTGAAGCGTTCGATCACGAAGCGTTTCACCCGCGAAGCGCACAGGGAAGTGCCCTTCGGCGACGTGGCCCGTCCGCGTCGGGTGAAAGCGTACCGCGCGGTCCGTTCCTGCCTGGTGGGCGGTAGGGAGTCCGGCCATTCCGCGACGCTTCCGGCACCCGGGTGAAGTTGGCCGAAAACCGTCGGTTGTGTGCGTGGGATTCGGTCACGCCGGGCGCACAACCATCGCTGAGCGACCGCCCCGGTGCGCTCCCTCTTCCCCGCGAAGCATGGCGCGTTCGGACCGCCCCGGGCCGCTGTGAAGGGCCGCCGCGACGTGCGCGGGGCAGGGTCCGCGCACGTCCGCATTACCGACCGATGCGCCGTGGGACACGAGAACCGCGGGTGCCGGCGGGCGGGCCGGGGCGGCTCGGCGGGCCCCCGTGCCCGCCGGTCCGGACGTCGTCGCCGGGCTCCGGTCGAACGAGGGTCGCGCCATGTTCGGTGCGGCGTCATCTCCCGGGTGACGGCCCGGTGACGGCGTGGCCAACGGAGACCGGGTGCGGGCGTCGCCGAGGGGTTCGCGGGAGGGCCGCGGGCCGTCGCGAAAAACAGGACGACCGACCCTGTTCGGCGCCTTCGAGGCCCGTGTACGACACAACAGGCATTGCCATCCCGGACATGCTCGGGCATGCTCCCTCAAGCGTCGCGCACGCTTTTGCGGGGGTCTGGGCGATGGAGGAGTGACGCCGTACCCTTAGGGGTATGGGGTTGGGAAGATGATTCCCGGACAGAGCTTCACCATCAGCTGATGCACCTCTCGAAACCGTTCCCTCCTCATGAGGACTCTCTTCGCCGAGACACCGATGGCCGGTCACGAAATCCCTGAACCCAAAGACCGCAAGCCGGTAGCCGACCCCCGGTCGGAGCCGCGGACGGTCGAAGAAGCGCGCCCCGCGTGCGATCCCGCCTTCCGGCACGGAGTGGTGGTCGGTTTCGACGGCTCCACGTCCAGTGAGCGGGCACTCGCCTACGCCATCGGCATGGCCGGCCGCTCGGGCTCCGGTCTGATCATCGTCCATGTCGCCAACCGGCTGCCGACCACGGTCTGGGCGGGTTGCGAGCCCCCCGTCTTCGTCGACGTCCCCGATCACCGCACCGAGGTCCTCGGCCTGGAACTGGCCTGCGCGGACTACCTCTCCGAGGTGCCCTGGGTGCTCGTCGAGCGCGGCGGCGACATCTGCCACGAGCTGGAGGAGGTCGGCCGGGAGTACGCCGCCGACGCCATCGTCGTGGGCTCCACGCACGGCATCGTCGGCCGGATCTTCGGGTCCGTGGCCGGCCGTCTCGCCCGCCGCGCGCAACGCCCCGTCGTCGTCATCCCCTGAGCGGCCCGACCGGACCCGACGCGACCCGGGAGTCGGCCCCACGGGCCGTCAGAAGCCCCCGTGACCGCACGCGTCGGGCCCCGTATCGTCATCGCGACGGTACGGGGCCCAGGTGTCGCGCGCGACCGCCTACTCGACCGTCACGGACTTCGCCAGGTTGCGCGGCTTGTCGATGTCGCGGCCCATCGCGAGGGCCGTGTGGTACGCGAAGAGCTGGAGCGGGATGCCCATGAGGATCGGGTCCAGCTCGTTCTCGTTCTTCGGCACGACGATGGTGTGGTCGGCCTTCTCCTGCACCTGGTGGGCGACGGCGAGGATGCGGCCGCTGCGGGCCTTGATCTCCTCCATCGCGGCGCGGTTCTTCTCCAGCAGGTCGTCGTCCGGCACGATCGCCACGGTCGGCATCGCGGGCTCGATCAGGGCGAGCGGGCCGTGCTTCAGCTCCGAGGCCGGGTACGCCTCGGCGTGGATGTACGAGACCTCCTTCAGCTTCAGCGACGCCTCGCGGGCCACCGGGTAGCCGCGCACCCGGCCGATGAACATCATCGACTTGGCGTCCGCGTACTCCGCCGCGAGCCGCTTGATCTCGTCCTCGTTTCGCAGGATCTCGCTGATCTGCTCCGGCAGCCTGCGCAGCCCGTCGATGATCCGCTTGCCGTCCGCGACCGACAGGTCACGGATCCGGCCCAGGTGCAGCGCGAGCAGGGCGAAGGCGACCACGGTGTTGGTGAAGCACTTGGTGGAGACCACGCAGACCTCGGGGCCCGCGTGGACGTACATACCGCCGTCGGCCTCCCGCGCGATGGCCGAGCCGACCACGTTGACCACGCCGAGGACGCGGGCGCCCTTGCGCTTCAGCTCCTGGACGGCGGCCAGCACGTCGTACGTCTCGCCGGACTGGGAGACCGCGACGTACAGGGTGTCGGGGTCCACGACGGGGTTGCGGTAGCGGAACTCGGAGGCCGGCTCGGCGTCGGCGGGGATACGGGCCAGCTCCTCGATCAGCTGGGCGCCGATCTGGCCCGCGTGGTACGAGGTGCCGCAGCCGAGGATCTTGATCCGGCGCACCCCGCGCGCCTCGCGGGCGTCCAGGTTGAGGCCGCCCAGGTGCACGGTGGAGAACCGGTCGTCGATCCGGCCGCGCAGCACGCGGTCCACGGCGTCGGCCTGCTCGGAGATCTCCTTGTGCATGTACGTGTCGTGGCCGCCCATGTCGTACGACTCGGCCTCCCACTCCACGGTGGTCGGCGTGGCCGTCGTGGTCGAGCCCTCCGTCGTGTACGTACGGAAGTCGTCGGCCTTCAGGGTGGCCATCTCGCCGTCGTCCAGCGTGACGACCTGGCGGGTGTGGGCGACCAGGGCGGCGACGTCGGAGGCGACGAACATCTCCTTCTCGCCGATGCCGAGGACGACGGGGGAGCCGTTGCGGGCGACCACGATGCGGTCGTTGAAGTCGGCGTGCAGCACGGCGATGCCGTAGGTGCCCTCGACCGAGCGCAGCGCCTCGCGGACCTTCTCCTCCAGGGTGTCGGCCTGGGCGCGGGCGATCAGGTGGACCAGCACCTCGGTGTCGGTCTCCGAGAGGAAGACGATCCCGTCGGCGGTGAGCTTGGCGCGCAGCTCGGAGGCGTTGTCGATGATCCCGTTGTGGACGACGGCGACCTTGTTCTCCGCGTCCAGGTGCGGGTGGGCGTTCTCGTCGCTCGGCGCGCCGTGGGTGGCCCAGCGGGTGTGGGCGATGCCGGTGGTGCCGGCGAACCGCTTGGGGACCTTGGCCTCCAGCTCGCGGACCCGGCCCTTGGCCTTGACCATCTTCAGCGCCCCGGGCCTGCCCGCCGCGGCCTTGCCGGTGATCACGATCCCCGCGGAGTCGTACCCCCGGTACTCCAGCCGCTGCAGGCCCTCCAGCAGCAGCGGAGCGACGTCACGCCTTCCGATGTATCCGACGATCCCGCACATGAGTTCTCTGCCCCTCCATCGACGTACACGTTTCCGTTCGGCGCCCCGCACGGGCGCCCGGCCGGTCAGCCGTAGACGATGCGGCGCAGCTGGCGGAGCGAGAGCTCCGGCGGCGCCACGGCGCGGTGCGGCAGCTCGGCCGCGATCCGCTCGAAGATCTCCGTGTTGACCAGGCCGCCGGACTGCAGTTCGCGGTGGCGGCGCCGGACGAAGTCGTCGGTGCTCTCGTCGAAGTACGCCAGCACGTCGAGGATCACCCGGGCCGCCTCGCCGCGCTGGAGCGCGGTGGAGCGTACGAGGTGGTCGATGAGGTCGTCGTGCGACGAGCGGCGTTCAAGCACCCGTTGATATTGCTTGCCCGGGCGCGCTTATGCAAGAAATCTGCCCGATTTCGGGCAGGGGGGCGGAGTGGGAGTGCTTGATCGGGTCACATGCTGCGCAGCACGGCCTGTTTCGCGGTGCTGAACTCCTCGTCGGTGAGCACTCCGGCCCGGTGCAGCTCGCCCAGCTCCCGCAGCCGCCGCAGCAGCGCGTCGTGGTCGCCCGCGGGCGGGGCGACGGGCTCGGCCGCCTTGGTCAGGGCCGCGGGCGCCTCCGGTTCGTCCGGCGCCGCACGAACCCCGGGCAGCCGCATCAGCACCGCCGCCGCGACCAGGACCGCGGTGTGCTCCTTCTTGGAGATCCCCCACAGCGCCAGGGAGTACGTGTCGTACTTCGGCGGGGCGGAGACGGTCCCCTCCACCGGCTCGAAGCGCAGATAGCCGTACTCCAGCCCGATCGAGGGCAGCCACCGCACGTCGGCGATCCGTGACAGCGGGAGGACGGACGGGCCCCCGGCGGTCTTGGACTCCTCGGCCTTCCAGTTCCAGGTCAGCCGGACGCTCTCGCCGTCGAAGGACGCCGTGCCGTCGCCGCCCCCGCCGGAGACCGGCAGCGAGGGGCCGGGCAGCAGGAAGCGGTCCACGGGGCCGTCCGGGACCTGCTCGATCAGCAGTGCGTTGCGGACCTCGTCGACGAAGTACTCCGCGGCCCCCGTGCGATCCTTCTCCACGGTCAGCGCATAGGGGTCGGCGGCGTCCTTCAGCCGGCCGTCGGCCGCCCGCAGCACCGGGCAGGCGCCGCCGCGCAGTCGCAGCCGCAGCCGCCCGCCCTTGCGGTCGGCTTCGAACGAGATGCCCGCCACCGCCTGGACGGGTACGGCTATCTCCCCCAGCTCCTGCCGGACCGGGTGCGCCTTTCCCCCCGGCACGATGCGTACCGAGTCCCCGTCGAACGTCCACGTGCCGTCGCGCTGGATGATTTCTGCCATGGCGCCGATTCTGCCAGCCCGTCGTCCGCCCACGAGGAAGCCGGCCGCGGCGGACGAAGGCGAGCGCCCGAGGGACCGTCCTCGGGCGCTCACCGGTACGGGGGCCGCCGGCGGCCGGGGCTCAGAACCCGGCGATCGGGTTCTTCAGACGCCCCGCCAACTGCAGTGCGCCGGCGGGGTCGGTGAGGTCGACCATCTGCTGGTTGTCGCGCAGCTGGAGGCGGTTGAGGCAGGACAGCGCGAACTCAGCCTCGAACAGGTCGTACTGCTCGAACTTGTCCGCGAGGTAGGGGGCCGACTCCTGGTAGTCGCGCGCACAGGCGGCGACCGTCCGCCAGAAGGACTCCTCGTCCAGGACCCCCTCGGCGGCCAGGCCCGCGCCCAGGAAGCGGAAGAAGCAGTCGAAGACGTCGGTGAAGACCGAAAGCAGCTTCATGTCCTCGGGGACCTCGGCCCGGATCCGCTCGACCTGCGGCGGCAGCACCGCGTCCGGGTCCATCACCGCGATCTCCTCGGCGATGTCCTTGAAGATCGTGCGGGTGACGACACCGTCCTCCACGACCAGGATCACGTTCTCGCCGTGCGGCATGTAGACCAGGTCGTAGGCGTAGAAGCTGTGCAGCACCGGCACCAGGTAGGCGTCCAGGTAGTGCCGCAGCCACACCTGCGGGTCCAGGCCCGACTCGGCGATCAGCGCCGCGGCCACCGAGGCGCCCTCGTGGTCGGTGTGCAGCAGGGAGGCCATCGTCGCGACCCGCTCGCCCGGCTGGAGGCCCGGTACGGGGCTCTCCCGCCACAGGGCGGCGAGCATCTTCCGATAGGGGGAGCCCTTGGCGGTGGCCGCCTCGTAGGACCGGTGGTGGTAGCCGATCGCGGCCCGCTCCCGGATGATCGAGAACCGGGCCCCGCGCAGCAGGTCGTCGCGCTCGATGAGGCCGGCCAGCCAGTCGTTGATCGCGGGCGTGGCCTCCATGTACGCGGCGGACAGCCCGCGCATGAAGCCCATGTTCAGCACCGACAGGGCCGTTTTGACGTAGTGCTTCGCGGGGTGGTCGGTGTTGAAGAAGGTCCGGATCGACTGCTGGGCGAGATAGCCGTCCTCGCTCTCCCCGAGCACCACCAGACGGCGTGCCGCCAGCTCCCCGGCGAAGGTGACCGCGAGCTTGTTCCACCACTGCCAGGGGTGGACGGGCAGCAGGAAGTAGTCCTCCGGGTCGAGTCCGAGCCCGCGCAGGGCACCGGCGAACCGTTCCCGGGCCGCTTCGCTCAGCTCGCCCTTCACCAGCGCGTCGTAGTCGAGACCGGCGCCCGCGGTGAACGTGGCCCGCTCCCGGCGGGCGGCCAGCCAGACGAGCCGGATCTCCGAGGCCGCCTCGGGGGCGTAGGCCCGGTATTCGTCCACACCGAAGCCGAGCCGCCCGTTGTTGGCCACGAAGCACGGGTGGCCCTCGGTCATCCCGGTCTCGATGGCCTGGAAACCGGCGGCGACGAGCTGATGCGAGGTGGCCGGTTCCTTGGTGAGCTTGTAGGCGGTTCCGGCCAGCGTGGAGGAGACCTCCTCCAAGTAGACCGGCAGGACCTCCTCGGAGATCCCGAGGGTGTTCCGCAGCTCGATGAAGAACTCCAGTGTGTCCAGCGGGAGTTCGGAGCCGTGGCGGTGCCGGGTGATGGTCTCCGCCTCGACCTGCCAGTGGTCCAGGGCGAAGAGCCGGGCGCTGAACCGGTACTCGGTGGAGGCGTCGTCGCTACGGACGGTGTAGCGGCCCTCGCCGAGCGGCGTGGGGGTCAGCAGCCGCTCATGGCTGAATTCCGCCAGTGCTTTCCGTACGAGCAGTCGGTTTGCGGCGGCCCAGCGTTCCGGGGTGAGGTGGGCGACGCTGTCGGTGAGGGGGGTCGTCATCGGTCGTTGCCTCCGGTTGCTGCTTCGAACTGCTCACGGGTGCAGGCGCTGAGCAGCGCGTCCTTCTCCGGTTTGGCGATCTCCCGGAGCACCTCGAATCCGACGGCCTTGTTGAGGGCCTGTACGGCGCTGTTGGTCACGTCGGGCTCCACGACGACCCGGCGCACGGACGGGTCGGCGAAGAGGAAATCCATCACGGCGGTGATCACGGCCCGGGTGAAGCCGTGCACCGGGGTGTCGGTGGGGGCGACCAGGAAGTGCATCCCGACGTCGCCGGGCTCCGCCTCGTACAGCCCCTTCAGCTCGACCTCGGTGGGGTCGTAGCGCTCGATCAGGAAGGCCGGTTCGCCGTTGTGCAGTCCGATGAACGCGTCGTGGTGCGGGTGGGCGGCGATCTCCCGGTACTCCCGCTCCACGTCCGGGAGCCCGGCCTCACCCATCAGCCAGAAGGCGGCCTTGGGGTGGGTCACCCAGCCGTGCACCAGCTCGGCGTCGGCGCCGGGGTCCAGCGGGCGGACGGTGAACGTGCCGAGTGTGTCGGGGCGGGTCATACGGCGAACTCCTGGAAGGCGATGGACTTCTCGACCGGGTAGTACTCGCGCCCGAGCAGCTCGCCGATGATGTACGCGTTGCGGTAGGCGCCCATGCCGAGGTCGGGCGAGGTGATCGAGTGGGTGTGCACCGAGGCGTTCTGGAGGAAGACCCCGCGCCCGGTGGTGTCGATGCTGTAGTTGCGGGCCACGTCGAAGCGGCCCCGGCTGTCGTGGCGCAGCCGCCCGGTGACGGGGGCGAGGAAGGCCGGAGTCTCGTACCGGTAGCCGGTGGCGAGGATCAGTCCCTCGGTGGTCAGGGAGTAGTCCCTGCCCTGCTCCTCCTGGCGCAGCCCCAGGCTGTACGAGCCGCCCTCCTCGTCGTAACGAGCGCTGACCAGCGCCGAGTTGGTCAACAGTCGGGTCGGCGCGGGCCCGGCGATGTTCTTCTGGTAGAGCAGGTCGAAGATCGCGTCGATCAGCTCCCCGTCGATGCCCTTGAACAGTCCCTTCTGGCCGGTCTCCAGCCGGTAGCGGGTCTCCTCGGGCAATGCGTGGAAGTAGTCGATGTACTCCGGGGAGGTCATCTCCAGCGTCAGCTTGGTGTACTCCAGCGGGAAGAACCGCGGGGAGCGGGTGACCCAGGTGAGCCGGTAGCCGTACGTGTCGATCTCGGAGAGCAGGTCGTAGTAGATCTCCGCCGCGCTCTGCCCGCTGCCGACCAGCGTGATCGACTTCTTCTTCTGGAGACGGGCCTTCCCGTCCAGATAACGGGAGTTGTGCAGGAAGTCGCCGCCGAGACCCTGGCAGGCGTCCGGTATGTGCGGCGGGGTCCCGGTGCCGAGTACCAGGTGCCGGGACCGGAACAGCTCGCCGGACGCGGTGCGTACGGTGTAGAGCTCCTCGCCCTCGTCGTACGTCACCGTCTCGACGGTCTCGTTGAACCGGATGCTGCTCAGTTGCGCGGCCGCCCACCGGCAGTAGTCGTTGTACTCGGTCCGCAGCGGGTAGAAGTTCTCCCGGATGTAGAAGGAGTAGAGCCGGCCGCGCTGCTTGAGGTAGTTCAGGAACGAGTACGGCGAGGTCGGGTCGGCCATGGTGACCAGGTCCGACATGAACGGCGTCTGGAGATGGGCTCCTTCGAGGAACATTCCGGAATGCCACTCGAAGTCCGGCTTGGACTCCAGGAAGACGCCGTTCAGCTCGTCGATCGGCTCGGTCAGGCAGGCCAGTCCGAGGTTGAACGGTCCGAGCCCGATCCCGATGAAGTCGTGGGGTTCAGGAAGCGCGGTCAAGGGAGTCTCCCAGGTACTTCTCGGCGTGGCCGGAGATCAGGTCGAGGACCGCGGCGATGTCCCGCACGGTCGTTTCGGGGTTGAGCAGGGTGAACTTGAGGTACTGGCGGTCGCCGACCTTGGTGCCCGCGACGATCGCCTCGCCGGAGGCGAACAGCGCCTTGCGGGCATGGAGGTTGGCGCGGTCGACACGGTCCGGCGATGTGACACCGGACGGGACGTAGCGGAAGACGAGCGTGGAGAGCCGCGGCTCGACGACCACGTCGAAGCGCGGATCGGCGGCGAGCAGCCGCCAGCCCTCGGCGGCCAGGTCGCAGACCTCGTCGAACAGCTCGCCGATGCCGTCGGCGCCCATGACGCGCAGCGTCATCCACAGCTTGAGCGCGTCGAACCGGCGGGTCGTCTGGAGGGACTTGTCCACCTGGTTGGGTATCCGCTCCTCGGCCATCCGGCGCGGGTTCAGATACTCCGCGTGGTACGTGGCGTGGCGCAGGGTCGCCCGGTCGCGCACCAGCACGGCGGAGGAACTCACGGGCTGGAAGAAGGACTTGTGGTAGTCCACGGTGACGGAGTCGGCGCGCGCGATGCCCTCCAGGAGCCCGCGCCGCGCACGGGAGGCGAGCAGTCCGCAGCCGTACGCGGCGTCCACGTGCATCCAGACGGCGAACTGCTCGCAGAGCGCGGCTATCTCGGGCAGCGGGTCGATGGAACCGAAGTCCGTGGTTCCGGCGGTGGCGACCACGGCCATCGGGACGGCCCCCTCGGCGACGCAGCTCTCCAGGGCACGGGCGAGGGCCACGGTCCGCATGCGCTTGTCGTGGTCCACGGGCACGGCGACGACGGCGTCGGGACCGAGGCCGAGGAGTTTGGCGGACTTCTGCACGCTGAAGTGGCTGCACTCGGAGGTGAAGATCCGCAGCCGGGTGAAGTGCTCCGGCCGGATCTTCGCCTCCTCCCGCGCCAGCAGCAGGGCCTGGAGGTTGGACTGGGTGCCGCCGCTGGTGAAGATCCCGTCGGCGGCCGGGCCGAGCCCGATCCGCTCGGTGGTCCAGTCGATCAGCCGGCGCTCTATGAGGGTGCCGCCGGCGCTCTGGTCCCAGGTGTCCAGGGAGGAGTTGATCGCGGAGAGCACGGCCTCGCCGAGCACGGCGGGTATGACGACCGGGCAGTTGAGGTGGCCCAGGTAGCGGGGGTGGTGGAAGTAGACGGCGTCGCGGAGGTAGACCTCGCCGAGCTCGTCGAGGGCGGCGGCGGCGTCGCCCAGCGGCCGGTCGAGGTCGATCGCGTCGACGACGGGGGAGAGTTCGTCGACACCGATGCCGCTGAAGGGGCGCTCGGTGGCGGCGAGGGTGGCCGCGACCCGTTCCACTCCTGCGGAGACGGTGCTCCGGTAGTGCTCCGCAGTCGTGTTGTTGAGCAGGTGCGAACGCATGTAAGGGGTCCTCCCGGGTGAGGGGAACTTCATCGCGGCCCTCCGGGCAGGAAGGGGGGACGAGGGCGCGATGCCAAAGTAAGGGGAGCCTAACCTAAGCCAGGAGTGATCGCGCTCCTCGCCCCCTGGGGGTGTGCCGGTTGTCCGCTTTCTCCCTGCTTTTCCCTGGCTTCAGACCCCGAACTCCGCCCGGCAGGCGTCGAGCCCTTCCACGGTCACGTCCACGCTCCGGTGCGCCTCCCACCGGGCCCGGTCCAGGCGCAGCCGCCGGAGGGTGACCGGGGCCCCGCGCACGATGTCCGTCTCCAGGCCGTCGTCCGTGTACCCGAGCCGTCGCGAGACCCCGAGCGAACGGGGGTTGTCCGTCATGGCGGAGGACACGGCGTACCGCGCGCCGAGCCCGGCGAACGAGAGATGGAGGGCGGCGGCGCGCATCTCCGTACCGAGGCCCCGCCCCTGGAACGCGAGCCCGAGCCACGAGCCGGTCTGCACCTGCCGCCGCACCGCGAAGCCGCGCCCCGAGAGGTCCTGCCGCCCCACGGCCCTCCCCTCGTGGAGGACGGCCAGACTGAGCGTCCAGTCCTGTACGGACCAGTCGGCCACGGTCCCCAGCACATGCTGGAGCACCCCCCGCCCCACCTCCTCGGGCCGCCCGTCCGTCCACGGCACGGTGAACGGCATACGGCCCGGGGCGTGCACCCCGCCGGCGGCCACCGAGGCCAGCTCGTCGAGGAGTTCGAGCCCGGGCAGGCGAAGTTCGAGGCGAGGCGTACGGAGGCGAAGCCCGTACAGCGGCCAGTGCCGGAGGTCCATGGGGTCCATGACGGGACTCTGCCGGACGGATGCCGGAGGTGTCGACCGGAATAGGCGCGGCCCGCGGCGGCGGAGGCATCGCCGGGCCGGTGCGGCCACGCCCCCGCCGCCGTGTCAGGCCCCGATCCCGGCGGGCTGCTCGGTACCGGCCGGCCCGTCGCTCCCGCCCGGTGAGGCCCCGCTCCTCCGAGGCTCGCCGCGGTCGGCGGAGGGGCCGGCCGTCGACGCCCCCCGCCGGGCGCGGAGGCCGAACGCGCTGACGGCGGCGGCGATCAGGGTGGCGGCCACCGGGACGGCCAGGGCCGCCCGGTACCCGTCGAGCAGGGCGGCCGGCGACGTCCCGTCCGTGGCGGCGATGTTGACGGCGGCCACGGCGGACAGCCCCAGCGCGGCCCCGAACTGGAAGGACGTGTTGAGCAGTCCGCCCGCCACGCCCTGCTCCTTTGCGGCGATGCCGTCGGTGGCCACGATGGTGAGGGGCCCGTACACCAGGGAGAAGGTCACGCCGAGGAGGAGCAGGCCCGGGAACATGGCCGCGTACGACCAGTCCGCGGTGATCGGCAGGAACAGGGCGTACGAGAACGACGCGAGGAGCAGCCCGCCGAAGATGACCCGGGCATGGCCGAACCGGGCCACCAGCCTGGGAGTGAGGAGCGGCGAGAGGACCGCGTCCACGCCGATGACGAGCAGCGCGAAGCTGGTCCGCAGGGGCGACCAGCCGCGCAGCTCCTGGAGGTAGAGCACGACGATGAACTGGAAGCCGAAGAAGCCCGCGGCGAACAGCAGCCCCGACACGTTGGCGCGGACCAGCGACCCGCTGCGGAAGAGGCCCGGGCGCACCAGCGGTGAGGACGAGGCGCGCTCGATGAGGGCGAACGCGAGGAAGAGCAGCAGGGCCGCGCCGACCGTGCCGACGGTCCAGGCGGCCGGGGCGTGCGTGGCCCGCTCGACACCGAAGACGAGGAGCAGGATTCCGGCGGTGACGGTGACCGCTCCGGCCAGGTCGACCCCCTGCCCGGTGCGGTCCGGGCGCGGGGACGCGGGGACGAGCGCGAGCGCGGCGAGAAGGATGCCGAACGAGAGGATGACCGGCGCGAAGAACACCCAGCGCCAGTCGACGGCGGAGAGCAGTCCGCCGACGACCAGGCCGATGGAGAAGCCCCCGGCGGCGGTGCCCGCGTAGACGAGCAGGGCCTTGTCGCGCTGCGCCCCCTCCGGGAAGCCGGTGGTGATGATCGACAGCCCGGCCGGGGTCATGAAGGCGGCGGCGACCCCGGTCACGAAGCGGGCGGCGATCAGCATCCAGCCCTCGGCGGCCAGGCCGCCCAGGCCGGAGAAGACCAGGAACACCACGAGCCACAGGATGAACATCCGGCGACGGCCGAACAGATCGGCCGCCCGTCCGCCCAGCAGCATGAAGCCGCCGTAGCCCAGGACGTAGGCGCTCATCACCCACTGGAGTGTGCCGGTGGACAGGCCGAGGTCCGCACGGATCGCCGGCAGGGCCACGTTGAGCATGGCCACATCGATGCCTTCGAGGAAGATCGCGCCGCACAGCACGAGCAGCACACCCCGGGCGCGTCCGGTCATACGGTCACTGCTCGGAATCGATGAGGGCGGTGGTGAGGACACGGAGCGGCTCCTTGGGCACGGAAGGGAGGGCATGGCGAACCGCCGCGACAGCGGGTCGGCTGGGCGTGGTTCGCGTTCGGAGGCGTCAAGCGGCGCACCGCGGCGAGAAGTTACGAAACTGCCGGTCGGTTCCCTCTTGTAACCACTCGAAGCTTGCGGCACCGTGGGTGGGTATGGAAGAAGGCACTTCGAAGTCACCCGGTGACTGCGCGAATACCGGCGCTGACCAGGACTTCGACATCAGCCAGTGGGACGTCCGCGAGGGGTGCGAGGTACGGCAGATCCTCGACCGCGTCGCGGACAAGTGGTCGCTCCTCGCCATCGCCCACCTGGAACGCCGCACGCTGCGCTTCTCCGAGCTGCGCCGGCTGATCGAAGGCATCAGCCAGCGCATGCTGACGGTGACCCTGCGCCAGCTGGAACGCGACGGCCTGGTGCGGCGCACGGTCTACCCCGTCGTCCCGCCCCGCGTGGAGTACGAGCTCACGGAGCTGGGCGCGACGCTGCACACGACGATCCGGTCCCTGGTCGACTGGACCGAGAGCCACCAGCAGGAGATCGCGAAGGCGCGTGCCGACTACGACAGCCGTCAGGGCGTCGAGGCGTCCGGCCCGCCCAGCTCGTAGTGGTCGTACGCCGTGTCCACGCGGCCGACGCCCACTAGAGTGACGTGGTGACCTCACCTCAGCGAAACGCCGTGTCGCGTGTGGGCGAAGAAGAGCGCGAAAGCGCCGTGAGGCGTGTGCGGGAGGCGTACGCGGAGGAGCGCATCGCGCACGAGGAGATGGACGAGCGCCTCGGGAAGGCACTCGCCGCCACGACGCACGGCGAGCTCGCGGCGGCCCTGGAGTCGCTCCCGGCCGAGGACCCCGGCACCACGCTCACGATCGCCGCCGCCGGTGGACGGATCACGCGGCGCGGCGCGTGGCGGGTACCCCGCGTCCTCAAGGTCCAGTCCGCCTTCGGGCGGGTGCGCCTGGACCTGTCGCGGGCGCTCATCGAGTACCCGGTCATCGACATCGAGCTGAGCATCGGCACCGGCAACGCGCACGTCACGGTGCCGCGCGACGCGATCGTGGAGGCAGAGAGCGTGGAGACCGGCTGGAAGGACCTGCGCTACCAGCCCCGCCGGCCGTCCCGCCCCGGCGCACCGCGTATCCGCTTCTCGGGGGCGATGGGATACGGGCGGCTGAAGATCCGCCACGCCTGGCGCTGAGGAGCCTCGGGCGCGGCGGGCGGCCCTGCGGCGGCCGCCCCCGGCCGCCGTGAGTGCGTCCACGGGGCCGGGGCGGCAGCGTTCAGAGCGGCGGGAGGAGGCCGATCAGCCCGGAAGCCCCAACTCCCTCGCGATCAGCATCCGCTGTACCTCGCTCGTTCCCTCGCCGATCTCCAGGATCTTCGAGTCGCGCCACATCCGTGCCACCGGGTACTCGTTCATGAAGCCGTAGCCGCCGTGGATCTGTGTCGCCTCGCGGGCGTTGTCCACCGCGACCGTGGAGGAGTACAGCTTCGCGATCGCCGCCTCCTTCTTGAACGGCTCGCCCGCCACCAGCCGCGAGGCCGCGTCGCGCCAGCCCACGCGGGCCATGTGGGCACGCATCTCCATGTCGGCGATCTTGAACTGGATCGCCTGGTTCGCGCCGATCGGTTTGCCGAACGCATGGCGTTCGGCCGCGTACTTCACGGACTCGTCCACGCAGCCCTGCGCCAGGCCCGTGGCCAGCGCCGAGATCGCGACCCGGCCCTCGTCCAGGATGCGCAGGAACTGCGCGTAGCCCCGGCCCTCCTCGCCCAGCAGGTTCGCCGCCGGGACGCGGACGTCGGAGAAGGACAGCTCCCGGGTGTCCGAGGCGTTCCAGCCGACCTTCGAGTAGGGGGCGGCGACCGTGAAGCCGGGGGTGCCGGAAGGGACGATGATCGCGGAGATCCGGGGGCGGCCGTCCTCCTTGCGGCCCGTCACCGCCGTCACCGTGACCAACTCGGTGATGTCCGTGCCGGAGTTGGTGATGAAGCACTTCGACCCGTTGATCACCCACTCGTCGGTGGCCTCGTCCAGCACCGCCGTCGTCCGCGTGCCGCCCGCGTCCGAGCCGCCGTCCGGCTCGGTCAGGCCGAACGCGCCGAGCGCCTCGCCCGAACAGAGCTTCGGCAGCCACCGCCGCTTCTGCTCCTCCGTGCCGAAGAGGTGCAGCGGCATCGCGCCCAGCGAGACCCCGGCCTCCAGGGTGATCGCCACCGAGGAGTCGACCCGGGCCAGCTCCTCCAGGGCGATCCCGAGCGCCAGGTAGTCGCCGCCCATGCCGCCGTACTCCTCCGGGAACGGCAGTCCGAACAGGCCCATCCGGCCCATCTCGCGCACGATCTCGTACGGGAATTCGTGGCGCTCGTAGAAGTCGCCGATCTTCGGCGCGACCACGTCGTGGGCGAACGCCTCGACCGTGCGGCGCAGTTCCTCGTGCTCGGCGGTCAGCCGGTGGTCCAGGGACATGGTGGGGCTCACTCCTTGTGGGAGGGGGAAGAGGGTGGGGTCAGGGCGCGGACCGTGCGGGATGGGCTCGGCCTGCCCAGGTGTCCGGCCAGCCACGCGCTGGTGGCGGTCAGTGCGTCGAGGTCGACGCCGGTCTCGATGCCGAGGCCGTCGAGCATCCACACGAGGTCCTCGGTGGCGAGGTTGCCCGTGGCGCTCTTCGCGTACGGGCAGCCGCCCAGGCCGCCCGCCGAGGCGTCGACCGTGCTCACGCCGTGCTGGAGCGCCGCCAGGGTGTTGGACAGCGCCTGGCCGTACGTGTCGTGGAAGTGGACGCCGATCGACTCCGTGCGGACGCCGGCCTCGTTCAGCGCCGTCAGCAGCGCCGCCACGTGGCCCGGTGTGGCCACCCCGATCGTGTCGCCCAGCGACAACTCGTCGCAGCCCAGGTCCATCAGCGCCTTCGCGACCCTGACCACCTGCGCCACCGGCACCGCGCCTTCCCACGGATCTCCGAAGCACATGGACAGATACCCGCGCACCCGCACCCCGTCCGCCTTGGCGCGGGCCACCACCGGCTCGAACATGGCCAGCGACTCGTCCACGGTCCGGTTCAGGTTGCGTGCGGCGAACGTCTCCGTCGCCGAGCCGAACACCGCGATCGACCGGGCCCCGAGTGCCAGCGCCCGGTCCAGTCCGCGTTCGTTCGGCACGAGGACCGGGAGCGAGACGTCGCCCACGTCCGCGATCTCCCCGAGGAGGGGGAACAGGTCCTCCGCGTCCGCCAGTTGGGGCACCCACTTCGGGTGCACGAAGCTGGTCGCCTCGATGGTGGTCAGGCCGGCCACCGCCAGGCGGCGGATGAACTCGGCCTTCACCTCCGTCGGGACGATCCCCTTCTCGTTCTGGAGGCCGTCCCGGGCGCCCACCTCGTGGATCCGGACCCGGGCGGGCAGCCCGGGGGCCGGGACCGTCATGGGGAGCGGTCGCGTGCTCATGAGTCCTCCCGGGGCGCCACGACGGCCAGGACCTGGTCCATCGCGACCGTCGTGCCCGCCGTGACGTCCAGTTCGGTGACGGTCCCCGCGTGCGGGGCGGAGATCACGTGCTCCATCTTCATCGCCTCCACCACGAGCAGGCTCTGTCCGGCCTCCACCTCGTCCCCGACGGCGACCTTCACCACCGTGACCGTGCCCGGCATCGGGGCCGCCAGGGTGTCCGCCCCGCTCCGGCCGGCCCCGCTCAAGGACGCCTCCACCGGGTCGTGGTCCTGGACGTGCCAGGTGTCGCCGTCCCGGCCGAGCCAGTCCCCGGAGCGGTGGAAGTGGCCTACCGTGCCGTCGAGTTCGACCGTGACCCGGTCGGGCGTGACCGTCGCGGAGGCCGGCGCCCCGCAGGCCACCGGGTCCGCGCCCGGCACGCGCAACGGGAAGACCAGCGGCGCCGGCACACCGCCCGTCCGCCACCCGCTCGGCACCGAGAACGGGTCCGTCCAGCCGCCCGCGTCCGGCGTGGGCGCCAGCGCGTCGAGGCGCACGGCGGCCGCCGCCGCGTACACCTCGTCCGGCACCCCGTCCGGCACCAGGCCCTCCGCCTCGCGCTCCACCAGCCCCGTGTCCAGGTTCCCCGAGACCACGTCCGGGTGGGCCAGCAGGCGGCGCAGGAAGCCCGCGTTGGTCGGGACGCCCAGGATCACCGTGTCGGCGAGGGCCGCCCGCAGCTTGCGCAGGGCGCTCGCACGGTCGGGGCCGTACGCGATGACCTTCGACAGCATCGGGTCGTACAGGCTGCCCACCGGCACGCCCTCGCTGAGCCCCGAGTCCGTCCGCACCCCGCCGCCCTGCGGCTCGCGCAGCGCCAGCACCGTACCGCCCGAGGGCAGGAAGCCCCGGGACGGGTCCTCGGCGCAGAGGCGGGCCTCGATCGCGTGACCGGTGAGGCGGATGTCCTGCTGCGTGTACGGGAGCCGCTCGCCCGCCGCCACCCTCAGCTGCCACTCCACCAGGTCCAGGCCCGTGACCAGCTCGGTGACCGGGTGCTCGACCTGGAGGCGGGTGTTCATCTCCATGAAGTAGTACGAGGCCGGGTCGTCGCCCGGGACGATGAACTCCGCCGTGCCCGCACCGGCGTACCCGCAGGAACGCGCCGCCTGCACCGCGGCCTCGCCCATCGCCGCCCGGGTCTTCTCGTCGAGCAGGACCGAGGGGGCCTCCTCGATGATCTTCTGGTGGCGGCGCTGGAGCGAGCACTCGCGCTCGCCGAGGTGGATCACGTGGCCGTGGGCGTCGGCCAGCACCTGGATCTCGATGTGGCGCGGCCGGTCGATCCATCGCTCCACCAGGAGGGTGTCGTCGCCGAACGAGGCGCGTGCCTCGCGCCTCGCCGCCGCGATCTCCTCCGCCAGCACCGCCGTGTCGCGGACCAGGCGCATCCCCTTGCCGCCGCCGCCCGCCGAGGGCTTGAGCAGCACCGGCGTGCCGATCTCCCGGGCGGCCTCCTCCAGCTGGGCGTCGGTCAGGCCGCTGCCCGAGGAGCCCGGGACCACCGGAACCCCGGCCGCCGCGACCGTCTCCTTGGCCCGGATCTTGTCGCCCATGAGGGAGATCGCGGAGGCGGGCGGGCCGATGAAGACCAGCCCCGCGTCCGCGCAGGCCCGGGCGAAGGCGGCGTTCTCCGCGAGGAAGCCGTAGCCGGGGTGCACGGCCTGTGCGCCGGTGCGGCGGGCCGCCTCCAGCAGAGCGGGCACCGACAGGTAGCTCTCGGCGGCCGGCGGCGGACCGATCCGCACCGCCGTGTCCGCCTCCCTCACATGCCGGGCGTCCGCGTCCGCGTCGCTGAAGACCGCGACCGAGCGCACTCCCTGTTCCCGCAGGGTCCGGATCACCCGGACCGCGATCTCGCCGCGGTTGGCGACCAGAACGGTGTCGAACATCGTCATCTGTTCCTCACATCCGGAAGACGCCGAAGCCGGGCCCGGCCGGGTCCTTCTGGGGCAGCGGGGCATTGGCGCAGGCGGTCAGGGCGAGGCCCAGCACCTGCCGGGTGTCCACGGGGTCGATCACGCCGTCGTCCCAGAGCCGGGCGGTGGCGTAGTACGCGTTGCCCTGGGTGTCGTACTGGGCGCGGATGGGGGCCTTGAACGTCTCCTCGTCCTCGGCGCTCCAGTCGTCGCCGAGCTGGTCCCGCTTGACCGTCGCGAGGACGGAGGCGGCCTGCTCGCCGCCCATGACCGAGATCTTGGCGTTCGGCCACATCCACAGGAAGCGCGGCGAGTACGCCCGGCCGCACATGGAGTAGTTGCCCGCGCCGTAGGAACCGCCGACCACGACCGTCAGCTTCGGCACGCGGGTGCAGGCCACGGCCGTGACCATCTTCGCGCCGTGCTTGGCGATGCCGCCCGCCTCGTAGTCCCGGCCGACCATGAAGCCGGAGATGTTCTGGAGGAAGACGAGCGGGATGCCGCGCTGGTCGCACAGCTCGATGAAGTGCGCGCCCTTCTGGGCCGACTCGGAGAACAGGATTCCGTTGTTCGCGACGATGCCGACCGGGTGGCCGTGGATCCGGGCGAAGCCGGTGATCAGCGTCGTGCCGTACTCCGCCTTGAACTCCTGGAAGCGCGAGCCGTCCACCACCCGGGCGATGACCTCGCGCACGTCGTAGGGGGTGCGGGAGTCCACCGGGACCGCGCCGTACAGTCCGGCCGGGTCCGCCTTCGGCTCCTCGGCCGGTTCGACCGACCAGGGGAGCGGGGCGCGGTCGGGCAGCGTGGCCACGATGTTGCGGACGATCCGCAGGGCGTGCGCGTCGTCCTCCGCGAGGTGGTCGGTGACCCCCGACGTACGGGAGTGGACCTCGCCGCCGCCCAGCTCCTCCGCCGTGACGACCTCGCCGGTCGCGGCCTTCACCAGCGGCGGGCCGCCGAGGAAGATCGTGCCCTGGTTGCGGACGATGACGGCCTCGTCGCTCATCGCCGGGACGTACGCCCCGCCCGCCGTGCAGGAACCCAGCACCGCCGCGATCTGCGGAATGCCGGCGCCCGACATCCGGGCCTGGTTGTAGAAGATCCGCCCGAAGTGGTCCCGGTCGGGGAAGACCTCGTCCTGCATCGGCAGGAACGCGCCGCCCGAGTCGACCAGGTAGAGGCAGGGGAGCCGGTTCTCCAGCGCCACCTCCTGCGCGCGCAGGTGCTTCTTCACGGTCATCGGGTAGTACGTGCCGCCCTTGACGGTCGCGTCATTGGCGACGATCACGCACTCCCGGCCGCTGACCCGTCCGATCCCGGCGATCACCCCGGCCGCCGGGGCAGCGCCCCCGTACAGCCCCTCGGCCGCCAGCGGAGCCAGCTCCAGGAACGGCGAGCCGGGGTCGAGGAGGGTGTCCACCCGGTCCCGGGGGAGCAGCTTGCCGCGCGCCTCGTGGCGGGCCCGCGCCTTCTCACCCCCGCCCAGCCGTGCCGTGGCGAGGCGTTCCGCCAGCTCGTCGGAGAGCGCGCGATGAGCCGCCTCGTTGGCCTGCCAGGCCGCCGAGGCGGGATCGGCCGCGCTCGCCAGGACCGGTGCCTGCTGCATCGTGTCGAGCCCCCTTGCCCGTACCGCGGTAGAGAAATGGCGTTGACGTGGTGTTAATGAGCGTTAACGCGTTTCCCTCAGGTTAACGACCGCTAACGACCCTGTCTAGAATGAATCCTCATGAGCACCCATGCCGCCGCCCGCGTCGCGGCCCCCACCCGCCGCGAGCAGATCCTCCGGGAGGCCGCCCGCCTCTTCGCCGAGCGCGGCTTCCACGGTGTCGGCGTCGACGAGATAGGCGCCGCCGTCGGGATCAGCGGGCCCGGCCTCTACCGCCACTTCCCCGGCAAGGACGCGATGCTCGCCGAACTGCTGGTGGGCATCAGCGAGCGCCTGCTGGAGGGCGGACGGCTGAGGGTCACGGAGAACGCCGCAAGGGGCGACGGCGCTCCGGAGGCCCTCCTGGACGCGCTCATCGAGGGCCACATCGACTTCGCCCTCGACGACCGCCCCCTGATCACCCTCCACGACCGAGAGCTGGACCGGCTGCGCGACACGGACCGCAAGCAGGTGCGCCGGCTCCAGCGGGAGTACGTCGAGGTCTGGGTCGGGGTCGTCCGCGCCCTCTACCCGTCGCTGGCCGAGAACCGGGCCCGCGTCACCGTGCACGCCGTCTTCGGCCTGCTGAACTCCACCCCGCACCTGGCCCGCCCCGAGGCGCTGCCCGGCCGCGCGGCGACCGCCGCCCTGCTGCACCGGCTGGCCCGGGGCGCCTTCGCCGCCGCGGAGCCCTCCTGAGCCGCGGTTCCGCCGCCGCCGTGCGTTTCCCGGCCTGCCGGAGAAGCAGGCCGCCCCGCGCAGGGCCGAGACCGCCGACGGCCCCCGGGCGGGCGTGAGCGTGCGCGGGGCGGTCCGCGACCTCCGGGCGGCGGTCTCCACGACGACCGGGAGTGACGGACCTCCCCGAGGTGCCGCGGAACGCCCGGAGTGCCGGGTCAGCCGGCCGCGTCCCTGGCGAAGACCCTGACCAGGTCGACCCGCATCGGATGGCCCGGCTCCGTGGCCGGTCCGGCCGTCGCGCCGTCCGCCTCCGGCAGCTTGCCGCCGATCGCCACGTTCAGGATCAGGAACACCCCGTGGTCCACGGCCCGCTTCCAGGTCCCGGCGTCCATCGCGGCGGCCCGCACCCGGTGGTACACCCGGTCGTCCAGATACCAGCGCACCTCCTCCGCGCCGGGGGAGAGGTCGACCTCGACGGCGTACGTGTGGAAAGCCGTACGGCAGTCCGCGCACTCCTGCGGGCCCGACGTCAGCCCCACGGGCTCCTCGCAGGGGCCGCCCTCCAGGATGCCGCAGTGCATCGACCCGAAGAAGGTGTCCCGGCCGTTGACCGACTCCATCACGTCCAGCTCGCCGACCCCGGGCCAGCCGGTGTACCCGTCGCGCAGAGCCGACCCGAGGGTCCAGAACGCCGGCCAGTACCCCGCCGCCGCCGGACCCGTCACGTCCGGCAGCGCGATCGACGCCTCGATCCGCAGCACCCCGCCGGGCGGCGGCGCGAAGTCGGACCGCACGGTCGTGATCCGGCCCGACCTCCACGTCCCGCCCTTCCTGGTCGGGACGATCTCCAACACGCCCCGGCCGTCGAGGCGCACGTTGTCGGTCGAGTCGGTCATGGTCTCGATCTCGCCGGTGCCCCAGCGGGGCGCCGGGCAGCCCGGGTAGCAGGTGCCGAGGTCGTACTGCCAGCGCGCGGGGGAGGGGCGGCTGCCCGCCGGTCCGTCGAAGTCGTCCCGCAGCAGCTCGGTCCAGCCGTCCGCACCCGGCGCGGCGGGGGGTGCGGTCGCGGCCGGGGGCAGCGCGCCCGACTCCGTCAGCAGCCGCTCCAGCCGGGGGGCCAGCACGATCGCCGCCACGTTCGTCAGGTGGGCGTCGTCCCGGTAGAGCAGGACCCGGTCCCGTACCGCCGGGCACGTCGGGCCGTTCCCCGGGCACAGCGCCGGATTCAGGCTGACGGACCGCACGCCCGGCACCGCGCCCGAGGCGATCCGCCGCGCCAGCGGGTCGGCCGTCACCGCGTCCGCCCGGCTGAACGCGCAGGCCGCGGCCTTGTCCGGAGCGCCGGAGACGCACGCCGGGATGTCCGTCCCCGGTACGGGGGTGTCCTCGATGTACACGATGGGCGCGCCGGTCTCCCGCAGCGGCTTGAGCGTCTTCTCCCAGGCGGCGGTGAGGAGTTCACGGTCGGCGGTGTAGCGGTTGAGCGAGGCGATCACGATGAGCCGGGGCTCGGGCCCCTTCCGCAGGCGGTCCAGGGCGTCGGCCCGCCAGGTGTCGCACTCCCGGTAGACGCGCCCCAACTGCGGGCTTTTCACCGTCAGTTCCGGCAGCGGGCAGCCCTGTTTCACCAGTTCCTGGAGCGCCCAGCCGCGCTGGGAGGCGAGCGCGAGCAGCGGGGAGAACCACTGGCCGGCGTGCGAGTCGCCGAGCAGCACGACGCGGTCCGGGCTGTCCACCGCCCCGAACAGGCACTCCGGGCTGCGGGTCGCCGCCGGGGCGACCTGGCAGTCCCCGTCCGGCGGGAAGTCCTCACGCGCCTGGGCCGGGCCCGGCACCAGCGGGCCGTCCGCGGGCGCGGAGCCGTCCGCCCGGGCGAGCAGCGAAGGGCCGGAGGCCGCGCCCGGCGGCAGGCCCTTGGCGTCGACCGGGGTGACCGGGCCCAGCAGGTGCAGGGTCGTGGTGCCCACGACCAGCGCGAGCACGACGGGAAGGACGACGGCGGAGATCCCCACGGCCAGCCCGCGGCGCGGCAGTTCGGATACCGTACGGCTGCGGCGCAGCGGCTGTTCGACCCAGCGCATGGTGGCGAGGGCGGGCAGCGCGGCGGCCAGCGTCAGCGCTGTCTTCGCGGGCCAGCCGAGCGCCCCGAGACGCGTCTCGGCGAGGACGAGCACCGGCCAGTGCCACAGGTAGAGGTTGTACGAGAGCCGCCCGACCGCCCGAGGGGCCCGGCCCGACAGCAACCGCCCCACGCCGAGTGCTCCTCGGACGACGCGCTCGCCCCGGCCGGGGATCGCGGCGAGGATGACGGCGGCCGTGCCCAGAGTGGGGACGAGCGCCGCGTAGCCGGGGTACGGGGTCGAGGCGTCGTACGACACGGCGCACCAGACGATCGCCCCCGCCCCCGCCCACCCGCAGGCCGACCGCAGCGGACGCGGGCCGCGCAGCAGGTGCCAGGGCAGCAGCGCCAGCAGCGCGCCGACGGCGAACTGCCAGACCCGCGAGGGCGTTCCGAGGTACGCCAGGGAGACGGAGTCCCGCGTCCAGTGCAGGGACAGCGCGAACGAGGCGACGGCCAGGGCGGCGGTGGCGAGCGCCACGACCGCGCGCACGGCCCGCCCCCGGCGCACCGCGCGGGCGGCGACCAGGACGAGCGCCGCCAGCAGCGGGGCCCAGAACAGGTAGAACTGCTCCTCGACGGCGAGCGACCAGAAGTGCAGCAGCGGGCTCTGGTCGTGTCCGGCGGCCAGGTAGTCGGTCTGCTGGGAGACGAACCGCCAGTTGGCGACGGACAGTGCCGCGGCGAGGACGTCCTGCTCCAGGTCGGCTCGGAGCAGGGGAACGGTCAGCCACGCCCCGGCGGCCGCGACCGCCGCCAGGACGACGGCGGCGGAGGGCAGCAGACGCCGGGCCCGCCGGGAGAAGAAGTCGCCCAGCCGGATCCGGCCGGTGGTGACCGCCTCCCGCACCAGGAGCCCGGTGATCAGATAGCCGGAGATGACGAAGAAGACGTCCACCCCGACGAAGCCGCCCGCCATCCCCGGTATCTGGGCGTGGAAGGCGAGAACCGCGAGGACGGCGACCGCGCGCAGCCCCTCGATGTCGGGCCGGAACGTCGTCCGGTGCGGACTGGGCCCGGACTCGCCGCCCGAGCTGCTGGAGCCGCCCGAGCTGCTGGAGCCGCCGGGACCGCTCGGCCCGGACGGGCCGTCGGCGCGCGGCGGTGGTGTGACGGGCGGGGGAGCGGGCCGCTTCGGGCGAGGGCGAGGGCGAGGGCGGCGGGCGAGCGGGAAGGGCATGGGGCGGCGCCTTTCGGGACGGCTCAGCTCAGCCACGGGAGCATGGGGTCGACCCATCCCGAGGCGAGCAGGCCGGTGAGCAGGAGGACGGCGGAGGCGGCGAGCCCCTCGGGCCAGCGGCGGGGCAGCACGCCCGTCCGGGGCCGCGGCCGGCGCCCGGTGAGCGGATGGTTCCGGGGCCGGCCGGCCGTCGTGGCGGCCGGGCGCAGCTCGGCGAGCAGGTCCCGGATCAGGGGCACGTTGATCTGCGACTGGACCAGGAGGTAGAGGCCGAGGCCCCAGTTGGGCTCCCACCCGTTGCGGGCCACGGCCAGCGCGAGGCCCCCGGCGGCGGCTCCGTTGGACAGGACCAGCCAGACCAGCGAAGCGCCCACGACCCGGCGGGCCATCGAGCCCGGCCTCCCCTCGCCCTGTGCACCGGTGGGCACCCAGGCGGCGCGCCGGCCCCGCAGGGTGTGCCAGAACGCGGTGGCGGCGGCCACGCTGGTGAGGACGTTGGCGCGGATCACCTCCACCCGCCACCGGGTCCGGCTGATCCGGGGCAGCAGCACGTGCCACAGCCACAGCGGCGCGAGGAGCGGCAGGACGTGCCAGGGGCGGACGTCGTCCGGGTACCAGAACATCATCACCAGCGGCGGCAGCGGTGCGGCGAAGGTGTTCACGGCCGTGGTCAGATAGCCGACGACGCCCTCGTAGAAGCACAGCCGCATCCGCCAGGGCGCGCCCATCCGCTGGAGCACCGGGGCGCCGAGGAGATGCAGGTTGCCCAACGCCCACCGGTACTGCTGGTTGACGAACGAGGTGACGGTGTCGGGCGAGGTGCCCTTGGCGACCAGGACCGGGACGTACTGGGTGCGGAACCCCCGCTCGTGCAGGGCGAGTCCGGTGTACAGGTCCTCACTGTGGTCGAGCCGGGCGAAGCCGCCCGCCAGGTCGATCGCTGCGCGCCGGTAGACGGCGTTGCTGCCGCAGCAGATCGCCGCGTCGCTGGCGTCCCGCGAGGGCTGGATCCAGCGGAAGAACCACTCCTGGGCGGCTCCGGCGGCGCGCTGGATCCAGTCCATCCCCGTGTCGGTGTCGAAGCACTGCGGGCTCTGCACGATGCCGACGGCGGGGTCCGCGAGGTACGGGACCAGATGGCGCAGGAAGTCCGGCCGGGGCGCGAAGTCCGCGTCCAGGATCGCGATGAACTCGGCGCCGCTCAGGGTGAGGGCGTGGTTGAGGTTCCCGGCCTTCTTCAGGTGCCCCCGGTCGGGTCGTACGACGTACCGGTAGCCGTGCTCGGCGGCCAGGGCCGCCACCTCGGCGCGGTCGGCGTCGTCCAGCACCCAGACGGTGAGCGCGTCGGGCCAGTCGAGGGCGGCGACCGCGCGGTAGGCGTTGGCGAGGACGGGGAGCGGCTCGCCGCAGGTCGGCAGGTAGAGGTCCACGGAGGGCAGGCGGGCGGGCCGCCAGGCGCGGACGAGCACCTCGTGCGAGGCCCGGGTCAGCCGGCGCAGGCGCAGGCTGTTCACGGAGGACAGGAGCAGGGCCACGACGTTCAGCCCGAGGATCACGAGGAACGCCCAGAGGGCGGGAGTCCGCAGCGCGAAGGTGAACATCGTCGCCGCCGTGAACACGAAGGCGAGGGAGCTGCTCACCAGCACCCACCGGCGCTGGGGCCCGAAGTACCAGTAGAGCTCGTCCTCGGACGGAGGTTGCGGAAGGTGATGCACGGTCATAAAGCCCCCCACGGCTGTGTATGTGCCCGTTTCAGGTGGCCCACCCTAATGTCAAAGGTATAGACCACTCGCGCGAAACCGCCGCAACAGGCAGAACCGGACACGGGTTTGGCGTGACTCAATTGGTCCAGACCTCTGGGTGCTCCCATTCGAGCCCGGCACCTGCCCGCCGGAGGAAGGAGCAGGTCACGCGGGGGTGAACAGTCCCCCAAGACTTGCTCCGCGAAACAGCCCGACCCGGCCGTGCAAGACACCGCGCACGCCTCGTGCACCGGACGGCACAATGGGGCCATGCCGATACCCAGCCGCGCCGCCCTCGTCGACCACCTCGTCCGTACGCGTATCGCCGGGGACGTCGCCACGCCGCGCGACAACAACCTCTCCCACTACCGCAAGCTCGCCAACGGAGACCGCCACTACTGGCTGGGCCTGGAGCTCGGCGACCGCTGGACCGACGAGCAGGACGTACTCGCCGTGATGGCCGAGCGGTGCGGCGTCAACGACGACCCCGCGCACCGGCAGGGGCAGGACACCATCGACCCCGAGCTGACGGTCGACGCCCTGGAGCGGATGGCGGCCCGGCTGCGCAAGGCGGCGGACGGCCGCGAGCGGGTGCTGTTCGCCACCGGGCACCCCGGCGGCCTGCTGGACGTGCACCGGCAGACGGCGGACGCGCTGCGCCGTGCGGGCTGCGAGATCGTCCGCATCCCGTCCGGGCTGGTCGCGGACGAGGGCATGGTGTTCCAGTTCGCCGACGTGGCGATGCTGGAGCGCGGGGCGACCCTCTGGCACACCCACTCACCGGCCCCGATGGCCGCCATCCTGGACGCCATGGCCCACCTCGGCCGCCCGCTGCCCGACCTGGTCGTGGCCGACCACGGCTGGGCCGGCTGCGCGGGGCAGCGGGGGCTGGACGCGATCGGATACGCGGACTGCAACGACCCGGCCCTCTTCCTCGGCGAGTCGGAGGGCACCCTCCAGGTCACGGTCCCGCTCGACGACCACGTCACCGACCCGCGCTTCTACGACCCGATGACGGACTACCTGCTGCACGCGGCGGGCCTGCTGGAGGAGGAGCCCGCAGGGGACGTGGAGCCGGCTTTCTGAGGGCCTGGTCCGCGCCGTGTCCGGCCGGCCCGCTGACCGGCTCGTTCCGGGATCACCGTGCGGATGCCGGGATCACCGCGGGGGTGCGGCGTCCGTGGTGTCGAGCAGCACGCACTGGTCGAATCTCATGCAGCCGCACTCCAGGCAGTCCGCGACTGCCTGGCGCAGGGCCTGGGTCTCCGCGATGTGCCGGTCGAGTTCGGGCAGCTTGCGCGCAGCCATGTTCCGCCACTGGCGGGTGGCGGACGGGGTGGTGTCTTCGGCCAGCAGCCGCGCGATCTCGGCGAGGGTGAGCCCCGCCCGCTGCGCCATCCTGATCAGGGCGACCCGGCGGATCGCGGTGGCGGGCCATACCCGGCGCCCGCCTTCGCGGCGCGCGCCGGGCAGCAGACCGCGCTCCTCCCAGTAGCGCAGCGCCGAAGCCCGCACGCGGGCTCTGTCCGCGAGCTCACCGATGGGCAGAAACCGCATGCCCGCCCCTTCCTCGGTCCTCGGTCCGGCCTTGACTTCAAGCGTGCTTGAAGGGCGACCGTGACCGGCATGTTCTCAGCATTACCGGGACGTCCGGTGCCCGGCCCCTACCGCTCCCTCTTCACCGACCGGACCTTTCGGCGGCTGATGCCGGTCTTCGCCCTGTCCGACCTGGGCGACGGCATGAGCGTCGTCGCCGTCGCGTGGCTCGCGTTCGCGCTGGGACCCGAGGGCGGCCGGGGCGCGTTGGCCGGCATCGCTGTCGCCTCCTACGTCCTGCCCGGCGCGCTGGGCGCACTGGTCCTCGGCAGGTGGATGCGCCGGCTCCCCGCGCGACGGCTCCTGGTCACCGACGCCGCGTTACGTGCCGTACTGCTGGGGGCCGTCCCCCTCGCGCACGTGGCGGGGCTGCTCACCCCGCCCGTGTACGTCGGGCTCCTGGGCGCCTCCTCGCTGCTCCACGCCTGGGGCAAGGCCGGAAAGCACGCGCTCTTCGCCCCGCTGCTCCCCGCCGACCAGCGTCTGGCGGCCAACAGCGTGCTCAGTACCAGTCTGTGGAGCGCGACCATCGCGGGCCCAGCTCTCGCGGGCCTTCTCGCGGGAGCGGTGTCCCCGGCATGGATCATCGGCCTGAACGCAGCCACGTTCGCCGTGCTCGCCCTCCGGGCCGGCCGCACCACCCTGCCCCGGTCACCGGTGTCCCCGGTGGCCGGCGGGACACAGCGCGGGCTGGGCATTCTGCGCCGTCAGCCGGAACTCCTCGGCCTGCTCCTCGTGACCTGGGTGTTCAACCTCGCCTTCGGACCCGTCGAAGTCGCCCTCCCTCTGTTCGTCTCCGACAACCTCGGTGCAGGCGCCGGGCTGCTCGGCGCCTACTGGGCCGCCTTCGGCATCGGAGCCGTCATCGGCACCCTCGCACTGGGCGCGGCCAGACGGCTTCCCCTGTGGCCGGCCATGCTCGGCATCATCGCGGGCCACGGCATCGGCCTGCTCCCCTTCGCTCTCACGGACACCGCCCTCCCCTCCCTGATCGGCTTCGCCTTCGCCGGACTCGTCTACGGCCCCTACTCCGCGCTCTCCTTCACTCTGGTCCAGGACCGCGCACCCGCCGACTCGCTCACCACGGTCCTGGCCGCGCGCGGCGCCGTACTCCTGACGGCCTCGCCTCTCGGAGCCGCGCTCGGAGGCTTCCTCCTCGACCGGACCGGTGCACCCGTCGTCCTCGTCGGCTGCGGTGCGTTGATGATCCTCATCGCCCCCGCCGGCTTCGTCGTGCTGGGACTGTACGGAGGGCGTCGCCGACGGCAGCGGCCCTCACACCCTCCGGCCGGGCGGGCGAGGTGCACCGATTGAGACCGGCCGGCGACACGTCACCGGGTGCCCGGGTGGACAGCGCCCTCACCCAGTGACGGCGACGCTTCGGCGGCGGTAGTAGGCGATCGCGAGAGCGAGGGTGATGGGTCCCCAGGCGGCGAGGGGGGTGACACACACCGTCGCCAGCGTCTCCCAGGCGGCATTGCTGTACTCGACCGTGTCGATGACGCCGTACGGGGTGAGTTCGCGACCCCCGCCGATCGGAACGCTGGTGAACAGCAGGGTGAGTATCAGGCCGCCGAGGGCAGCGGGGCCCCACGCCGCCACCGGCCGGACGCGTCTTCCGCCGATGACCGGTATCCAGGCGGGCGCCACCTCCCCCCAGCCCCGGACCAGCCCGATGGTCAGCAACGCGATCCCTTCCGACAGCGCACTGAGCCCGAGGATGTACGCGATGCCCACCCAGCCCAGCCAGGAGGCCGGCATGCCGCCCTCCTGGACCTGCCCCATGTCGAAGTGCAGAGCGAAGGGCAGCCGCCACAGGCACGACGGCAGCAGAAGCAGCGGAAGCGCATGGGCCAGGCGCATCGCCCAACGGGGAACGGGCCGTTCGGTGTCACCGACGGACGGGGGCCGGTGAAGAAGCTTCGGAGCCATGGCTTCATCCTCACCAGGCGGGCGCGACGGGAAATCAACCGAGCGGGCCGGACCGCTCCGCCGCGCGAAGGAGGCGCTCTCCCCCGCGCGGGGTAGCGGTTCACAGGGCATGCCCTCCTGGGGTCCCGGCCCGGGCCGGCGCCCCGACTCCCCCTTGGGGGGCGCTGTCGCAGCACGCTCCGCACGGCCTCGGTCGACGCGGGCGCGACGGCGGAACCGCTGCCGCGATGCGTCAGGCGCCGCTGCCGGGACCGCGTCCGCCGCGTCCCGGCGTGGGGTCCAGGTAGACCCGCCGGACCGACGGGAACCGTTCGCGCAACTGCGCCTCCGCCCCCTCGCACGCCCACTCCACTTCGGCGGCGGTGGCCATGTCCCGGAAGTCGACCTTCGCGGCGATCAGGATCTCGGCCGGCCCCTGGATCAGCGTGGTCAGCTCCAGGACGTCCACGATGTGCGGGACGGACTTCAGCTCCTCGCGCACCCCCGCCCGCATCGCCGGGGGCAGCGGCCGGCCGATCAGCAGCTGGGCGTTGGACCGGCCGAGTACCCAGGCCACGTACACGAGCAGCAGGCCGATCAGACAGGACGCGATCCCGTCCCAGACACCCGACCCCGTCAGCTGTCCGCCGAGCAGTCCGCCCGCGGCGAGCAGCAGCCCGGTCAGGGCCGCCGAGTCCTCCATCACGACGGCCTTCACCGCCGTGTCCGGGGTGTGGCGGAGGTAGTACGCGTCCGGCACCCGCAGCCGTGACGCCTCGCGCCGCAGCTGCTTGACCCCGGTGCGCAGTGAGTAGCTCTCCAGGAGGAAGGCGACGCCGAGGACGAGGTAGGAGATGAGCGGATCGCCCAGCTCCTCGCCGGCGACCAGCGTGTGCACTCCGTCGTAGACGGAGAAGACGGCCCCACCGACGAAGGTGGCGATGGAGGCGAGCATCGCCCAGATGTAGCGCTCGGGGCCGTAGCCGAGAGGGTGGTCCTCGTCGGCCGGCTTCCCGCTGCGCTTGAGCGCGGCGAGGAGCATGACCTCGGTGACCGTGTCGGCGACCGAGTGGGCCGCCTCGGAGAGCATCGCGCTGGAGCCGCTGATCATCCCGGCGGCGGCCTTCGCCACGGCGATGCCGAGGTTGGCGGCGGCCGCCACGACCACCGTGAACGTGGACTCCCCGCCATCGGCCCGGCTCTCGGCCTTCGCGTCATTCATGCTGGGGAGTATGTCCGAAATGGCGCGTCAGGTGGTGTTCATCCCCGGGGGACGCGGACGACGCCTTCCTGGATGACGGTGATCGCCAGCCGCCCGTCGGCGGTGTAGATACGGGCCTGGCCCAGTCCGCGACCGCCAAAGGCGGACGGCGACTCCTGGTCGTACAGCAGCCACTCGTCCGCCCGGAACGGCCGGTGGAACCACATCGCGTGATCCAGGCTCGCGCCCACCACGTCCCCGACCGCCCAGCCGCCCCGCCCGTGGGCCAGGAGCACCGAGTCGAGCAGGGTCATGTCCGAGACGTACGTGGCCATGCAGACGTGCAGCAGAGGGTCGTCGGCGAGCTTGCCGTTCGTCCGGAACCACACCTGCGAACGGGGCTCGCGCGCCTCGCCCACCGTGCCGAACGGCGGCGCGTCCACGTACCGCAGATCCACCGCCGCCCGTGCCTCGATCAGCCGGTCCACGACCCCCGGATCGCTGAAGCGGTCCGCGTACCGGGGCAGCATCTCGGCGGCCGTCGGCAGGGTCTCCGGGTCCGGTGCGGCGGGCATGGGGGCCTGGTGCTCCAGCCCTTCCTCGTACGTCTGGAAGGACGCGGAGAGGTGGAAGATCGGCTGCCCGTGCTGGACGGCGACCACGCGGCGGGTGGTGAAGGACCGCCCGTCGCGGATCCGGTCGACGCTGTAGACGATGGGAGCGCCCGGGTCCCCCGCCCGCAGGAAGTACGCGTGCAGGGAGTGGGCGGCCGGGGCCTCCCCCGCACGGGCGGAGCCGGGGGGCCGGGGGAGGCCGGCGGGGACGGTGCGGCCCGCGGCGACGAGCGCCTGGGCCGCGACCTGGCCGCCGAACACCCGGGGAACGAGTGAGCCGCGGCTCTCGCCCCGGAAGATGTCCCGCTCGATCTGCTCCAGGTCGAGCAGGTGGAGCAGATCGAGCAGAGGGCCGGGACTCTCGTTCATGGCGGGAACGTAACCCCTTACAGGCCCATGGACTTGGCGATGATCGACTTCATGACCTCGCTGGTGCCGCCGTAGATGCGGTTGACCCGGTTGTCCGCGTACAGGCGGGCGATCGGGTACTCGTTCATGAAGCCGTAGCCGCCGTGCAGCTGGAGGCAGCGGTCGATGACGCGGTGGGCGACCTCGGTGCAGAACAGCTTCGCGGAGGCGGCCTCCGCGGCCGTCAGCTCACCGGCGTCCAGGGCCTCCAGCGCGCGGTCGGCGACGGCCTGGGCCGCGTCGACCTCCGCCTGGCAGGCGGCCAGCTCGAACTTGGTGTTCTGGAAGGAGGCGACCGTCTTGCCGAAGACCGTGCGCTCCTGCACGTACTCCTTGGCGAAGCGGACGGCGGCGGCGGCCTGGGCGTACGCCCCGAAGGCGATGCCCCAGCGCTCGGAGGCCAGGTTGGTGCCGAGGTAGCCGAAGCCCTTGTTCTCCTCGCCCATGAGGTCCTCGGCCGGGACCTTGACGTCGACGAACGCCAGCTCGGCGGTGTCGGAGGTCTTCAGGCCGAGCTTGTCGAGCTTGCGGCCGACCGAGTAGCCCTCGGACGAGGTGTCGACGGCGAAGAGGGAGATGCCGAAGCGGCGGTCGTCCTCGCGCGGGGCGGCGGTGCGGGCGCAGACGATGACGCGGTCGGCGTGCACGCCGCCGGTGATGAAGGTCTTCGCGCCGTTGAGGACGTAGTGCGTGCCGTCCTCGGAGAGCTTGGCGGTGGTCTTCATGCCCGCGACGTCGGAGCCGGTGCCCGGCTCGGTCATCGCCAGGGCCCACATCTCCTCGCCGGTGGCGAACTTCGGCAGCCAGCGCTTCTTCTGCTCGTCGGTGGCGAGCATCTTGATGTAGGGCAGGCCGAGGAGCGTGTGGACGCCGGAGCCGCCGAAGGTGACGCCCGCGCGCGCGGTCTCCTCGTAGAGGACGGCGCCGTACTTGTGCGAGTCGACGCCCGCACCGCCGTACTCCTCGTCCACCTCGATGCCGAAGATGCCCAGCTCACCGAGCTTGAGGTAGAAGTCGCGCGGCACCTCGCCCGCGGCGAACCACTCGTCGTAGACCGGCACGACCTCGGCCGCGATGAAGGCGCGGATGGTCTCCCGGAACGCCTCGTGGTCCTCGTTGAATACCGTACGGCGCACGGGATGCCTCCTGGGTCGGCAGTCGATTCACGGAATGCGCGGAACGTGCCACGCGGCTAAGCGCTTGCTCAGACTGTCTCGAAGTTACCCGCCGGTCGCGGTCGCTGTCCAGGGTGATGCTCGGCACGCGATGGCCCGGCGAGCACCGCCGGAGCACCGCTGATGCTCCGGCGGTGCAGACCGATTGTCAGTGGCGTGGGGGAGTATCGGAACAACGGCGACGGACGTATCGGGGGGACCACCGTGACGATCACGAACGACCAGCTGGCGGGGCACACGTTCCTGGCCCCGCTCTACGAGGACGACTACTTCCCGGACGCGGACCCGGAGGAACTGATCGCCGAGCGGGAGTGGTGACCGCGTGTGGCGACCGGTTTTCCCGGTGACGGGCCGGGGCGGGAGCGGCTGTGGGAGGGTGGGGAAGTGAGACTGGAGGACCTGGCCCGGCTGCGTAGGGCCCGTGACCGCATGGACCGCGAGTACGCCGAACCGCTCGACGTCCCCTCGCTGGCCCGCTCCGCGCTGATGTCGCCCGGCCACTTCTCCCGCAGCTTCCGCGCCGCCTTCGGCGAGACCCCGTACAGCTATCTCATGACCCGCCGCATCGAGCGGGCCAAGGCGCTGCTGCGCCGGGGCGACCTCTCGGTCACGGACGTCTGCTTCGCCGTCGGCTGTACGTCGCTCGGCTCGTTCAGCTCCCGCTTCACGGAGCTGGTCAAAGAGAGCCCGAGCGCCTACCGGGCCCGCCCCCACGACGCGGGCGAGACCATTCCGGCGTGCGTCGCGAAGATGTTCACGCGACCGGTCAGGAATGGAGAAGCGCATCCCAACCCCGGGCCGTAGCGTGAAACGCATGGACATCAACCTCTCGCAGTGCTTCATCGCCGTCGACGACCACGACAAGGCGCTCGCCTTCTACCGCGACGCCCTGGGAATGGAGGTGCGCAACGACGTCGGCTTCGAAGGCATGCGCTGGGTGACCGTCGGGTCTCCCGCACAGCCGGATGTGGAGATCGTCCTGGAGCCGCCGCTCGCGGACCCGAACGCCCCGGCAGCCGACAAGCAGGCCATGGCCGAACTGCTCGCCAAGGGCATGCTGCGCGGCGTCATCCTCTCCGCCGAGGATGTGGACGCGGCCTTCGAGAAGGTCCGCGCCGCAGGGGGAGAAGTGCTCCAGGAGCCGATCGACCAGCCGTACGGCGTCCGTGACTGCGCCTTCCGGGACCCCTCCGGCAACATGCTGCGCATCACCCAGGCCGGCAAGAAGTAGCACCCGCACCACACCCGCCCCGCACCACAGCGCCGGGACCCGCCCGGGTCCCGGCCCCGGCACGACGTACCGGGCACCACGGCCCGGCACGACGTGCCCGCCGGGACGGGGCCGGGCAGGACGGCCCCGTTACGACGGAGCCGGGCACGACCGGGCCATCACGACGGAGCCCGGCACGACCGCGGGGGCTTGGTGTTCGCCGCGCCACCGGGCTCCCCGGCTCCCCGCGCCGCCGGGCTTCACATAACACCGGACCCCGGCGCTCGCACCCCAGTAGGCTCCGCGACCAGCGGGCCCGCAGCACCAGGGCCCCGCACCAACAGGCTCCGCGCACCAGTAAATGGAGAGACGACGAGCATGGCTCCGAGAACGAAGACCCAGCAGCCGCCCGCGCCGCACGCTGCCGACAGCCACGACCTGATCCGCGTGCACGGTGCGCGGGAGAACAACCTCAAGGACGTCAGCATCGAGCTCCCGAAGCGCCGGCTGACGGTGTTCACCGGAGTCTCCGGCTCGGGCAAGAGCTCGCTGGTGTTCAGCACCATCGCGGCGGAGTCCCAGCGGCTGATCAACGAGACCTACAGCGCCTTCGTCCAGGGCTTCATGCCCACCCAGGCGCGGCCCGACGTCGATGTGCTGGACGGGCTGACGACCGCGATCATCGTCGACCAGCAGCGGATGGGCAGCGACCCCCGCTCCACGGTCGGCACCGCCACCGACGCCAACGCCATGCTCCGCATCCTCTTCAGCCGGCTGGGCAAGCCGCACATCGGCCCGCCCGGCGCGTTCGCCTTCAACGTCCCCTCGGTGTCGGCGAGCGGCGCCATCACCGTCGAGCGGGGCAACAAGAAGGCGGTCAAGGCGACCTTCAGCCGCACCGGCGGCATGTGCCCCCGCTGCGAGGGCCGCGGATCGGTCTCCGACATCGACCTCACCCAGCTCTACGACGACTCCAAGTCGATCGCCGAGGGCGCGTTCACCATCCCCGGCTGGAAGTCCGACAGCTGGTGGACCGTGCGGACGTACGCGGAGTCGGGCTTCCTGGACCCGGACAAGCCGATCGCCAAGTTCACCAAGAAGGAGATGCAGGACTTCCTCTACCGGGAGCCGACCAAGGTGAAGGTCGAGGGCGCGAACCTCACCTTCGAAGGGCTGATCCCCAAGATCCAGAAGTCGTTCCTCTCCAAGGACCGCGAGTCGATGCAGCCCCACATCCGGGAGTTCGTCGACCGGGCGGTCACCTTCACCACCTGCCCCGAGTGCGAGGGAACACGGCTCACCGAGGGCGCACGTTCCTCGAAGATCAAGAAGATCAGCATCGCCGACGCCTGCGCGATGGAGATCCGGGACCTCGCGGAATGGGTCCGCGGCCTGCACGAGCCGTCGGTCGCTCCGCTGCTCGCCGCCCTCCAGCAGACCCTCGACTCCTTCGTGGAGATCGGCCTCGGCTACCTCGCCCTGGACCGGCCCTCGGGCACGCTGTCCGGCGGCGAGGCCCAGCGCGTCAAGATGATCCGTCACCTCGGCTCCTCGCTCACCGACGTCACGTACGTCTTCGACGAGCCCACCATCGGGCTGCACCCGCACGACATCCAGCGGATGAACGACCTGCTGCTGCGCCTGCGGGACAAGGGCAACACCGTGCTCGTCGTGGAGCACAAGCCCGAGGCCATCGCCATCGCGGACCACGTGGTCGACCTCGGACCCGGGGCCGGCACGGCAGGAGGCACCGTCTGCTTCGAAGGCACCCTGGAAGGGCTCCGCGCCTCCGACACCGTCACCGGCCGCCACCTCGACGACCGGGCCGCCCTCAAGGACGAGGTGCGCAAGCCGACCGGCGCGCTGGAGATCCGGGGCGCGACCTCGCACAACCTCCGCGACGTCGACGTCGACATCCCGCTCGGCGTGCTCACCGTCATCACCGGCGTCGCCGGCTCCGGAAAGAGCTCGCTCGTCCACGGCTCGATCCCGGCGGGCGAGAACGTCATCTCGGTCGACCAGAGTCCGATCCGCGGTTCGCGCCGCAGCAACCCGGCGACGTACACGGGCCTCCTCGAACCCATCCGCAAGGCGTTCGCCAAGGCCAACGGCGTCAAGCCCGCCCTGTTCAGCGCCAACTCCGAGGGCGCCTGCCCCACCTGCAACGGCGCGGGCGTCATCTTCACCGACCTCGGCATGATGGCGAGCGTCTCCAGCCCCTGCGAGGACTGCGAGGGCAAGCGGTTCCAGGCGTCGGTGCTGGACTACCACCTCGGCGGCCGTGACATCAGCGAGGTCCTCGCGATGTCGGTCACCGAGGCCGAGGAGTTCTTCGGGTCCGGCGAGGCGAGCATCCCGGCCGCGCACAAGATCCTGGCCCGCCTCGCGGACGTCGGCCTCGGCTACCTGAGCCTCGGCCAGCCGCTCACCACCCTGTCCGGAGGCGAACGCCAACGCCTGAAGCTGGCAACGCACATGGGCGAGAAGGGCGGCGACCGCCAGGTCTTCGTACTCGACGAACCGACCACCGGCCTGCACCTCGCGGACGTCGAGCAGCTCCTCGGACTGCTGGACCGGCTGGTCGACTCCGGAAAGTCGGTGATCGTCATCGAGCACCACCAGGCGGTGATGGCCCACGCCGACTGGATCATCGACCTCGGCCCCGGCGCCGGCCACGACGGCGGCCGGATCATCTTCGAGGGCACCCCGGCCGACCTGGTCGCGGCCCGCTCCACACTGACGGGCGAGCACCTTGCGGAGTACGTGGGGGAGTGAGGCCGCGCCTTCGGGCCGCCTACTGGGCCTCTCCGTCCGACCTCCGGGTCAGGCGGAGAGGGCCCCGCCCTTGACCGCGTCCACGAAGGACGTCCAGCCGGTGGCGGGGATGAGCAGGGCGGGCCCGCCGGGGACCTTGGAGTCGCGCACGGGGACGGCGGTGGGGTGGTGGTCCTGGACCTCTAGGCAGCTGCCGCCGTCGCTATTGCTGTAGGACGACTTGCGCCAGCCACTGAGGGACGACGTCGCGGGGGTGGTCTCGCTATCCATGATCTCTGTAGCCCTTCGATGTCGCCTTCAGCGCAGCCAAAGACTCCTTCAGCGACAGCGCGTCGCTCAGGGCGAGAGTGTAGTTGCCCTGGAGTGCCTCAACCACGGACGGCGAATCGTGCAATCTCCCCACGCGCACCCCTTCGCTGTAGGCGATCGGAGGCTGGTCCTCGAACCACATCAGCGTCAACATGCCGTTCAGCAAAGGGTGGTGTCCGAGCTCCAGCGGGATCACATGCGTGCGGATGCGTTCGGATTCGGTCAGACCGATGATGTGGTCGATTTGTTCGGCCATGATCGCGGCCCCGCCGACCGGACGTCGCAGCACTGCCTCGTCGAGCATGGCCCAGACCACGGGTGACGTCGGATTCTGGAGAATCTGCGCGCGCTTCAGTCGAGTGACGACCGCCCTGTCACATTCGGCTGGGCTCAGAGGGGGGAACGTCCTGCCGAGTACACAACGCGCGTACGCCTCGGTCTGGAGAATGCCTGGAATGAGGGAGGGCGCGAATTCGCGGATAGACGTCGCTTGTTGTTCCAGGTGCTGTACCGGTGCGAAGTAGTCCGCGACTGCGTCGGTGTCTGCTCCGGGCCGGAAACTGGTGAGCACATTGCCGGTGCCCAGCGCCCTGTCGAGCCGCTGGGCGTCCTCCTCGCTCGGCACGCGGCGTCCGGCCTCGATGTGCGAGATATGCGACCGCGTCATGATTGCCAGGCCCGCGAGCTGCTGCTGGGTCAGTCCGGCTGCCTCCCGCTGGGCCTTCAACCATGTGCCATAGGTATTACTCACAGCCAACTCCCGTGAGACGAACGCGGTGTCACCACAAACCCTCTGGCGAGCCTAGCCGCGCCGCTCGCACTCTGTGAGTGGATCGCTACGCAGCGAAGAATCCACCCCCACCGCACACGGAGTTGACGCCCTCATGAAAGAACAGCCGTTGGACGCCGTTCGCTTGCTCCCTTGGGCCGGAACGGCAGGCAGGCCGTGCTACGTCGTGGGCAACGGCGACGGCAAGGTCTCGCGCGAGGCCGACAAGGTCGAGGCCATGCAACTCGGCATGGCGTACGAACTCCTCGACCACGCCGACGACCTGGTCGAGGACGACCGGTCCACGGCGGTCCAGCTACGCCACGTCGCCGCCGCGCTGGCGCACTCGCTGCGGGACGTCCACCGGGTCGCCCGGAGCCGGGGCCTGAGGCTGGGGATTCCCGATGCCTTCGAGCCTGGTCACCCGTCCGGCCCCGGGCTGGTCCGGCTGCGACCGTGAGGCGGCACGTCGATGAACACGGCTGTGCCGCCGTCGCCCGGCCGTGACGGGGAGGGCGGGCGGCCCACCTTTCGGGGGAGGCCCGCCGCAGGGATGCACAGGAATGTGCGGGGTGGGCGGGTGGTGCCCCGTCAGGGCGTGATGCGGTCGCGCAGCCAGGTGCGGATGCCGCTGAGCGCCGTCGCGGCCAGCGCGGTGGGGTGGCCGGTGAAGCCGTGGGGGGACTCGGGGTAGACGCGCAGCTCGACGTCGTTGCCGGCCGCCGACAGCCGTCCGGCCAGCGTCAGGTTGTCCTCCAGGAGCACGTCCTCGCTTCCCACGACCAGCAGCGCCGGAGGAAGCCCGCTCAGGTCGGCGTAGAGCGGGGAGATGTCGGGCAGGGTGCGGTCGGCGACGTGGCCGGCGTAGGCGTGGATGAAGTACTCGTCCGCGATGCGACGGCCGCCGGGTGTGTGCGCGCTCACGTCGTAGGCGCCGAAGCGAAGGGCGGCCCCGGCGAACCGGCCGGCGACGCCCCGGTCCCGTAGCCGGAGCAAGGTGGCCAGCGCGAGCGTGGCTCCCGCCGAGCTTCCGCCGATGGCGAGCCGGGAGGTCCCGAACCGGGCCTCGGCGTTCTCGACGAGCCAGAGGGCCGCGGCTTCGCAGTCGTCGGGTGCGGCCGGCCAGGGGTGCTCGGGGGCGAGCCGGTAGTCGACGCCGACGACGGCGATGCGCAGGGCTTCCGCGAGCTCGCGGTGGCGTTCGTCGCCCTGTGCCGCTGAGCCCATGTAGAAGCCGCCGCCGTGGATGCCCAGGTAGACGGCCCGGGGCCGGCCGCCGGCGGGCAGGAAGATCCGGACGGGAACGCGGACCCCGGCGGCCTCGACCGTCTCTTCGACGGCGGGCGGGACGGCGGCACGGGGCACGGGCTTCTTCGCTCGTGCCGCCTTCAGCTCCTCGAACGAGGCGGGTCCACGGCCTGCCGCCCTCGACCGGTAGAAGGCGCGAGCCTCGGCGATCTGCTCGGCGGGTACGTCGACCAGCAGTGCTTCCAGTGCGAATCGCACGCGTCGCTCCTCATCCGTTCGGGTCTCGCCCGGATGCTATCGGCGCCGCCGCGAGGCCAGTCGGCTCTGCCCCGGGGCCTGGTGGGACGCCAGTCGCGCGCGGTCGTGACCGGTGCGGGGACAGGCCGTTCTACGCACTGTCAGGTCGTGATATTTTCCTTCCGCTGTGCACTGCTGCGAACCGAGGAGGTGAGACCGATCAACACATCGACACGTCGGGCCTCCCTCCCCCGCACGGCCTAGGGACGCCCGCAGAGGCATCCCGAAAGGCACGAACCGCTATGCGCTTCATCTCCGAGACGTCGTCCGACGGCGTCCGTGAACAGCTCTTCACCCTCGACGAGATCCCCGGCGCGCTGTGGACGCCGGAGGACGCCGTGGGCACGCGCCCGCTCGTCCTGATGGGACATGGGGGCGGTCAGCACAAGAAGGCCCCCGGCATCCTCGCCCGTGCGCGCCGCTTCGTGACCGCGTGCGGTTTCGCGGTCGTGGCGGTGGACGTCCCCGCCCATGGCGACCGGCCGAAGGTCGAGGAGTACGACCGGCTCGTGACCGAGAACCGGGCTCGTGCGGAAGCCGGTGAGGAGATGGCTCCGCTGATCGCCGAATTCCAGGCGCTCGTGGCCCGCCGGACCGTGCCGGAATGGCGGGCGGTCCTGGACGCGGTCCAGGGGCTCCCGTACGTCGGCGCCGGCCCGGTGGGCTACTGGGGGGTCTCGCTGGGGTGCGGACTCGGCGCCCCGTTCGTCGCCGCCGAACCCCGCGTCCGTGCGGCGGTACTGGGTCTGGGCGGGGCGCCGGCCACGGCCGGGGCCGCTGCGCGGATCACGGTCCCGGTGGAGTTCTTGGTGCAATGGGACGATGAGCGCGTGCCGCGGGACCACAGTCTGGCGCTGTTCGACGCCTTGGCCTCCCCCGAGAAGACCTTGCACGCCAACCCGGGCAAGCACGGGGAGATTCCGGCATTCGAGCTGGAGAGCACGCTGAGGTTCTTCGCCCGGCATCTCGGCTGATACTGCCGCCTGCCGCCTGCCGCCTGCCGCCTGCCGCCTGCCGCCTGCCGCCTGCCGCCTGCCGCCTGCCGCCTGCCGCCCCCACGCCCCGGCGTCGACGGGTGGCCGGGATCAGGCCGGGCGGCGGGCCATCCACGTCTCACGGGTCGACCGTACGACGAGGTCGTCCCGGTGGCGTACGTCCTCGGGGCCGCCGTCGATGAGCCGGTCCAGTGCGGCCAGGTCCTCGGCGGAGACGCGTCCGTCGAGAGCGCCGCGGATACGTTCGAAGACGAGGTAGGCGTACCGGCCGGCCCCCTCGGGCAGCGGGGCACGCAGCTCCCACGGCTCGGCGCGTTCCTGCTCGACGGAGAAGCCCGCGGACGCCAGCAGTGAGCCCCAGTCGGCGCCCCGGTGCGGCAACCGCTCGGCATGCAGGCCGTCGAGGGCCTCACGGCAGCGGGCCTCCAGCGCGCCGGGTTCGCCGTCCTCGGGCAGGAACGTCGGCATCCCGTCCATCTCCGCGACAGCCAGCAGCCCTCCGGGGCGCAGTGCGGCGCGGATGCCGGCGAGGGCGGTGGCGGGGTCGTCCAGGTGGTGCAGGGATGCCGACGCCCAGACGAGGTCGGCGTCGACGACTCCGGGCAGCCCGGCTCCGGCGTCGGCCTCATGGGTGTGCACCCGATCGCCCAGCCCCCGCTCACGGGCTGCCGAGGCGAGCCGCTCCAGCATTGCGGGGGAGCTGTCGACGGCGGTCACCCGGGCGGTCGGGAACCGCTCCAGCAGGGCGAACGTGCCGGTCCCGGTGCCCGAGCCGAGGTCGACGACGGTGCGGACGCCGTCACCGGTCAGGCAGGCGGTACGCCTGGTGAGCGCGGTCAGGTGGGGCGCGAAGAGGGCGGCGTCGAGGTCGAGGATCTCGGGGAGACCGTTCGACGGCCCACCGGATGCGTGGTCGTGGTCGTGGGTGTGCGAAGAGGGTGCCGTATGCCCGTGCTGGTGCTGGTGCTGGTGCTGGTGCTGAGGTCCGTGAGTCATGCGATCGAGCCTACGGGGACTTGCGCGCGCTGCATGGAATCTTGCCTAGAACGCAAGAAGGTGGCATCGGGACCTGCCTCGTACGCATGGAAGAGACGGTGCGGGGGAGCGCCGGTCCGTCCGATCGCGCCGGGCATCGTTTTGGGGCGTCGTTCCGGGGCCGGGCGGATGTGCAACCGTCCCGGCCCGGGGCCCGCGCCGGCACTGAGCTGTCGAGTGCTGAACGGCCGGCGGGGTCGGCCGGTTGTCAGTACCCCCCTCTATCTTGATGACATGAAGATCACCGAGCGGGCATTGACGGATGCCTGGCAGCGGACGGCCGTGCGACACGCGCTGCTCGACGGGGTCGGGTTGCCGCCCATGGCTTTTTCGGCCGACGAACTGGAGGAGCGGGCCGACCGGGCCGAGCGGGCCGGGGAGACGGAGGAGAACGGCCTGTGCCTGCTGCTGGACGAGGACGGTACGGTTCGCGGCCATCACGGCCCCTACCAGGAGGTCTTCGCCACCGGCGACCTCGAACAGGTGCTGTATCTGATCGCCGAGACCGCGATACGTCGGCGCGACGGCAGCCTTGAGGCGGTGGCCGACGCGCTGGGCCGGATCGATCCTGCGTGGGGCAGACGGTTCCGCAGCGGTGGTCTGGACGACACGGGGACCGTCGAGGCGTGCGGGCGTGACCCGCTGGACGGATTCGCCTGGATAGCCGAGTCCTGGTGCGAGCAGGACCCGTACACGGAGCTGGCCTTCTTCCGCGCGACACCCGGGCAGGCCGTCGACGCGGAGCGGCTGGCCGCGCTGTACGGGGCCGACCCCGCGCAGCTCGCGGCCGGTACGCGCCTGAAGGACCTGCGGGCCGTGGACGGCGGCCGGGCCCACTGGGACCGCCAGTGGGAGAGCTGCTGTTTCGGGCAGGCGGGCGAGTGGACATACCTGCTCTACCACGACACGCCGCCGGGGTCCTTCGCCGACAAGGAGGCGTACACGGCGCTCGGGATCAAGGAGAGCGTGCAGCTGTCCGCCACCTCCGCGAAGGCCATCTACAGCTTCGACTACACGCGGGACGGCCGCCGCGTCGACGACGACTGGGGCATGCTGGAGCTGATCTGGTACGAGCGCGGCCGCGCCCCCTATCGGCGGGGCGGTGAACTGGACTTCCTCAACAGGGCGTTGCGCCGTGCCGAGCTGGACCACCCCGAACTGACGAGCACGTTCCAGCTGTACTTCCACGCCCTGGAGGAGTCCCTCGGCCTGCGCCTGCCGCGCCGGGACTTCGCGGAGGGGGAGGTGCGGGCCGCGTACTGGGCCGCTGGTGGACGCCCCGGCACAGCGCCGGAAGCGGCTTCCAAGGAGAGTGGTCGACCGTCGTAGGTCAGATCCACCATGGGACAGCCTGAGCCGAGTCTTCCCTGACGGACGGTGCGCACGGCGAGCACGGGGTTCCTTTGTCGCCGCCGCATGCCGAGGGGCGGCTGCGGAATGCGCACCGGAGTGGCCGGGGCACCAAGGGCCGGGACGCCAAAGGGCGTCCGGGTTCACGCCCGGCGGGGGCGTGTCCAGTCGTGGCTTTCGCGTACGACGGTGAATCCGGCCGATCGGTAGAGCGCGACAGCCGCCTCATTGCCGGCCGTGGTCAGAACGGCCACCGCGCTCGCGCCCCGGTCGGTGAGGGCCGCGCAGGCGCCCAGCACGGCGTCGCGGCCGTAGCCGTGCCCCCGGTGGTCCGGATGCGTGCCGACCGGTTCGAGCAGTCCGCACCGGCCCGGGCCCGCGAACCAGCCGGTCGCGGCGGAAGCGGGGTCCCCGGCGGGGGTGCGGACGAGGGCCTCCACGGCCAGGTGGCCGGCCGGGGACGCCTTCATCGTGCGCCAGTGACCGATGCTGAACGCGGATCCCGCGAAGGCGGACCGCTGCACCAGCACCCGGTCGTCCGCATCGCCCTCGCCGACCGGCGCGGCACGGCCCGGCACCGGCTCCGGGCCCCTGGTCAGGAGGAGCCAGGTCTCGTCGAGGTCGGGCCCCCAGCCCCGCACGGGCAGGCCGTCGCACCAGTCGTTGCCGGGTACGAGCAGGTCCTCGGCGTCCGCCGCGAGCGCCCCCAGGTCCGCGCCCGGAGCGGCGGTGACCCGGAGGACGGGGCCGTCGAGGAAGCCGACCGCCACGGGCGCCGGACGGCCGGTCCCGGTGCCGATCGGTGTGCCGGCCGGGGCGGCGCCCTGTGCGGCATCCCGCGCGTCTGCCGGCGCGCCGGCCCGTGTCCTGCTGGGCGCCTCGGCCGGTGCGTCGGCCCGTGTCCAGCCGGGTGCTTCGGCCGGTGCGTCGGTCCAGAGGAAGACGGTCGCGTGGTCCAGCCTCAGGAGCCAGCCCACGTCGCCGGGATGGAGGCCGCCGCCCGGGGCGTCGGAGGGCGTCCACGCGCACAGCGCGCGCAGCGCCGGGCCGATGTCGGCAGGGGCCAGGCGGTGCCGTGTGAGTGAGGCCATGAGCGGGACCCTAACCAGCCCGCCAGGGGGGCGCGAAGATTTTTGGCCTCCCGGGTCCTCCCCGCCCCGCGTGCTCCCGTGCCCTCCCCGCCCCGCGTGCTCATCTCTGCCGCAACGCGAACCACAACTCCGCCCGTACGTCCATGTCGTCCAGGTCCATGCCCAGCAACTGGCCGCACCGCCCCACGCGTTGACGGACGGTGTTGCGGTGGACGGCGAGGGCCACCGCCGTACGGTCCCAGTTGCCGTGGAGGGAGAGCCAGCACCGCAGGGTGTCGGCCAGCGGTGCGGTGAGCGGGGCGAGGAGGGTGCGGGCGTGGGCGGCCGCCTGTTCGGGCGGGACCAGGGCGGCGAGGCCGCCCGTGGGCGCGTCCACCGTCAGCGGGGCGCGGGTCGCCCGGGCGTGGGCCAGGGCGCGGGCGGCCCGGGCGTCGGCGGCGTCGAGACCGGTCACAGGGGTGGGGGCGGACGCGCCGAGCGTCCAGCCGGGCTGGGCCTCGATCCGGCCGGGCTCCTGGCCGGGGCCCAGCAGCACCCGTACCGCCTCGCCCTCCCCGCGTCCCGCGTCGATCAGGGCCGTGCCCAGCGACGCGCCCAGGGCCCCGACGGTCAGCACGTCCGCCGGAGCACCGTCCGTACGGCGGGCGTGGACCACCGTCCACAAGCCGGGGGAGCCGGGCGATCCGCCGGAGCCGGCCGATCCGCCGGAGCCGGGTGGGCTGACTGAGCCGGGGGCGCCGCCCGAGGCGCCGGAGCCGAGGAGCGGGGCCACCTCGTCGGGGGACGCGCCCAGGAGCATGCGGACCAGGGCCGCCGACCGGCCCGCCGCGTCCGCGCCCTGATGCGGAGCCGCCAGGAGCGACAGCAGGACCACCGCGATGCCCGCCACCGTGTGATCGCCGGGCTCCCGCCGCCGGGTCGCGAGCGCCAGGACCAGGCCCTCGCCGCCGCCCAGGGCGTACGCGGCCAGGTGCGTGCCGTCGTGGGAGTCGGTCGCCGAGGCCGGGGAGGCGGGGCGCTCCCGGGCCACCACCCCGGCCAGCCGGATCAGGGCCGCCGATGCCTCCGGGTCCACGCGGCGGCCCGCCGCGTGGACCTCCTCGCCCCGTGCCGTCAGCAGGGCCGCCCGGCCGCCGAGCCGCGCCGCGAGCTGGTGGAGGACCGCCGGTACGGGATCGGGACGGGCCGCCGCCGTCGCCAGGGCCTGCTGGGCGCCGGCCACCCGGCGCAGCTCGCGGTGGCGCGCCTCCGCCATCAGCCGCCACACCGCCCGCGCGATCGTGGTGAACGGAGTCTGCGGCGGCACTTCCAGCAGCGGCAGACCGTGCCGGTCGCACGCCTCGATCAGCGACCGCGGCACCGTCTCGTGCACCGGCCGCACACCGAATCCCAGCGCCGCCGCCCCGGCCTCCACCAGCCGGCGGACGTAGCGGTCCGGGTCCGTCAGCAGCACCCCGGCGCTGAGCAGCAGCTCGCCGCCGAGCAGATACGGGTACGGGTCGGCCATCTCCGAGGTGTGCACCCAGAGCAGGTCGGCGTCGGCCGGGCCCGCGATCCGGCGCAGCCCCAGTTCCTCCCTGGCCAGCAGCTCCGCCAGCGGGATGGGCGGCGTCGGCGGGCCGGCCGGCGGGAGCGGAGCCGGCGTCGGGGCCGAAGCCGAAGCCGAGGTCGGGGCCGGGTCCGGTGCCGTGATCGAGGCAGGGGGCGGGGTGGGAGCCGGTGTGGCTCCTGCGGGAGAATGCGGCATGGACGGTTCATCCATTCAGAGCGTCGCGAATGGAGGAAACGTACACTTCAGCGTCGGCTTCGGGCCACCTAACGTCTTCCCTGCACGTCCAACCGTTCGTGCGGGACAACGGGACAACGGGACAACGGGACAACGGGCCGAGGCGCGACGGGACGGGGCGAGACGGGCCGCCGCCCCCCGGCCGGACGAGCCCGGGCCCGCCCGGCGTCCCGGGCCGGGCCCCGGCGTCGAAGGGCGAGGCCGGCACCGGACGAACCCGGCGGCGCACCGCGTCCCCGCACACTTGACACCGTACGAAACCCGAAGGAAAGGCACACCACCCATGAGCAGCACCGATGCGCCGCGCGGCCCGATCGACTCCTCCCGCGTCCCCCGCTACGCCGGGCCCGCGACCTTCGCCCGGCTGCCCCGGCTCGACGAGGTCGGCCGTACCGACGTCGCCGTGGTCGGCGTGCCCTTCGACACCGGGGTCTCCTACCGGCCCGGCGCCCGCTTCGGCGGCAACGCGATCCGTGAGGCGTCCCGGCTGCTCCGCCCGTACAACCCGGCGCAGGACGCTTCCCCGTTCGCCCTCGCGCAGGTCGCCGACGCCGGGGACATCGCGGCCAACCCGTTCAACATCAACGAGGCCGTCGAGACGATCGAGGGCGCGGCCGACGACCTGCTGGGCACCGGCGCACGCCTGATGACCCTCGGCGGCGACCACACCATCGCCCTGCCGCTCCTGCGCTCCGTCGCCAAGAAGCACGGGCCCGTCGCCCTGCTCCACTTCGACGCGCACCTGGACACCTGGGACACCTACTTCGGCGCCGAGTACACCCACGGCACCCCGTTCCGCCGGGCCGTCGAGGAGGGCATCCTCGACACCTCCGCCCTCTCCCACGTGGGCACCCGCGGCCCGCTCTACGGCAAGCAGGACCTGACCGACGACGAGAAGATGGGCTTCGGCATCGTCACCTCCGCCGACGTCATGCGGCGCGGCGTCGACGAGATCGCCGACCAGCTCCGTCAGCGCATCGGGGACCGGCCGCTGTACATCTCCATCGACATCGACGTCCTGGACCCGGCGCACGCCCCCGGCACCGGCACCCCCGAGGCCGGCGGCCTCACCTCCCGCGAGCTGCTGGAGATCCTGCGCGGGCTCTCCTCCTGCCACCTGGTCTCCGCCGACCTGGTCGAGGTCGCCCCGGCGTACGACCACGCCGAGATCACCTCCGTGGCCGCCTCGCACGCCGCGTACGAGCTGACGACGATCATGTCCCGCCAGATCGCCGCGGAGAAGGATGCAAAGGAAGCCGAGGACGCCAAGTGAGCCACGACCACGACGACCGGCCGCGGCTCACCGCCGCCCAGGCCGTCGCCGCACTGCGTCCGCCGCCCGGCCGCAACGGCGGCGACCTCGTCGCCGAGTCCCTCCAGGGCCTCGGCGCGACCACCGTCTTCGGGCTGCCCGGCCAGCACGCGCTGGGCACGTTCGACGCCCTGCGCCGCTCCTCCCTCCGGTACGTCGGGCTCCGCGTCGAGAACAACGCGGGCTTCGCCGCCGACGCGTACGGCCGGATCACCGGCGAGGTGGCGCCCCTGCTGCTGTCCACCGGCCCCGGCGCGCTCACCTCGCTCGCCGCGCTCCAGGAGGCGGCCGCCGCCTCCGCGCCCGTCCTCGCGATCTCCAGCCAGATCCCCACGCCGGGGCTCGGCGGCGGGCGGCACGGCTATCTCCACGAGCTGCGCGACCAGCAGGCCGCCGTCCGGGACATCGTGAAGTCCGTCCACACCGTGCGGACCGCCTCACAGATCCCCTCCGCGATCGCCGCCGCCTGGGAGTCCGCGCTGAGCGCCCCGCACGGGCCGGTCTGGGTGGAGATCCCGCAGGACGTGCTGCTCGCGGAGACGACGCTGCCGGTCGTCAGCGCCATGGACGCCACCCCGCGCGAGCTCTACCCGCGCCCCGAGCTGACGGTCGCCGCCGCCCACCTGCTGTCGAACGCCGAACGCCCGGTGATCATCGCGGGCGGCGGAGTCGTCCGCTCCGACGCCTCCGGCAAGCTGCGCGCGCTGGCCGAGAGGATCGACGCACCGGTCGTCACCACCTTCGGCGGCAAGGGCGCGTTCCCCTGGGAGCACCCGCTGTCGCTGCGCTCCTGGCTGGAGGACCGGCACACCACCGACTTCCTGGAGGACGCGGACGTCCTGCTCGTCGTCGGCTCGGGGCTCGGCGAACTCTCCTCGAACTACCACACCTTCCGCCCGCGCGGCCGGGTGATCCAGATCGAGGCGGACGCCGGGAAGCTGGAGTCCAACCATCCCGCGCTCGGCATCCACTCCGACGCCCGCGAGGCGCTGTCCGACCTCCTGGAGGCCGTCGACCGCCGCGAGGACTCGGACGCGGCCGAGCGGGTCCGTACGGTGCTGGAGAAGGTACGGGCCCGGATCGACGCCCAGGACCTCGCCCTGGAGCAGCGGGTCCTCGCGGCCGTCCGCGAGGCGCTGCCCGACGCCGCGCCCAGCTTCTGGGACATGACGATCCTGGCCTACTGGGCCTGGTCCGCGTTCGACGCCCGGCGGCCCAACACCATGCACTCCGCCCAGGGCGCGGGCGGCCTCGGCTACGCCTTCCCGGCGGCCATCGGCGCCGCCGCCGCCGACCCGACGAAACCCGTGCTCGCGGTCTCCGGCGACGGGGGCGCGATGTACTCGATCGCGGAGCTGGCCACCGCCCGCCAGTACGACCTGCCGCTGACCTGGCTGATCGTCGACGACGGCGGCTACGGCATCCTGCGCGAGTACATGACGGGAGCCTTCGGCGAGTCCATCGCCACCGAGCTGTCCCGCCCGGACTTCGTCGCGCTCGCCGAGTCCTTCGGCGTCCCCGCGGTCCGTACGGCACCGGAATCCCTCGCCGCCGACCTCGGCAAGGCGCTGGCGGCCCCCGGGCCCTCGGTCGTCGTGCTTCCGGCGCTGCTGCGGATGTTCGAGCCGACACACCTGTAGCGGGCGCGCCCGCCCGCGGCCCCCGGACGCCCCCGGCCACCGGACCCGCTCGCCGCCCCCTTGGCCGCGGCGGGATGAAATCCGCAGCCCCGGGCGTTGGTGCCTTGCGGTAGACCGGGTGGATCACCAGGTCTGCCGCAGGACCGGCGGACAGGCCGACGGACAGGCCGAAACGGGAGGCAACGCGTGACGGGCGCAGACCAACAGGGGTGGGGCCGGCGGCTGGCCGGGTACGCGTGGCGGTACCGGCGCAACGTCGTACTGGCTCTCGGCTCGTCGCTCGCCGGAATGGCCGTCATGGCCCTCGTGCCGCTCATCACCAAGGTGATCATCGACGACGTGGTCACCGACCACACCCGTTCGCTCGCGGTCTGGACCGGACTGTTCATCGGCGCGGCCGTCCTCGTCTACATAGCCACCTACATCCGCCGGTACTACGGCGGCCGGCTCGCCCTGGACGTCCAGCACGACCTGCGTACGGACATGTACGCGACGATCACCCGGCTCGACGGGAAACGCCAGGACGAGCTGTCCACCGGCCAGGTCGTCGGCCGGGCCACCAGCGACCTCCAGCTGATCCAGGGGCTGCTGTTCATGCTCCCGATGACCATCGGGAACGTGCTGCTCTTCGTCATCTCCCTGGTGATCATGGCGTGGCTCTCCCTCCCGCTGACGCTCGTCGCCCTCGCCGTCGCCCCCGCCCTCTGGTTCATCGCCCGCCGCTCCCGTACCCGCCTCTTCCCCGCCACCTGGTACGCCCAGAGCCAGGCCGCCGCCGTAGCCGGAGTCGTCGACGGGGCCGTCTCCGGCGTCCGGGTCGTCAAGGGCTTCGGCCAGGAGGACCAGGAGACCGGCAAGCTCCGCGCGGTCGGGCGCCGGCTGTTCGCCGGGCGGCTGCGCACCATCCGGCTGAACTCCCGCTACACCCCGGCCCTCCAGGCGGTGCCCGCCCTCGGCCAGGTCGCCATGCTCGCCCTCGGCGGCTGGCTGGCGACGCGGGGCGAGATCACCCTCGGCACGTTCGTCGCCTTCTCCACCTACCTCGCGCAGCTCGTCGGCCCGGTCCGGATGCTCGCCATGGTCCTCACCGTCGGCCAGCAGGCCCGCGCCGGCGTGGAACGCGTCCTGGAGCTCATCGACACCGAGCCCTCCATGAAGGACGGCACCAAGGAGCTGCCCGCCGACGCACCGGCCGGCATCGAGTTCGACGACGTCCGCTTCGGATACGCTGCGCCGCGCTCCCCCTCCGCTACGGACACGGACCTTGGAAGCGGAGCCTCCGAGCGGCCCGTCCTCGACGGCTTCTCGCTCACCGTCGAACCCGGCGAGACCGTCGCCGTCGTCGGCGCGTCCGGCAGCGGCAAGTCCACCGTCTCGCTCCTGGTGCCCCGCTTCTACGACGTGTCCCACGGGGCCGTCCTCATCGGCGGCCACGACGTCCGCGAGCTGACCCAGGCATCCCTGCGCTCCGCCATCGGGCTCGTCCCCGAGGACAGCTTCCTCTTCTCCGACACCGTCCGCGCCAACATCGCCTACGGCCTCCCCGACGCCACCCAGGAGCAGATCGAACAGGCCGCCCGCGCCGCCCAGGCCCACGGGTTCATCTCCGACCTGCCGAAGGGGTACGACACCACCGTCGGCGAGCACGGGCTCACCCTCTCCGGCGGCCAGCGCCAGCGCGTCGCCCTGGCCCGCGCCATCCTCACCGACCCCCGGCTCCTCCTGCTCGACGACGCGACCTCCGCGGTCGACGCCCGCGTCGAGCACGAGATCCACGAGGCCCTGAAGCAGGTGATGGCGGGCCGCACCACCCTGCTCATCGCCCACCGCCGCTCCACCCTCCAGCTCGCCGACCGCATCGCCGTCCTGGACGGCGGGAAGCTCGCCGCGGTCGGTACCCACGAGGAGCTGGAGCGCACCTCCGCGCTCTACCGCCGCCTGCTCACCGACCCCGACGAGCTGGGCGGCGCCTCGCCCGGACACCAGCCGCCGAGCGCCGGGGCCGCCCCGGAGGACGACCGCGCCCTCCAGGAGGAACTGGACGCCGAGTTCGACGCGGAGCGCGGCATCACCCCCGAGCTGTGGATCCGCAAGGAGGAGGAGCGGGACACCACGGTCGCCGGTATGCCCGCGACGCCCGAACTGCTCGCCCAGGTCGAGGCGCTGCCGCCGGCCACGGACACGCCCGCCGTCGACGAGGCCGCCGCCGTGCGGGCGGAGGACTCCTACGGGCTGCGCCGACTGCTGCGCGGCTTCGGCGGGGCCCTGCTGATCAGTCTCGGACTCGTCGCCGTCGACGCCGGCATGGGTCTGCTGCTGCCGGTCCTGATCCGGCACGGCATCGACGAAGGCGTCACCCAGGTCTCGATCGGGGCGGTGTGGGCGGCCTCGGCGATCGCGCTCGTCGTCGTGCTCGTCCAGTGGGTGGCCCAGACCGGCGAGATCCGGATGACCGGCCGGACCGGCGAGCGGGTGCTCTACTCGCTCCGTCTGAAGATCTTCGCCCAGCTCCAGCGCCTCGGCCTCGACTACTACGAACGTGAGCTGACCGGGCGGATCATGACCCGGATGACGACGGACGTGGACGCGCTCTCCACGTTCCTCCAGACCGGCCTCGTCACCGCGTTCGTCTCCGTGGTCACCTTCTTCGGCATCATGGCCGCGCTGCTCGTCCTGGACGTCCAGCTCGCCCTCGTCGTCTTCGCCACCCTGCCCGTGCTGATCATCGGCACCGTCTTCTTCCGGCGCAGCAGCGTCAAGGCGTACGAACTGGCGCGGAACCGCATCAGCGTCGTCAACGCCGACCTCCAGGAGTCCGTCTCCGGCCTTCGCATCGTCCAGGCGTTCGGCCGCGAGCGCGACGGGGCCGCCCGCTTCGCCGAGCGCAGCGACCACTACCGCCAGGCCCGGGTACGCGGCCAGTGGCTGATCTCCGTCTACTTCCCGTTCGTCCAGCTGCTGGCCGCCGTCGCCGCCGCCACCGTCATGATCGTCGGCGCCGGGCGCATCGACAACGGCACCCTGACCACCGGAGCGCTGGTCGCCTACCTCCTCTACATCGAGTTGTTCTTCGCCCCCGTCCAGCAGCTGTCCCAGGTCTTCGACGGCTACCAGCAGGCGACCGTGTCCCTCGGCCGCATCCAGGAGCTGCTGCGCGAGCCCACCTCGACGGCCGACCCGGACGAGCCGCTCGACGTGACGTCGCTGCGCGGCGAGATCGCCTTCGAGGACGTCTCCTTCGCGTACGGCTCCGAAGAGGAGGCCCTGAGCGGCATCGACCTGCGCATCCCCGCAGGCCAGACGGTGGCGTTCGTCGGGGAGACGGGGGCGGGCAAGTCGACCCTGGTCAAGCTCGTCGCCCGGTACTACGACCCCACGGCCGGCCGGGTCACCGCCGACGGCACCGATCTGCGGCGCCTCGACATGAGCGCCTACCGGCACCGCCTCGGCGTCGTCCCGCAGGAGGCGTACCTCTTCGCCGGCACGGTCCGCGACGCCATCGCCTACGGGCTGCCCGACGCCACCGACGCCCGGGTGGAGGCCGCGGCCCGCGCGGTCGGCGCGCACGAGATGATCGCCACGCTGGAGGACGGCTATCTCCACGAGGTCGCCGAGCGCGGCCGCAACCTCTCCGCCGGGCAGCGACAGCTCATCGCGCTGGCCCGCGCCGAGCTGGTCGATCCGGACGTCCTGCTCCTGGACGAGGCCACCGCCGCCCTGGACCTCGCCACCGAGGCCCTGGTCAACCAGGCCACCGACCGGCTCACCGGCCGCCGCACCACGCTGGTCGTGGCCCACCGGCTCACCACCGCGGCGCGCGCCGACCGGGTCGTGGTCATGGACCACGGGCGCGTCGTCGAGGACGGCACGCACGACGAACTGCTCGCCCGGGACGGGCACTACGCCCGGCTGTGGCGGGTCTTCATCGGCGAGGGCATAGGGGAGGACGAGCCCGCGGGCGTCTGACCGGCCCCGGGCCCCCGCCGGTCGGCGCAACCTCCAGCGGGTCCGCTGCGTCGTAACCAGGGAAGCGGGGGCGTGGACAGACGTCAGGTGGGGGAGAGCGTGTTCGACATAGCGGCGGTGGCGGCCGTGCCGGAGGGACCGAAGGCTCCGGGGAGCCGCAAGCGGCTGCTGGTCCGCCTCCTCGTCCTGCCGCTCGTGGCCGGACTCGTCCCGCTGCTCGGCGCTCCCGGTGCAGCCCAGGCCGCCGCCGCCTGCTCCGGCCGCCCGGCGAAGACGGTCGGGTTCTCCACAGGGGAGCTGCGCGTCTACAAGAGCCGCGCCCACGTCTGCGCGGTCACCGTCGCGAAGAAGCCCGGCAAGCGGCGGACGATGAGCGTCACGCTCCAGGCGCGCGGCGGACGCGCCGTCTCTGACAAGGGCTCGTACACGAGGATGGCCGGCCCGGTGACGGTCAACGCGCTCAACCGCTGCGTACGGGCGACCGGCGCGATCGGCAAGAAGTCCGCCTCCACCGGGTGGATCCTCTGCTGACTTCTTCACAGCCACGGACAACCAGGTCTGGCGTGGCGTGTGTTGCCCCGATAAGTTCACGGCGACTGTTGTGAATCAAGGGGAGGGTGCATGCGCAAGGCGCTCACAGGGGTTCTCTCGCTCGCTGTGCTCATAGGCACGGTCGGAGCCACGGGGGCCTCGGCCGGTGCGGCCACCGCCGCGGAGCCGGCCGCGAATCGGAGCAGCGGCGCCGCCGGAGGCGGCGAAGCGAGCGACGAGGACATCAAGGACCGCATCCTGGCCATCCCGGGCATGCGTCTGATCGAGGAGAAGCCGTACGCCGGCTACCGCTACTTCGTCCTCGACTACACCCAGCCGGTCGACCACCGGCGCCCGTCCAAGGGCACGTTCCAGCAGCGTCTCACGCTGCTGCACAAGGACGTGAGCCGTCCGACGGTCTTCTTCACCAGCGGCTACAACGTCTCCACCAACCCGAGCCGCAGCGAGCCGACGCAGATCGTCGACGGCAACCAGGTCTCGATGGAGTACCGCTACTTCACCCCGTCCCGGCCGGCCCCGGCCGACTGGTCCAAGCTCGACATCTGGCAGGCCGCCAGCGACCAGCACCGGGTGTTCACCGCGCTGAAGAAGATCTACGACAAGAAGTGGCTGGCCACCGGCGGGTCCAAGGGCGGCATGACCGCCACGTACTTCGAGCGCTTCTACCCGAAGGACATGGACGGCGTCGTCGCGTACGTCGCGCCCAACGACGTCGTGGACAACGAGGACTCGGCGTACGACCGGTTCTTCCGCAACGTCGGCACCGAGGAGTGCCGCGACAAGCTGGCCGGTGTGCAGCGCGAGGCGCTGATCCGCCGCACCCCGCTCCAGAAGAAGTTCAAGGAGCTGGCCGCGTCGCAGGGCTGGACCTTCAACACCGTGGGTTCCCTGGACCGCGCCTACGAGGCCACCGTCATGGACTACGGCTGGGCGTTCTGGCAGTACAGCCTGCTCGCCGACTGCGTCGACATCCCGGCCGACGCCGGCAAGGCCACCGACGACGCCATCTGGGACTCCGTCGACATCATCTCCGGCTTCGGCGCCTACGTGGACCAGAGCCTGGAGAGGTACACCCCGTACTACTACCAGGCGGGCACCCAGCTCGGGTCGCCGGACATCAAGCAGCCCTGGCTCCGCAAGCTGAGCCGCTACGGCTACCAGCCCCCGCGCAACTTCGTGCCCCGCTCCATCCCGATGACGTTCGACCGGGGCGCGATGCGGGACGTCGACCGCTGGGTCAAGCGCAACGCCCGGCAGATGATGTACGTCAACGGCGAGAACGACCCGTGGAGCGCGGAACCGTTCCGCCTGGGGCGCGGCGCGAAGGACAGCTACGTCTACACCGTCCCCGGCGGCAACCACGGCGCGAAGGTCTCCGGACTCGTGGCCGACGAGAAGGCGAAGGCCACGGCCGCGATCCTGCGCTGGGCGGGCGTCGCCCCGGCGGCCGTCGAGGCCGACCCGAGGAAGGCGAAGCCGCTGGCGAAGTTCGACACCAGGCTGGACCGGCGCAACGGCGAGATCGAGCGCGACGAGGCCACCCTGCGCCCGTAGGGCTCACGCGGCCGAGGGGCCGCGGCGCCCCGTGGCCCGGTCGGCGGCGGGCGCCCGCCGGTCGCCGTCCCCGGTGACCGGCGGGCACGCGGACGTACTCCCGGCGCGGCCCGCCGGACCGGGGCGGCGCCGGGTGTACGGACGCCTGGCGTCCGCGGCCGGATGCCCGGGGCGTCCGGACACGCCCTAGTACGACAGCCCGTGGCCCACCGGATACAGCACCTGTGCCGGGTCGTCCGCGCGCTGCACCGGGACCGGGAGCGTGCCCCGCGGATCGGCGCGGCCGGCGATGACCCGGGCGGCGGCGCGCAGTTCGACGTCGGTCCAGGAGTACGCGGCGAGGCTCGCCGCGACACCGGCGTCGGTGAGGTGGGCGACGTCGTAGGGATTGCGCACGGCGACCGTGACCACCGGGACGCCGGTCGACACGAGCGCTGTGACCAGGGCGCGTTGGGAACTTCTCGCCGTGACGTTGTACGTCGCCACGACCACCGCGTCCCGGCCCTCGGCGGCGCCGACCGCCTCGGCGATCTTCGCCTCGCTCGGGGCCGTGCCGGTGGACAACGCCCGTGCGGTGAAGCCCAGTTCACCGAAGGCGTGCGCCAGTGTGCTGGTCGGCGGGCCCGTCGTCCCGGAGGGCGACGCCGGATCGGCCCCCACCACCAGCAGGTCGCGGTGGGTGCGGCGGGAGAGCGGCAGCGTCCCGCCCGGGTCGGCGAGCAGGGTCGTCGTGCGTTCGGCGATACGGTCGGCGGCGGCCCGGTGGGCGCGGCTGCCGACCGTCCGCTCCACCCCTCGGTGGCTGACGAACGGGTCCCGGAACAGGCCCAGCCGGCTTTTCAGCCGCAGGACGCGCAGGAGCGATTCCTCGATCCGGGCCTCGCTGATTTCGCCGCTCCGCACCGCGTCCAGGACCGCGTTCCAGGCGACGGAGAGCTTCGGGGGGTTCAGCAGCTGGTCCACGCCCGCCAGCAGCGCGAGGACCGGCACGCGGTCGTCGCCGTACTTCGTGCGCACCCCCTCCATGCCGAGCGAGTCGGTGACCACCACCCCGTCGTAGCCCAGTTCCTCGCGGAGGATGCCGGTGAGGATCGGCCGGGAGAGCGTGGCCGGGTCCTCGGACGGGTCGAGCGCGGGGACCACGATGTGCGCGGTCATGATCGAGTCGATGCGGGCCCGGATCGCGGCGCGGAACGGCGGGGCGTCCAGCTCCTCCCACTGCGTGCGGGTGTGGTTGATGACGGGCAGGCCGGTGTGGCTGTCGGTGCTGGTGTCGCCGTGTCCGGGGAAGTGCTTGGCGGTCGAGGCGACGCCCGCGCCCTGGTAGCCCTTCACCTGGGCCGCGACCAGGGCGGCCACCGACTCGGGGTCGGAGCCGAAGGACCGTACGCCGATGACCGGGTTGGCCGGATTGACGTTGACGTCGGCGTCCGGCGCGTAGTTCTGGTTGATGCCCAGCGCGGCCAGTTCCGTGCCCGCGATCCAGGCGGCCCGGCGGGTGTCGGAGCGGGAGCCGCCCGCGCCCAGGGCCATCGCGCCGGGCAGCAGCGTGGCGGGCTCGCCGACCCGGCAGACGATGCCGTGTTCCTGGTCGGTGGAGACGAGCAGCGGCAGCCGGGAGCGTCCGGCGAGCGCGGCGCGCTGGAGGCCGTTGGAGAGGTCGGCGATCTGGTGCGGGTCGCGGGTGTTGTGCGCCCAGGTGAAGTAGATGATGCCGCCGACGTGGTACGTGGAGATCAGCTCGGCGGCGGTACGGACCCCGAGCTCGGCGAGGTTCGCGTCGATGTCGGCCTGGTCGGGGTCGGTTGCGGAGTGTCCGTAGACCCGCGTCACGAAGAGCTGGCCGACCTTCTCCTCCAGGCTCATCCCGGCGATGATCCGCCGCAGCCGGCGGTCGGTGGAGGCGTCGGCGGAGGGCGTGGAGGCGGCGGAGGGGGCGGCGAGGACGCCGGTGGCCGCGGCCGCCGTGGCGGCCGCGGTGGCGGTGAGGAGGGTGCGTCTTGAGGTGCGGTGGGGCACGTGAGCTCCTTCCCGGGGTGAAAGAAACTTTCGAGAAAGTAGGCTTATAGGGAAAGTAACTTCCGGTCAAGAGGGCGGGCCGGGTCCGCGGCGCTGCCCGCTCGAACGGATGGGGACCCGGCCCGCGGTCGGCGGTGATCCGCCCCGCGAGGACATGACGAGGCGTCAGCCGACGCTGAGGAGCAGCACGGTGTTGTGCCCGCCGAAGCCCAGCGAGTGACTGGCGGCCAGACGCACGGTTTGCTGCCGGGCCGCCCCGCTCACCACGTCGATGCCTTCGGTGGTCGCGTCCGGCGTCGTGAAGTTGGCCGTCGGCGGCACCGTGCCGCGGGCGATGGTCAGGACGGTCAGGGCCGCCTCGATCGCGCCGGCCGCGCCCATGGTGTGCCCGAGGACGCCTTTGGCCGAGGTGACCGTCGGCGGTCGGCGGGCGTACAGCTCCCGGATCGCCGTGGCCTCCACCGCGTCGTTCAGCGCCGTGCCCGTGCCGTGGGCGTTGACATGGTCCACGTCGTCGGCGGAGCGGTCCGCCGAGGCAAGGGCGCTCCCGGTCGCCGCCCGCAGCCCGGCGCCCCCGGGATGCGGGGCGGTCGGGTGGTACGCGTCGCCGGAGGACCCGTGCCCGGCGAGGAGGGCCAGCGGGCGGGCGCGCCGCGCCTCGGCGTGGCTGCGGCGCTCCAGGACCAGGACCCCGGCGCCCTCACCGAGGACGAACCCGTCACGGTCCCGGTCGAACGGGCGCGAGGCCCCGAGCGGATCGTGGCCGCGCCGGGACAACGCGCCCGTCTTCGCGAACGCCGCCGCGCACAGCGGGGTGACCATGGCGTCGGTCCCGCCCGCGACGGCGATGTCGCACAGCCCCGCACGCAGCAGCAGGGCCGCCGTGATGATCGCTGTCGCCCCCGAGGCGCAGGCGGTCGACGTCTGCAGCGAGGGTCCCGTGGCACCGAGTTCGAGGGCCAGATGTCCGGCGGCCATATTGGGCAGGAAGGCGGACAGCGTCATGGGGGAGAGCGCGCCCGGACCGGAGGCGAGCAGTCTGCGGTGCTGCGTCTCCAGGGTGCCGATGCCGCCCGCCGCCGTCCCCACGACCACCGCGACCCGCTCCGGAGCCCACTCCGCGGCGTCCAGCCGCGCGGCGGCCAGGGCCTCGCGGGCGGCGGTGAGCAGGAAGAGGGTCCCGGCGTCGAAGCGCCAGAGCCGCCCCGGACCGCGAGCCGTCGGCGGCACCCGGCAGGAGATCCGGACCGGGACGTCCGCCAGGGCCGGGTCCGTACGGGCCGCCGGCCGCCCCGCGCACACGGCCTCCCAGGTCGCGACGGCGCCGGTGCCGCCGGGCGTCACCAGCCCGGTCCCGGTGACGGCGATCTGCTCGCTCACGGTGCTCCCCCGGGGTCCGCGGGCGCCGCGGACGAGCCGGCGGCCAGGTCCGGACCGAGGAGGCCGGCCACCGCGCGTGCGACATCCTCGACGGTGAGGTCGGCGGTCGCGGCGGAGTCGTCGAGCGGGACCCCCCACTCCTCCTGGAGGGTGACGTAGAGCTCCACCACGGCGAGGGAGTCCAGTTCGAGGTCACCGAGGGTGACATCCGGAGTGATCCGCTCCGGGGCGACCTCGAACTTGTCGCCGAGCAGGGACACGAGACGGGTGTAGACGTGTTTCACGAGATGCTCCTGTTGGGGTCGGGGGTGCGGGGGACGGCACCGCTGTCCGGACCGGCCGGATGCTCCGCGCGGGGCGTGACGGAGGGCCAGCTCAGCGCGGCGGCCGCCCAGGTGAAGCCGCCGCCGAACGCGGTGAGCAGGCACCGCCCGCGGGGCGCGAGCGACCGGTGGACGGCGGGGTCGGCCAGCACGAGCGGGATGGAGGCGGCAGCGGTGTTGCCGAGCTCGCGGATGTTCCCGTACCGGTGCTCGCGGGAGATGCCCAGCCGGTCGCCGACCGAGTCGAGGATCCGCTGGTTGGCCTGGTGGCCGATGAACGCCCGCACCGAGTCCGGTGTCCACCGGGCCCGGCGCAGGACGGCGTCGGCGGACTGCGTCATCCGGCGCACCGCGTGGGCGTAGACCGCACGGCCCTCCATGTGGAAGACGTGTGCGTCGGGCGTGGGCGGCGGCAGCCGGAGAGGATGCCGGGCACCGCCCCCGGGGACGGTGATGGCCCCCCGGCCGCTGCCGTCGGCGCCGAGGTCCGTGGCGAGGACCGCGCCCGGCTCGTCCGGCGCCCCGGTGCGCAGCAGCACCGCGCCCGCACCGTCGCCGAAGATCGGGGCGGTCGTCCGGTCCAACGGATCGACGATGGTGGTGTAGGTGTCGGCCGCGATCACCAGGGGCATGGCGCACACGCCGCCCCGCACCAGCCCGGTGGCCACGGCCAGCGCGTACAGGAACCCCGAGCAGACCGCCGAGACGTCGAACGCGGCGATGCCCCCCAGCCCGAGCCGGTGGGCGACCGCCGGGGCGGTCGCGGGGCACGGGTGGTCGGGGGTCCCGGTGGCCAGCAGCACCAGATCTGGCCGGACGCCGCCTGCCGACGCGAGCGCGGCCCGGCCCGCACCGGCCGCCAGGTCGCCCGTGCTCGTGCCCGGGTCGGCGTGGCGGCGGCGCAGGATGCCCGTGCGGTGGTGGATCCAGTCGGCGTCGGTCCGCAGCCCGCCGCGCGCGATCACCGCGTCGTTGTCGACGACGCGCGGCGGGAGGCAGGAGCCGATGCCCGCGATGACGGCGGTGGAGTCGTCGGTCCGCATGCCGCTCCTTCCGGGGGTGGGCACTCAGGCCGCGGCGAAGGGGGAGGGAGGCTTGGGATGGCCGGCCAGTCCACCGTCCGGCACGGCCAGGCCGCCGTCGACGACGAGGGCGTGGCCGGTCACGAACGACGCGGCGGGGGAGGCGAGGAACAGCGTCGCCCCGACCACCTCGTCCGCCGTGGCCCAGCGGCCCATCGGCACATGAGCGGTGAGCCAGTCGGACAGGGGACCGGCCTCACTGGCGAACGCGGTCATGTCCGTCCGCGTCCACCCGGGGCAGAGGGCGTTGACCCGGATGCCCTGGCGGGCCCAGCCGACCGCCAGGCTGCGCGCCAGGGAGAGCTGGGCCGCCTTGGTGGCCGCGTACGCCTCCATCATCGGAGTGCCGACGATCCCCGCGATGGACGACATCAGCACCAGGCTCGCCCGGCCCGACTCCAGCAGATACGGGTGGGAGGCCCGGCAGACGGCGGCCGTGGCGTTCAGGTTGACGGTGATCACGGTCTCCCAGTCGCGCTGCTCGGAGTGCTGGAGCGGGACCAGCAGCGGGCCGCCGTCCTCGGCCGTGGGCAGGGTGCCCGCGTTGTGCACGACGACGTCGAGCCCGCCCAGCGCGGCCGCCGCCCGGTCCACCAGACCCGCCGCCACGCCCGGCCGCGCCAGGTCGCCGTCCAGCGCCACGGCCTTGCGGCCCCGCTCCTCGACGGCGCGGACGGCGGGGTCGAGGGCGGGCAGGGTCCGGGCGGTCAGGGCCAGGTCGCAGCCCGCGTCCGCGAGGCCCTCCGCGACGGCCCGTCCGATGCCCCGCGAGGCGCCGGTCACCAGGGCGCGCGCACCGTCGAGGCGGAAGAGGTCCAGGGCGTTCATGGCAGGTTCCTTTCTGACAGGTCGAGCACGGAGGGGCCGGTCGGCGGCGGGGGCATGCGGGCGGGGGCCCCGCTCCAGGTCAGGAGCGCGCTGCCCCAGGTCATCCCGGCTCCGAACACGGTGAGCAGAACCCGGTCCCCGGGGCTCAGCCCGTGCCGGGCAGCGGCGGCGGCCAGCGCGTAGGCGGCGCTGGCCGCCCCGATGTTGCCGACCTCGTCACCGACGACGACCAGTCGGCCGGGCGGGATGCCAAGCTCGCCGCCGAGCCGCCGGAGCAGTACGGGGTTGGGCTGGTGGCAGACGAAGCACGCGATGTCCGCCACACCGAGACCGGCGCGGTCGAGGCCCTCGGTGATCAGCCGGGGCAGCACCTCGACGATGAAGCGGCTGACGGCCCGTCCGTCCATGCGGATGTGGTGGCTTCCGTCGGCGAGCGTGGCCGGATTCGCCGGCAGCCGGCTGCCGCCCCCCGGGATCAGGACGAGACCGGCCTGTGTCCCGTCCGAGCCGAGCCGGAAGTCCGCGAAGCCGTACGGTTCCGCCACCGGCCCCAGGACGGCGGCCGCCGCCCCGTCGGCGAAGAGCACCGAAGTGCCCCGGTCGGCGCGGTCGAGGAACTTCGAGTACGCCTCCACCCCGACGACCACCGCGTAGCCGTCCCGGTCGGCGCCGCGCAGCCAGTCGTACGCCACCTTCGCGGCGAACAGCCAGCCGGAGCAGGCCGCGCCGACGTCCAGGGCCACGGCGCGGTGCGCGCCCACGGCGGCCTGCACGCGGCAGGCCGTGGCGGGCCCCAGCTCGTCGGGGGTCGAGGTCGCGCAGACCAGCAGACCGACATCGGCGGCGTCGATGCCCGCGGCCTCGACCGCCGACCGGACCGCGTGGGCCGCCAGGTCCGAGGCCGCCTCGTCGGAGCCCGCGACGTGCCGCGTGAGGACGCCGGTGCGCTCCCCGATCCACTCCGCGCTCACTCCGGCGTCCCGGGCGACCTCCTCGTTGGTGCGGGTGCCCGGCGGAAGGTAGGTGCCCATGCCGACGACGCCGACCGGGCGCGGGCCGGACCTCTCCCGGTCCCCTCGGCCGGTCATGACGCACCTCCCCGCTTCCAGGTCAGCCCGGCCGGGGCTGCGTTGACGTCGAGGGCGGCCGCCGGGTCCGGATCGGCTCCGTCGCAGACGCCGAACACCGCCGTCAGCAGCGGCAGATGCTCCATGACCGCGTCGCACAGCCGGTCGACGACCGGGGCGAGCGCCTCGACGTCCACCGGTGCCAGCGTGCCCACGGTGAGCAGCGAACCGGACCAGCGCCGGGCGGCCAGGACGCCGTGCAGCGCGGCCAGCGGCGTGAGGGCCCGGGACAGGCCGGCGTCGCGCAAGCCCGCGGTCACCCGGGCCAGGTCCTCGGCGACCATCAGCGTCGCCCGGGCCTCGCCCAGCAGACCGGCGCGCTCCAGCAGCGGGTTCCACCGCTCGAAGGGGTCCCGGCCGCCGTCCGCGCCGCCGAGCCGCCTCAACTCCCGGGCCAGGTCGTCCCGGTGGCGGCGCAGGACCACGGGCCACCAGTGCGGCGACGTGGTGTCCGGGGTCGGCTCCCGGCCCGTGCGGGCCTCCTCCTCCGGCGACTGCCCCTCCACGAATGAGCGGCCCATGTCGTAGAAGACGAGCTGGCTGTCGCCGCCCGCCGTGTCGAACGCGTGGTGGAAGCCGTGGTAGGCGGAGAGGCCGTGCACGCTCAACTGGCCGGAGAAGCCGCTGCGGTGCCGGCACTCGGAACTGACCCGGGCGGCGGTCCGGACGGTCACGGCCTTGTAGGCGGCCAGCGGCTCGCTGACGGCCGCCCAGGGCGTGAACCCGACCGCCGCGTCCCCGGCGTGCGGTGACGGGGCCGCCGCGGCGGCCGACCGCACGGCGCGTGCCCCGTCGGCGGCGCAGGTCAGGGCGAAGGCGTCGGCGAGGGCCCCGAGCACGGCGGTCTGCTGGCTGCGGTACGTGATCAGCGGGATGCCCGGGGCGAGTCGGCTCTGGGTGCGGCGGCGACGGGCGTAGGAGAGGGCCCGGACGGCGGAACGGCGTGCGGTGGCGGCGGCCACCGCGGGCATCGTCGCCCACAGGCCCTGCCCCACGCGCAGGGTCCGCTGGAGGCGCTGCTCGGGCGACCCGGCGGGATCGTGGAACACTCCGTCCGGGCCGATACGGGCTCCGTCGGCGAGCCAGTGGCCCGCCGGCACCCGCACGCCGTGGAACCGCACCTGGACGTAGTCCAGTGGCAGCGCGTCCAGGGCCACCGGGGAGGACATCTCGACGCCGGGTGACAGACCGCGCTCGTCGGAGAGGGCGACCATGAACGCGAAGACCCCGCGGTCGGCGCCCCCGGCGAAGAGCCGGGCCAGGACGACTCCCGTCTGCGGTACGCCGAAGGTACCGGCGCTGCCGAACTTGGCCGACTCCGGGCCGGGCGTGCGCAGGACGAAAGTACCGTCGGCCGGGTCGAGGTCGGCGCGGGTGCCGGTCGCGAGGTGGCTGTTGGCCTGGCCGGCCTCGGTGATCAGGTAGACGCCCTTGGCCCGGCCCTCCCGCAGTGCCGACAGGTGGGGCTCCAGACGGGCCGGGTCCTCGCAGAGTTCGGTGAGGGAACCGAGGCAGAGCAGATAGTGGACCAGTCCCGCCAGACAGAGCGACGGGTCGGCGACGGCGGCACAGGCGTGGACGGCGGCGATCCGGGCGGGGTCGTCGAGGACTCCCGCCCCCGGAGGCAGCGCCGCGCTCATGGCGCGTAGCCGCCGCAGCAGGACGGGGCCCCGGCCGGGGCCGTGGACGGGCCCGTTGAGGGGGAACCGCCCGGCCCCGCCCGTCGCTCCGCCGGGTATGCCGGGGTCGTCGGCCAGCGCGGTGCGCAGGGTCGCCAGGGCGGAGCGGGACGCGGGATCGAGGGGGCCCTCGACGAGCCGGAGCATTTCGGCACGGGCGCTGTCGGGCAGGGGGGTGAGCAGCTTCACAAATCCTCCGGGAGGTGCGGGAAGGTGCGGGGCGGGGGAGCCGGTCACCACGGGAAGTCCGGCTCCGCCAGCGGGGCGCGCACGGGGGGCGCCGGGGCCGGGCCGGCTGCCAGCACGCGGCGGGCGCCGGTCGCGAGCGCGCCGCCCGTGCCCGCTTCGAAGAGCACGCCCGGCCGGTAGGCGGCCGTCTGCCGCAGCACCGCGGGCACGGCGGCCGGCCGGATCAGACAGTCGGCCAGACGCGCCGCCAGATCGTCCCCGGGGCGGTAGCGGCGGCCCGCCACGGCCGAATGGACGGGGAAGCGGGCGTCGGACCGCGGGTAGGCCCGGAGCGCCGCGGCGAAGGACCCGGCCGCCGCGCTCAGGCCGGGGTGATGGGACGAGAACGGCAGCCGCAGGCGCACCGCGGCCACCCCCGTCTCCGCCGCCGCCTTCTCGGCCCGGACCAGGGCCGGCACCGGCCCGGCGATCACCACCGACTCCTCGTCGTTGACGACGGCCACCACCGCGTCCCCGGACCCGGCCCGGTCCAGCAGGTCGTGCGCGGCCCGCTCGGAGCAGGCCAGCGCCGTCAGCCCACCGGGGCACGAGGTCAGGACGAGGGCGAGGTCGTGGGCCGCGCGTGCGCCGTCGCCGACGGTGAACACCCCGGCGGCCGTCAGCGCGGCGATCTCGCCGAAGCTGACGCCCACGGCGGCGGCCGGTGTCCCGTACGTCCGGCACAGCGCCCGGTGCACGGCCATGGACGCGCCGAACTGGACGAGTTGGGATACGCCCGGAGCGGCGAGCGCCAGGTCGCGTCCGGTCGGCGGCCGCGGCCCCAGCAGCCGTGGGCCGAGCGGATCCAGTCCGCGTTCGGCCGCGGCGGCGTCGACTTCCTCGAAGACCTCCTGGACGGCCGTGCGCAGCCGGCCGGAGGCACGGACGCCCGTCACCAGGGAGCTGACCGAGAAGTCGCCCTGTCCCGGGAACAGGTGGACGGGCCGCTCCGGGCGGCCGGGCGGCCGGGCGGGATTCGCGTTCATCACTTTCCTCCGTTCACTGAAGGCCCTGAGGGAACTCGCGGCCACGGGCCGGCCGACGGGCCGGGGCTCTTCGGGCGGCCGCTGGGGCCGGGCCCCGGAGCCGTCGGGCGAGGGGCGGCCTGCGAGGGCTGTGCACGAGGGGCGCACAGCCGGCCGTGTGTGCGCTCCGCATGGGCACTGTGCACGGCCGGAGAGGGCCTTCACGCTGAGTCTGGGGGGAAGAGAGCGCTCGCCTCGCCGGAGGATGCGCGCGGGCACGTTGAACATGCAACGACGTTGAACCGGCGGGCCCGCAGGCGGCCGACAGGGGGCATGGTGAGAAACGTGCGAGCCCGCCGGATACCGAACCAGGCGCTGCGCGTCCTCCTCGCCGAGGCGGGATGGAGCGGCGCGCGGCTGGCGCGCGAGGTCAACGCGCTCGGCGCGGCGCAGGGCACCGCACTGCACTACGACCGCACGGCGGTGGCACACTGGCTGGCCGGCAGCCGCCCGCGCCGCCCGGTGCCCGCCCTGGCCGCGGAAGCCCTCACCCGCCGCCTGGGCAGAAGGGTGCGCGAACAGGACACCGGGCTCGACGGCACCGGCGGGCCGGGCCGCGACCCGGGGCCGCCCGCCGGCGGAGGGAGCGCCGTGGACCACCTCGACCACGTGCTGCGCGCCACCGACCGGCGCGGCGTCACCCGCGTCGGCGCCTATTCACTGGCCGCCCTGGTGGTACCGCACGGCCCACCGGCAGCCCCCGGCCCGCCGACCGCGGCGACCGGCCCGCCCGGCAGGGTGGGCATGGTCCATGTCGCCTCCGCCCGCGAGATGCTGGGCCTCTTCTCCCGGGTGGACGTCGTCTTCGGGGCCGGGCGGGTGTACGAGCCGCTGCGCCAGTACCTCTCCGCCACGGTCCTCCCCTGGTTGCGGCGCGACATGAGACCCGGCGTCCGGCGCGAACTGCTCACGGTGGCCTCCCGGCTCACCTATCTGTGCGCGTTCACCCACTTCGACATGAACCGCCACGCCGCCGCCCAACGCTTCTACCTCACCGCCGGCGAGCTGGCGCGGGAGGCGGGAGACCGGATCGGCCACGGGCTGGCGCTGCGCGGGCTGAGCGTGCAGGCTCACGCGCTGGGACACTTCGCCGAGGCCCACCACCTGGCCGAACAGGCCGTGGAGGAGGGCCGCCGCTATGCCCCGCCCCACCAACAGGCGTTCTTCCACGGCCAGCTGGCCGTGGCCCTCGCCGCCCGGGGCGACACCCGGCACGCCCGTCACCTGACCGCGGCGGACCGCTGCCTGGAGCGGTCGCCGAGCGGCGACTGGCCGGTCGGCGCCTTCCACCCGGGCTCGCTCGCCCTCCAGCGTGCCGCCGTGGCGGTGAGCCGGGGCGACCGCCGCTCCGCCGCGGCGGCGCTCGACGTCTCCCTGCGCCACCGCCCCGCCGACGAGCGCCGCTCCCGCGTCCTGAGCCTCGCCGAACTCGCCGAGAACCGGCTGGCGATCGGCCACCTGGAACAGGCGTGCGGTACCTGGCACGAGTTCCTGGACGACTACCCGCGCGTGCGCAGCGCCCGCGCCGACGACCGGCTGCGTCTGCTGATCGCCAGGACCCGCTCACACCGTACGAGCCCTGCCGTGGCCGCCCTGCACGCCCGCGTCCGCGAGCTGCGCCACAGGAGTGCGCCAGAGGAGTGAGAGCGGGGCGTCGTGGAACGGCGGGCGGGGGACCGCTCGGTTGTATGGCGTTGGCAGCCTCTCTCCGGACTTCCTCCGCATCGCCCCCGCTCGCGCCCCTCTCCGCCCCCCCGGGGGCGACCACCGGCAGGAACGCATGAACCGAACCAAACGCTCCGACGTCCTCCCCTCCTCCCTCCCCCTCGCCCGGGGCACACTCTCGGTGGCCACGACCTGGCTGCATCCCCACCGGGGCTGGATGGACTGCCCCGCCCATCCGCTGCTCTCGGCCCACGCCCGCCGGGCCGGGTTCCTCGTCGAGGCCCTGCCCCGGCGGGCCGGGGACCCGGCCGGCGGGGGCAAGCCGCCGACGACCGTCTTCGCGGTCTCCTACGAGAGGGCGGAGGGCGGACACCACGGCCTCGCGCTCGCGGCCCCTACCGAGGACCCCGCGGCGATGGCCTTCGCCCACCACCAGATCGAGACCTGGGGCGCGGTCCTGAGGACGCGGCGCGTGCTGTACGTCAACGAGGAGCGCCCGGCCCCGAGCGTCCCGGCTCCCGGCGCTCCGGCCGTCGCCGGCGCGATGGCGGCCGGATCCGCCCGCCTGCGGCCCACCGTGCCGTCGCAGGCGGTGACGGGCTGGCTGGCCTGCGGATGCCCAGCCGCCACGGAATGCCCCTCGGCCGGGTACGCCGAACGCTCGCTGCGCCGCTCGGCGGAGCGGGGGGACCAGGTGGTCGTCGTGGGCGCACCCGTGACCGGTCCGGGAGCGTGGCCGCGCAGGGCTCCGACGGGCCCGACGGGCCGGACGGCCGCGGCGGCGAACCCACGGCAGGCGGAGGAACTGGTCGTGCCCGATCCGGACCGCCTCGCGTTCGTCGTCGCCCCCGGCGCGGTGGTGTCGGAGGCGGCCGAGACCCTCGGCGTACTGCGCCGTCGCTTTCCGCGGCTGCGCGGCCAGCACCCCGGAGAATGGTGCTACACGATGGACGACCTGCGGACGGCCGCCGGTTCGGTGCTCGCCCAGTCCGACGCGCTCCTCGTCACCGGCGGCGGCGACGGTCCGCTCGCCCGCACCGCCCTCGCCGAAGCCGCGCGGACGGGCGTACGCGTCCGGGACCTGACGAGCCTGGACCGCCTGGGCCCCGAGGACGTCGACGGGGCGACCATCACCGTGCTGGACACCCCGGCCGGCGACGGGCCGGGCGGCCGGAGCGTGGCCCAGATCCTCGGCGGCCTGGGCCCGGCCAGCCATGTCCGGCGCACGGTCCGCTCCGAGGCGGTGCCGTCGCCCTCCGGCGCCCGGAGTGAGACACCGGCCCGCGTCTGAGGAGGCGCCCCCCCTGCCGCGGCCGGGGCGGGGCGGTCCTGCGCCCGCGCCCCGCCGGGCAGGGAGCAGCACCGTAAGCCCTGCCCTGGCGGGCCGGGGCACGGCCGCCGTCAGTCCTTCGGCGCCCCGAGCCGCAGCAGGTGCTCGCGCCCCGCGCCCAGCAGCCCCGGCAGCTCCGCCACTTCCGGGTACCAGCGCTTCTCGTACTCCCAGCACACCCACGTGTCCGGGCCCAGCGGGTCCAGGCAGGCCGCCAGCGGAAGCACCCCGGAGCCCAGCGCCACCGGGGTGAGGTCGTCCGCCGACACGACGTCCTTCACCTGGACGTATCCCAGGTGCGGGGCGAGCACCGCATGGCTCGCGGCCGGCTCCTCACCGGCGAGCCAGGTGTGCAGCACGTCCCAGATCGCGCCGACCCGGGGATGCCCGACCGCGGCGACGACCCGGGCGACGTCCAGGCCCGCGCGGTGCGAGTCATGGGTCTCCAGCAGGATGCTCACGCCCATGTCGGCGGCGGCCGGGGCGGCGGCGCCGAGCCGCCGGGCGGCCGTCGCGTCGGCCTCCGCCCGGTCCTGGCCGCCGCCGGGGAAGACCCGCACCCGGGGCGCGCCCAGGTCCCGGGCGAGCTTCACCAGCTCCGACAGTTCCGCCAGGACCGGAGCGTCGTCCCCCTCGGCTGCCGCCCGCACATATCCGGCGAGGGCCGGGATCTCCACCCCGCCGCTCCTGAACGCCTCGACCACCTCGGCCCGTTCCAGCGACGAGAGCCCCAGGTGCACCGGCTCCTCGGGGTGCACGCGCAGCTCCACCCCCTGGTAGCCGTTCCCGGCGGCGAGCCGGACGACGTCGGCGACCGGCGTCCCCGGCACTCCGAGGGTGGAGAAAGCGAGCTTCATGGTGCGTGTCCTTCCCTTGAGCCGACGCCCCGCTCCTGCCCGCCGGGGCCGGTGGCTACTCCCGGGGCGCCGGCCTCCTCAGCCGACGCCCCGCAACAGCCGCTCCAGGCTGCCCAGCAGTTTCAGCGCGTCCTCGCGCCGCGCGCCATCCAGCGCGCCCTGGCCGAACACCGCCCGGTGCTCGGCCTCCCGTACCCGCTCGGGGGTGACCACCCGCAGGGCGGCGGCGGCCTGCCGGGCGAACATCGCGAGCAGGTCCAGCTCCCGCACGCCCGACCGCGCCTGCGGAGAGGGGTCCAGCACCTCCAGCACGCCGAGGACCCGGGCGTCGCTGATGAGCGGGGCCGCCATCAGGGCGTTCGGCACGTACGCGGTCGACTCCGCCAGCGAGCGGTCGAAGGACGGATCGGCGCTGAGGTCGTCCACCACCATCGGCTCGCCGGAGGTCGCCACCCAGCCGGCGATCCCCCGCCCGGCCGGGAACCGGCGGCCCACGAGGAAGTCCTCGCCCTGCCCGGACACGGCCTGGAAGACCAGCTCGTCCGCCTCCTCGTCGAGCAGGAAGACCGAACTGGCCTCGGCCCCGAAGATGGCGCGGGCCACGTCGACGACCGACTGGAGCAGCTCCCCGCGCGGCGCGTCGGCGGCCGGGGCGGGCGTGGTGGAGAAGGAGGTGGCGGAATCAGTTCTCGGAGTCATCACGGATATCTCCTGCCGCAGTGGAGGACCGCGGCGCGTGGCGCACATTGGCCGCGGACAGATAGAGGGCGTTCTTGAGCTGGAAGGCCGTCATCCGCGGATGCGCGGACAGGACGCGGGCGCAGAGCCCGGCGACGTACGGCGTGGCGAAGCTGTTCCCGGTGGTCCGGATCGTCCGGCCGCCCAGCCACGGCACGGTCACGTTCTGACCCGGTCCGAAGAACTCCACCGGAGGGTCCGGGTTGTACAGGTGCAGTTCCGGGTCGTCCTCCTGGTGGCTGCCCACCGAGATCACCGACGCGAACCGCCAGGGGAAGCTCTCCACCGGCGTGTTGTGGGCGGAGGCGACGATCACCGTACGGGCGAAGTAGGCGCTGTCGGCCAGGTTGTGCAGTTCCTGCGCGAACCGGGTGCGGGTCGTGGACAGGCTGAGGTTCACCACGTCGAAGCGCTGCTCCACCGCCCAGCGCAGCCCCGCCATCAGGATGTCGCCGGTGCCGGAGAACCGCTCGCCGAGCACCCGCACACTGTGGATCTCACAGTCCGGGGCGGTCCGGCGGACGATGCCCGCGCAGGCGGTGCCGTGCCCGCAGGTGTCTCCGGTGGTCGTCGGCTCGACCGTGGTCTCCCCGCTCTCCCCGTCCTTGACGACCACCCAGGAACCGGCCAGCGGGCCGATCAGCGGATGATCCCGTTCCACGCCCGAATCCACCACGCACACGCGTACGCCGCGTCCGGTGGCGGGCCCGGCGGGACGTCCGCCCGGCGGTCCGGCGTCCGCCAGCACGGGGACGTCCTCCGGGCCGCGTCCGCGCAGACTCCAGGTCAGCCCCTGCCCCGGGGCCGTGCGCACGCCCGGTTCCGTGGTCGTCATCGCTCGCTCCTCTCCCTCGTCGTGGCCATCGGCCGGGGCGGGTGCGCGAGGAACCCGGAGACCCGGCGCACCCCCGGCAGATGCCCCTTGTCCGTGAAGTGCGCCCCGGCCGACCGGGCGCAGACCTCGGCCTCAGGCCGCCGTCCCAGGGCGGCGAGCGTGTGCGCCCGGTCCAGTTCGGCCGTCGCCTGGACCAGCGGGGAATCGGTGAGCAGCGAGGCCCGCACCGCCCGGACCGCGTGCCCGGCCGCCTCCTCGGGGCGCTCCCGTGCCGTCAGCCGGGCCCGCAGCCCCGCCAGGTCCACCGCGTCCGCACGGCTCAGCCCCGACGTGTCGCCGACCCCCGCCAGCCGGGCGGCGGCCCGGTCCTCCCGGCCCCCGTCCAGCTCCAGGCGGGCCGCGTCCAGCGCCACCGCCGTCCGCATCCCGGCCGCCCCGGTGCGCCGGGCCGCCGCGTCCGCGCGGCCGAGCAGGTCCAGCGCGGCGGCGCTCCGGCCGAGCAGCGCCTCCACCGTCGCCCGGAACACCGGGAGGAACACCTCCGCCTCGGCGAACCCCAGCTTCCCGGCCAGCCGCTCCGCCTCGGCCAACGCCCCGTACGCCTCGTCCGGCCGGTCCTGGAGCGCGTACAACACCGCCAGCGGGCAGTTGAGAGTGACCCGGACCGTCGGCCGGCCCGCACCGTGCGCCGCCAGCAGCGTCCGGCAGCGGGCCACCGCGAGGGGCACCGGAACCGGACCGCGCCACAGGGAGACGCCGATCGCGCCGAGCGCCCCGGCCCGTTCCTGCTCCGCGCCGGCCAGCACGGCGTGCTCCAGGGCCCGCGCCTGGTCCCGCTCCGCCTCCTCGTGCCGCCCGGAGCGCTGGAACTGCTGGGCGAGCCGCAGATGGGCCCGCGCCCGGCCGGCCGAGTCCCCGGCCGCCTCGAACACCGGCAGCACGGCCCGGGCCACGGCGGCCGGGCCGGGGCCCGGACCGCCCGGGCCGAGCACCGCGAGCGCGAGGCGGGCGTGCGCGGCCTCCACCGGGTCGGACCCGGAGTCCCGCACCTGGCGCAGCAGTTCGGCCCCCTCCCCGGTGCTGCCCAGCGCCACCCGTACCTCGCCGAGCCGCCGCGTCGCCCCCGGGTTCCCGGGGCACAGGTCCACCGCCCGTTCCAGCAGCCCGCGCGCCCAGTGCAGGTCGGACCGGGCGGCGGCCTGCGCCCCGGCCCGGCCCAGCGCGGCGGCGGCCCGCTCGCGCAGCCGCCGCGCCCGATCGTCCAGGAGGCCCAGTTCCGCGCGGTAGCGGTAGGCGCGCTCCAGATGGCCGCCCACCGCCGCGTCGCCGCTCCGCAGCACGCTGGGCAGTTCCGCCGCCCAGGCGTGGCGTTCGGCCTTGGCCCGCTTGGACAGCGAGGCGTACGCGACCTCGTGCACCAGTCCGCTGGTGAACCGGTACGCCGCCTCCCGGCTCCCCGGCGGCCCCGACTCCACCAGACGGCGGCGGCCCAGCACCGCCAACGCCTCCTCGACGCGCCGCCGGTGCTCCGGCGCCGCCCCCGCCGCGTCGGCGAGGGGCCCGGCGGAGCGGCCCTCCCCGGCCCGTACGGACAGCTCCAGCCGGACCAGTTCCGGCGCGGTGAACTCCCGGCCGATCACCGCTGCCAGGTCCACCACGCCGCGCTCCGCCCGTGCCAGGGCCCCGATGCGGGCGCTCAACAGGGCCTGGAGCGTGGGCGGCAGGTCCTCGCCGGAGACCGGGCCCCCCGGCCGGTCGCCGACCAGGAGCTGTTCCAGGTGGAGCGGATTGCCTCCGGCCCGTGCCAGGAGCCGGTCGTCCACCGGGGCGTCAGGCCCGCCGCCGTCCGGCCCGCCGAGACCGGCGGCCAGCCGCGCCGCGTCCTCGTACGGCAGGCCGGTGAGCTGGAGATGCCCGGCAGGACCGAAGCGTTCGCCGTCCCCGTCCGGACCGGTGGCGCCGTCCGGGCCCCTCGTGCCGTCCGGACCGGCCGGTCCGTCCGGCCGCCCGGCGCAGAGCACCAGCACACCCGCGCACCCCGAGCCGTCCGTCAGCCGGTGCACCGTGCGGACCAGCAGCGGGGCCGCCGCGTGCCAGTCGTCCAGCACCAGCACGACCGGGCGCATCCGGGCCGCCCGCCCCAGGACCGCCGCCAGGGCCGCGCACATGTCCTCGAAGGGCGCGTTCGGTGTGCCGTCCCGCAGCAGGCCCCCGGACAGGAGGGCCATCGCGTCGTCGACGCCCAGCCCGCCGGCCGCGTCCTCGGCGTCGTCCGCCGGACCGGACGCGGACGCGGGAACGGCCAGCGAACGCACCGCGTCCGCCAGCGGGGCGAGGGTGCCGTGGTCCCCGTAACTACGGCACCGCCCCGCGCCCCGGGCGAGGGCCCCGGACGCCGACCGCCGCGCCAGCCACTCCCGTATCAGCCGGGTCTTGCCGATGCCCGCCTCGCCGGTGACCCGCAGCAGCCCGGCCCCGCCGCCGCGCACGGCCCGTTCCAGGGCGGCGTCCAGGGCTCGGTGCTCGGCGTCGCGGCCGACGAAGGGGACGTCGAAGCGGCGCAGCAGCTCGGGGTCGTCCGCGCCCAGCGCGAGCAGCCGGTAGGCGCCCACGCTGTCCCGCTTGCCCTTCAGCCGCAGCGGCCCGGTGGGCTCCGCGCTCACGGTGGGACCGGCGGCGAGCAGGGTCCCCGGCCCGATGAGGATCTCGCCCGGGCCCGCGTGCTGCTCCAGCCGGGCGGCGACGTTGACGGTCTCCCCGGAGACCAGGGCCTGCCGGGCGGTGGCGTCCGAACCGGCCACCACCTGCCCGGTGTTGACGCCGATACGGGTGGCCAGCTCGATGCCGAGGGTGGCGTCCAGCTCCTCGTTCAGCCGGGCCAGCGCCCGGCGCATCCCGAGTGCCGCCGCGAGGGCCCTGCGGGCGTCGTCGTCACGGACCACCGGTACGCCGAAAACGGCCATCACCGCGTCCCCGATGAACTTCTCCGGGGTCCCGCCCCGCGCCACGATCTCCGCGCTCATCGCCTCGAAGTACCGCAGGGTCACCGTGCGCAGCGTCTCGGGGTCGAGTACTCCGGACAGGGCGGTCGACCCGACGAGGTCGCAGAAGAGCACGGTCACCGGCTTGCGCTCGTCACCGGACGGGTCGGCGGGCGCGGGGCCGGAGCCGGGGGGACCGGCGGTCGCGCACGGCGTCCCGCAGGACGAACAGAACCGGGCCGTCGGCGGCAGGTCCTGCTGGCACGAGAGGCAGTTCATGGCGGGTCCTTCTCTCCCGGGGGCCGTGCGGCCGGCGGTCGGGCGCCCGAGGCGCGGGCGGTCGGGCGGTCGGGGGGTCGGGGGGGACGGGGGCCCGCGGTGCCGGGGCGTCGTGACGTCCGGGCGGTAGGGGCCCGGCGCCGATGCCGGTCACCGGAGCCGGGCCCGTACCGCCGATCGGCCGCCGGTCAGAACAGCGCGCCGCCGGCGATCTCGCCGTGCGCCTGGACCTCCGGCCCCACGGCGTCCAGCCGGCCCTTGACGTCCAGCAGCAGGGCCAGCTCCTGCGGGGTCAGCTCGCACAGCACCTCGCGCTGCTCCTCGGTGAGCAGGTCCACGGGAAAGCCCGCCTCGTACAACGCGTCCGGCAGCACCGGCCGTTCGCTGTTCTCGGGTGATCCGGTCATGATGTGACTCCCATCGGTGGGACAGGTCCGGCTCCCCGCAGCGACGGCGCCGGTGCGGAGCGCCCGAGCCGGACGAACAGCCGGGTGAGCGCGTCGAGGGAGTGCAGCGCGCTGACCGCCACGGCCGCTTCCGGCTCCCGGCCCAGCGGCATTCGGTCCAGCAGCGCGTACAGCTCGTCCAGGTGCTCCGTGTCGAGCGCCGAGTGCTCCCGTACGGTCCGCAGCGCGGCGGCGGGCAGCCCGGTCAGCCGGGCGATGCGGCCGGTCAGGCCGGGGGCGGGCGCGTAGCCCTCCAGTACGGCGATGTAGCCGAGCAGGGCGACCGGGTGGTGGTGCTCGATCCAGTAGTACTGGGATCCCACGAGCGAGGCGACCAGGGGGGAGGGCAGCGGGCCGAGGGCGTCCTCGGGGCTGCCGCCCGCCGCCCGGAGGTCCTCCAGCAGCCAGGCGTCGTGGCCCTCCTCCTCCCGGATGTGCTTCTCCAGATACGCGGCGAGCGGCCCCGCCAGCGGGTCGCCGGAAGCGGCCCGGACACGGGCGCGGTCGAGGGCCAGCTCCATCAGGGGGACGGAGGCGCGGATGACGGCGTACATGGTGCACAGATACGTCCGGTAGCGCGGCAACAGCCCGTCAGCACGCCACATGTGGTGTGTGGCGTCCCGGAACTCCGGCTCCAGCAGCAGCAGTTTGACCCGGAGGCGCGCGGAGGCCGCCGCGCCGCCGGTCCGTGAGCGGCCGGCCGCCGGACCCCCGGGCCGGGCGGCCCGCTCCACGGTGCTCATCGCGCCTCCCGTCCGGCTGCGCGGACGCCGCCCTCCGGCAGGAGTGGTGCTCCCGTGACGACCAGCGGCGCGTACGCCGCACAGCCGTGCCGGCGCACGACGCCCTGCGCCCCCTCCCGCGAGCCGCGCACCGCTGCCGTCAGGTCCAGCAGCGCCCCGGCCGCCCCGCCCGCCACCGCACGGGCCCCGGCCGCCGCCTTCTCGTCGCCGCCGAGCGCCCGGCAGCCCTCGCAGTACGAGCCCGTCGGGGGGCCGGAGCCGTACCGGGCGGCCAGATGCGCGGGCCCGACCGTGCGGAGCATGCGCAGCACCGGGGACTCCAGCGCCCGGCGGCGCACCGTCGCCCAGTCGTCGGCGCCGATGTGCCCGAGGTCCAGATGGGCCGGGGCGGGCCGCCGGTCGACGGTGTCCTGGTTGCAGCAGGCGAGCACGCGGCCGTCGAAGGCGACCACCGGCCAGGCCGCCATCGAGCAGGGCGACGCCGCCGCGGGGTCCGGGCCGGTGCGGGCGGCCCCGGCCCAGGCGGCGGCCCGCCCGAACGGCCGCACCTCGTTGACCAGGCACGGAACCCGGCCGCCGAACTCCTCGTCCACCGCCCGGGTGAGGCCGGCGAGATACGGGTCGGACGCGCCGGTCCCGGTGAGATGGAAACTCACGGCCACGCCCTCGTCCCGGATCCGGTGCAGGGCGCGGAACACGTCGGCTCGCGGCACCTCGCGTTCGTGGTGGATGTCGAGGGAGGCCGAGAAGTGGTCGACGGAGCGGATCGCGCGCAGGATCGCGGGAGGAACCGCCGTACCCCGCCGGCTTCGGCGGCCCCCGGGCCGGACGAAGAACATGCCGCTGAGCAGCGCGGTACGGGACCCGGCGCCGCGCGCCGACGTGCTCAGCCGTTCGACGAGCGCGGGCAGCAGCAGCGGCTCCCCGCCCGTGAGCATGACGACGTCGGGCCGGTCCTCCTCGGTGAACGATCCGACGAAGAAAGCCAGTTGTCCCGCGTCGGGCTCCTCCCGGGTGAACAGGTCCGACCCGGTCGAGCAGTGCGCGCAGCGCAGCGGGCAGCGCCGGGTGAGACCGAGGAGCAGACCGGCGGCCGGGAAGGGCCGCCGTGCGACGAGTTCGGCGAGTTCCATGCGGGCCGCCTCCTTCGGGGCCGGGGCGCGTCGGGCGCGTACCCAGGCTGCGCGCCACCGGTTCACGGACGGTCCGGCGGCGCTTCGGCGACGGTATGGGCCCAGGTAGCGGCAGGTTCCCGGGCCGCCGCCGGGGCCGGAAAACGCTGGTCCCTCCCCGCCCAACTGGCGTGATACCGACGCCATACCGGGGCCGAAGCGATCGCCAGGCCCGGCTCCCTAACTTTCTCGGCAACGGCGGGCACCGGCCCGCCGCACCGGACACCGGAGGGCATCCCGGAGCCCGGGGCACGCAGTGACGAGTGGATGGAGACCACCATGTCCGAGAACACCAAGCCGGCCGCCGACGACGCCAACGAGACCCCCGAGGTCGAGGCGCACTCCGTCCTGGACCTCCAGGAGACGTCCGTCAACGCCGACCGCGACATCATCGCGCCCCCCGGCAACTGCATCAGCGTGCTGAGCGTCGTCGAGAACTGACCTCCCGCACCGGACGCCCGGGGTCCGTCCCCGGGGCTCCGGCCCCCGCAGTGACGAGTGGATGGAGACCACCGTGTCCGAGAACACCAAGCCCGCCGCCGGCGCCGACGAGACCCCCGAGGTCGAGGCGCACTCCGTCCTGGACCTCCAGGAGACGTCCGTCCAGGGCGGCGAACAGACCGACGGCAACTGCATCAGCGTGCTGAGCGTCGTCGAAGCGCAGCGCTGACACCACCGGGCCGTGCGCCGCGGCGGGACGAGGCCGACACCTCGCCTCCGCGGCGCCCGGCCGGCGAACAGGCGCTACGGGGCGGCTCCGTGAACACACCGGAGCCGCCCCGCCGCGCTTCCGGGCCGCCCCGTGCCCGACCCCTCCCGTCCCCACGGACACCCCTCGCACATGCCCTGCCCGACGATCTCCGGGAGCCCCCGATGGCCACGTCGCTCCGCTCGAACCGGGATTTCCGGCTGCTCTGGATGAGCGGCCTCTTCGCCGTTCTCGGCAGCCAGATGGGCGCCCTCGCGCTGCCCCTGCTGATCCTCAAGGAGACCGGCTCCGCCGTGCAGGCCGGCGCGGTGGGGACGGTCTCCGTCTGCGCCGTGCTGATCACGATGCTGCCGGGCGGCGTCATGGCCGACCGGGTCGAACGCCGCCGCCTGATGAGGCTGTGCGACGTGGGGAGCCTGGCGGCGGTCACCGCGCTGACCGTCGCCGTGTGGAACGGGGACGCCCCCATGGCGCTCGTCCTGCTGGTCGCGACCGCCGGCGCCGTACTGAACAGCGTCTACGCGCCCGCCGCCTTCGGCCTGATGCGTGCGGTCGTGCCGGCCGACCAGATGGGCACGGCGACCGCCCGGCTCCAGGCGCGCACCTCGACCGTGCGGCTGGTCGGCCCGCTCGTGGGCGGAGCACTGTTCGGCGTGCACCAGGCCCTGCCCTTCACCGCCCAGTTCCTCGGCCTGTTGCTCTCGACAATCTGCGTGGCGCTGGTGCGGACCCGCTCCGAGGCCAGGACCAAGGCCGGTTCGGTGTTCAGCCGCCGCGAACTCACCGCCGGACTCGCCTTCCTGTGGAACCTGCCCTATCTGCGGACGGTGCTGCTCGTCTTCGGCCTGGGCATGAACTTCGCGTTCGGCGCCCTCACCTTCACCGCGCTCGCCGTCTTCTCCGACAACGGGCGCTCCGGCCTCGGCGGCGGCTTCGTCATCGCCTGTGTCTCGGCGGGGGCCCTCGTCGGCGCGCTGATCGCGCCCCGGCTCGCTCCGGACCGCCATGTCCGCACCCTCATCGTCATCACCTGCTGGAGCTGCGTCTCGACGGCCGCCGCGCTGGCCTGGCTCAGCAGCGCGCTGGTGGCCGGACTCCTGTGCGCGCTCTGCATGTGCCTGTCGACGATCGCCAGCATCGGCTTCCTGTCGACCCTGCTGATCATCACCCCGGAGGACCGGCTCGGCCGGGTCCAGAGCGCGGCGTCCTTCCTGTCCTCGGTCGTCCAGCCGTTCGGGCCGCTCGCGGGCGGCGTCCTGCTGACCGCCCTGGGCAGCCGCGCCGCCTTCGGGGTGACCGGGTGCGTGCTGGCCGTCTCGGCGGCCGTGGTGACCCTCGCCCCGTCCGTCCGGGCCGGGGCGGCCCCCGCGCCCGCCCGCGCGGACGCGCCCGTGGGGCCCGCTCCCGGAGCGGACCCGTACGAGGAACCCGTACCCGATCCGGCCGCAGGGGCCCGCACCCGCCGGGGAACGGCCGCGGAAGAGGCCGCTGCCCGCCCCGCCCACGACACCGCCGGCCGTCCCGGCGCACTCTGAGGAGGAACACCGTGCCCGGACCGCAGCAGACCCAGCTCTACTGCCTCGCCGACCGTACGTACTACGACACCCCCGCCCGGCTGCGCGATACGGGGACCCGCTTCCCGCTGGACTCCGCCCCGCCCCCCGAGGGCTGGCGCCGGGCCCCGGCCGGCCTGTGGACCTCGCTGCTGCCCCAGCGGGGAGAGCCGGCCGCGCAGGGGTGGAAGATCCACGTCTCCACCGTCCCGGAGGAGGCCGAGGCCACCCTGCGCGACACCACCCGCGTCTGCCTCGCCCACGGGGTGCCGTTCAAGTTCCTCCGCAGCGAGCAGGCGCTCCTGCTGATGTCCGGCAAGTACATGTCCCGCTCCGGCGCGGGGAAGTTCCTCACGCTCTACCCACCGGACGAGACCGTCTTCCTCCGGGTGCTCGACGAGCTGACCCGCGCCCTCGCCGGGCGGCGCGGCCCGTACATCCTCAGCGACCTGCGGATCGGCGACACCCCGGTGCACGTCCGGTACGGGGCCTTCACCGCCCGCTGGTGCCGGGACGCGGACGGCGAGCGGGTGCCCGCCCTGCGCCACCCCTCGGGCGAACTGGTGCCCGACGAGCGCGGGGTGGTGTTCCGGGTGCCCTCGTGGGTCACCGTCCCCGAGGCGCTGCGCCCGCACCTGGCCGCCCGCGCGGCGGCCGGGGACGCCGCCTTCCCCTACACCGTCACCGAGGCACTCCAGTTCTCCAACGCGGGCGGGATCTACCTGGCCCGGCACCGGGAGACCGGCCGGCGGGTGGTGCTCCGCGAGGCCCGGCCGCACTGCGGGCTCGACGCGGCCGGCGACGACGCGGTGACGCGGCTGCACCGCGAGCACCGGGCCCTGACCGCACTGGCCGGACTGGACTGCGTACCACGGGTGCACGGGGTGACGACCGTGTGGGAGCACCACTTCCTGATCGAGGAGCACATCGAGGGGGCGACCCTCCTGGAGGAGATCGTCGCCCGCTTCGCCCTCGTGCGCGGAGCGGACACGGCCGCCGAACTCGCCCCGTACACCGCGTGGGTGGACTCGGTGACCGCGCAGCTCACCCGGGCGCTCGCGGCCGTGCACGCCCGGGGCCTGCGCTTCGGCGACCTGCACCCCAACAACATCATCGTCCGCCCCGACGGCCGCGTGGCCCTCATCGACTTCGAGTACGCCACCGGCCTCGACGACGAGAACACCCCCCTGGCGGGGGCGCCGGGCCTCCAGGCGCCCGCCGGGACCCCCGGGGCCGAGGCCGACGCCTACGCGCTCTGGGCGACCTGGCTCACCATGCTGATGCCCCTCATGGAGATGGCCGGGCACGACCGTGCCAAGGCCCTGACCCTGGAACGCTGGGCCCGCCTCAGATACGGCCTCGCGTCCGACGCGGGCCCCCGCCGCCCCACCGCCCTGCGGACCGTGGCGCGCGACGGGGAGGACGGCATCGCGGCCCTCCTGGACGGCCCCGCCCCCGACTGGGCGGGCCTGCGCACCCGGCTGCTCGCCGGAATCCGCGCAGGGGCGACGCCCGAGCGCCGCGACCGGCTCTTCCCCGGCGACCCGAAGTCCTTCGCCGCCGGCGGCGGCGACCTGGCGCACGGGGCCGCCGGCGTCCTGTACGCCCTCCACCGCGTCGGCGCCCCCGTCCCGGACGCCTGGACGGACTGGCTCGTGGACGCGGCCCGCCGCCGTGACCCCGCCGCGCCCGGCGGCCTGTTCGACGGGCTGCCGGGCACCGCCGCGGTGCTGGCGCTGCTCGGCCGCCGGGACGAAGCGCGGGAGCTGTACGCGCGGGCCGCCGCCGCGCCCGCCCCCGCCTCCGCCGACCTCCTGACCGGCCGCGCGGGCACGGCCCTGGCCGCCCTCCGGCTGGCCACGGCCAACAGCTCGACCCCGGACGCGGAACTGCTCGACACGGCCCTGCGCACCGCCTGGGACCTCGACTGCCTGGTCCGGGGCGAGGCCGTGCGGGGCGGCGGCCTTACCGCCCCGCCCTCCGCGGGGCTGCTGCGCGGGCTGAGCGGCGTCGCCCTGCTGCACCTCGAACTCCACGCGCTCACCGGCGAGGAGTGGCTGCTGCGCGCCGCCCGCACCGCCCTGTACCGGGATTCCGGCCACTGCGTCGCCATGCCCGACGGCACCGTCCAGGTCAAGGACGGCCGCCGCCACCTGCTCTACCTCGACCAGGGCAGCGGCGGCTTCGCCCTGGTCGCCCGCGCCTATCTGGCCCGGCACGAGGCGCCCGCGCTCGCCGCCCTGCTGCCCGGCGTGCACCGGGGCTGCACCAACGAGTTCGTCCGCGAGCCTGGGCTGTTCACCGGACGGGCCGGACTCGTCGCCACCGCGCGCCAGTTGGAGCGGGGCCCGGCGGGGGCGGGCGTCCTCGCCTCCGTAGGCAACCTGTCCTGGCACCTGATCGCCGACGGGGACCGGCTGCTGGTGCCGGGCGCGGGGCTGCGGCGCTGCTCCGCCGACCTGGCCACGGGGGCGGCCGGACTGCTGCTGGCCCTGCACTTCCTGGCCGGGGCGGAAGCCGGCGCGACCTCGGCCGGGGCCCCCGCCGGGCACCGGCCGAGCGATCTGCTGAAGCTGCTCACCCTGGGCTGAGCGGACCGGCCGTCACCGCCGTGCGGACGGGTACGCCGGTGTCCGCGGGCCCGCCGTCGGGGGCGGGGGCGCCGGTGCGCGCCGGTACGCGGACGGGGGCCGGTGCGCGGACGGGGGCCGGTGCGCCGGTGCGCGACGGTGCGCCGGTGCGCGACGGTGCGCCGTCGTGCCCGGACGCGTCCCGCTCGCGGGCGTACAGGCCGAGCAGCCGCGGCACCTCGTACAGGGCGGCGTGCGCGGTGACCTCCCCGGCGGGCGAGGTCACCGCCCCGGCGTCGATCAGCGACTCGACGGCACGGATCGCCGCCCGTTCCCCGCAGCCCAGCGCCGCCGCCGCCCGGTCCAGGGTGAGGCCACCGTCCTCCGCCGGCCCGGCCAGCCGCCCCAGCACCCACCGGTCGGCGTCCGCCAGGTCCCGCCAGCCGGACGCGATCCGCCGCCGCACGGAGACGTCCCCGGCGACCAGCTCGTCCAGCGCGGCCGACGGGTCCTCCAGCCGCGCCGCGTACTCCGCCAGCGGCAGATGCCGCAACACCGCCAGCCGCATCCCGCTCACCTCCACCGCGAGCGGCAGCGCCCCGCAGGCCCGGACGATCCGCGCCGCCGCCCCCGGGTCGGTCCGCAGCCGCCCGGCCCCGATCAGCTTCCCCAGCAGCTCCAGCGCCTCACCGTGCGCGAGGGCGGGCAGCGCGATCCGGTGCACCGGGGCGAGACCGGCCAACTGCCCCCGGGCGGTCACCAGTACGGAGCACTTCCCCGACCGGGGCAGCAGCCCCCGTACGGACGCCTCGTCCGGCACGTCGTCCAGGACGACGAGCGCCCGGTGCCGGGCCGTCCACCGCAGCCAGGCGTCCGCCGGAGCGGCCGCCGCCCCGCTGCCGTCCGCCTGCCCGCCCTCCACGGAACCCGCGTTCCCCGCAGTCATCCCGCACAGCCGCCCCAGCTCCGCCAGGACCTCCGCCCGGCCGCGCGCCGTACCGTCCTCCCGGCGTACCCGGACCTGGACGCGGCCGTCGGGGAAACGGTCCGCCAGCAGATGTGCCGCCCGGGCCGCCAGGGCCGACTTCCCCGCCCCGGCCGGGCCCGAGACGACCACCACGCGCTCCTCGCCGCCGCCCAGCACATCGAGCAGGTCCCGCAGTTCCTCCCGGCGGCCGGTGAACGCCCCGGTGGGGGCGGGCAGCGCCACCGCGCTCGCCGCCTCCCGGGCGGCGGCGGGCCGCCGGGCCTCACGCCCCCGGCCGAGCATCGAGCGGTACAGCGCCGTCATCGCCGGACTCGGCTCCAGGCCCAGCTCCCGCGCCATCAGCTGCCGGTAGTCGTCGTACACCGCCAGCGCCTCGGCCTGCCGGCCCGACTGGTGCAGGGAGTTCATCCAGGCGGCCCGGAGCCGCTCCCGCAGCGGGTGGCGCTCCACCAGGTCCCGCAGCCCGTCCACCGCGACGGCGGCCCGGCCCAGCTCGATCTCGGCCTCCGCCCAGTCCTCGTACACCGTCAGACAGCGGGCCTCCAGCCGGCCGGCCTCCTCGGCGACCCCGGCGGAGTCCCGCAGATCGTGCAGCGGCGGCCCCTCCCACAGGTCCAGCGCCTCGCGCAGCCGCCGGGCCGCGCCGGGCAGATCACCGCGCTCGGCCGCCGCCCGCCCCGCGCGGGCCAACGACCCGAAGCGCAGGGTGTCCAGCTCGCCCTCGGCGATGCGCAGGAGGTAGCCGCCGCAGCCGTGCACCACCCGGCCCGGCCCGCCGTCCCCGGCAGGCCCCAGGAGCGCCCGGGCGGCACTGACGTAGACCTGGAGGTTCTTGCGGGCGGTACGGGGCGGATCGTCCGGCCACACCGCGTCCGTCAGCACGTCCACCGGTACGGGGGTGTTGGGGCGGGCCAGCAGCGTGGCGAGGACGAGGCGCTGCTTTCGCGGGCCGAGCGGCAGTTCACGGCCGTCCAGCCGGGCGGCGAGCGGGCCGAGGAGGGAGAAGTACACCGCGCCGGCGGAACCGGTACGGGCGGGAGGTCGGGTCATCAGCGGGCCTCCGGGAACGGGGACGGGCGGCGGACTGGGCCGTACGCACACCCCGATCCTGCTGCCGTGCCCCACCCCCGCGCATCGGGGCGCCACCCGCATGTTCCGCCCGGGCGCCCGACCGAAACCGCCCGGCGCCCCCATGCGGCCCGCCCCGGCCCCCCATGGGCGTCCCCGCGCGGACCCGGCGCCGCGCCCGGGACGCGGCACGCCCCCCCCGCTCCGCATGCCGGTTCGGCGCGTGCTCGCCCCCGCTCCTCAGGCCGGTTCGGCGGCGCACTCGGCGGCGAAATCGCACAGCGCGGCCCGGTCCGCCCGCCCGGTCTTGTTCAGCAGACTGGCCATGTGCTTCTCCACCGTGCGGGGAGAGATGGACAGCCGCCGGGCGATCTGCTGGTTCCCGGGCCGCTCGGGCAGCAGGACGAACACCTCGTACTCGCGCGGCGTCACCCCGCTGGTCCGCAGCGGCGACGGGATCCGGTCCCGGCCGCCCCGGTGCTGGGCCACACTCGCCCCGGCCTGCCGCAGCGCCGCCCGGCACGCCGAGGCGACCGGCTGGACCCCGGCCCCGTAGAAGTACTCCTCGGCGGTCCGCAGCCACGCCACCGGCTCGCCCCACCCGTCCGCGCGGGCCGCGTCCGCGACCAGCCGCAGGCCCAGGTGGCGGGCGACCGGGAAGGGCGCGGAGCGCACACCGAAGGACTCCATCAGCAGGGCGGCCCCGGCCCGGTCGCCCTCCCGGCCCAGCAGCACCGCGTCGGCCAGCTCCAGGAACTGGCGATTCCAGGCGAGGCAGCCCCCGGGAGCCGCCCGCGCCTCCGCCAGCTCCGCCCGGTCCGCCTCGCCCGCCAGGACCCGCAACAACGGGCGCAGCCCGTAGCGCCCGCTCAAGTAGTAGTAACTCGGATGGTCCAGCTCCCAGGCCAGCGACTCCTCCAGCCCCGCCGCCGCCCGCTCCCGGTCCTCCTCCAGCAGGGCCCCGAACGCCCGGCACAGCCCCGACCGGAGCGGCACCAGCAGCGACTGCTCGCCCCCGGCCCGCCGGAACGCGGCCAGCGCCCGGTCCATGTCCCGCCGCCGCCCCCGGTGCGCGGCCATCGTCGCCCCGGCCAGCAGCAGATAGCGGTGCGCGGACAGATCGCCGACGCGTGCGCTGGCCTCCGCCGAGCGGTCGATGATCTCCCGCGCCTCCTCCCACCGGGCGCACAGCACCGCGTTCATCGCGAGCAGCCCGTCGACCGTACGGGTCAGCAGCAGCGCGCCCAGCTCGGTGGCCGCCGCCCGCGCGGAGAGCAGCCGGGAGGCGTCCCCGGTCCGCATGAAGGCGTTCGCCCCCAGCCGCACCAGCGCCTCCACCCGCCATACCGGCAGGGCGTGTTCGGTGGACAGCGACAGCATCCGCTCCAGCGCCGCGTCGGCGGCGTCGAAACCCTCCTCGCGCCGCAGCAGCGCCAGCAACTGCCAAGCCCGGCAGGCCACCACGGGCAGCCCTTCGGCCTCGGCGGTCTCCGCGGCCTCCCGCACGGCCCGCTCGGCCTCCGCCGGGTCCCGGGGCTTGCGCCCGTGCCCGGGCAGCAGCGTCAGATACCCGTCGACCACCACGAGCGCGGCCCGACGGCCCGGCGGCGGTGACGGGCCGAGCAGGACCCGGGCGGCGTCGAGCTGGAGCGCCGCCTCGGCGGTGCGCTCCGCCATCACCGCGGCCCACGCGAGTTCGACATGGGTCCGGCCGCGCCGCAAGGCGTCCTCGGACCGCGCCGGGACCGGCGGCAGCGCGTCCACCAGCGCCAGTGCACCGTCCAGATCGCCGCCCTCGGCACGGGCGACCGCCAACGACTCGGCGACGGCGGCCCGGTCGGTCTCGGCGGCCAGCGGGTGCGCCCGCTCCAGCAGCACCACGGCGGAGCCGTGCGCCCCCGAAGCGAGCATCCGTCTCCCCGCCTCCGCGAACCGGCGGGCCGCCCCCGACCGGTTGCCCGCGGCCAGTTCCAGCGAGGCCACGAGCTGCCGCCCGTCCTCGTCCAGCGGCTGTCCCGAGTGCTCGATGGCCCCGGCGGCGCGGCGCGCCAGCAGGGCGCGCTCGGCCGGCGCCAGCGAGGAGATCAGGGCCTCGGCGGTGAGGGAGTGCCGGAAGGTGTAGCGGTCGGGGGCCGCGCCGTCCGGGGCGATGACGCCGGCCTCCACCGCGGACCGCAGATGAGTGAACAGGGCGCGGTCCTCGAAACCGGTCACGGCCTGGAGCACGGTCACCGAGAACTGGCTGCCCAGGGTGGCCGACGCCAGCAAGAGGTCGCGCACCGGCTCGTCCAGCCGCTCCAGCCTGCGGGCCCAGCTGCGCACGATGTCCGAGGGAACCGGACCGCCCGGCTGCTCCGCCGCCTCCCACCCGTCGTCCGTCCGCCGGAGCCGCCCGGTGTCCAGCAGGTCCGCCAGCAGCACTTCCAGCAGGTACGGGTTCCCCGCGGCGCGTTCGGCCAGCCGCCGATGCACCGCCTCCGGTATGTCCCGGGGACGCGCCTCCAGGCACGCACCCGTCAGCGCCCGCACCTGCGCGTCGCCCAGCGGGCCCAGCTCCCGGACCGCCGCGCAGTGCCGGCGCTCGGCGGACCGTACGAGGTCCAGGGCGGCGCCCGGCTCCGGGCGCAGGGTGCCCAGCAGCAGGATGGGCAGCTCCGCCAGGTTGTCGATGACGTACTCGACGACCGCGACGGTCTCCGTGTCGCAGTCGTGCAGGTCCTCCAGCAGGATCGCGCAGCCCGCCTCCCTGCCCAGCACGGACAGCAGCCGCAGCAGCGCCTCGGCCAGCTCCACGACCGTCTCCGGATAGCCGGGGGACCCGTCCCGGCGCCACTCCGGGACGAGCCGGGCCAGCGCCGGATGGTAGGGCGCCAGCTCGGGATCGGTCGGGGTGCCCGCGGCCCGGAAGCGGGAGGACAGCGCCTCCGCGAGCGGGCGGAAGGGAACGACGAGCCCGGTGGAGGTGGCCCGGCCGCGCAGCACCGGCATGCCGAGTCCGTAGGCCCGGTAGGCGCACTCGCCCACCAGCCGGGACTTGCCGATACCGGCCTCACCGATGAGGAACAGCGCGCGCCCCGAACGCCGTCGTACGGCGTCCAGGGCGCTGCTCAGCAGTCCGGTCTCCTCGTCCCGCCCGACGATGACCGGCGAAGTGGCTCGCATGGCCGCAGGCTACTGGAGCCGCAACTCCTACGGCAGTGGGCCAATTCCTCCAAAGCGCGGCCGAGTTGGGCCGATCCGGTCAGAAGGGGGCCGTCATCGTGGTCCAGGGCAGGTCATGGCTGAAGCCGATCTCGCCCTCGGAGACGCTGAGAAGTCTGCTGCGCGCACCGAGCCCTCCGGTGGACCCCAAGGAGATCTGCCCGGCCGGGTGCTCGGGCGCGCCCTCGTACGCGATGTCGCCGGACGCCTGCGGGGCCGCTTCGCGGTTCTGCTTCATCGTGACCTCATCCTCTGGTGGTGGGTGATCGTCAGGCACTGGATCGCCGGCACGGCCGGCACGTCGGCACGTCCGTGACGAGGGGCGGCGGGTTCTCCGCCCCGGTGGAACCGTGGGTCCGGTGACGGCGGGGCCGTCGGTCAGGGCGCCCGGGAGGGGCGCAGGAGCAGGGCGGAGCCGATCCGGTCGGGGAATCCTGCCCGCAGCAGCCCGTGCCCGATCCCCGAGAGCCCGGTGAGCAGCCCCGGGTGCGGCACCCGGCCGGGCGTCCCGCACTGCGGGCCCGCCCGGTCCGTCGCGGCCAGCAGCGACCCGGCACGGCGCACCCATGCGGGCCGGACGGCGGGCAGGGAGCTGTGGCCGAGGAGTTCGAGCAGCCCCGACTCCCCGTGGCACAGGCTGTCATCGGCGAGCGGGCCGATGTCCGCCAGTTCGCCGGAGCGCGCCGCCAGCCAGCCGGACAGCTCCGGGTCCTCCAGCGCGTCCGGGCTGTCGGCGATGGCCAGCGCGATCCCGGCCACCCCGTCGCACCAGGCCGGCCCGGCCGCGGGCCCGGCCGTCGCCCGGCGCAGGGCCCGCAGCCCGGCGCTCCGGTGCCGGGCGTCGTTCCCGACGCCGGCGAAGCGCAGCAGCGCCCAGCCGATCCCCGCCGCCCCGTCGGCGAAGCCCCCGGCGGCCGGGAGCGGGGCGGCGGCGATCCGCTCGGCGCAGTGCGCGGCGCCCCGCCACGCCTCCGGGCGGCCCGTGGCACGGTGCACCGCGAGCAGCGAGACCAGCCCGCCCGCCGCTCCGCCGCGTACCCCGTACCCGTCCTCGGCGGCGCTCGCCGCGCAGCTCAGCCGGACCGCCGGGCCGGCCTGTTCCAGCACCTCCCGGTCGCCCAGCAGCGAGCCCACCTCGGTCAGCGCGTACGCGATGCCGCCGAGGCCCGCGAACGCGCCGGAGCCCAGGGCCCCGAGCTCGTCGGCCTGCCCGTGCAGCGCGTCCAGCAGCCCCGGGACCGGGGTGAGCGCCTCGCGGGCCGCCTCCGCGTACCGGGAGGCGCCGGTGAGCGCGGCCAGCTGGGCCAGGAAGAGCGCGGAGCCGGTGTAACCGGCCGCGAGATCCGCCGCCATCGGTGTGAGCCGCCAGTAGCGCTCGCCGAGCAGCTCCAGCCCGATCCAGTTGATGCGGCCCTCGTGCCGGTAGGCCAGGGAGACGAGCTGGTCGCCCACCGACCGTGCGGCGGACAGCAGTTGCTCGGGCTCCGGCGCGGTCGCCGCGCTCCGCGCCCGGCCTCCCGGGACCGCCCGGTGCGGCGGCTCGGGCGAGGTGCTCACCATCGCCGTCCGGATGATGCGCTCCTGGTCCTGCCGGTCCACGGTGTCCATCGCGCGCACCTTCGCCTCGACCCGCGCCAGCCCGGTGAGGCCGGCGGCGTCGTGCGGGGGCCGGCCGGGGCCGGACGGGGAACCCGCGGAGCCGTGAGGGCCTTCTCGGACGTCCTCCGTCGGCCCCGCGCCCTCCGCCGCCGCGCCCGCGGGACGGTGCGCGGACGCCGCAACCGTACGGCCGGTGCCGCTCCACAGCTCCGTGCCGCCCGGCCGGGTGGCGAACACCGGCACATCGCCGCACCACAGTTCCGCGATCTCCTCGTCCTCCAGGCCGGGCAGGGCGGGCACGCCCAGGAGCGGGGTGCGCAGCAGCGACAGCACCCGGTGCCGTTCGGCGGCGTCCCGCATCAGGTCGGGGTGGGTCGACTCGTCCAGCAGGGTCGTGTAGGTCCAGGTCGGCCGGGGCACGACGCGCACCTCGTCCCGGGCGAAGAGGCGCAACAGCCCGTCAGCGTGGAGCAGCCGGTCCCGGTGCTCGCTGATCGCGGTGTACGCGGCACGGAAGCCGCCGCAGAGGGCTTCGGTGTACGCGGAGGGGTCGGCCGCCTCCCCGCCGAGCCGGGGCCGGTTGGCGGACTCGGTGAACCGGCCCGCCCGCCGTACCAGCCGCATGCGGTCGGTTCCGGCGTCAGCCCAGTCGGCGGTCTCGATCGGAGACGAAGCGGCCCGGCCCCCGCCGATGGCGGACATGTCGAGCGCGGTCGTGTCCCCGACGAGCAACTGGGGCAGCAGACCCACCCGGTGGACCGAGTCGTGCAGGGCCCGGGCTGCCGGGTCGGCGGAGCGGGCCGGCCCCAGCGGCGGGTGGAACAGGGTCTCCACGTCGACGAGGACCGGGTGGGGGCCGCAGGCGATGAGGTTCTCGTGGTGCAGGTCCGTACCGTCCAGCGTGTGCAGCAGGGCCAGCAGGGCACCCTGGCGCCGGTAGAACTGCCGCGTCTCCCGCGCCGAGGCGCAGGGCCGTTCCTCGACGAACTCGGCCCAGCCGTAGTCGCCCCGGTCCAGGACGCGCAGCACCCGCAGGTCCGGTGCGTCCGGCAGCGAACCCAGCCATTCGGCGAGCGAGTTGAAGTGGCGGTGCGCAGCGAGCGGACGCGGCTTGTAGACCAGCCGGCTGCCGTCGGCGAACCGCAGCAGCATCACCGACCGCCCGCCGCGATGACTGTCGCCCGCACCGGCCTCGACGCCGGTGAGCCTCCCCGGCCCCGTACCGGCGCCCAGCACTCCGTCCGATGAGCCGGCCCGGTCGTCGCCGAGCACCCCTGCCGGGGCCAGCAGATGCCGGTCGGCGGCCAGCCGCGCGGCCATCTCCGCGAAGGCGTCCCCCGCGTTGAGGCAGGCCGTCGCGAGGAGGCGGGCCAGCACGGGATAGGCGGTGACGAGCCGGGCCAGGCCGTCACGGCGGGCGGTCAGCCGCACGAAGTCCCGGAAGCGCTCCGTCGGCCCCTCGCCGCTCAGCCGGCCCAGCCGCCGCGCCTCGTGCAGTTCCGTGACGAGCGTGCGCGCCGCGATCCTGGACAGCCGGCGCGTCAACTGCCGCCGGAAGTCCGCGAGGACGGCCGATCCTCCGTCCGCCGCCGCATGTCCGTTCACCGCTGCACCGTGCACCGCCGAGGCGCCCGCCACCGGCGCCCCGACCGGGTGGCCGTTCACCGCCGGCCCGTCCTCGGCGAGAGCGTTCCCGAGCCGCCCCGCCGCCGCCTCGACGAACGGCGCGACGACCGGCCCGAACCCGCTGAGCCCGGGGTAGGCCCGGTCGGCGACCACGACGTCACGCGGTGCCGAGGCGACGGCCTCCCGGGCGAAGGCCGCCCACCCGGGCTCGCGGGAGGGGGCGCCCCCGACGACACCGGGACGCCACCACGGCTCCGAGGCCGCGCCCCCGAAGAAGGGGGAGGGCGAGGGGCCGGCGTGGCCGGGCGCGGCACCGCCGGACGTGAGGGAGGCGCCGTCGCCGGACACGGCCGGAGCGCCGTCACCGGACGCGGCAGGAACAGCGGGGGCGGGGCGACGGCTCGTACCTCTGTCGATCAGATCCTTCTCCGCCACCGCTCCGCACCTCCCCGGTCCCGGGCCGGACCCCGGTCGGGCCGCCCGCTCCCATCGTGGCGGGGGAGCGGGACCGGGCGCATGGGGGAGTCGCCCCCATCTTTCGCCCCCCGGCCCGCATCCACGGGCCACCGGGCGGTGAGTTGGGGCACCGGGCGGCGAGTACGGCGGAAGCGGCTGCATCCCGTCTGCCGCGCGGAGCCGGGCCGACGCGTGACAGGGCTCCCGCGAGTGCGGGGCGAGTGACGCGTGCACGGGGGAGCCATGGACGGCGCCGGGAGCTTCGAGCCACCGTCAGCCAGCCGTCGGCCCGGTCGCCCCGCGGGCGACGACGGGTCCTGTCAGACACCCTCCGGCCCCCTTCGCGCCCGCGGACCCCGGTGTGTTCACCCTGCCCGTGGTCAGGGCCTGGCCTCCGGTCCTGTGACACCCCTGTGACCGGAATTGTGGCCTCCGTCACGGGCCCGGGGGCCAAGTCCTGATCGGATGGCCGGATGCGCAGACCCGCTCGACCTCGCTCGCCTCTCGCCAGGACCGCACCCCTCGTATCGGCTCTCGTCGCCGCTGCACTGCTCACGGGCTGCGGGACGGAGCGCCCCGGCGCAGGGAGCGCCGGCTCCGCCGAGTCCCCGTCTCCCACGCGGATCGACGATCCGGGTATGGACGGCGTGCGCGTCACCTCGTTGACTCTCCCCCCGGCCTCCCCGTCCCCCTCGCCCTCCCACGGCCATGCGGTCTCCGCCGACAGCCTCGACCTGGAGAAGGACTCGGGGATCAGCGCCGGCTACGAGGTCACCAACGAGGGCGCCGAGACCCTGACCTACTCGATCGTCATCACCTTCACGAGCGCGGACGGCGGCGCCATGGCGAACCAGACCGCGACCGCGCGTGACGTCCGCCCCGGAGCGACGGTGCGGGGTACCGTCCGGGCCGGTGTGCTGCCGCCCACCACGCCACGGGTGACCGGGGCCAAGGTGCTCAAAGTGACCAAGGTTCCCGCGGGCGAGGCGCCGGCCGAGCCGGGCACGTGTCCCGCCTCCGGAATCCGGGTCAGCGCCGACAGGGGCGACGCGGCCATGGGGCTGCGCGTCGTGGGCCTGCATCTCGAGAACTGCGGCACGCGCCGCTACACCGTCGAGGGCTATCCGCTGCTCACGCTCCTGGACGGCGGCCACCAGCCCGTCGACGGTGTCGACATCCTCGAAGGCGGCCGGGAGATCGCCACCGGCACCGGGGCCGACGAGCCGCCCCGGCCCGTCACGCTCGGGCCCGGGGAGTCGGCGTCCGCGAGCCTGGTCTGGCGCAACACGACCGAGTCCGGCACCCCGGTGAACGTCCCCCATGTGCGGGTCCGGGCCAAGGCCGGCGCCGACCCCGTGACCGTGACGCCGAATCTCGACCTCGGAACGACCGGAAGGCTCGGGGTCGGACCGTGGAAGAAGACGGAGCGCTGAGCGCACCCCGCGCGGTGCGTCGCTCGTTCCGGGCCGCTCCCGCCGGGCGGCGGACCGGTCGGGCGGCGCGAGGCCCTTCCCGTCCGCGCGGCCGACGCGTTCACGCTCGCGGAACGTCCGAAGCGGCTGGTCCGGGACCGGCCCGCCGATCTCGCCCGGCTCCCGACCGCCTGACCGTGCTGCACGGGGCCGCCAGGACCGCCGCCCCGAGGCGACCGCCCTCCGCATCGGGCCCCCGGGCGCCGCGACCGCCGGACGGCGCCGGCACGTCAGCTCCCCCCGGCGGTCTCTCCGGCGGTCTCTTCGGCGGCCATCGCATCGAACGTCTCCCGCATGGTGCGGTCGATCACTCCGGGCCGCCCGGTCAGCGAATCGAAGAGGTCGGCGAGCAGCCACAGTACGAAGCCGTGCACCAGGGCCTCCTCCGGTGGAATCCGCCCGAAACGGTCACGCCACGCCACGGTGTCCATGCCCATCGCCGCCGCCATGAGCACCCCGGTGACCATCGGCACCTGAGCCGGGTCGGCCTTTTCGAAGGCGGGGAGCCGGCGGATCACGGCGGGGATCAGATCGCTGAGCGGATCGAGAGGCTTCCCGTCACCGGACTGTTCGGCGATCAGGTACCCGGTCAGCACGCCCACCAGGAACACCGTGCCCCGGGACACCTCCTCACGCCCGCAGGCTTCCACGGCGGCCTCGACCCGCCGCCGCGCCTCCTGGCGCTCCCCGGCCGGAGTGCTTTTCTCCAGGACCCGGTAGGAGTCCCACGCCGCACGGATGGCCTCGTTCACGACTACGCCGTCACTGGTCATGGAGCCGACCGTAGACGAGGCGGCGCCCTGCCGAGGAACCCCCTGAGGAAGGGCCGCCGTCCGCGCGGCTGCCGCTACGGCGTCGCCTGCGCCGGTCTCCCGGCTCGGCTCATCCCCGCGGAGCCGCCGTGGACCCCCGGATCATCAGCTCGGCGGCGATGGTCGCGATGCCGCCGGGCGGCGGGTCCTCCTTGCCCATCGCGAGCCGCCCCGCCCGCGCGCCCGCCTCGAAGAGCGGCAGCCGTACCGTCGTGAGGGCCGGCACCGCGTCCACCGAGAACGGCAGGTCGTCGAAGCCGGCGACCGAGATGTCCTGCGGGATGCGCATCCCCTGGTCCCGTACGGCCGCGCACGCGCCCAGCGCCACCGTGTCGTTCGCGGCCACGATCGCGGTCACGTCCGGCGCCCTGCGCAGGAGTTCGAGGGTGGCCTCGTAGCCCGAGCGCCGGTCGTAGGGGCCGTGCACGGTGAGCAGGTCCTGACCCCCCGGCCCCTGGCGCCCGGAGCCGGTCTGCTCGCCGCCGGCCGCCGGTGCGGCGTCCGGCCCGGCAGCGCGCAGCGCCTCCCGGTGGCCCTCCAGCCGGTGGCGGGTGGTGGTGCGCTCCGGGGGCCCGGCGACGTAACCGATCCTGCGGTGGCCGAGCGCGATCAGGTGTTCGGCGAGCCGCCGCCCGCCGCCCCGGTTGTCGAACGCGAGCGCGGCGACGAGCGTGTCCCCCTCGGGCAGCGGGGGCCGCCCGCAGAAGACGATCCGGGTGCCCGCGTCCGCGAGCTTCGTCAGTTTCGCGGTCATCGCGGCCCCGTGCGCCGGGTCCTCGACCGCGCCGCCGGTGAGGACGACGGCGGCGGCGCGCTGGCGCTGGAGGAGGGTGAGGTAGGTGAGTTCGCGCTCCGGGGAGCCGCCGGTGTTGCAGATGACGGCCAGCTTCTCGCCGCCCGCCCGCCCGGAACCGTCCCCGGGCCCTCCGATCTGCGTCTGGGCCGCCCCCGCCATGATCCCGAAGAACGGGTCGGCGATGTCGCTGACGATGATGCCGACCAGGTCCGAGGTGGCCGCCGCGAGGGAGCTGGCGGGCCCGTTGAGCACGTAGTCCAGGTCGTCCACCGCCCGCAGGACCCGTTCGCGGGTCGACGCCGCCACCGGGTAGTTGCCGTTCAGCACGCGGGAGACGGTGGCCGGGGACACCCGGGCGCGGGCCGCCACATCCGCCAGGGTGACTGTCATCGCTGTCCTCCGTGAGATCCCGCGCGGCCCCCTCTTGTCCGGCCGCTGTCGGCAGGCTAGCGTCATCGCCTGTAGAAAGCGCTTGCTACGACCGTATGGAGGGACCTTCGTGACACGCAGGACAGTGCGCATCGCCATGAACGGCGTCACGGGACGCATGGGATACCGGCAGCACCTGGTGCGCTCGATCCTCGCGATCCGCGAGCGGGGCGGTCTGGACCTCGGTGACGGGCAGGTGTTGTGGCCCGAGCCCGTGCTCGTCGGCCGCAGGTCCCACGCCCTGGCGGAGATCGCCGAGCGGCACGGCCTGACCGAGTGGTCGACCGACCTGGACGCGGTCCTCGCGGACGACACGGTCGACGTCTACTTCGACGCCCAGGTCACCTCGGCACGGGTGGAGGCGATCAAGAAGGCGATCGCGGCCGGCAAGCACGTCTACACCGAGAAGCCGACCGCCACGGATGTCGAGGGGGCCCTCGACCTGGCCCGGCTCGCCCGGGACGCGGGCATCAAGCACGGCGTCGTCCAGGACAAGATCTTCCTGCCCGGCCTGCTGAAGCTGAAGCGCCTGATCGACGGCGGCTTCTTCGGCGAGATCCTCTCCGTGCGCGGGGAGTTCGGCTACTGGGTCTTCGAGGGCGACTGGCAGGAGGCCCAGCGCCCCTCGTGGAACTACCGCGCGGAGGACGGCGGCGGCATCGTCGTCGACATGTTCCCGCACTGGGAGTACGTGCTCCACGAGCTGTTCGGCCGGGTCACCTCCGTGACGGCCCACGTGCGGACGCACGTTCCGCGGCGCTGGGACGAGCGGGGCAGGCCGTACGAGGCCACCGCCGACGACGCCGCGTACGGCATCTTCCAACTGGCGGGCGGGGCGGTCGCGCAGATCAACTCCTCGTGGGCGGTGCGGGTCAACCGCGACGAGCTGGTGGAGTTCCAGGTCGACGGCACCCACGGCTCGGCCGTCGCGGGCCTGCGCAACTGCCGCGTCCAGCACCGTTCCGCGACCCCCAAGCCGGTCTGGAACCCGGACCTCCCGGTCACCGAGTCGTTCCGCGACCAGTGGCAGGAAGTGCCGGACAACCAGGAGTTCGACAACGGCTTCAAGGCGCAGTGGGAGCTGTTCCTGCGCCATGTGGTCCTGGACGAGCCGTACGCCTGGGACCTGCTGGCCGGCGCCCGGGGCGCCCAACTGGCCGAGCTGGGGCTGAAGTCGTCCGCCGAGGGCCGCCGCTTCGACGTCCCGGAGCTGGCCCTGTGAGCCGCGGAGCCGGCCGGCGGGAACACCGGGAGCCGCGGACATGACCATCCACCTTCCCCAGGGCCCCTACACGCCCCGCGACACCCCCCTGGACCTGGCGCCGGGAGCGGCGGCCGCCCCCTGCTCCCGTACGGTCTTCTCGGCGGCCCACGTGGTCGCGGACCCGTACGCGGACATCAGCCCGGACGACCCGGCGGCCGTCGACTGGGAGTCCACGCTCGCCTTCCGCCGCCACCTGTGGGCGCACGGCCTGGGCGTCGCGGAGGCCATGGACACCGCGCAGCGCGGCATGGGCCTGGGCTGGCCGGGCGCGGCCGAGCTGATCCGCCGCTCGGCCGCCGAGGCGAAGTCGGTGGGCGGCAGGATCGCCTGCGGCGTGGGCACCGACCAGCTGCCCGAGGACGGCACACCGACCCTGGCCGAGGTCACGGCGGCGTACGAGGAACAGCTGGCCCTCGCCGAGGAGAACGGCGTCCAGCCGATCCTCATGGCCTCCCGCGCGCTGGCCCGCGCGGCGCGGAGCCCGGAGGACTACCTCGCCACGTACGCCCATCTCCTGCGCCAGGCGTCGGAGCCGGTGATCCTGCACTGGCTGGGCCCGATGTTCGACCCGGCCCTGGAGGGCTACTGGGGCAGCGCCGGCCTCGACACGGCCACGGACACGTTCCTCAAGGTCATCGCCGAACACCCGGACAAGGTCGACGGCGTCAAGATCTCCCTCCTGGAGGCGGCGCGCGAGATCGACGTCCGCCGCCGCCTCCCGGGTGGGGTGCGCTGCTACACGGGCGACGACTTCAACTACCCGGAGCTCATCGCGGGCGACGAACGCGGCTTCAGCCACGCGCTGTTGGGCGTCTTCGACCCGCTGGGCCCGCTGGCGGCGCACGCGGTGCGGGTGCTGGACACGGGGGACGTGGACGGCTTCCGGGCCCTCCTGGACCCCACGGTCGGACTCTCGCGCCACCTCTTCCGGCCACCCACCCGCTTCTACAAGACGGGCGTGGTGTTCCTCGCCTGGCTGGCCGGCCACCAGGACCACTTCACGATGGTGGGCGGACTCCAGTCGGCGCGCTCGCTGCCGCATCTGGCTAAGGCGTACGAACTGGCCGACCGCTTGGGCCTCTTCCCCGACCCGGGCCGGGCCGAACACCGGATGCGCGCCCTGCTCGCGGTCCACGGAGGCGGACGATGACCGACGAACTGGCTAGCCTGAGCATCAACCAGGAAACCATCAGACAATGGTCGTTGCCCGAGCTGGCCGAGGGGTGCGTGAAGGCGGGCATCGGCAAGGTGGGCCTGTGGCGGGCCCCGGTGCAGGCGTACGGCGTCGAGCGCACGGCCGGGCTCCTGGCGGATGCCGGGCTCACCGTCACCAGCCTCTGCCGGGGCGGCTTCTTCACCGCCCTCGACCCGGCGACACGCGCCCGCGCCCTGGACGACAACCGGGCGGCGATCGACGAGGCGGCCGCCCTGCGCACCGACACCCTGGTCCTGGTCTCCGGCGGCCTTCCGCCCGGCAGCCGCGACCTGTACGGGGCCCGCGAGCGGGTGGGCGAGGCGTTGGCGGAGCTGGCTCCCTACGCGGCCGAACGCGGCGTCCGCCTGGCGATCGAGCCGCTGCACCCGATGTACGCCTCGGACCGCTGTGTCGTCTCCACGCTCGGCCAGGCCCTGGACCTGGCCGAAGGTTTCCCGGCCGAGCAGGTCGGGGTGGTCGTCGACACCTATCACCTCTGGTGGGACGACCGGGCCCCCGCGCAGATCGCTCGCGCGGGCGCGGGCGGCCGCATCCACTCCTTCCAGCTGGCCGACTGGATCACCCCGCTCCCGGCGGGCGTCCTGCTGGGCCGGGGACAGCTGGGGGACGGGTGCGTGGACTTCCGCGCGTTCCGCCGGTCCGTGGAAGCCGCCGGGTTCGACGGACCGGTCGAGGTGGAGATCTTCAACGAGGCGCTGTGGGCCCGCGACGGAGCGGAAGCCCTGGCGGAAGTGGCGGACCGCTTTGTGCGGCATGCCTGCTGAGAGCGGCGCGGTGGATCAAGGGTAAAGAGATCGCAAAGGGCTGCAACCTTTGCGTACCCTCCCGTGTCACACATGGCGTCGGGACTTCCGGGGAGGGGTCCGGGGGGAACGGGAAGGCCCGACGGGAGGGGAGATCGAGGGGGGTCCGGCCGCGAGGCCGGGCCCCATTCGGCTTTCTCCGTGAGCCGGCCGACGACCGGAGGGGCGAGTCCCGCCGGGGCGGGCCGGAGCGCGGTGCGGGCCGGTGGTTCCGGTTCTGGCCGATCGGCTGCCCGATCCGGACCGTGTCCCCGGCCGGGTCGGTCATCGGGGACTGCCGCACCCTGTACGCCAGGTCCTCCCGACGCCGCCCTGCCGTACCTCGCCGATCGGGACCGCCGTCGACTTCCGCACCGCCCCGGGCTTCGGGCGACGGGTGCGCCGGGCGTACGAGGCGCACTCGGCGGCCGGTCGCCGTACCCGTGTGTCTACGCGAGTCATGGGCGGGACGGGGGCGGCGGACCTTCAGGAGTGAAAATTTTCGCCACTTCGGCGCGTTGTCGCAGTTGAGGCGCGGCGGCAGAGGTCTAGACCGGGCGACCCCTTTACGCCTCCCGTCACTCGTGTCTTACTCATGACGTGTTCATGGCATCCGATTATCGGATGCCATGGGTTCCGCTCCCATCAACGTGCCCGGAGGCAGCCATGCCCGCGTACAGTTCTCCGCCCCGTCGCCCCCTCAGATCCAGAGGCGCCCTGCTGGCCGGCGTCCTCGGCAGTGTCGCCACCCTGCTCCTGACCGGTGCGGGCACGGCCGCCGCCGCGCCGCCCGCACCCGACAAGCCGATCCGGTCCGGACAGGCGTGGATGGGGTCGGGCACCCGCATCGAGCAGGGCCCCGCGTCCTCGGCGGGCGGGGGCATGACCACGCTGGACACCAGCGGGGTCCAGGGCATCGACGTCTCCCACTGGCAGGGGTCGATCAACTGGGGTTCGGTCAAGGCCGCGGGCATCGACTTCGCCTACATGAAGGCCACCGAGGGCACGTCCTTCAAGGACAGCAGCTTCAACGCGAACTACACCGGTTCCTACAACGCCGGCCTGATCCGGGGCGCCTACCACTTCGCCCGCCCCAACATCTCCAACGGGGCGACCCAGGCCAACTACTTCGCGAGCAGCGGCGGTGGGTGGTCCAGGGACGGCAAGACCCTCCCCGGCGTGCTGGACATCGAGCACAACCCGTACGGCGCCATGTGCTACGGCCTCTCCACGACCCAGATGCGCACATGGATCAACGACTTCTACAACACGTACAAGGCCCGGACCACCCGTGACGTCGTCATCTACACGACGGCCAGCTGGTGGAACACCTGCACCGGAAACTGGACCGGAATGGCCGCCAAGTCGCCGCTCTGGGTGGCGCACTGGGGCACCAGCAGCCCGAACATCCCCAATGGCTTCCCCACCTGGACGGTCTGGCAGTACTCGGCCACGGGCCGGGTCAGCGGGGTCTCCGGTGACGTGGACCGCAACAAGTTCAACGGCTCCATGACCCGGCTCCAGGCCCTCGCCAACAACACGGCGTAGCGGCCCCGCACGCGCGGCGGCCGGGTGAGCGCGCCAACGGCTCACCCGGCCGCCCGCGCCCTCGGAAGACTGCCCTCAGCGCCCAGCCCCCAGCGCCCAGCGCCCAGCCCCCAGCCCCCAGTGCCCCGCCCCCGCCGGCAGCCCCCAGCCGGCAGTCCCCCGGGGCCGCTGTCCGCCGACCGCACCGCCCGGCCGGAACGACCGCAGACCAGGAGCCCGCCGTGAACCTTCCGCAGCCGACCCGTCGCCACATCCTGCTCGCCGGCGCCGGCGGACTGGCCGCCGCCGCGTTACCGGCCACGGCCCACGCCTCCGGCCTCGTCGAGCCGGACATCGACAGCACTCTTCAGTGGAGGGCCCGCTCGCCCCGGACCCCGGTCAGCCTGGTGGGGAAGCGGCCGACCAAGATCATCGTGCATCACACGGTCAGCGCCAACACCGCGGACTTCTCCCGCGCGCAGGCCCACAGCCACGCCCACTGGGTCCAGGACCTGCACATGGACAAGAACGGGTGGACCGACACCGGCTACCACTTCCTCGTCAGCCGGGGCGGCTGGATCACCGAGGGCCGCCACCGCAGCCTCAGCACCCTGCTGGACGGCCGCGACTTCGCGCTGGGCGCCCACACGTCCGGTCAGAACGGCCAGGCCGTCGGCATCGCCAACGAGGGCGCCTACCACGACGGGGCACAGCCGCCCCGGGCGCAGTGGGAGGTCCTGGTGACGCTGTGCGCGTACGCCTGCCACCAGTACGGCATCGCGCCGAGCCGCATCTACGGACACAAGGACTTCGGCGACACCCTCTGCCCGGGCGTGCTGCACGACAAGCTGCCGCAGCTTCGCAGCGAGGTCGCGGCGAGTCTCGGCTGAGCGCGGTTCGCGGAAGGCCGGGAAACGGCTCGCGTGGCTCCCGGCGCGGCTGGAACGATGCGGCCCATGCCGCCCCCGTGCCCGGGCGGCCCATGCCGCCCCCGTGCCCGGCTATGACCACCGCCGGAGCGCAGCCCGGGCCGGCAGCGTGACCGCGAGCAGGGCCAGTCCGCCGGCGGCGGCCACGAAGGCCCCGTACAGCAGCGGCGGTACGTACGGCGCCTCGCCGGTCATGCCGCGCATCATCGGGATCAGTGTGGCCGCGGCGATCGCGGAGCCGAGGACCACGCCCGCCGAGGACACCAGCAGGCTCTCCCAGCGGAGCATGCGCATCACCTGGCGCCGGGTGGAGCCGATGAGCCTGAGCGCGCCCAGTTCGCGACGACGGTCGAGGACCGTCATCACCAGGGTGTTGACCGCGGCGACGGCGGCGAAACCGCCCAGGACCGCGGCCATGGTGTTGCTGGACCAGGCCCCCAGCTTCGCGTCGAGGCTCCGCTCCGTGGCGAAGCCGGACGCGTCGGAGACCTCGCCCAGGGCCGCGAGCGACCCGGCCGAGCCGCCGCGCACCAGCAGGACGCTGTCGAAGCCCGAACTGACGTGCCCGTCCAGGGACGCCCGGTCCAGGGTCACCGCGGCCAGACCGAGCCCGCGGCCGTAGACCGCGACGACCTCGGGCGCGGCCTCGGCGCCGTCGGGCAGGCGCAGCGGGAGCCGGTCGCCCACACCGACGTCCGCCGCGGCCGCCAGCGTCCGGTCGACGGCGATACGGCCCGCACCGAGTCGTTCCAGACTCCCTTCGCGTACGTCCAGGTCCTGCACCTTCGCCAGCTCGGCTCCGGAGCCGGTGACGCCTTGCGCCGCCGCACCCTGGAGCGAGGCGAACTCGCCGGAGCCGACCGGCACCAGCACCTGGGTGTCGAGCAGGCCGACGGCGGCCTCCACCCCGGGGAGGCGGGCCGCCCGCGCCGCGGCGTCCAGCGGGAGCCCGGCCGGGTCCGTCACCACGTGGTCCGCGGTGATGCCCGCACGCAACTGCCCGTCCGCGATGTGATTCTCGCTCGTGTGCATGAAGACGAGCGTCGAGGCGAAGGCCATGGCGAGCACGATCGGAGTGATCGCCGACGCGAGACGGCGGGCGTTGGCACGGGAGTTGGCGGCGGCCAGCTCGCCCGCCGCGCCCGCCCCGCGCAGCGGGAGCCCGAAGAGGCCCGCGCACAGCCGTGCCACCAGAGGGCCGAGCAGCGCGACGGCGAGCATGAAGCACATGACGACGCCGAGGGCGGCCCCCGCCGCGTCGTCCCCCGTCGAACCGGCGGAGAGCCCGGTGAGGAACGTGCCGCCGACGAGCGCGCCGACGCCCAGCACCGTACGGATCACGCCCGGCCGCAGCCGCTCCACGGACGCCTCGGCGAGCGCCTGCCCCGGCTTGGTCTTCGCCGGCCTGCGTCCGGCCGCCCAGCCCGCGCCCAGTGCGGTGAGCAGCCCCACGGCGACGGCGGCGAGCACGGGGATGCCGGACACGTGCACCCGCACCGCCTCCGGGACCGCGCCCCGGTCCTGCAACTGCCCGAACCACCAGTGCGCGAGCCCGATGCCGGGCAGGCAGCCGACGAGCCCGGCGAGCGGTGCGACGAGCAGGGCCTCGGAGGCGACCGCTCGGCGGACCTGCCGCGGGGTGGCTCCGACGGCGCGCAGCAGCGCGAACTCGCGGGACCGCTGGGACACGGACAGCGCCACGGTCCCGGCCGCGGTGAAGACCGCGACGATGGTCGCGATGCCGCCGAAGGAGCCGCCGAGCCCGAAGAGGGTCTCCTTGGCGTAGCCGAGGCCCGGGTCCTCGACGGCCCCCCGGTCGTCGCCGGTGCGCACCTCGGCTCCGGAGCCGGCCAGGGCACGCCGCACGGACACGGCGAGGGCGTCGGAACCGGTGCCGGGCTCCGCCAGTACGGCGATGGCGTCGGCCGTGCCGGGATGCCCGGCCAGGGCGGGCGCCTCGGAGTCGGCGAACCAGACGAGAGCGCCCGAGCCCGCTGGGCCGGTGCCCCGGGACGCCTCCGCGCGCCCGGCCTCGGCGACGCCCGCGACGCGGAAGTCCCGCTTCCCTGCGGCGGTGTCCAGCGCGACGATGTCGCCGACGGCCGTCCTCGCCGCTCGGACCGTCCCCGCGTCGAGGACGACTTCGCCCGTACGGGGCGCGGAGCCGCTGGTCAGCGCGGTACCGGTGAAGGCGTGCGAACCCCAGCCGTGCGCGGTGAGTACCCCGCCCGGCACGGACAGTCCACGGGCGCTGGAGGCGCGCACACCGTTCGCGCCGGTCCCGGCCCCGGTCCCGGAGCCCGCCCCGACCCCGGAGCCCGCGCCCGTCTCCACGGTCCGTACCGGAAAGGTGAAGTCCGGGACGGCGGCGGCCGCCCCCGGAGCCTCGGCGGCCCTCGCCGCCAGCCCGGCGTCCACCCGCGCGGTGTCCGGCAACGGGACCGCCTCCTCCTCGCGGTCCTCGCCGCTGCCCGTGACGACGTACTCGTACTGGTCCGCCGCCGTGACGACCGGGGCGTCCGCGTACCGCTCGGGCGGCACCGACGCGCGCAGCCCCGTCTCCAGCAGGATCCCGCAGGCCGTGACGATCAGCGCGGACATCATCAGCGCCACGAAGGTTCCCGCGAAGGACGCGGGCTTGAAGCGGACGGCCGCGCGGGCGAGACCGTTGGGGCGCATCACGCCGCCGCACCCGCCATCGCGCCCGCACCGGCGGTGCGAGCGGTGAGCGCCCGCATCCGCTCCGCGATCCGCTCCGCCGAGCCGCGCTCCAGGCCGTCGGCGAAGGAGCCCTCGGCGAGGAACAGCACCCGGTCGGCCCAGGCGGCCGCGACCGGGTCGTGGGTGACCATGACGACAGTGGCTCCGAGGGTGTCGACGGCGTGCCGGAGCAGGCCCAGGACCTCGGTGGCGGTGCCGGTGTCGAGGGCCCCGGTGGGCTCGTCGGCGAACACCACGTCGGGCCCGGTCACCAGGGCGCGGGCGACGGCCACCCGCTGCTGCTGCCCGCCGGACAGCTCCCCGGGCCGCCGTCGCGCCTTGTCGGCGAGCTGGACCTGCGCGAGCACCGCGGCCGCCCGGCGGCGGTCCTGGCGCTTTCCGGCGAGGCGCAGAGGAAGCAGGACGTTCTGCTCCACGGTCAGCGACGGCAGCAGGTTGAACGCCTGGAAGACGAAACCGAGGCGGCTGCGGCGCAGCTCGGTCAGCTCGTTCTCGTTCATCCCGGTGATCTCCGTGCCGCCGAGCCGCACGGACCCCTCCGACGGCCGGTCGAGCCCGGCGGCGCACTGGAGGAAGGTGGACTTGCCGGACCCGGACGGCCCCATGACCGCCGTGAACGTACCGCGCGGTAGGGCGAGGTCGACACCGGCGAGCGCGTGCACGGCACCCGCGCCACGCCCGTACTGCCGCCGGACACCGCGCAGTTCGACGGCGAGACCTGGTGTGGCGGCCCCAGGGTCGGGTCGGTCGCCCGCCGTGTGCCGCTTGCCCCTGCGTAGCCTCATGTTCCGTTCCGCCCTCTCGCGATCCGCTCGTACCGACGGGAGACAGCGTGCGGGGACGGTTGTGCGCGGGGCGTCCTACCCGGGGGCCAAGACGGGGGTGCTACCGGGGTAGGGGGTGGCCGGGCGGAGTACGACGGCGGCCCCGCCAGGTCGGGGACCGTGACGGGGCCGCCGGGGAAGCGCCGTGTACAGGCGGAGAGTCCGCCCCGCTTGACGGCGGTGGCGAAGGACGGCCGGCCCCGGGCGGAGAAGGCCGGCACAGGGCCCGCGGGGGACTTGCTGTCGCGGACGGGGACGGCGGCGTGACCACGGGCGGCCTCAAGGCACTCACCCCGGTCCCCGCCGCTGTAGCTGGATTCGCACCCCCCCGTGAGGGTGGACGCGGCCGCGGTGCGCCGCCTACCGCTGACCGTGATCGTGCTCCTCCGCCGCGGCGCGTACCCGGGCCTCTGACTCCTTCCGACTCCGGGTGCGACAACGCATCGCTCGGAGCGAGAACGTGTCGAACTTGTGGATGAGGAGTGGTTGCCCGCCGGCCGTCGATGGGACTTGAGTCTCCAGTAGGGGGAGACACGAAGGTGGGGGCATGGACGGCGACACGCTCTACTCGATCGGCGAGCTCGCTCGGCGGACCGGTCTCACGGTCAAGACCATCCGGTTCTACTCCGATCGCGGAATCGTGGCGCCGACGGACCGCAGCCCGGCCGGCTACCGCCTCTACGACATCGACGCCGTCGCGCGCCTGGACCTCGTGCGGACCCTGCGCGAGCTGGGACTGGACCTTCCCACGATCCGCAAGGTCGTGGACCGCGAGCTCCCGCTTCGCGAGGTCGCCGCGGCGCACGCCGAAGCACTGGCAGTGCAGATCCGCGTCCTGCGCCTGCGACGCGCGGTGCTGACGGCGGTGGCCGAGCGCGGGTCCACACCTGAGGAGACGGAACTCATGCACCGGCTGGCCCAGCTTTCCGAGGACGAACGCCGACGTCTGATCGGCGGTTTCCTCGATGCCGTCTTCGGCGGTCTCGACGCCGCCCCCGCATTCGCCGGGGTCATGCGCTCGATGACGCCCGAGTTGCCCGACCACCCGGAGGAGGAGCAGGTCCAGGCGTGGGTGGAGTTGGCCGAACTGTCCGTGGACCCGGATTTCCGCGCCGCCGTGCGGCGGATCACCGAGGACCAGGCAGCCGAACTGGCCCTGAGCGACACGGCGGGCCCGCGCCGCGACATCGCCACAGCTGTCCGTGACCAGGCCGGCCCGGCCTTGGCCGCCGGCATTGACCCGGCCTCACCCGGGGCCGATCCGATCGTCGCGGCGTTCTCGGCGCACTACGCGCGCCTTCTCGGCAGCCCCGACGACGTCGAGCTCCGCCGCCGGCTGGCGACTCGGCTGGAGAGCGTGAACGACCCCCGCAGGGAGCGGTACCTCCAGCTGCTCGCAGTGGTCAACGGCTGGCCGGCCCCGGAGAGCCTGGCTCCGGTGTTCGACTGGTCCGTCGAGGCTCTGCGCGTCCGGACGCGGCAATGACGGGACGGCCACAAGGGGGCATGGGCCGGACGCGGCCGGCGCCGGGTGAAAACTCCACCCCATGTCATCGCCGCCCCATGTCATCGGCCCCGGCAGCGGTGGTCACCGGGCGGGGCTGGTGGCGGCCGTTGCGGACCACAAGCCGCCGCATCGACGAGGGCGGTGCGGCGAGACGCTTCGACCGCTCTGGCGCACCAGAAGCCGCTGATCAGGTCGGACCGGAAGGAGCTCACTGAGAGGCATTCCGCTCCGGTCCCCGCTTCGTCGCGTACTCACGCAGCGTCTTGGCCGGGTCCTCACCCAGGACATTCGCGAGGTGTCGCACGACCCCGGACGAGGAGCAGGCTCCCTTGTCAGACAGGCGGTTCTCGAAGTACATGGAGACGAAGTACAGCGTGAGATCTTCGAACCGACCGCTGAACTCCCACCGCTTCCACTCGTAGCGCCTGTTGAACTCACAGCCCCAGTAACTGGTGCGGACAACGCGGTAGCTGACGACCACGAAGGAGAAGTCGTAGCGCCATTTCGTCACTACACGCGTCTTGCGGCAGGGACGCCAGGTACACCATCCCCAGTACCGTTCCTCGACCTCGACCTGCTCTGGCATGGTGACCGCCTCCGGTGGAGATCCTCCGGCGAAGCGGGTGCCCGGGACTGCGGCGTCCGCTGGTCAGCCGCGCTCGGAGACCCGCCAACACACAGTTCGTCCTCTTCTTTCTACGCCGCCGCCCGGCACCCGGCAACCGGACCGGGCGGGAGCCTCGGGCGCAGACGCGGGGCTCGGGCAGGCTTCCATCCGGGCCGGCCGGGAGTGGCGTACCGCTCCTCGAAGGCCGCCGTCTCCTCAGGGGCGCGGCCCTCCTCCAGGTGCATCCGGCGGCCGGCCTCGGCCGCGTCGCCGTACAGGCGGTAGGCGGCGGCCGGCCGGCGGTGGGGCTCGTGGGCGTGCGGGCAGGTGGGGACCAGCCCGCGCAGACGCTGCCTGGCCATCGGCGTACGTCCGGCGGCGCGGTCCGCGTCCACGCGGACCCTCACCCCCCGGCGAAGGCCGTCCCCGGTCGCTGCGGGCGAACCCTTAGGCTCGTGTTGTGACGACAGAGCGGTCCTTGGCAACGCTTCAACGCTCCTTGGGCGACCCCGCGGTCAGCTACCCCTTGTGGCCGCCTATGACCAGCGGATGCCCGCGCACCAGCACCGACGAGATCTCCTATCCCGTCGAGGTCGACTACGCCTACGACCGGGTCGGGACCGCCCTGTTCGCCGCAGCGGAGCGGGGCGGCGGGCTGGACCGCTGGGCGCCGCTGCTGCCGCCGCTCGCCGCACCGGGGCTGGGTGAAGGCGGTACGCCGCTGATCGGGATCGGGGCCGGAGTCTTCGTCAAGGACGAGTCCCGCAACCCCACCTGGAGCCACAAGGACCGGATGAACCGGTGCACCGTCAGCGCCGCCGTCGCCGTCGGAGCCCCGGGGATCGTCGTGGCGTCCTCCGGTAACCACGGGGCGTCCGCCGCCGCCTACGCGGCCCGTGCCGGCCTGCGCTGCGTGGTCATCACGGGCCCCGAGCTGCCGAACGCCGTCGACTCCTTCCTCAACGCCTACGAGCCGGTGGTCCTCCCCGTGCCCTGGGAAGCGAGGTGGCCGCTGATGCGCCGGATCGTCGAGCGGACGGGTCTGCACCCGGTCAGCAGCCTCACCACCACCCACACCGGCCACGCCTTCGGTCCCGAGGGCTACAAGACCATCGCCTACGAGATCCACCAGGACCTCGGCGTCCCGGCGGCGGTGTTCGTCCCCACGTCGTACGGCGAGCTCCTCTTCGGCATCTGGAAGGGCTTCACCGAACTCCGGCGGCTCGGCCTGACCGACCGGCTGCCGCGGATGTACGCGTGCCAGCCGGCCGCCGCCGCGCCGCTCGCCGAGGCCGTGCGACGCGGCCTGCCCGCGGCTCACGTCACGGTGGGACAGACCGAGGCGTACTCCATCGTCTCCCCGGTCAGCGGCTACCGCGGCGTGGTGACCGTCCAGGACAGCGGCGGACAGGTCCTCGAACTCAGTGACGCACAACTCCGTTCCGCACACCGGGAACTCGCCCGGTCCGGCCTGTGGACCGAACTCTCCGGCGCCGCCGGACTCGCGGGACTGCGTGCGGTCGGTGACCTCGACGGCCCGGTGGTCTGCATCTCCACCTCCAGCGGTTTCAAGGACCGCAGCGTCGGTTCCCGCCGGTCCGAGACGATCGACCCGGACGGTGACGACGTTCGGCGCAGACTGCGAGCGGCCGGAATCCACGACTGACGCACCGCTCGCCCCGGCCCGCGAGCCCGGCTTCCCGACGGCTCCCCCCCCCGGGAGGCCGCGCTCGACCACGGGCGCCCGGACGGCGCACGCGTACGGGGACGGCGGTCCCGGTCCCCGCACCCCGTGACAGGGCCTGGCCCGTGAACCGCACTGTCAGCGCCACCCGGTAGCGTCGGACCATGTCCAACATGGCCGTCCTCGAAGGGGTCCTGGAGCGGATCACCTACGCCAACGAGGAGAACGGGTACACGGTCGCCCGCGTCGACACCGGGCGCGGAGCCGGCGACCTCCTCACCGTGGTCGGCGCCCTGCTCGGCGCGCAGGTCGGTGAATCGCTGCGGATGGAGGGCCGTTGGGGCTCCCACTCGCAGTACGGCAAGCAGTTCACCGTGGAGAACTACACCACCGTGCTGCCCGCCACCATCCAGGGCATCCGCCGCTATCTCGGCTCCGGGCTGATCAAGGGGATCGGGCCGGTGATGGCCGACCGGATCACCACCCACTTCGGCGTCGACACCCTCGACATCATCGAGCAGGAGCCGAAGCGGCTCGTCGAGGTCCCCGGCCTCGGCCCCAAGCGCACCAAGATGATCGCGGCGGCCTGGGAGGAGCAGAAGGCGATCAAGGAGGTGATGGTCTTCCTCCAGGGCGTCGGCGTCTCCACCTCCATCGCCGTCCGCATCTACAAGAAGTACGAGGACGCCTCGATCTCCGTCGTGAGGAACCAGCCCTACCGGCTGGCCGCCGACGTCTGGGGCATCGGCTTCCTCACCGCCGACAGAATCGCCCAGGCCGTCGGCATTCCGCACGACAGCCCAGAGCGGGTCAAGGCCGGCCTCCAGTACGCCCTGTCCCAGTCCTCCGACCAGGGGCACTGCTACCTCCCCGAGGAACGGCTCATCGCGGACGGCGTCAAGCTCCTCCAGGTCGACACCGGGCTGGTCATCGAGTGCCTGGCCGAGCTGGCCGCCGACCCCGAGGGCGTCGTACGGGAGAGGGTGCCGTCCCCCGAGGGCGGCGAGCCGGTCACCGCGGTCTATCTGGTCCCCTTCCACCGGGCCGAGCTGTCCCTCGCCGGGCAGGTCCGCCGCCTGCTGAACACTGGGGAGGACCGGATGCCGGCCTTCCGGGACGTGGACTGGGGCAAGGCCCTCGCCTGGCTCGCCACGCGCACGGGAGCCACGCTCGCGCCCGAGCAGGAGGAGGCCGTGCGGCTCGCGCTCAGCCGGAAGGTGGCCGTCCTGACCGGCGGGCCCGGCTGCGGGAAGTCGTTCACCGTACGGTCCATCGTCGAGCTGGCCCGGGCCAAGCGGGCCAAGGTCGTGCTGGCCGCCCCCACCGGCCGGGCCGCCAAGCGGCTCGCCGAGCTGACCGGCGCCGAGGCGTCCACCGTGCACCGGCTCCTGGAGCTGAAGCCCGGCGGGGACGCCGCCTACGACCGGGACCGGCCGCTGGACGCCGACCTGGTCGTCGTGGACGAGGCGTCGATGCTCGATCTGCTCCTCGCCAACAAGCTCGTGAAGGCGGTGGCACCCGGTGCCCACCTCCTCCTCGTGGGTGACGTCGACCAGCTGCCCTCGGTCGGCGCGGGGGAGGTGCTGGGCGATCTGCTCGCGGAGGGCGGCCCGGTCCCCGCCGTCCGGCTCACGCGGATCTTCCGCCAGGCCCAGCAGTCCGGGGTCGTGACGAACGCCCACCGCATCAACGCCGGGCAGCCGCCGCTCACGGAGGGGCTGAGCGACTTCTTCCTCTTCGTGGAGGACGAGACGGAGGGCGCGGGCAAGCTCGCCGTCGATGTGGCGGCCCGCCGGATTCCGGCCAAGTTCGGCCTCGACCCACGCCGTGACGTGCAGGTCCTCGCCCCGATGCACCGGGGGCCGGCCGGAGCGGGCCACCTCAACGGACTGCTCCAGCAGGCCGTCACCCCGGCCCGCCCCGACCTCCCCGAGAAGAGGTTCGGCGGCCGGGTCTTCCGTGTCGGCGACAAGGTCACCCAGATCCGCAACAACTACGACAAGGGCGAGAACGGCGTCTTCAACGGCACGGTCGGCGTCGTCACCGGCCTGGACGTGGACGAGCAGAAGCTCACCGTCCGCACCGACGAGGACGAGGAGATCGGCTACGACTTCGACGAGCTGGACGAGCTGGCCCACGCGTACGCCATGACGATCCACCGCTCCCAGGGCAGCGAGTACCCGGCCGTCGTCATCCCCGTCACCACCAGCGCCTGGATGATGCTCCAGCGCAACCTGCTCTACACGGCCGTGACGCGGGCCAGGAAGCTGGTGGTCCTGGTCGGGTCCCGTAAGGCGATCGGCCAGGCCGTCCGCATGGTTTCCGCAGGCAGACGCTGTACGGCACTGGATTTCCGGCTCCGGGGCGGCTCGGGAGAAGACTTCGCGTGACCGCTGCGCAAAAATGATCGATCAAATCGGTGGGAAACATCACGGAGGTCTTCCGGAACCGCAGTCAAGGGGGCAGGATGAGTAAGTTGGCGGCACTCAGTGCCGTCACTAGGTCCAATGGACGACCCCGAGTGCACTCTCCTGAGCCGAATGGGGGAGGGTGGAAGACAGTCAGGGCACCTCGAAGAAGAGGCACTACGTCGGTGAGGGATGACGTGAGCGAGCACACCAACAACGCTGTAGTACTGCGGTACGGCGATGACGAGTACACCTACCCGGTGATCGACAGCACCGTCGGCGACAAGGGCTTCGACATCGGGAAGCTCCGGGCCAATACCGGCCTGGTGACGCTGGACAGCGGATACGGCAATACCGCCGCCTATAAATCCGCCATCACCTACCTCGACGGTGAGCAGGGCGTTCTGCGCTACCGCGGATACCCGATCGAGCAGCTCGCCGAGCGCTCGTCGTTCCTCGAGGTCGCGTACACGCTGATCAACGGTGATCTTCCGAAGGTCGACGAGCTGGCGGCCTTCAGGAACGAGATCACTCAGCACACGCTGCTGCACGAGGACGTCAAGCGGTTCTTCGACGGCTTCCCGCGCGACGCCCACCCGATGGCCATGCTGTCCTCGGTCGTCAGCGCGCTGTCCACGTTCTACCAGGACAGCCACAACCCGTTCGACGAGGAGCAGCGCCACCTCTCGACGATCCGCCTGCTGGCGAAGCTCCCGACGATCGCGGCGTACGCCTACAAGAAGTCGATCGGGCACCCCTTCGTCTACCCGCGCAACGACCTCGGGTACGTCGAGAACTTCCTGCGCATGACCTTCTCGGTCCCCGCCCAGGAGTACGAGCTGGACCCGGTCGTCGTCTCGGCGCTGGACAAGCTGCTCATCCTGCACGCGGACCACGAGCAGAACTGTTCGACCTCCACCGTGCGGCTGGTCGGCTCCTCGCAGGCGAACATGTTCGCCTCGATCTCCGCCGGCATCTCGGCACTGTGGGGCCCCCTGCACGGCGGCGCCAACCAGTCGGTGCTGGAGATGCTGGAAGGCATCCAGGCCAACGGCGGCGACGTCGACTCCTTCATCCGCAAGGTGAAGAACAAGGAGGACGGCGTCCGCCTGATGGGCTTCGGCCACCGGGTGTACAAGTCCTTCGACCCGCGCGCCAAGATCATCAAGGCTGCCGCCCATGACGTGCTGTCCGCGCTCGGCAAGTCCGACGAGCTGCTCGACATCGCGCTCAAGCTGGAGGAGCACGCGCTCTCCGACGACTACTTCGTCTCGCGCAACCTCTACCCCAACGTGGACTTCTACACCGGTCTGATCTACCGGGCCATGGGCTTCCCGACCGAGATGTTCACCGTGCTCTTCGCGCTCGGCCGCCTTCCGGGCTGGATCGCCCAGTGGCACGAGATGATCAAGGAGCCGGGTTCCCGCATCGGCCGCCCGCGTCAGATCTACACCGGTGAGGTCCTGCGCGACTTCGTCCCCGTCGAGGGCCGCTGACCCGCACCCGGTGGCGAGGCCCTGGACCGGGCCTCGCGTCGAGGTCGCTGCCCCGGACCTCGTAGCGGGATCCCGCACCGCCGGATCCCGCACCGCCCGTAGTGCCCGGCCTCTTCGGCCGACTGCCTTCGCCCCGCGTACCGCGCTTCGCACAGAGCGCGGTGTCCGGGGCGATTCGGCGTTGTGGGGGTGGAGAGCGAGAAGCGCCCCGCCGCCGATCCCCCCACGGGTCGACGGTCGGGGCGCTTCCCATATCCCGGAGCGGATTCCCCCCACGGGATCCGGCCGGGCGTCTACGGGGAGCCGCGGCTCCCCCTGTTCTGTTGTGCGCGGTCTGCCGGGGTACGTACGCACGGGAGGGCCGCTCAAAGCTCCCCGGTGCACGTGCCCCGGCCAACGCTTGCCACAGGAGCGTCCCCCAAGACACTCCATCGGACGTCCCCCAAGACATCCTTGGCATCGCACTCTAAGACTCGCGAACCCACCGGATGGTTACCCTGAAACTGGTGTGATCTAAATCTCTGTGTGGATATTACGTGAAGGCACGCAGCCGTAGGCTGTTCGTGACGGCGAACACGGACGAAAGCGCCATGGCGGCTCCCGCGATCATTGGGTTGAGCAGGCCACTCGCAGCCAGGGGCAAGGCCGCGACGTTGTACCCGAAGGCCCGGAAGGGGTTGCCCCTGATCGTGGCCAGCGTACGCCTGGAGAGGCGGATCGCGTCAGCGGTCACCTTGAGATCTCCACGAACCAGCGTGAGGTCGCTCGCCTCGATCGCCGCATCCGATGTTCCGGAAGTCCTCGGGGGTGGGGAGGGGGCCGGTGGTGTCGGTGGCTGCGGTGGCGATGGGGTGTCGGTCGCGTAGTTCTCCGTGGCGGTGACGCCGTCCATCCGGTTGAGCTTCTTCTCGACGCGGGCGGCGCACGAGGCGCAGGTCGTCCCGCCGATCAGGAGCTGGGCCTCGGAGGCGTCGGCGGCCGGGGAACCGGCTGCTGCTGTGCTGGCCATGTCCGGACTCCTGGGGAAACGCGACTGGGCCGTACCCCGCCAGTATCGACTGGTGGGGTACGGCCCAGTCGTGCGCGGGGTGTCGCGCCGCCCGCCGTCAGGCGGCCGGGCCGATGAGCTCGTACCCGGCCTCGTCCACGGCGGCGCGGACGTCGTCCTCGGCCAGCGGGGCGTCCGACGTGACGGTGACCAGGCCGGTGGAGGCGACGGCCGCGACCGAGGTCACGCCCGCGACGGCGGAGATCTCCTCCGACACGGCGCCCTCGCAGTGGCCGCAGGTCATGCCCTTGACCTGGTACACGGTGGTGACCGAGCCGGTCTCCTCGATCTGCACGTCGGCCGCGCCGTCGTGGCAGGAGCCGGTGGGCGAGCAGCAGGAACCGGTGGACGGGGTCTCGGTCTCGGCGGTCATGACGTTCTCCTCTTCGCGAACACGTTTCGGCGGCGTGACGGGGCGTGCGGGGCCGTGGTGCGTCCGTGGCGTCCCGTCTTCTCCAGACTATACCCCTAGGGGGTATGGATGCACTCCGGTGGGTCGCGTGTCGCGCCCCTCGGTGATCCGGTCCGGCTGCCCGGGCCGCGCGCAGGGGTGGAGTGCGCCGGGTTCTCGGGGCGCGCGGGGCGGGGTGCGCCGGGTTCCCGCCGGGGCGGGCGGCCCGGCGAGGGCCCCGTCGGCGGGGCGCCGGGGTGGGGCGCGGGGCCGGGGGAAGAATGTGGAAACAGCCCTCGGCGAGGCCGGGAATGCCCCCGGGAAGGGCTTCGGCGGGCGGGTCCGGCATCGAACGGGCAGGGGCCGGGGGTGGGGGTCGCCCGCCCGTGCGGGAGGGCGCGAGAAGCCTGCCGGGCGCGTCAGTAAAAGGGCTCTGACCTGGGGTTTTGTGCGTCAGGCGACTAGACTCGCCCCAACAGGAAAGGGGGCCGGATGGACCGGAACGTAACTACGGCGGATGATGTGCTGGCGCTGATGGACGGCCTGTTCGCGCCGGGGGCGGACCGCTGGACGGCCGGTGGGGCGCCCTGGTGGGACGACTTCTACGCGGACCGCTCGAAGGCGGTGCCGTTCTTCGTGGACAAGCCCGACGAAAGCCTGCACTCGTATGTCCGCCGGGGGCTGCTCGCGCCGGGCCGCGCCCTCGACCTCGGCTGCGGGCCCGGCCGCAACGCGCTCCACCTGGCCTCGCTCGGATTCTCCGTCGACGCGGTCGACCTCTCCGCGACGGCGATCGACTGGGCCCGGGAGCGGGCGGGCGCGGCGGGGACCCGTGATGTCCGGTTCCACCGCGGTGACGCGTTCGCCCTGACGGCGGCGGGAGCCGCCCTGGCCGGGCCCTACGACCTGATCCACGACTCCGGCTGCTTCCACCACCTGCCGCCCCACCGGCGTATCGGCTATCTCGCCCTGCTGGAGCGCTGCCTCGCGCCCGGCGGTCACTTCTCGCTCACCTGCTTCGCCGCCGGGGAGGGCGGGATGGGGTCCGAGCTGCCGGACGCCGAGCTCTACCGGACGGGCGCTCCGCAGGGCGGAGTCGCCTACTCGCCCGAGGCGCTGCGCCGCGTCTTCTCCGGTCTGACGGAAGTGGAGCTGCGCCGTATGAACGACGAGGCTCCCGCGTCCCCGCTCTTCGGGGAGCCGTTCCTCTGGACGGCCCTCTTCCGCTCGGACGCCCCGGAGTAGCCGCGCCGGGGCGTCCGGACGCGGCGTCAGCGCCCCCGGTTGCGGGGGCGCGAGGCGACCCAGGCGCGGACGTTGTCTCCGTACCAGTACGGCTTTCCGTTCTTCACCTGGTCGGGCGGGGGCAGGAGCCCGTGCTTGCGATAGGAGCGGACCGTGTCCGGCTGCACCTGGATGTGCGCGGCGATGTCCTTGTAGGACCAGAGTGTTCTGTCGGTCATCAGTGGCACCTCTCAGCACTTCTCCGTTCAACCTGTGCCCGGTCGAACGACCCGTACGGCGGACGGGGCGGGGCTGTCGACCGGTTGTGACGGAAAACCCGCATAGCGGAGACATGTGTGCCCAAACGGTTACTGCTGTGGCAGAAGGGGTGAACCGGGGCCGGTGGTAGGGAATGCGACCGTTGTCAGACCCGGGTGCCACGATGAAGACCATGAGCACTTCCGAACGCCTGATGCCCCCTCTGATCGCCGACGAGCGCACCTCGCTGGAGAGCTGGCTCGACTTCTACCGCGCCACGCTCGCCCAGAAGTGCGCGGACCTGTCTGACCAGGCCCTGCGCGAGGCGTCCGTGGCGCCCTCGCCGATCACGCTGCTGGGACTGCTCCAGCACGCGGCGGAGGTCGAGCGGAACTGGTTTGGCCGGGTGCTCGCCCAGGAGGACGCGCCGCCGGTCCACGCCCCGCCGGCCGGCGGCGGGGACGGGGCCGAGGGCCGCGACGGCGGCTGGGACCTCGCCGAGGACGCCACGTTCGAGCAGGCGCTCGCGCGGTGGGAGGCGGAGGTGGCGAGGGCCCGGCGGAACTGCGCGGCGCGAGAGCTCGACGACACCAGTCCGTTCATGGGCGCGCAGGTCACGCTGCGCTGGATCTACATCCACATGATCGGCGAGTACGCCCGGCACTGCGGCCACGCCGACCTGGTCCGTGAGCGCGTCGACGGGCGCACGGGCGTGTGATCCGGCGCGGAGAGCCGCGCGGCCCGGAGGGAGGGCCGGGCCGGGTCCGGGCAATCGGGGACGAGAGGGCTCAGGGGGCGGTGCCGGGCCTCCCGCAGGAGCGGAGGAACTCCCGCGTGCGGCGCGCGATGGGGAGGGGTTTGTCCGGCGGGCACGGATACATGTCCTGCTCCACGATCGCGAACAGGTCGACGTCCAGGGCGCGAGCCGCCTCCAGGACCGGCTCCAGGGCCGGGACCCCGCCGGGCGGCTCGCACATCACGCCCCGCGCCACCGCCGGGCCGAACGGCACCTCGTCGGCCGCCACCGCCGCCAGGATCTCCGGATCGACCTGCTTGAGGTGGAGGTAACCGATGCGCTCCCCGTACGTCTCGATGAGCTTGACGCTGTCGCCGCCGCAGTAGGCGTAGTGCCCGGTGTCCAGGCAGAGCGAGACGAGGTCCGGATCGGTGGCGTCGAGGAAGCGGCTGACGTTCTCCTCGGTGTCGATGTGGGTGTCGGCGTGCGGGTGGACGACGATGCGCAGCCCGAAGCGTTCCCGGACCTCCCGGCCCAGCCGCTCCGTCTGAGCCGTCAGGTGGCGCCACTGCGCCGGGGTGAGCGTGCGTTCCTCCAGCACCTCGCCCGTCTTGTCGTCGCGCCAGAAGGAGGGGATGACCACCAGGTGTTCGGCGCCCATGGCCCGGGTCAGCCCGGCGATGTCGCGGACATGCGCCCAGGTCCGCTCCCAGACGTCGGGGCCGTGGTGCAGCCCGGTGAAGACGGTGCCCGCCGAGACCGTGAGCCCCCGGCCGCGCGTCTCGTCGGCCAGCCGGGCCGGATCGGTGGGCAGATAGCCGTACGGACCCAGCTCGATCCACGCGTACCCGGCCTCGGCCACCTCGTCGAGGAAGCGTCGCCAGGGCACCTGCTTCGGGTCGTCGGGGAACCACACGCCCCAGGAGTCGGGGGCCGAGCCGATACGGATGCGGGCCGAGGAGCGGGCGGAAGGGGCCATAACGCCCAGCGTCGCGGCCCGTGCGGAAGAGTGTCAAGGGTTCGTCCGAATGTCCGGACAAAATGTTGACACGGTTCCCGGGAGGGGGCTAGACCTGGGACCAGCCGGCCACCGGCGGGTCGAAGGGATGCGTATGCCTGAGCCGCACGACGTGATCACCATGGGGCGGATCGGGGTGGACCTCTACCCCCTGGAGACCGGGGTGCCACTCGCCCGGGTCGAGACGTTCGGCAAGTTCCTCGGCGGTTCCCCGGCGAACGTCGCGGTGGCGGCGGCCCGGCTGGGACGGCGGACGGCCGTGATCACCCGGACCGGGCAGGACGCCTTCGGCGCCTATCTCCACCAGGAACTGGAACGGTTCGGCGTGGACGCCCGCTGGGTGACGACCGTGGCGGAGTACCCGACACCGGTCACCTTCTGCGAGATCTTCCCCCCGGACGACTTCCCCCTCTACTTCTACCGGCAGCCCAAGGCCCCCGACCTGGAGATCCACGCGCCGGACCTCGACCTGGACGCGGTGCGCGACGCCCGGATCTTCTGGATGACGGGCACCGGCCTCAGCGCCGAGCCGAGCCGCTCCGCCACCCTGGCCGCCCTCGCGGCGCGCGGTGCGAGGTCGGCCGGCGCCCGACCACACGGTGTGCCGCGTACGGCGACGGTCTTCGACCTCGACTGGCGGCCCATGTTCTGGGAGGGCGGCGACGACGGCGGAGAGGCGCCCGCGCGGTACCGCGAAGCGCTGGCCCACGCGACGGTCGCCGTGGGCAACATCGACGAATGCGCGATCGCGACCGGCGAACGCGAACCGTACGCCGCGGCCCGCGCCCTGCTCGCGGCCGGGGTGGAGCTCGCCGTCGTCAAACAGGGCCCGAAGGGCGTGCTCGCCGTCCACCGCGACGGAACCACCGCCGATGTGCCGCCACTGCCGGTGGAGGTGGTCAACGGCCTCGGCGCGGGGGACGCGTTCGGGGGCGCGCTCTGCCACGGGCTGCTCGCCGGGTGGCCGCTCGACCGCCTCGTGCGGTACGCGAACGCGGCCGGGGCCATCGTCGCGTCCCGGCTCGCCTGCTCCTCCGCGATGCCGTTCCCGGAGGAGGTCGAGCGGGCCCTCACGGCCGGAGCGGTCGCGGCGGACCCCGGCGCCCCGGTGAGCACCGGAGCGGTCGTGGCCGACCCCGATGCCCCGGCGAGCACGGAAGCGGTCGCGGCCGACCCCGACGCCCCGGCCGGAGCGGGCTCATGACACCGCTCGCCGCCTCCCTGCCCGAACTCGTCCGGCTGCGCGCGGAGCGCCCCGAAGCCGTCGCCGAGGCCGCCGCCCGACGGAAGCGGCGACGGCTGATCCGTCACCCCGGCGACCGGCTGATGATCATCGCGGCCGACCATCCCGCGCGCGGCGCGCTCGCCGTGGGAGACCGGCCCCTCGCCATGGCCAACCGCTTCGAGCTGCTGGAGCGGCTCTGCCTCACCCTCTCCCGCCCCGGAGTCGACGGAGTGCTGGCCTCCGCCGACGTCCTGGACGACCTCCTCCTGCTCGGAGCCCTGGAGGACAAGATCGTGATGGGCTCGATGAACCGCGGCGGGCTGGCCGGCGCCGCCTTCGAGCTCGACGACCGGTTCACCGGACACCGCCCCGACGACCTGGTCCGCCACGGGTTCGACGCCGGGAAGCTGCTTTTGCGCATCGACCACGACGACCCCGGGTCGCTGGACACCCTGCACGCGGCGGCCCGGACCGTCGACGCGATGGCGGCGCACCGGCTGCCCGTCTTCGTCGAGCCGTTCCTCTGCCGCCGCGTCGACGGCCGCCTCCGCAACGACCTCGCCTCCGCCGCCGTGGCCACCTCCATCGCCATCGCCTCGGGTCTCGCCGGGACGTCCGCGTACACCTGGCTGAAGGTCCCCGTCACCGACGACCCCGACGCCATGGGCCGGGTGATGGAGGCGTCCACCCTGCCCGCCGTCCTGCTCGGCGGCGAGGTCGGCGACGATCAGGACGCCGCGTACGGGAAATGGCGCGACGCGCTGCGGCTGCCCACCGTCCGGGGGCTGGTCGTGGGACGCTCGTTGCTCTACCCGGCCGACGGGGACGTGACGTGCGCCGTCGACACCGCCGTATCGCTGCTGGGGCCGGGTAGGGAGGGCCTATGACGACGCATCATCCCGACCCAGGACAGCGACACCCCGCCCCCGGGAAGCACGACCCCCACCCGCCGCCGCGGCGCCACCTGCCGTCCGGCAGCGCCGCGCGCGGGGCGTACGCCGTCGACGTCGATCCCGAGCGGGCCGGCTGGGACCGTTCGTCCCTGCGGGTGCTGGAGCTGGAACCGGGAGGTGTTCACACGCTCGACACCGGAGGCAGTGAATGGGTCATCCTGCCGTTGGCCGGTGCCTGTACGGTGCGTACGGCAGGTGCGACCTTTGAACTGCTGGGCCGGGAGAGCGTGTTCAGCGGGGTCTCCGACTTCGCCTACGTACCGCGCGACGCCCACGCACAGATCGCCTCCGGCGCAGGAGGCCGCTTCGCCCTGGCAGGAGCGAAGTGCGAGCGACGACTCCCCGCTCGCTACGGCCCCGCGCCGGAGGTACCGGTCGAGCTGCGCGGCTCCGGCGTCTGCTCGCGGCAGGTGAACAACTTCGCCGCCGCCGACACCTTCGAGTGCGACCGGCTGATCGCCGTCGAGGTCCTCACCCCCGGCGGCAACTGGTCCTCGTACCCGCCCCACAAGCACGACGAACACGTGCCGGGCCAGGAGTGCGAACTGGAGGAGATCTACTACTTCGAGGTGGCGGACGGCGGCCTCGGCTACCACCGGGTCTCCCCGTCGCGCGACGGCGGCACGGACGTCCTCGCCGAGGTGGGCGGCGGTGACGTCGTCCTCATCCCGGACGGCTGGCACGGCCCGTCCATCGCCCCGCCCGGCCGGACGCTGTACTACCTGAACGTGATGGCCGGGCCGGGGGAGGAACGCGCCTGGCTGATCCGCGACCACCCCGACCACCGTTGGATCCGCGACACCTGGCGGGACGAGCCGATCGACGCCAGACTCCCGCTGTACACGGCGCATCCGTCGCCCGGCCCGGAGGTAACGCCTTGAGCCCGACGAGTCCCGCGAACCCCGGCCGCCCCACCCGCCGGCTGACCACCGCTCAGGCCCTGGTCGCCTTCCTGGCCCGCCAGTACACCGAGCGCGACGGCCGCCGGCAGCGGCTCATCAGCGCCACCTGGGGCATCTTCGGACACGGCAACGTCGCGGGGATCGGCCAGGCGCTCGTGGAAGCGGGCGGCTGCGGAAACGGGACCGCCGCGCACCCTATGCCGTACCTCCAGGGCCGCAACGAACAGGCCATGGTGCACGCCGCCGTCGGCTACGCCCGTCAGTCGGGGCGGCTCTCGGCGCACGCGGTGACCACGTCCATCGGCCCGGGGGCCACCAACCTCGTCACCGGGGCCGCCCTCGCCACGATCAACCGGCTCCCCGTCCTCCTCCTGCCCGGCGACACCTTCGCGACCCGGCCCGCCGACCCCGTACTCCAGCAGCTCGAAGTGCCCCACGCGGGCGATGTCTCGGTCAACGACTGCCTGCGCCCGGTCTCGCGCTACTTCGACCGGATCACCCGGCCGGAGGCGCTGATCCCGGCGGCCCTCCAGGCCATGCGGGTCCTGGCCGACCCCGCCGAGACCGGGGCCGTCACGCTCGCGCTGCCGCAGGACGTCCAGGCGGAGGCGTACGACTGGCCGCTGGACTTCTTCGCCGAGCGCGACTGGCACGTCCGCAGGCCCGCCCCCGACGCGCACGAACTGGAAGCGGCGGTCCGGGCGGTGCGCTCCGCCCGCCGCCCGCTGATCGTCGCGGGCGGCGGAATCCGGCACAGCGCCGCGGAGGAGACGCTCGCCGCGTTCACCGCCGCGACCCGCATCCCGGTCGCCTCCACCCAGGCGGGCAAGGGCGCGCTCCGCCACGACCACCCGGCCGACGTCGGCGGCATCGGCCACACCGGAACCGCCACCGCCGACGAACTGGCCCGCACCGCCGACCTGGTGATCGGCGTCGGCACCCGCTTCTCCGACTTCACCACCGCCTCCGGCACGCTCTTCGCCGATCCGGCCGTCCGCTTCCTCCACCTCAACATCACGGCCTTCGACGCCCACAAGCTGGCCGCCCTCCCCCTGGTGGCGGACGCCCGCGCCGGGCTGGAGGCGCTCACGGCGGCGCTCGCCGGACGCGGCTACCGGGTCGACCCGGCGTACGAAACGGAGTACACCGGCGCGAAGGAGGCATGGGAAGAGCGGGTCGAGGCGTCCTTCGCCACCCCCGACCCCACCGCGCGCCCCACCCAGACCCAGGTCCTCGGCCTCCTGGACGCGCTGGCCACCGAGGACGACATCCTCATCAACGCCGCGGGCTCTCTCCCCGGCGACCTGCACAAACTCTGGCGCCAGCGCTCCCGCGACCAGTACCACGTGGAGTACGGCTACTCCTGCATGGGCTACGAGATCCCCGCCGCGATCGGCGTCCTGCTCGCCGTCGGGGCCCGCGAGCCGCACCGCCCCGTCTGGGCCCTCGTCGGCGACGGCACCTACCTGATGAACCCCACCGAGATCGTCACCGCGGTCCAGGAGAACCTGCCCCTGAAACTGCTGATCCTCCAGAACCACGGCTACGCCTCCATCGGCGGGCTGTCCGAGTCCGTCGGCGCCGAGCGCTTCGGCACGGCCTACCGCCACCGGGACGCCGAGGGCGGGTTCACCGGCCCGCCGCTCCCCGTGGACCTCGCCGCGAACGCGGCCTCCCTCGGCATGCGCGTCCTGCGCGCCACCACCGTCGACGAGCTGCGCGAAGCCCTCCTTGAGGCCCGCGGCGCCGAGGGCCCCACTTGTGTCTACGTCGAGACCGAAACGCCCGACACAGTGTCGGGCCCCCCTCCGGCACAGGCGTGGTGGGATGTTCCGGTAGCCGAAACCGCGAGCCGGCCGGCGGCGGTCAAGGCCCGGGAGGAGTACGACCGGCAGGCCGCCGCCCGACGCCGCCACCTGTGAAGCCGCGCCGGAACCCGTCTCCGAACCGCGTCCGAACGCGTGCGCAGCCCGCCTGCCTGCTTGCCCTGCTCGAAGCCTGAAGGAGTACGTCATGACGAAGACCGTCAACCACTGGATCGGCGGCAAGACGGCGGAGGGCACGTCGGGCCGGTACGGTCCCGTCACGGACCCGGCCACCGGCGCGGTCACCACACGGGTCGCGCTCGCCTCCGCGGAGGAGGTCGACGCGGCCGTGGCGGCGGCGAAGGCCGCGTACGCGACATGGGGAACCTCCTCGCTCGCCCAGCGCACCACGGTCCTCTTCCGCTACCGCGCGCTGCTGGACGCCCACCGCGACGACATCGCCGCGCTGATCACCGCCGAGCACGGCAAGGTGCACTCGGACGCCCTGGGCGAGGTCGCCCGCGGTCTGGAGATCGTCGAGCTGGCGTGCGGGATCACCACCCAGCTCAAGGGCGAACTGTCCACCCAGGTCTCCAGCCGGGTCGACGTCTCCTCGATCCGCCAGTCGCTCGGCGTCGTCGCGGGCATCACCCCGTTCAACTTCCCGGCCATGGTGCCGATGTGGATGTTCCCGCTGGCCATCGCCTGCGGCAACACGTTCGTGCTGAAGCCCAGCGAGAAGGACCCCTCGGCCGCCAACCTGCTGGCCGAGCTGGCATCGGAGGCCGGCCTCCCGGACGGCGTCCTCAACGTCCTGCACGGCGACAAGGTCGCCGTCGACGGTCTGCTGAACCACCCGGACGTGGCCGCCGTCTCCTTCGTCGGCTCCACCCCCATCGCCCGCCACATCCACGCCACCGCCTCCGCCAACGGCAAGCGCGTGCAGGCACTCGGCGGTGCGAAGAACCACATGCTCGTCCTCCCGGACGCCGACCTGGACGCGGCCGCCGACGCGGCGGTCTCGGCGGCGTACGGCTCCGCCGGGGAGCGCTGCATGGCGATCTCCGCGGTCGTCGCGGTCGGCGCGATCGGCGACGAACTGGTCGCGAAGATCCGCGAGCGCGCCGAGAAGATCACCATCGGCCCCGGCGACGACCCCGCCTCCGAGATGGGCCCCCTGATCACCGCCGCCCACCGCGACAAGGTCGCCTCCTACGTCACGGGCGCCGCCGCCCAGGGCGCGGAGGTCGTCCTCGACGGCACCGGCCACACGGTCGAGGGCTTCGAGGACGGCCACTGGATCGGCCTGTCCCTCCTGGACAAGGTCTCCACCGACTCCGACGCCTACCAGGACGAGATCTTCGGCCCGGTGCTGTGCGTGCTCCGCGTGGACACGTACGAGGAGGGCGTCGCCCTCATGAACGCCTCGCCGTTCGGCAACGGCACCGCGATCTTCACCCGCGACGGCGGCGCGGCCCGCCGCTTCCAGCTGGAGGTCGAGGCCGGCATGGTCGGCGTCAACGTCCCGATCCCGGTCCCGGTCGGCTACCACTCCTTCGGAGGGTGGAAGGACTCGCTCTTCGGCGACCACCACATCTACGGCAACGACGGCGTGCACTTCTACACCCGCGGCAAGGTCGTCACCACCCGCTGGCCCGACCCGGCCGACACCCCCGCGGGCGTCGACCTCGGCTTCCCGCGCAACCACTGACCGAAGCGGCCCGGCGGGCCCCGCCGCCCCGTCGGGGAGGGCGCAGGGCCCGCCACCCCGCCGGGGCGGGCGGGTCCCGCCCACCCGCCGAAAAACAGGTGCCGGACCGTCAACGCCTCCCGCATCCTGTGGACCATGAACGCCGCGACCCACCCGCCCCGTTTCGAGATCCGCGCCCGGCACACCGCCACCACCGTCACCGTCTACCAGGCGTATCCGCCCGCCATCGGACTGCCCGCAGCACGCGACGGGCGGTTCCCCGAAGCCTGGAAGCGGGACCGGATGACCTGGATCAAGCCCAGCTTCCTGTGGATGATGTACCGCTGCGGCTGGGGCACGAAGGAGGGCCAGGAGGTCGTCCTCGCCGTCGAGATCGAGCGGAGCGGCCTCGAATGGGCCCTCGCGCACGCCGAGCTCTCCCACTACGTACCCGGCGTGCACCCCGACGAGGCGGCCTGGAAGCACCGCCTGCGCGCCGCCCCGGCCCGGGTCCAGTGGGACCCCGAACGCGACCTCGGCCTCAACCCGCTCCCGTACCGCTCCCTCCAGCTCGGGCTGAGCGGTGAGGCCGCCCGGCGGTACGCGGACGAGTGGACCCTCTCCGTCCGCGACGTCACCCCGCTCGCGCGCGAGGTGCACGCGGCGGCCCGGGCGGGGGAGCGGGAGAGGGCCGCCGCCCTCCTCCCCGTGGAGACACCGCTCGATATCGCGGCGCCCCGGCCGGTGCGGGGAGCCGCCCCGGCGCAGCGGACGTGACTTTCGGCAGTGCCGCGGGGCTTGCGGTCTCCGTAGCCTCTGACACGTGAACAGCCTCTCTCCGATCAACAGGACCGCTGGTGAATCCGGCCCTCGGCGGGCGGACCCGGGAGGACTGCTGGTGCCCGCGGTGGCGGCGTTCGGCGCCTTGAGCCTGGTGGGGTGGTGGTGGGCTCTGCCTACCGCGCTCGGCGCGTTCGTCGCGGGGCGGGGGCCCGGGCGGGGCAGGACGCTGCTCCTGTGGCTGGCCGGGGCCCTCGCGGCCGGGGCGGTGGCGGTCGCCGTGGCCCCGTCCCTGCTCGGCCTCGGGACGCAGTTCGTCGCGGTCGTCGTCCTCGCCGTGGTGGTGCCCTGGTTCGTCGGGCGGTTCTCACGGCAGTACCGGGAGCTGGTCCGGGCCGGCTGGGAGAGGGCCGAACAGCTGGAGCGGGAGCGGCAGCTGGTCGCCGAGCAGGCGAGACTGCGGGAGAGGGCCCGGATCGCCCAGGACATGCACGACGTGCTGGGCCACGACCTCAGTCTGATCGCGCTGTCGGCCGGTGCGCTGAAGCTGGCGCCCGGCCTGGACGAGCGGCACCGGCGGGCCGCCCAGGACATCCGGGGCCGGGCCGCCGCCGCCGTGGAACGCCTCGGAGAGGTCATCGGCGTCCTCCGCGAGGAGAGCGAGGGCGCGCCGCAGGGACCGGGAGACTCCGACATCGCCCGGCTCGTCGGTGAAGCGGCCGCCTCCGGGCTGGCCGTCGAGCTGACGGTGGAAGGCGAGGCGGCGCGGCTTCCGGCCGCGGTCGAACGCGCCGCGCACCGAGTGGTGCAGGAGGGCCTGACCAACGCGGCCAAGCACGCACCGGGCCGGCCCGTGAGCGTCGAGCTCTCGCACACGGCGGCCGAGACCCGGGTGGCCGTCCGCAACGGAGCCCCGGCGGCACCGGCCGGCCCACGGTCCGGACCGCCGGGCCGCCGGCCGTCCGGTCCGCCTGCCGCCGGCCGGGGCGGCCGCGGGCTCGTCGGGCTGGACGAGCGCGTCCGGCTCGTCGGCGGCTCCCTCCACCACGGCCCCCGGGACGGCGGCTTCGCCGTCGTGGCCCGGCTGCCCCACCGCGCCCCCGCACAGCCCCGGCCCCGTCCCGCCGACCACGCGGCGAGCCCCGCACCCGCGGGGTACCGGCGGGCCCGGCGACGTGTCCGCCGCGGCCTGCTCGCCGCGCTGCTGGTGCCGGTGGCCGCCGGTGCGGTGCTGCTCGCCGTGGTCGGGACGTGGGAGACGGTGGCCGCGTCCCGGTCCGTCCTCGACCCGCGCGACTACGCACGCCTCCGGGTGGGGCAGGATCGGTCCGATGTGCGGAAGGTGCTGCCGGACCGGCAGGCGGCGGTTCGGCCGGCGGGCTCCGATCCGGAGAAACGAGGGATGACGTGCGAGTTCTACGCGATGACAGCGGACCGCTTCGACGACCGGTCGGGAGACGCCTACCGGCTCTGCTTCCGGGACGGCGAGCTGGTCTCCCGCGACGTGGTGCTGTCGCCGTGAGCGCCCGATGAGCCGCCCGATGGGCTGCCCGGACGCGGCCCGGGCGGCGACCCCGCCGGGCGCGGCCCCGGGGACGATCCGGGTGCTCGTCGCCGACGACGAGCCCATGATCCGCGCCGGCGTACGCGCCGTGCTCACCACCGACCCGGACATCGAGGTCGTCGCCGAGGCGGCCGACGGGCACCAGGCCGTGGAGCTGGCCCGGGCCCACCGCCCGCACGTCGCCGTGCTCGACGTGCGGATGCCGAAGGCCAACGGCATCGAGGCCGCGGCCGAGATCCGTCGCACACTGCCCGCCACCGGCGTCGTCATGCTGACCACGTTCGGCGAGGACGACTACATCCTGCGGGCGCTGGGCCGAGGGGCCGCCGGATTCCTGATCAAGTCGGGTGAGCCCGAGGAACTCGTCGCGGGAGTGCGGGCCGTGGCCGGCGGCGCCGCCTACCTGTCACCGAAAGTCGCCGCCCGCGTGGTCGCGCACCTCGCCTCCACTGACGCCGGGGCCGCGGCCGGCCGGCGGGACGCCGCCCGGGAGCGCGTCGCCGGGCTGACGCCCAGGGAACGCGAAGTGCTGTCGCACCTCGGCGGAGGGCTGTCCAACGGGCAGATCGCCCGGCGGCTGCACCTGGTCGAGGGAACGGTCAAGGCGCACGTCAGCTCCGTCCTGGCGCGCCTGGGCGTCGACAACCGGGCCGCGGCCGCCGTCGTGGCCCACGAGGCCGGCATCCTGCCCCCACCGCCGGCCGAGCAGCGCTGAGACGAGCAGACCGGCGGGACGGGCCAGCACGAGGAGCACCGCGGCGACGACCGCCCCGCCGAGCAGCGCGCCGGCGACCACGTCGTGCGGGTAATGGACCCCCACCAGGACCCGCAGCAGTGCCGCCGCCACGGCCAGCGGCAGGGTCACGGCGGCCAGCCGGGGCCGCCGCACGGCCAGGCCGACCGCGAGGGCGGCGGCCAGCGTGGCGTGGTTGCTGGGGAACGACCAGTCGGCCGGCCCGGGACACGCGGCGACCGCCTCGGCGCCCTCCACCACCCGGCACGGACGCTCCTCGTCGACGACCGCTTTCAGCGCCTCGCTGACCGCGTACGCCACCACGGTTCCGGCCCCGATGAGCACCGTCCCCGCGACCGCCCCCGCGTCCCTCCGGCGGACGGCCGTCCAGCAGGTCCCGAGCAGCAGGAGGCCGAGGACGATCAGCGTGGCCTCCGAGGACAGTTCCAGAAGGCGCCCCAGCCATCCCGGGGCGTCCGCGACCGCTCCCGTCAGCGACCGGTACGCGGATACGGAGGCCCCCTGCGTCACCTCGGTCGGTCCGGGCCGCCCCAGACCTCCGGGCGACAGCGTCCCGATCAGGGCCGCCGCCGTCGCCAGCAGCGCGACCGGCCCCAACAGCCGGACAGGCCGACGGCGTTGATGTGTGTGCTGTGTCATGCGGCGAACGTACGGAGCGACGAAGGCCCGCTGCGGGGGCCGAACGGCAGGAGCCGCCCCCGACGAACGTCAGGGGTGACACCCCGTCGGCGGGGGCCCGGCGGGGCTTCCGTACCGCGTACGGAGTACGGAGGGCGGGCACCGTACCTCTCAGGGAGGCCACCCGCATCCCCCTGACGGCACTTCGGCCGGTGGCGTCCTCCGTTTAGGGTCGAGGGATGGAGACCCCTACTGCTCGACGGTGGCGCCTGCTGCCCCGTACCCCGGCCCGGTGGGCCGCGGCCGCGCTCGCCGTGCTCGTGGGCGGCGGCGCCTGGACCGCCGTCGCCGACGACGGCTCGCCCACCGTGCGGCGCGAGGACCGGACGCTGCGGATGGACGGGGTGCCCGTCGACACCTCGTACTTCCACACCGGAGGTTCCGGCAAGCGGCCCGCCGTGCTCATCGGGCACGGCTTCGGCGGCAGCAAGAACGACGTACGGGCCCAGGCCGAGAAGCTGGCCGCCGACGGATACGCCGTGCTGACCTGGTCGGCGCGCGGCTTCGGCGAGTCCGGCGGGGAGATCGGCCTCAACGACCCCGACCACGAGGTGAAGGACGTCTCCCGGCTCATCGACTGGCTCGCGGAGCGGCCCGAGGTGGAGCTCGACGGGAAGGGCGACCCCCGGGTCGGCCTCACCGGGGCCTCCTACGGCGGGGCCGTGTCCCTGCTGGCCGCCGGGCACGACGAGCGGGTCGACGCCATCGCACCGGCCATCACCTACTGGAACCTCGCCGAGGCCCTCTTCCCCGACGGGGTCTTCAAGAAGCTCTGGGCCGGGATCTTCATCACCACCGGCGGTGGCTGCGAGAAGTTGGAGAAGCGGCTCTGCGAGATGTACGAGCGGGTCGCCGTCAGCGGTAAGCCGGACGCCGCCGCGGTCGAGCTGCTCACCGAGCGTTCACCGTCCGCCGTCGCCGACCGCATCAAGGTGCCCTCGCTCCTCCTCCAGGGGCAGTCCGACTCCCTCTTCCCGCTCGGCCAGGCCGACGCCATGCAGCAGGCCATCAGCGCCAACGGCGCACCCGTCTCCGTCGACTGGATCTCCGGCGGGCACGACGGCGGCGACAGTGAGGCCGGACGCGTCGAAGGGCGCGTGGGGGACTGGTTCGACCGCTATCTGAAGGAGGACACCGGCACCGGAACCGGGCCCGCCTTCCGCGTCACCCGGACCGGAGGCGTCGACTCCACCGACGGCGCCGCCCTCCTGCGCGGCGCGAGCAGCGACACCTACCCGGGGCTGCGCAGCGGCGGCCGGGACATCGCGCTCGGCGGCGGGACGAAGACCTTCCGCAACCCGGCCGGGTCCGCACCGCCCGCCATCTCCGCCGTGCCCGGCATCGGCGGCGGACTCGCCCAGCTCTCCTCCCTCGGCGTCGGCCTCTCACTCGACTTCCCCGGTCAGTTCGCCCGCTTCGAGTCCGCCCCCCTGGACACCTCCGTACGCGTCACCGGCACCCCCACCGTCAAGGTGAACGTGACGGCGAGCGGCGACCGGGACGCGGTGCTCTTCGGCAAGGTGTACGACGTGTCGCCGGACGGCAGGCAGCAGGTGCTGCCCCACCAGCTCGTCGCCCCCTACCGGATCACCCCCGACCAGCAGGGCAAGACGGTCGAACTGGCGCTGCCCGCCGTGGACCACGACTTCGACGCCGGACACCGGCTGCGCCTCGTGTTCTCCGCGACCGACCTCGGCTACGCGTCCCCGGCCGAGCCCGCCACGTACACCGTCACCGCCGAGGGGCCCCTCACCATCCCCACCGCGCCCGCGGTGACGACCGCGGCGGCCACCCTGCCGTGGTGGACCTGGGGCCTCCCGGCCGCCGCCGCCGTCATCGCGGCCGGTCTGCTGCTCACCGCCCGCCGCCGGACCGCGACGCCCGCCCCGGAACCCGCGCTCACCGACGTACCGCTCCAGATCACCGGTCTGTCGAAGAAGTACGCGAAGGCGGTCGACCGGTACGCCGTGCGCGAGCTGTCCTTCCGCGTCGAGAAGGGCCAGGTCCTCGGGCTCCTCGGGCCCAACGGCGCGGGCAAGACGACCACCCTGCGCATGCTCATGGGGCTCATCGCCCCCGACGAGGGCGAGATCCGCGTCTTCGGGCAGGCCATCCGGCCGGGTGCGCCGGTGCTGTCCCGGGTCGGGGCGTTCGTGGAGGGTGCGGGATTCCTGCCGCACCTGTCCGGACGCGCCAACCTCGACCTGTACTGGCAGGCCACCGGCCGCCCCGCCGAGGACGCGCACATCGACGAGGCCCTGGAGATCGCCGGCCTCGGCGACGCGCTCGCCCGCGCCGTACGGACGTACTCCCAGGGCATGCGGCAGCGGCTCGCCATCGCCCAGGCCATGCTCGGCATGCCGGACCTCCTCATCCTCGACGAGCCGACCAACGGCCTCGACCCGCCGCAGATCCGCGAGATGCGGGACGTGATGATCCGGTACGCGGCCGGCGGCCGGACGGTCATCGTCTCCAGCCACCTCCTCTCCGAGGTCGAGCAGTCCTGCACCCACCTGGTCGTCATGGACCGGGGCCGGCTCGTCCAGGCCGGACCGGTCGCCGAGATCACCGGGTCCGGCGACATGGTCCTGGTGACCACGGCGGATGAGGTGTCCGAGCCGCTGGCGGAGAAGGTGGCCGCCCTGCCCGGGATCGGCTCCGCCGTCCGCACCGACGACGGGCGCGGGCTGCTCGTCCGCCTGGACGGGGCCACCACCTCGCGGCTCGTCGCCGACCTCGTCCGGCTCGACGTCCCGGTCACCGGCGTCGGCCCGCACCGCCGCCTGGAGGACGCCTTCCTCACCCTGATCTCCGGAGGAGCAGCATGAGCGCCCCCGTCCAGCCCCCCGAGGCCCGGGTGGGAACCGAACACCCCGAGGCCCCCGGCTACCGCGCCACGCGCACGCTTCCCCTCCGCGTCGAGGCCATGCGGCAGTTGCGCAGGCGGCGCACCCTGCTCATGGGCGGGGTCCTCACCGCCCTTCCCTTCATCCTGATCATCGCCTTCGCGATCGGCGGCACGCCCGACGGCGAGGACGGCGGGGGCCGGGGCGGCAGCCGGATCAACCTGATGGACGTGGCGACCGAGTCCGCCGCGAACTTCGCCGCCACCTCGCTGTTCGTCTCGGCGGGATTCCTGCTCGTGGTACCCGTGGCCCTGTTCTGCGGGGACACGGTCGCCTCCGAGGCGAGCTGGTCCTCCCTGCGCTATCTGCTCGCCGCACCCGTGCCCCGGGTCCGGCTGCTGTGGTCCAAGCTCGTCGTCGCACTCGGCTTCAGCCTGGCCGCGATGGTGCTGCTGCCGCTCGTCGCGCTGGTGGCGGGCACGGCGGCCTACGGGTGGGGCCCGCTGAAACTGCCCACCGGGGGCGCGCTGACCGCCGGGGACGCCGTGCCCCGCCTCGCGATCGTCGTGGCGTTCATCTTCGTCTCCCAACTGGTCACCGCGGGACTGGCGTTCTGGCTCTCCACGAAGACGGACGCCCCGCTCGGCGCGGTCGGCGGCGCGGTGGGCCTCACCATCGTCGGCAACGTGCTCGACGCGGTCACCGCGCTCGGCTCCTGGCGCGACTTCCTGCCCGCGCACTGGCAGTTCGCCTGGGCCGACGCGCTCCAGCCGCAACTGGAGTGGGGCGGCATGATCAAGGGCACGGCCGTATCCGTGACCTATGCCCTGATCCTGTTCGCCCTGGCCTTCCGCGGGTTCAGTCGTAAGGACATCGTGTCCTGAACCTGATGTTCCACCGGCTTCCCGCCCGCTGTTGCCGCATCGAGATGGTTCCGCAACGCTTTCGTCGACTCCGTTCGGCGGCCCCGTACGTCACATTCACAGATGTCGAGGACATCGTGACGACGTGGGGGGTTACGCATGCACCAGATCAGCCGGCGACACGAGAAGCGGGCAGGGGGCCGGGCCGGGAGCCGGACGGGCGGCCGGGCGGGAGCCGTGGCGCTCCTCCTGGCCTCAGCCGTGCTCCTCACCGCCTGCGGCGGCGGCGACAGCGGGACGGAGAGTACGCGCGACCTCAGTTCGGGTACGCGCAAGGGGCAGGGGCCGTCCGGCGGCGGACAGCCCGCGCCGGACGCGGCGGCGTCCGAGCGGGGCCGGTCGGCCGCACCGGGGGAGGAGGCCGGGGGCACGGCGAAGCCCGACGCCGAGGCGCCCGACTACCTCTCCACCTTCGCCCTGGACGTGGACACCGCCAGCTACGGCTACGCGCGCCGCACCCTCGGCGACGGCAGGCTGCCCGCCCCCGAGGAGGTGCGCCCCGAGGAGTTCGTCAACAGCTTCCGCCAGGGGTACGAACGGCCGAAGGGCAACGGCTTCTCGGTGAACGTCGACGGGGCACGCATCGGCGCGGGGAAGGGCGGGGGCAGCGGAACCGGAGCCTCCGACTGGTCGCTGCTGCGCGTCGGTCTGGCCACCGAGGCCGCACCCTCGACCGCTGAACGTCCGCCCGCCGCCCTCACCTTCGTCGTCGACATCTCGGGTTCCATGGCCGAGACCGGACGCCTGGACCTGGTCAGGAAGTCCCTGGCCATCCTCACCGACGAACTGCGCGACGACGACTCCCTCTCGCTGGTCACCTTCAGCGACGAGGCCGAGACCCGGCTTCCCATGACCCGCCTGAAGGGCAACCGGAACCGGATCAAGGACGTGGTGGAGGAGATGCGGCCGGCCCAGTCCACCAACGTCGAGGCGGGTATCACCCTCGGCTACGAGGAATCGGTCGAGGGCCACCGCAAGGGCGCGACCAACCGGGTGGTGCTCCTCTCCGACGCCCTCGCCAACACCGGTGACACCGACGCCGACGGAATCCTGGAGAAGATCGAGTCCGCCCGCCGCGAGTACGGCATCACCCTCTTCGGCGTCGGCGTCGGAAGCGACTACGGCGACGCGTTCATGGAACAGCTCACCAACAAGGGCGACGGGAACACCACCTACGTCGGTGACGAGGAGCAGGCCCGCAAGGTCTTCGTCGGCCAGCTGCCCGCCCACCTCGAAATCCGGGCCCGTGGCGCCAAGGCCCAGGTGGCGTTCGACCGGAAGAGGGTGAAGCAGTTCCGCCTGATCGGCTACGAGAACCGCAAGGTCGCCGACGAGGACTTCCGCGACGACAGCGTCGACGGCGGCGAGGTCGGCCCCGGCCACACGGTGACCGCTCTGTACGCCGTACGGCTGCGCGAGGGCGCGTCCGGCACCGTGGCCAAGGCCACCGTCCGCTGGCTCGACCCCAGGACCCGCGAGGCCCGGGAGGAAACCGGAACCGCGACGACCGGGGCGATCGACGGCTCCCTGTGGGGCGGCGAGGACGACCGGCTCCAGGTCGCGGCCGTCGCCGCCTACTTCGCCGATCACCTGAGGGGCGGCGACCTGCCGGGCGCACCCGGCCTCGGCACACTCGCCACCCGGGCGGGCGAGCTGGCGAAGGCCACCGAGGACAGCTCCGTCGCGAAGCTGGCCAAGGCCATCGGCCAGGCGGACCGGCTCCGGGGCGGAGCCGGAACGGACGACCGGCCGGAGCCGTCCGAGGGCGAGATCGGCTGAGAAGGCTCACCCCGCGAGGGAGATCAGGGAGGGGGGAGAGACCAAGAAGGCTGGGACGGGAGGGGCGGGAGGGGCGGGAGGGAACAAGGGGGACGGGAAGAACTGGACGGGCGCCAGATGCGGGGGAGGCGGGCAGGGCAGGAGCCGCCGGAAGACGAGGAGGAGCGGGAGGAGCGTGAGGAGCAGGGGGAGTTGGCACGGTGGGGCGAGAAGGGCGGCGGGCGCCGTCACCCGGCTGATGGGCTGGGCACGGTCCGGCGAAAATGGGCCGTGCGGATGGCCGGTCCAGGCCATGATGTCCGCCATGACCTCCCTGTTCCTGGTGCTCTCCGTGATCGTCAACGGCCTCTACGCGGGCTTCATGCTGACCTTCCTGATCGCGATCATGCCCGGCCTCGCGGCCCTGACGGACGAACAGTTCACCGCCGCCATGAGCCGCTTCAACGACAAGGTCCCCGGCCCGGTCTTCCTGGTCCTGTTCCTCGGTGTGGTCGCGCTGCCCGCCGCCGCCTTCTTCACCGGCCTCGGTGAGCACGGCGCGGTGGCGGGCCCCGCCATCCTGGGGGCGCTGATCTGCGTGGTCGCCAGTCATCTGGTGACCGTCGCCGGGAACATCCCGCTCAACAACGCCCTCGCCGCGTCGGAGGGCGGCGACGACAGCGCGGCCCGCACGGCGTTCGAGACCCGCTGGAACACCTTCCACCAGGTCCGCACGGCGTTCAATCTGGTGGCGTGCGTACTGCTGGCGGTCGCCCTGTAGGGCGGGGGCTCCGGTCCGGCCTCCCGGCCCCCGCCGCTCGCACCCGGCTCGTCGACCGCCCCGCCCTCTGAGCCCGGCGGCGGACCGTTCGGCAGGTGTCCAGGGGCGTACGCCCGTCAGACGTTGGGCACTTTGAGCCGGTCCCAACTGGTCTTGCCGGGGATGCCGTCCGCGTCGCCGCCCGAGTAGCCCAGCTTGCGCTGCCAGGCGGCGTACGACTTCCGGTCGACCTCGGACCAGTTGGGCCCGGGCCCCACCGTGTACCTGCCGCAGCCTTCGGACACCAGTCGCTTGCCCATCGCCGTGATGATCGCGCTCCTGCGGCCGACCCTGAAGAACGCCGCTCCCGGGAACGGCTCGTGTCTCGGTTTCGGTGGCGGATCGGAGGGGCCGTCCGGGGAGCCGCCGAGCCGCTTGCCGATCCGCGTGCGCATCGAGTTCATGGTGAACCCGCGCGGATCGACCTTGCCCGGCTGCCACTCCAGGTGCCCGATCACCGACCGCTGCGACCAGCCGTGCGCCCGGCAGACGGCGGCGGCGGCCCGCTCGATCGCCAGCAGTTGGGCCGCCGGCCAGGGGTCCTTGCCGTCGCCGAGGTTGATGCACTCGAAGCCGTAGAAGTGCCGGTTGCCGTCGGTGTTGGCTTCGTTGTCCAGGGGCAGCGCCTTCTCCGCGATGACGGCGCGCAGCACGTCGTCGTCACCGAGCCCGGCGTGGTTGGCCCGCCCGTTCCCCACGAGGTGGACGGACCCGTCCTTGGCGATGACCCCGTGGCAGAGCGGGCCGGGGAGGGCGGAGTGGCCGTTGTAGCAGAGCTCGACCGAGGATGTGGTGCCGGAGGTGACGGTGTGATGGATCATCACCCCGTGCGTCGGTCCCCAGGCGCCCTTGTGATTACGGTTGTTGGTACGCCAGCTCCGGTGTTCGACGACGTGGAGACCTTCGTCGCGGAGGGCTTTCAGCAGCTTGTCGGCGGACAGTGGCGTCGCCATCGCGGCGCTCCTTTCCCTGATGTGCGTAGTTCACGCGGGCGCTTCGCTGTGCGGGCGATGGGACCGGCGGGTGGACCACGGCGGGAGTCGTGTGCATCTGCCGGGTGAGGGGGGGGCGGTACGGGAGCGCCCTGCGGCGGGGTCCGCCTTCGGGCTCACATGAGCGATTTGCCCGCTCCCACGCCCTGCCGAACGTCCCGCCGGACGGAAGGTTCCGCCGGTGCCGAACTCCCCTCCGGGGAGACCCGAACTGCTGACCGATGTTTACGGCGCCGAGGCCCGCCGATCCCCTGCCCCGCGCCACGGCCGCCCACCCGGCGCCACCCGCCGTGACCCCGCCGCGCCCCCTCCGCGCGCCTATGCCGCGCCCCTCCGCACGCGCCGACGCTTCCGCGACGCGGGTCCGTACGCCGGGGGCGGCCCCCGCTCGGGCACGCCGGGAGTGGGACCCGCTCGGGCACGCCGGGGGCGGGCCCTGCTTACGCGGACGTGACAGCGTGCTCGCTAACGTGCCTCTGACCGGCGAAAGGCCCCCCTGCGCGGAGGGCCTCTCGGTCGTGCGGTCGGTGCGCCCCCGGCAGGACTCGAACCTGCGGCCAAGCGCTTAGAAGGCGCCTGCTCTATCCACTGAGCTACGGGGGCCGGGAGTCCTGATCGGTGGTTCCGTGGCCGTGCCGGGACAAGGATAGGGCTCCGATCCCCTGGACCCGGGTGCTTCACCTGCGTGGCACGATGTGGAGGTTCAGTGAAGCGAAACGATAATCGCAGGTAGGTGCGATTCCTGCATCGCTTTTCGCGCCCCGCGTGCCGGGTGTTGTGCAGTCGTTATGCCCCCGTCCCACTCGTCCCCTCTGTCCTGACTCTGTCAAGAGGGTGGAACCGCCGCGCAGAGGGGGCTATACGCTTCAAAAAGGCTCTAAAATTGGGCATTCTTCGCATGTGGTGACCATGGACGTACGGCCTCAGCTCATCGACGCACTTTCCGCCCTGCGCGACCGTGTCGCCGCCGTGCGTCTTCCACTGCCCCTGCCGGGGGCCGAACGCGCCCGGCAGACCAGGGTCGAACTCCTCGCCCAGCTCGACGACTACCTCCTGCCACGCCTCAAGGACCCCGAGGCGCCGCTGCTCGCCGTGATCGGCGGATCCACCGGGGCCGGGAAATCCACCCTCGTCAATTCGCTGGTGGGCTGCCGGGTCAGTGAGGCCGGGGTGCTGCGGCCCACCACCCGGACGCCGGTCCTGGTCTGTCACCCCGACGACCACCACTGGTTCGCCGGAGTGCGGGTGCTGCCGCAGCTCACCCGGATCTGGCTGCCGCCGGGGCAGGCACCCGACCCGGACGGGCTGGACGACCTCGCCGCCCGCGGAGGGGACGGGGAGACCGCGCTGCGCGTGGAGACCGCGGTGAGCCTGCCCCGGGGACTCGCGCTCCTGGACGCCCCCGACATCGACTCGCTCGTCGTCCGCAACCGGGTCCTCGCCGCCGAACTCATCTGCGCCGCCGACGTCTGGGTCATGGTCACCACCGCCTCGCGCTACGCCGACGCCGTGCCCTGGCACCTGCTGCGTACCGCGAAGGAGTACGACGCGGCCCTCGTCACCGTCCTCGACCGGGTGCCCCACCAGGTGATCGCCGAGGTGTCCCGGCAGTACGCCGCGCTGCTGACCCGGGCCGGACTCGGGGACGTACCCCGGTTCACCATCCCGGAACTGCCCGAGTCCGCGGGCGGCGGCAGCGGACTGCTCCCCACCACCGCCGTGGCTCCGCTGCGCGCCTGGCTCGCCCACCGCGCCCAGGATCCGGCCGCCCGGCAGCAGGCGGTCGGACGCACCGCGTCGGGCGTCATCGAGTCGCTCAACGCGCGGATGCCCTCACTGGCCTCCGCCGTCGCCGCCCAGTACGCCGCCTCCGTACGGCTGACCGGAGTGGTCGAGGACGCGTACGGCAAGGAGGCCGCCCGGATCCGTCGCCGCCTCCAGAACGGGGCGGTCCTCTCCGGTGACGCGCGGACCCGGTGGCGCGGGTACCCGCTCTACAGCTCGCCCGAGGAACTCCTCGACGCCCTCGTCGACAGCCTGGTGGCCCTGCTCCAGTGCTCGGTCTCGGCCGCCGACGAAAAGATCCGCGCCCAGTGGGGCCGCGAGCCCGCCGGGAGCCTGTTCCGGTTCGAGTACGCCGGGCGGGAGGCCGGCGGGTGGGGGCCGGCGGAGGACGTCGACGGGCGGATCGCCGTCGCCGTACGCCGCTGGCGGCGGGTCCTGGAGGAGCTGGCCGAGGAGGAGGTGCGCCGGCTCGAACGCAACGTGGCGCCCGCCCCCGAGACCGTCGCCGCGCTGCTCGCGGCCGCCCTCCTCGGCGGACGGCGCGCCCGTGCGGCGGGGGAGCAGCTCGCCGAACGCATCGGCGCACAGGGCGCGCTGCGCCTCCGTGACAAGGGCGGCGAGCTGCTGACGACCTACCTCGACCAGGTCCTCGGCGGTGAACGCGACCGCCGCCTGGCCCCGCTCGACGCGCTCGACGTCGCCCCCGAACCCCAGGCCGAACTGATCGCCGCGCTTTCCGTACTGCAGAAGGAGAGGTGGCAGCGATGACTGCCGTCACGGACGAGGGCCAGGACAACGGAAACGGCGGCGGCACAGGGAAACGGGACCGGGGCACGCCGGACGGCGGGGGCGGTCGCTGGGACGACGGGCTCATCGCCCGGCGCGCGGCGGCGGCCCGGACCCGCGAGGCGGTCGGGCAGCCCGCGCCCCGTACGCCCGCCGAGGACGACGCGGAGCCGCAGGTCGAGGCGTATCTGCCCTCCGGCGGGCCGCTGCCGCTCCGGCTGGACGCCCTGCGCGAACTCGTCGGGCTCTCCCGCGCCCGGCTCGACCGGGACACCCTCGCCGAGGCGGGACGCGTGCTCGACGAGGCCGCCGCCCGGCAGCGGCTCTCCTCACGGCACACGGTCATCGCCGTCGCGGGAGCCACCGGCAGCGGGAAGTCCACCCTGTTCAACGCGCTCGCCGGGGCCCCGATCTCCGACACCGGGCTGCGCCGGCCCACCACCTCCCAGCCCATCGCCTGCAGCTGGACCGACGGGGCCGCCGGGCTGCTGGACCGCCTCGCCGTCCCCGGCCGGCTGCGCCGCAGGCCCCACCCCGGCCCCTCCGCCTCCGACGAGACCCTCCAGGGACTCGTCCTGGTCGATCTGCCCGACCACGACTCGGCGGCCACCGAGCACCGCGACCAGGTGGACCGGGTGCTGGCCCTGGTCGACGCGGTGATCTGGGTCGTCGACCCGGAGAAGTACGCCGACGCCGCCCTCCACGAGCGCTACCTGCGCCCGCTCGCCGGACACGCGGAGGTCACCTTCGTCGTCCTCAACCAGACCGACCGGCTGCCCGGCGAGGCGGCCGACCTCGTGCTCGACGATCTGCGCCGCCTCCTCGACGAGGACGGCATCGCACTCGGCGAGCACGGCGAACCCGGGGCCACCGTGATGTCCCTGTCCGCGCTCACCGGCGACGGGGTGCCCGAACTCCGCGAGATGATCGGCCGCTTCGTCCAGGACCGCACGGCCGCCACCCGCCGCCTCTCCGCCGACGTCGACGCGGCGGCGGCGCGGCTGCGCCCCGTGTACGTGGCCGAGGGGCGGCCCGGCCTCGGCGAGCGGGCCCGCGAGGAGTTCACCGACCGGCTGGCCGAGGCCGTGGGCGCGGCGGCCGCCGGACAGGCCGCCGAGCGGGAGTGGCGCAGGAACGCCGGGCGGGCCTGCGGGACCCCGTGGCTGCGGCTCTGGCGGTGGTACGAGAACCGGGGCCTGCCCGGCAGCCTGGACCGGATGGGCCAGGCGCTCACCCCGCCCGAGGAGGAACTGACGGCCCGGCAGCGGGTGGAGCAGGCTGTGCGGATCGTCGCGGACGACGCGGCCGACGGGCTCCCCGGCCCCTGGGCGCAGGCGGTGCGCGAGGCCGCGTTCACCGGGGCGGACGGGCTGCCCGAGGCGCTGGACGAACTGGCGGTCAAGACCGGCGCCCCTGGCGCGTCCAAGCGGGGCGGGGGCGCGGAGACCGGGCAGGGCGCCGTCGCGGGCGCACCGCTCACCGGCCGTCCGGCCAAGCCGCCCCGGCCGAAGTGGTGGCCGGCGGCGGTGCTGGCGCAGGTGGCGATGACGCTCCTCCAGGTCTTCGGCGGGCTGTGGCTGGTCGGCCAGATCATCGGCGTCCTGGAGCCGGGGCTCGTCACGCCCGCGCTCGTCATGCTGGCCGGAGTCGTCGGCGGCCCGCTGGTGGAGTGGTCCTGCGCCGCGGCCATCCGGGGACCGGCCCGGCGTTACGGGCAGGACGCCGAGCGGCGACTGCGCGAGGCGGCGGCCGGGTGCGGCCGGGCCAGGGTCCTGGACCCCGTCGCGGCCGAGCTGGTGCGCTACCGGGAAGTGCGCGAGCGGTACGTGACGGTGACGGAGTTTTCCACAACCGGCGGGTAGTCCACAGGCCCCGACGCGATTCCCGTCCGGCGTCCACCATGGAGTCCGTCGGGTCACGCGGCGCTGGTACGACGGCGATGAAGGACCACGAGGGAGGGCGAGGAGAGAGCAAGAGGGGCCAGAAGGGGGCCGGGAGGGGCCAGCAGGGGCCACGAAGCACCAAGAGGGGACCAGGAAGGACCAGGAAGGGCCAGGAAGGGAACACGAAGGGACCACGAAGGTCCGCGAAGCGCCAAGAGGTCAACGAAGGACTACGGGGAGATCGGGGCGGGAAATGAACGAGACCTTGGTGACACTGGTGGGCAACGCCGCGACGGCGGTGGAGTTCCGGGAGACGTCCACCGGCGGAATGGCGCGATTCCGTTTCGCCGTGACTCCGCGGCGCTGGGACCGCGAGAAACAGCTCTGGGCAGACGGCCGTACCAGCTTCTACACCGTCTGGTCCTGGCGAACGCTCGCGGCGAATCTGGCCAGTTCCGTTTCGGTCGGAGAACCCTTGGTCGTGCACGGCCGTTTGAAGGTCAGGGAAGAGGAACAGGGTGGTCAGCGCCGGGTGTTCGTCGACGTCGAGGCCATCGCCGTCGGCCATGACCTGAGCCGGGGGACGGCCGCCTTCCGCCGGGCGACCAGAGCGGAACCCGTTCTGACGGAGCGTCCGGAGCGCATCACGGACGGCGACGCGGAGAGGCCGACGAAACAGCGGGAACACGTCGGAGCAATGGCGGCAGTGTCCTGAAAGGGCTGTTCGTGCCCAGCATCGCGCGATAACGATTCCGATTCGGAATGGTTGTGCAAGGGCAGTACGGGGGACTGCCCTTCGCCCGTTCCTTAGGATTCCCAGAGCTCACGGGTCACTTGGGTCTGCTGGCGAGGCATTCCCCACACGCGCACCAAGCGCGAGGGCCTCGCCCGGAGGGGAATTCTGTGTATTTTGCGTCTTCAGCGTCCGTTGCGTCGTCCGGCACGACGGGAGCGCCCCCGGGACGCGGGAGCCTCCGCCCGGCCGCCGCGCTGCTGGTCTCCGGTCTCGTCGCCGCGGCCGCGCTCGTCGGCGCCGGACCGGCGGCGGCCGACGACCCGGGCCAGCACCACGACGGCGCGGCCGCGGTGCTCGACGGGCTGAAGACCTTCGACAGTGCCGTACTCCGCATCGAGGGCGAGGGCGGTGCACCCGACCGGACCCAGGAGCTGCCCGCCGGGCTGTTCGAGATGACCGTGGACGGCGGCGGCAAGCTCAAGACCTACGGCATCGACCTCCACAACCCCACCCAGGACCAGGCGAAGTATGTGGAGACGCCCTGGGCCGAGACCTCGCTGAGCGGCAACCGGGACGCGGGGAAGATCCGCTGGATCCTCCGGCACTCCTACCCCCAGGTCGACGACCTGGCCGCGCTCGCCGAGGCGGCCGGCACCGGTCCGCTGACCGAGCGGACCGCCGCCGCGGGCACCCAGGTCGCCATCTGGCGCTACTCGGACGACGCCGATGTCACCGCGTCGGACAAGCAGGCGGAGAAGCTCGCCGACTGGCTCCACCGCAGCGCGCGCAGGACGAAGGAACCCCGGGCCTCGCTGACCCTGGAGCCGGCCGCCGTCTCCGGCCGGGCCGGCGAACGGCTCGGCCCGGTGACCGTCCGCACGGACGCGGACCAGGTCTCGGTGTCCCCTCCGGTGGACGCGGCGGGCGGAGGCATCGCCGTCACGGACGAGAAGGGCGCCCCGGTCACCGCCGCGGCGGACGGCGACCGGCTCTACTTCGACGTGCCGGAGGACGCCGCGGACGGCACCGCTTCCCTGTCCGTCCAGGCCACCGCATCCGTGCCGGTCGGCCGTGCCTTCGCCGGGGTCGGCCGCACCCAGACCCAGATCCTGGCCGGTTCCAGCCAGTCCACGGTCTCCGCCCGGGCCGACGCCGCCTGGGCCGCCACGGGCCCCGCCCCCGCGCTCAGCGCGCGGAAGAACTGCGCCGCGGGCGGTGTGGACGTCACGGCCGCCAACCAGGGCGACGAGCCGTTCACCTTCGAGCTGGCCGGCGAGGAGCACACCGTCGCCGCCGGGGCCACCCGCACGGTGACCGTCCCCGTCGTCGAGGACCAGGCGTACGGCTTCACCATCACCGGGCCCGCCGGATTCGGCAGGACCTTCACCGGGGTGCTGGACTGCGCGACCCGCGGCAGCGTCCTGGACCGGGAGAACGAGGGCGACGGCGGCGGCAACGAGATCGGGACGCAGAGCGCCCAGCGGTCCGTCCCGGCCACGACCGGTTCCGGTACGTCGGGGGCGGAGGGCGACCTCGCCGCCACGGGCGGCTCCAGTGCCACGCCGATGCTGGCCGCCGTCGCCATCGGACTGCTCGTCGTGGGCGGCGGCGCCGTCTTCCTCCTCCGCCGGCCGCATCCGCACACCGACGGTGGGTGAACACCCGGACGCGTGAGGTGACCCGTTCGCCCCCGGTGGGTGGACGGGTTTCCGTCCGGGGATGGACGTCAGGCAAGATGGGGTGTATCTGCTCACACCTCTATTGCTGCCGGACGGTTTCTCTTGGCTGAGTTCATCTACACCATGCGCAAGACGCGCAAGGCGCACGGCGACAAGGTGATCCTTGATGACGTCACCTTGAACTTCCTGCCCGGCGCCAAGATCGGTGTCGTGGGGCCCAACGGCGCCGGTAAGTCCACGGTGCTGAAGATCATGGCGGGTCTGGAGCAGCCGTCCAACGGCGACGCGTTCCTGTCCCCCGGTTTCAGTGTCGGCATCCTCATGCAGGAGCCGAAGCTGAACGAGGAGAAGACGGTCCTGGAGAACGTCCAGGACGGCGCCGCCGAGATCATGGGCAAGCTCAAGCGCTTCAACGAGGTCGCCGAGCTCATGGCGACCGACTACTCCGACGCGCTGATGGAGGAGATGGGCAAGCTCCAGGAGGACCTGGACCACGCCAACGCCTGGGACCTGGACGCCCAGCTGGAGCAGGCCATGGACGCCCTGGGCTGCCCGCCCGGCGACTGGCCGGTCACCAACCTCTCCGGTGGCGAGAAGCGCCGCGTGGCGCTCTGCAAGCTCCTCATCGAGGCCCCGGACCTGCTCCTCCTCGACGAGCCCACCAACCACCTGGACGCCGAGTCGGTGAACTGGCTGGAGCAGCACCTCTCGAAGTACTCGGGTGCCGTCGTCGCCGTCACCCACGACCGGTACTTCCTGAACAACGTCGCCGAGTGGATCCTGGAGCTCGACCGCGGCCGCGCGATCCCCTACGAGGGCAACTACTCCACGTACCTCGACAAGAAGGCCACCCGGCTCAAGGTCGAGGGCCGCAAGGACGAGAAGCGCCAGAAGCGGCTCAAGGAAGAGCTGGAGTGGGTGCGGTCGAACGCCAAGGGGCGCCAGACCAAGTCCAAGGCCCGTCTCGCCCGGTACGAGGAGATGGCGGCCGAGGCCGACAAGATGCGGAAGCTGGACTTCGAGGAGATCCAGATCCCGCCGGGCCCGCGGCTCGGCTCCATCGTCGTCGAGGTCGAGAACCTCTCGAAGGCATTCGGCGACAAGGTCCTCATCGACGACCTGTCGTTCACGCTGCCCCGTAACGGCATCGTCGGCGTCATCGGTCCGAACGGCGCGGGCAAGACCACGCTGTTCAAGATGATCCAGGGCCTGGAGACGCCGGACAGCGGCGCGATCAAGGTCGGCGACACGGTCAAGATCTCCTACGTCGACCAGTCCCGCGCCAACATCGACCCGAAGAAGACCCTCTGGGCCGTCGTCTCGGACGAGCTGGACTACATCAACGTCGGCCAGGTCGAGATGCCCTCGCGCGCCTACGTCTCCGCGTTCGGCTTCAAGGGCCCGGACCAGCAGAAGCCGGCCGGCGTCCTGTCCGGTGGTGAGCGCAACCGTCTCAACCTGGCGCTGACGCTCAAGGAGGGCGGCAACCTGCTGCTCCTCGACGAGCCCACCAACGACCTCGACGTCGAGACGCTCTCCTCGCTGGAGAACGCCCTCCTGGAGTTCCCGGGCGCCGCGGTGGTCATCTCCCACGACCGCTGGTTCCTGGACCGCGTCGCCACGCACATCCTCGCCTACGAGGGTGACTCCAAGTGGTACTGGTTCGAGGGCAACTTCGAGTCGTACGAGAAGAACAAGGTCGAGCGTCTCGGCGCGGACGCGGCCCGCCCGCACCGTGCCACGTACAAGAAGCTCACGCGAGGCTGATCGTCTTGGCTCGTCACCTCTACAGCTGCCCCCTGCGCTGGTCGGACATGGACGCCTTCGGCCACGTCAACAACGTGGTCTTCCTCCGCTACCTGGAGGAGGCGCGCATCGACTTCATGTTCCGGCTGGCGCCGGGGGACGGCTCGCCGTCGTTCTCGGGCGGGTCCGTCGTGGCCCGCCACGAGATCGACTACGTACGGCCGCTGGTCCACCGGCACGAGCCGGTGACCGTCGAGTCGTGGGTCACGAGGATCGGCGCCGCGTCCCTGACGATCGCCTATGAGATCAAGGACGCCGACCAGGTGTACGTACGCGCCTCGACCGTGGTCGTGCCGTACGACCTGGCGGCGGAGCGGCCCCGGCGGATCTCCGCCGAGGAGAAGCTCTTCCTCCAGCAGTACCTCGCAGAGGAGCCCGCCGCGGCATGACCCTGCCCGTGCAGACCCTGCGGTTCGCCGAGGCGAGGGAGGCGGCGGATCTCGCCGCCTTCCTCGGCCGGCTGCTCCACTACGACCGGGCCGCCGCGGTGCGGTTGCAGGCGGGCGGCGGCGACGCGCTGGCCGTGTTCGGCCGCCCGCCCTCCTTCGAGGTCCTCGCCATCCGCACCGCCCGCCTGGCCCGCCCCGAGACGCTCGACGTCACGGTGTCGGCCGGGGAGCTGCTGGAGACCCTCGACGTCCCCGGTACGGCCGACGCCGACGCGGGCGGGGCGCTGCCCGCCCCCGTCACCGGGCCGCCCTGGACCGGGGTCCTCCCGCCCCGGGGACCCTGGCGGGAGCAGTCGGGGCTGCCCCGGCCGGACGCTCTGCGGGCCTCGCTGGAGACCGCCGTCGCCGAGTTCCGCGCCCGGGACGAGGCCCTGCCCGAGGCACACCGCACCCGCGCCGAGCGGGAACGCATCGGCCGTGAGATCTGGTCCCGGCCGGTCGGGGCGACAGAGCTGCCCCTGCGCGCCGTGCACGCGGCCCAGTCCCTCGGCTTCCTGCGCCCCGGCCCGGACTTCCCCGTCTCGCTGCTCGCCGCGGGCGGCTGGCTGCGGCTGCGGACACCCTTCGGCTCGATCGCGCTGCGCCGCGACCCGGCCGGCGGGCTCGGCGGGTTCGGCCTGTCGGTCGAGCCCGGCTGAGCCGCCGGAACCGGCGGACTCGCCCTACTTCTCCTTCGGGGCCTCGGAAGAAGCGTCCGGCTTCTCCGGGGCGCTCCCCGGGGCCCCGTGCGCGTCCGGCCACACGCCGATGTGATCCTTCTCCAGCTCCAGCAGCACCCGGTGTTCCATGCCCAGCGTCCGCGTGTGGTCCGCGGGAAGCTGGAGCCTCCCCGCCCGGTCGAGCATCGCGTACTCCCGGGCCACCTGCGACTCCTGGCCGGTCGCCGCGTCCACCTCCGTGCGGCGCAGTACCTCGGAGGACGTACGGCCGTCGCGGATCGCGACCGTGCGCCGCACCTCGTTCGCGACCGCCTGGTCATGGGTGACGATCACGATCGAGGTGCCCAACTCCTCGTTGGCGCGCCGGAAGGCGGCGAAGACCTGCTCCCCGGTGGCCGAGTCCAGCTCGCCGGTCGGCTCGTCCGCGAGCAGCACGGACGGGTTGTTGGCCAGGGCCACCGCGATGGCCACCCGCTGCTGCTGCCCGCCGGACAGCTGCTGGGGCCGCCGGTCACGGCAGTCCGCGATGTCGAGCATGGCGAGCAACGATTCGGCGCGGGCCGCCCGTTCACGCTTGGCCCCGCCGCCGCGCAGCTGCATGGGCAGGGTGATGTTCTGGATCGCGCTGAGATACGGGAGCAGATTGCGGGCGGTCTGCTGCCAGACGAAGCCGACCACGTCCCGGCGGTAGCGCAGCCGTTCCTTCGGACCCATCGACAGCAGATCGCAGCCCGCGACCTTCGCGGACCCCGCCGTCGGCACGTCCAGGCCCGCCAGGATGTTCATCAAGGTCGACTTGCCACTGCCCGACGCCCCCACCAGGGCCATCAGCTCGCCCTCGGCGACCAGCAGGTCCAGGCCCTGGAGCGCCTGCACCTCCACCCCGTCCGTGGTGAAGATCCGCACCACGCGATCGCAGGCGATCAGCGCGTCATGCCCGTAGGAAGGGCGGTCCCGGCGGGCCGCGGCCCGCTGTTCCAGCTCCGCCAGCGTCGTTTCGGCCGCGCCGTCCGCGCCTGCCGTGTCGGTGGACGAGGTCATCGGGAGTCTCCTGCCCTGAGTTCGGTGATCGATCCGCGGCGGCTCGCCCACCACGCCTGGACGCCCGCGACCGCGGCGGCCAGCGCCACGACCCCGGCGGCCGGCAGCCCCAGCGACCAGAGGTCGGTGCGCAGCGCGACGGGACCCGGGTCCGATCCGGCGACGCCCGCGAGCGCCAGCGGGACCAGATCGATGCCGGGGGAGAGCAGGGCGATGGTCGCCCAGCCGGTGAACAGGCCGCCACCCGCCGCGAGCAGCGCCTGCGGCGTCGCCTCGAAGGCCAGCAGCCGCCTGCCCTGCCCCGTGGTGAGCCCCATCGTGCGCAGCCGGGCCAGCAGCGTCCTGCGCTCCGGCGCGGTCTGGAGCAGCGACAGCAGTACGGCCAGCAGCGCGTATCCGGCGCCCGCAGCGACGGCCGCGAGGTAGATCCGCTCGGCCCCCGCCTGCATCGGGGTGTTCACATACCGTGCGCGCTCCTCGGAACGTGTCTGTACGGCGTACTCCTCGCCGCTCCCGCCGACCGCCGCGCGCAGTTCTCCGGCGTCCGGTGTGCCGGTGAGGAGCAGCGTGGTGGGCGCGCTCCGCTCCAGGGACGCGGAGTTCACGATCAGGAAGTTCGTGGAGGAGACCGAGGGGACACGGGCGGTGGTCCCCACGACCTGGACCATGAACTCCCCGGACAACGTGTCGATCGCGCGCGGTTCCCCGCCCAGGCGGGCCGCCACCGCCGGGGAGGCGATGGCCGGCAGGACGCGTCCCGGGTCGGACTCCGTGCCCCCGGCGGGCGGGGCCGAGGGGCCGGCGGCCTTCAGCCGGGCGGCCGGGAAGGCCGGCAGCCCGGTCGCGCGGGTCAGCCGGGCGTACGAGGCCGGATCGATGCCCACCAGGGCCGCGGTCCTCACCTCGCCCGCGCTCCCTCCGTCGCCGCCCGTCCCCGTACCGGAGCCGTCCGTTCCGGCGCTCGGGGCGTTGCCGTCACCGGCCTCGGTCTCGGGCATGCTCACGCTGTACTCGACGCGTAGCGGCGTCGCGTCCCGCACGCCGTCCAGATCGCGCACCGTGCGGACCAGCCCGTCGGGCAGCGTCGCCCGCTCGCTCACGCCGTCGATCCGGGCGTCCGCCCCGACGGACGCCAGAGCCGCCTCGTCCCGTGCGTCCCCGATGCCGGCGATCACCGAGCCGCCGAACGCGGCGGTGGCCAGCGCCAGCAGCAGGGCGAGCAGCGGCAGCGCCCCGCCGGCGGAGGAACGGCCCGCGCGGGCCAGCGAGAGGAAGCCGATCGCCCCGCGCAGCCGGGTCATCGGCCGGGCGGCGAGCCGCAGGGGCAGTGGATAGAGCCGCACCAGCACCAGCGCCGCGATCAGCGCGACCAGCACGGGCGCCGCGCTGACCAGCAGGTCGGTGCCGCCGGTGGCCGACGTACCGCGACGGCGCAGCGCCGCCACCGCGCCGACCGCCAGTACGAGCAGGGTCAGTTCGGCGACGGTCCGCCGACGCGAGGGCCGGGCGCTCACCATGTCCTCGCGGGCGCCGTGCAGCATGGGCCGGAGGTGCTGGAGCGTCGTCCGCAGCGGCAGGGCGACGCACACCAGGACGCCGACCCCGGCCGCCGCGAGCGCTCCCGGCCACCACCGGCCCTCGCCCACGACCAGCACCGCGAGGAGCAGTCCCAACGCGCTCGCGGGCAGCACGGCCACCGCGGTCTCCGCGAGCAGCCGGCCGCCGATGCCGCGCAGCGAGCCGCCGCGTGAGCGCATCAGTGCCAGTTCCCCTCGGCGGCGGGCGGCGATCAGGGCACCGGTCATCAGCAGCACGACGGCGGCCACGGAGCCGATGCCGAGGGCGGCCACCGCGATCACGGGACTGATCGCGTCCCGCATCCGCGCGTTGGCCTCCACGATGTGCCCGAGTCCGGTGGCGACCACCGCGGTGTCCCCGGCGATCTCCCGCACCTTCAGCAGCCCCGGGCCGCTTTCCAGGGAGGCGATGACGGACGTCAGCCGGGAGCCGTCGGGCCCGGTCAGCCGCGCCGGGTCGGGCGGGATCCGCCAGAAGAGGACGGGCTCGGCGGACGTGCTCAGCAGCACCGGACCGGCGTCCTCGGCCAGCATGACCGTGCCGGTCCAGTAGTGCTGCGGGAAGGGGCTCGCGGGGTCCAGGACCAGGGACGGGGAGCGCAGCAGTGGGTCGGCGGACCAGTAGCTGCCCCGCGGGTCACGCGGAGCCACGATGCCGGTGATCGTCACGGTGACGGGCTCTTGAGCCGCGGTGAGCAGCCCGACGGTCGCGCCTACCTTCACCTTCAGCTCGGCCGCCGTCTCCTCGGTGACCGCGCCCTGCACCTCGCGGGAGTCCGAGGTCACCCTCTCCGGCGTCGTCGGCCAGGCGCCCGAGGACAGGGTGGCGTGCTCCTTCAGCCCGGTCTGCGCCACGTACGTGAGCTGCGGCGGAAGCGCTTCGGGCCTCGGCAGCCAGGGCTCGTCCGCGACGGCCGGCTTCGTGGTGCGCACCCCGTACGCCACGGACGAGGCGTCGGCGCGCAGGGGTTCGGGCAGGGCCTTCAGGAGCCGGGCCCCCACCCGCGACAGCTCCGGGCTCCGCACCTCGGCGTCCCGCTGCGCCGGCGGCAGTTCGAGACCGGGCTGCGGGCGGGCGACCTCCACGGCACTGCGGCCCGCGTCCGCCGCCACGATGTCGTGGCGCAGCCCCTTCGTCTCGTACGCGTCCACGGCCCGGGGGAACGCCGCGGCGAGGAACGCCGTCACCAGCACCAGCACCGCGAGCGCCGCCGCCGCACCGGGCGCGGTACGCAGCCGGGTACGGATCCACGGGGCGGTGGCCGCCCGGTTGTCGTGTCGCATATCAGTGGTCCCCCTGGTGGCGCAGTGTGACCGCCGGGTCCCCGCGGCGGAGGGCCATCGTCGCGACGATCACGAGCGGCAGGGCGGCGACCCCGGCCAGCAGCGCCGCGACCTGCCCGGCGGGCAGCTCGACCAGCACCGGCGGAACGGGCCGGTCCGCCTGCCCGGTCAGCACGATGAGCGGGACGACGGCCCGGGTCAGCACCGTGCCGATGCCCAGCCCGATGAGCAGGGCGAGGGCGATCAGCACTCCTTGTTCGGCGGCGATCATGCGGGCCAGCTGGCGGCGCGGCGCGCCGAGCGCCCGCAACACGCCGAGTTCGGCGGACCGTTCGCGCCGCGACCCCGAGGCGCTCACCGCGAAGCCGACCGCGGCCAGCGCGGCGGCGACCACCGCGACGGCCGGCAACGCCGACTGCGGCCCCGCGCCCAGCGGGTCGTCCACCAGCCGCCGGGCGGCCTCCGCACGGACGAGGACCTGGGCCGGATCGGTGTCCGGCAGGGCGCGCAGGGCGGCGGCCGCCTTCGCGGCGTCGCCCGGGGCGGCGCTCAGCCACCACTCGTTCGCCTCGATCGTGGCGGTCGGCCGGTGGGCCAGGACCGCGGTGACGGCCTTGAGGTCCAGCAGCAGCGCGCCGCCGCCCGCCGCCGCGCCGGAAGCGCCGGACGGCTCGGCGGCCCCGGTCGTCGGCAGCCGGCGCACGGCCTCCACCAGGGTCACCCGGACGGTGTTCCCGGCCAGGGTGAGGTCGATCTCGTCGCCCAGCTTCGCGTTCGTGCTCCTGAGGTAGGCGTCCGTCGCGACCGCCGCGGCCGTCGTCGCCCGCGGCCGGGCGGCGGTGATCCGCAGGGTGCTGGAGGCCGGCTCCCAGGTGTCCGCACTGCCCACGCCGGTGTCGTACGTGAAGTCGGGAAGGCCCGAGGTCCCGCTGCGCACCGGTGGTCTGCCCGGCCGGTCCTCGTCGAACTCGGTGTGCGTCATGGACGCATCCCAGCGCACCGACGCCGGTGCCGGCACCGGACGTTCGGAGCCGGCGCCGGTGACCACCCGTACGTCGCTCATCGAGATCCTGTGCTTCTGCGCGTAGTCGGACGGCGGTTCGCCGTCCACCTCGATGCCGGTCACGGCGAGACCGCCCGCCGCCGACACCGGGAAGGACACCGGGACCGGGCGGCCGTCCACGGGCACGGGACCGGCCAGCACCCGGTAGGGGAGGCCGTAGCGGTCCTCCAGGAGCACGGTGACCACGGGCGGTTCCCCGTCCGGGTACAGCGCGGGGCCGGAGCGCTTCGACGGCGCCGCGGCGATCCGCAGGTCCAGCTTCAGCCGGGTGCTGTCCCGGGGGAGTACGAGACCGGGGCGCGGGGCGGGTTCAGGGGCTATGGCCGCGAACAGCCGGCGCGGATGCCCGTCGGCGAGGTCGGACCGCATCAGCATCCGCTCGTCCGCGTGGCCGGTGTCCAGGGCGAGGACCTCGGCCGTGCGCCCGCCCGACGCCTCGACGGTCGTCCGGTAGGCCGGGGCAGCCTGCCGCACCCCTTCCAGGGCACTGTAGGAGCCGGCCGTCGCCGGACCGCTCCCGTGCCCGCCCACGAGCCGGACCGAGGCGCCGGATCCGAAGTCCGCCTGGTCGGCCTGCGAGCGGTCCCAGGAGGCACTCTGCCCGATCGCCAGCATGCCCATCGCGACCGACAGGACGAGCAGCAGCACCGGCCCCGCGCCGCGCAACGGGCGCCGGCTGAACTGCCAGCCGGCCAGGGCCGCGGGCAGCCCCCGGCCCTTGGCCGCACGCCGTTCGGCGAGCCGCGCGGCCGGCGGCAGCAGGCGCAGCGTGAGGACCGTGCCGGCGAGCAGCGCCAGCGCGGGGGCGGCGACCAGCAGGGGGTCGATCCCGAGGTTGCCCGCCTGGTCGCCGCTGAGCGCCCCGCCGCCGGACTGCCGGTCCAGCTGCCAGTACGCCACCGCCGCGACGAGGAGCAGCCCGAGGTCCGCGCCCGCCCGCACCGGCCCGGGCAGCGACGCGGCCCGGGCCCGGCGCCCGCCGGACCCGGCCGCCAGCGACGGGGCCACCACCGCGAGGGCGCAGGCCAGCGCGACGGCGGCGGAGACCAGCCACACGGTGCCGGTCGAGGTCTCGCCGACCTTCAGCCCGATCCGGGAAAGGGCGCTCCGCTCGGCGAGCAGTCCGGTCAGCGGCCCGGCGAGCAGGGGGGCGACCACCGCGGCGGGCACCGCGAGCAACAGCGCCTCGATCGCGGCGAAGGAGGTGATCCGGCCCCGGGAACCGCCCCGGGCGCGCAGCAGTTCGCGTTCGCCGTCGCGCTCGCTGTTCAGCAGCCGGGCCACGAGCAGCAGCGCGTACGCGGCGAGCAGCACCAGCTGCACCGCGACGATCATCAGCGTGGAACGGGAGACCAACAGCGCCCGGTCGAGCTGGTCGAGGACGGTGGGCAGCGAGGTCCGGGCACTGACGCCTGAGGCGAACACCGGGGCCGCCGCCAGGGCCTTCGGGGCCCGTGCCGACGCAGTGCGCAGCCCCTCCATGGAGCCGGTGGTCAGCGTGGCGAAGTCCGCGACGGCCAGCCAGGACGTCTCCCCGTCGCCCAGTGCGCCCGAGGCGAGGACCGAGGGGTCGGTGAGCAGGGGGCCGTACGTCGTGAAGGCCAGTTCGCGCACTCCGCGCCCGCCGAGGGGGTCCAGTTGCCAGTACGGGTCCGACAGGTCGGCGGCCTCGTAGACGCCGGTGACCAGGACCCGCTGCTTCTCGTCGCGCAGCCGGTCGGTGACGGTGAGCCGTGCGCCGGGCTTCAGCTTCAGCGCCTCGGCGGCGACGACGGGCAGCGCGACCTGCACGGGTCCGCCGCCGTCCGAGGCCCCCGGCGCCCTTCCCTCGGTGATCCGCACCCGGCCGCGGTCGAGGGCGGCGAAGTGGGTGAGGTCCGGCTCGCCGCGCCGGGCGGCCGGGTCCTGGAGGCTTCGCGGCAGCGCGTACGACCCCGAGCCCTCCAGCTTCCCCACCGTCACGGGCAGCCCGTCGAAGGCGGCGCGGGAAGCGGAGCGGACGGCCTCATCGGCCTCCGCGCGCTGTTCGTGGCCGACCGAGGCGGAGACGACGAGGGCGGCCGAGGCGGCCGACCCGTGGGTCAGCGTGTGGCGCAGGGACGCGTCGCCCACGGAACCGGAGAACGCGGTGAGCGCGGCCAGGACGGAGGTGGTCAGCAGGACGGCGACCACGGCCGCGGACAGCAGGAGGCGATGAGCCCTCACCCGCAGAAGGACGAAACCCGTCACCTGATCCCCCAGCCCGGAAACACCCCGTGTGCGCACGCCCCCCGACGTACCGGTGATGCTTTCAGAGGCGGCAGGGTTCTGGTAACCGCTTACCGGCGCACCTTGATGCGATCGTGATCGTTATGCGGAGGTGGAGCGCCGGATTCCGGAGTCGCCCGGTCACGGACCGTCGCCCCGGCCGTCCCCGCGGCGGCCGTGCCGCGGGGATCGGTGACGACCGTCCGGCGGCGGCCGGTTCAGTCCGCGGTGTTGACCATCGAGGCGGCGGCGTACGTCAGGTAGTCCCACAGCTGTCGCTCGTGCTCGGGGGCTAGCTCCAGCTCGTCCAGCGCGACCCGCATATGGGAGAGCCAGGCGTCGTGGGCCGCCCGGTCCACGCGGAACGGCGCGTGCCGCATCCGCAGCCGCGGGTGGCCCCGGTGGTCGCTGTAGGTGCGCGGGCCGCCCCAGTACTGCATCAGGAACAGCGCGAACCGCTCCTCCGCGGGGCCCAGATCGGCCTCCGGATACATCGGCCGCAGCAGCTCGTCGCCCGCCACGCCCTCGTAGAAGCGGTGGACCAGGCGCCGGAAGGTCGCCTCGCCGCCGACCTGCTCGTAGAAGGTCTGCTCCTGCAGCGTGTCGCGCGGAATCTCAGTCACCGCTCCATGGTCGCAGACGCTCCGGCCGAAGACAGGAGTCCTAGGACCAAGGGAGGGGGGCGCGGGGCCGGAATCCGTCCCGTCCGCCCGGCTCGCCCGCGCGGTTTCGGCGCAGGACAGTGGAGACATGGGCGCACACCGGCAAGGAACCTCCCCGTCCGTACCCGGCACCGGGGCCGACGCAGCGCGGCAGGCCCTCGTGCGGGAGATCGCCGCGCAGGGCGGGCTCACCGACCCCGCCTGGCGTACGGCCTTCGCCGAGGTGCCCCGGCATCTGTTCGTGCCGTTCTACTACGTGCGCGGAATCCGGGGTTACGAACGCCTCTGGGGCGAGGACCCCGACCCCGGCCGGCGTTCCCGCTGGCTGCGCGGCGTGTACACGGACGAGGCGCTGGCCACCCGGCTCAGGGACGGCGAACTCGTCTCGTCCTCCAGCCAGCCCTCCCTGATGGCCCTCATGCTCGACGCCCTCGACGTACGGGAGGGGGACACGGTCCTGGAGATCGGCACCGGCTCCGGCTACAACGCGGCGCTGCTCGCCCACCGGCTCGGCGACGCCGCGGTGACCAGCGTCGATCTGGACGCGGAGATCACGGAGTCGGCCCGCGGCCACCTCGCCACGGCCCGATACCGCCCGACGGTGGTCACCGGCGACGGGGCCCGGGGCTGCCCGCGACGCGCCCCGTTCGACCGGATCATCGCCACCTGCACCCTGCCGTCCGTGCCGCGGAGCTGGCCGGACCAGTGCCGTCCGGGGGCGCGGATCCTCGCGCCGCTCGCCACCGGCCTGATCTCGCTCCAGGTCGGCGAGACGGCGCACGGCCCCCGCGCCGAGGGGCGCTTCCTGCACACCCCGGCGTACTTCGTGCCGCTGCGCGGGGCGCTGCCCGAGCCCGGCGGCACCCCGCACCTCGGCGGACTGCCGCGCCGGGCGGCCGGGCACGACCTCTTCCGGTTCCTCCTGACCCTGACCGACGGCACGCTGGATCCGCACGAGGCCCTCTCCCTCTGGGAGCGGGAGGAGCGCCCGCAGCGGGAGAGGTACGGCATCACGGTCGACCGGGGCCGGCAGTGGGCCTGGCTCGACGACCCGCGGGGCCCGTACACCTGGCCGCTGCCGGCCGGATGAGGCGCCGGCGGTTCAGTCCCGGCGGACCGTGATCGTCGTCCAGGCCCCGACGTGCACCTGGTCGCCGTCCTGGAGCTGCACGGGGACGTAGGGCTGGATCGGGTCCTCGGCGCCGTTCAGGGTGGTGCCGTTGGTGGAGTTCTGGTCGACGACCGCCCAACTGCCGTCGGGCTGCCGCACCAGCACCGCGTGCTGGTGCGAGACCCCCGGGTCCTCCGGAGGCACCGACAGGTCGACGTCGGGGGACTCGCCGGTGCTCTGCCGGCGGCGCCCGATGGTGATCTGGCTCCCGGTGAGCGCAAGACGCTGCTCCGGGGAGTACGCGGGCAGGTTCAGCCCCGTCGCCTCGGGGCCGCTGCGCTGCATCATCGCGAGGAAGTAGGCGCGGTCCGGAGCGATCACCGCGGTCCAGGAGGAGGGCTGCTGGGGGCGGTCCTGGCCGGGGACGCCGCCATGCGGCCGGCCCTGGTCGTACCCCTGCCCCGGCTCCTGTTCCGGCCGCCGCCCCTGCTCCGGTCCCTGGTCCTGGCGCGGCCCCTGGTCCTGGTCCTGTTCCTGTCCCTGGTGCGGGGCAGGCTGCTGGAACCGCTGGGGCGGCTGCGGCGGCTGCGCCTGGGAGGGCGGCGGCAGCATCCAGTCGTCCCCGCCGTCGGTGTGACCGGTCGACCGCGGCGGCGCGGACGGTGCCGACTGCTGCTGCGGCGGTGCGAAGGGGGAGGACTGCTGAGGTTCGAAGGGCGAGGGCGCCGACCGCTGCGGCTCGAACGCCGAGGGCGCCGACTGCTGCTGCGGAGGCCCCTGCTGCTGGAACGAGGGCGGCGGCGGGGGACCCTGCCGGAACGACTGCGGCGGGGGCCCGCCCTGGCCGCCGTTTCCGCCCGGGCCGCCGTTTCCGTGCGGATCGCTCCGCTCGGGCGCGAGCGGCTCGGCGGCGCGGTTCATCTGCGAGGGGCGCGAGCCCTGGTAGTCGAACGGATCGCGCGGCTGGGGCGCGCCGGGCAGGCCGCCCTGCGCGCCGGGGCCGGGCTGGCCGCCGGGGCCCTGCGCCTGGAATCCGGGCGGCAGGTTGAGGCCGGGCGGAGGCCCGCCGGGCGTGCTGTGCTGCGGGGCCAGCGGGGTGTACGACGTCGCCGTGTTGGTGAGGAAGTTCCAGCGGCACTCCTCGCAGAACGGCGCCATCGCCTCACGCGGCGTGCGGCACTGCGGGCAGAGTTCCGCCTGCATGGTGGGTGGGCCGTCACCGGAGTCCTGTTGCGGGTAGCCGTAGCCGGGCGCGGGCGGCGGAGGCGGGGGCGCGGCGCCCGCGGGCGCACCGCCGGTGGCCATGCGGTGTCCGCAGACCTCGCACCAGTCCTCGGAACCCGACTGGTGTCCGTTCGGGCAGGTCGGCATGTCGGCGCTTCCCCCTCTCCTCGTCCGGCCGCGGAGGCCGTCATGCTGTCGATCGCGGCGTCGTTGCTCAGCGAACACGTGTGGCTGCTCTGTGCTCACGGCCCGGTGGTCGTCCGATGACCGTGCCGTGCTACTTCTTGACGCGAACGGTCTTGGTGGAGCGCGTTTCGAGGGTCATCTCGTCCGCCTCCGCGACCTTCGCCTTCAGTCGCACAGTACCCGTCGCGGCATCGACGACGTCGACCACCTTCGAAAGCAGTTTCGCAGTGTCCTGGTTCCCGGACGCCGATGCCAGCTGCACCGCCCGGCCCAGTTTCGCCGTCGCGCCGTCGAGGTCGCCCGACTTGCGTGCGTCCAGGCCCTGCTGGATGACGTGTGCCAGTTCCGCCTGGCCCGTGTAGTGCGCGACCTGCGGATTGATCGAGGTGGACGCCACCATGTCGTCCGTCCACACGGCTCGCACGAGCCCCTGCGACACGGTTTGCGGGGCGCCCGCGCCCGAGGGGCCGGGCAGGACCAGCGAGACGCGGGCGGCCAGCATCTCCTGGCCGATGCCGGCCTCCGGAACCAGGACGCACACGTGGTAGTCGCGGGACTCGTCGCCCCAGGAGCCGGTCGGATAGTCCCCGGCCCGGGGGCCCGCCCCGGTGCGCCGGTCGGTGAGGTCCGCGACGGCGGGCGCGACCTGCTTCACGAACCTGATCTCCGCGCCCACCGGCGTCCAGAGCCGCAGTGCCACGTCCGCGACCTCCTTGCCCATGGCGTTCTCCATCATCCGCGTGAAGTCCGCGGCCAGCCCCGAGGGGTCGGCGACGATGTCGGCCGTGCCGAGGAGGGCGGCGGCGATGCCGGTGACCTCCTTCACCTCCCAGTCGGTGCCCACCCCGCGGGCGTCGCAGGTGAACCGGCCGGCGCAGGACTCCAGCGCCGTCCGCAGGTCTTCGGGCGCCTCGTGCTCGTTGCGGCCGTCGGTCAGCAGGATGCCGTGCCGGATGCCCACCTCGGCCGCGCCCAGCAGCCGGTCGGCCAGCCGCAGCCAGGTGCCGATCGCGGTGCCCCCGCCCGCGCTCAGCTTCCGCAGGGCCTCCTTGGCCCCGGCTTTCGTCCGCTGGTCGGCGACCGCGAGCCGCCCGTCGCCCGGATAGACGTCCTTGGCCACATGCGTCCCGGCGACCACCGCGAACCGGGTGCCCTCGCGCAGGGCGTCGACGGCCGCCGCCGTCGCGTCGCGCGCGTTGCGCATCTTCGTCGGCGGGTAGTCCATGGAGCCCGAGCAGTCGACCATCAGCACCACGGCCGCGTCGGGGCCCTGCCCCGGCCCGTACGCGGGCGCCGAACCCGCCGGCGGCGTCCCCCCGGTGGTTCCGCCGCCGGTCGAGGTGACGGTGACGATCGCGTTGACCTCACGGCCGCCCTCGGGCAGAAACGCGTTCTGGTACACCTCGACGGAGAACCGCGGCACGTTCGACTTGGAGAAGTTGGCCATCTGGTCGGCTCCTTGGGGCTCCACGGGATCAGGTGACGAGGGGGCGCGGGGTCGGGGCAGGGGCGGAGAGGCGCCTCAAACGGTGTCGCAGGCCGATCCTGCCCCCGGCGGTCGCACGGCGAACGGCAGAAGCGCCACTGTTACGTTGTCGTGGCCCCCGCCGTCGAGCGCGTGTCCGACGAGCACCTGGGCGCCCCGCAGCGGGTGTTCATGGGCATCGGCCGGAACGGCCGCGGCCATCTCCTCGGCTGATTCCGCGTAGTTCCACAGGCCGTCCGTGCAGACGACCACCAGGCCCGGCCGGTCCGGCTTGAACGCGGCCGTGTGCGGCTCCAGTTCGTACGCGTCGGCGCCGAGCCAGCCGGTGATGGCGTGGGCCCGGTCGTCCGCGTACGCCTCGGCCTCGTTCATCAGGCCGGCCGCCACCATCTGAGCGGCCCAGGAGTCGTCCTCGGTGAGCCGGGTGGTCGGCTGGGCCCGGTCCTCCGGCACCCAGTAGACCCGGCTGTCACCGACCCAGCCGACGACCAGCAGGCTGCCCGCCGTGATCGCGCCGACCAGGGTGCAGGCCGGGGCGTTCTGGTGGCGGTGCGCGTCGTGCTCCACCGCCGTGGCCGGGTCCTGTGCCAGGGCGTTGACGGCCTCGGCCGCGGCGACGATCGCCTCGTGCATCGCCTGCTGCGGGTGCGTGCCGCGCGGCAGGGCCTCCAGCAGCGTTTCGTTGGCGGCGCTCGCGGCGGCCGCCGACGCCTCGTCGGGCCGGCTCGCCGAGGAGACGCCGTCGCAGACGATCGCGACGACGGCGGGCGAACCGTCCGGCAGCGCGGTCGAGGACACCGCGAAGGAGTCCTCGTTGCGGTGGTGCCGCAGACCCCGGTCGCTGACGGCGGCCACGGCGTCCAGCTCCTGCTCCATGTGGTCGCGCTCACGGGGCTGGGCGTGCCCGCAGTTCTCGCAGTAGCCGTCGGGGTCCACCCGGCCGGAGCGGCAGGCCACACAGACCTTCGTTCCCGGAGCGGGGGCGGGGGCGACGGCGGGCGGCGCGGGGGTGTGCTCCGCCGTACGGGGATCGGGCGCGGCCAGCGCGAAGTCACCGTCCGCCGCTTCCCCCGGGGCGGACGCCCGGTCGTCGTGGCGCACCGGGACGGCCGCGGGCTCCGGCACGCCCACCGGCCCCGGCTCGGGCGGGGAGGCCGCGCCCGGCTCCGTTCCGGGCCGCGGCTCCGGCAGCGGCCCCCGCTCCGGCACGGGTCCCTGCTCCAGAACGGGACCCTGCTCCGGCAACGGTCCCCGCGCCGGCCCCGACAGCGGCCGGCCGCCCGAATCCGTCCCCGGCAGGTCGGCCGGGCGGTGCACGGGGGCGGGTACGTCCGAGCTGTCGGCCTCCGCGGCCGCGGGCCACCGCACGGGCTCTGCCGGCGGTTCGGCCGGGGGCACGGCGATGGCCATCGTGGGCCGGTCGTCGGGGCGCGCCGGAACGGCCGAGAGGTCGTAGCCGCACGCCCCGCAGAACAGATCGCCCGCATCCAGCGGCTCCTCGCAGCCGGGGCACTTCGGGAGGGCGGGCTGCTGGTGGCTCTGTGACATCTTCACACCCACGTCCGGGGGCGGAAACGGTTGGCCCGCTCCACCAGTTCGATCCTCTCGTCGCCCCGCTGCGCGAGACGGGCGAGCTTGCGGTACGAGCGTTCCAGCCCGAACCGCAGTCCCCGCTCGTCGAGTTCGGCGCCGAGCAGCTTGCGTGCACCGGGACTGCCGGCGGCCGGTCCGCCCGGCCCCGGAAGACCGGGACTACCGGAGAGTACCCAGTCCAGCGCCTTGCCCAGTACTTCGGTCGACAGCTGCTCGTGGCGCACCGGGTCCAGATCGAAGGCTGCCAGCGCCGCCACCTGGACCCCGGCGGCCGTCAGATCGGCCAGCAGCGGCTCCTGGTGCGAGCGCTCGCGCAGCCGCGCCCGGACGGCCGCGACCCGCGCCGCCGTGTAGTGGATCGAGGACTCCGGCACCGACTCCAGGGTGCTCACCGCCGCGCCCCGCTCACCGGCGGCGATCCGCACCCGGGCCAGGCCGAACGCGGCACTGACGAAGCCCGGATCGGTCGCCCACACCAGGCGGTAGTACTCGGCGGCGTTGTCCAGCCGGCCCAGCACCTCCGCGCAGATCCCGAGCGCCAGCTTGGGCGCGGTCTCACCGGGGAACGCGTCGTAGACCGCGTCGAAGGAGAGCGCCGCCGTCTCGTGGTCGCCGGTCACCAGCGAGGTGACGCCGCGGTACCAGACGACCCGCCAGTCGTCGGGGTGTTCACCCTCCAGGGTGGTCAGGGCGCGGACGGCCGATTCCAGCTCCCGCATCTCCAGCCGGGCCCGCAGCTCCCGCAGCCGGGTCTCCAGGGACGGGGCCGGCACCGTGTGCAGAGCCGTGATGAGCTCGGCCGGGGCGGAGGCCATCAGCCCGGCGAGGAAACCGGCGTTCGGGTCCGCCGCGTCGACCCGTGGGACCGGCAGCGCCAGCGAGGTGGCCCGCGGGTCGAACTGGGCGAGCCGGACACCCCCGGCCGTCGCCCCGGAGGGCCCGTACGGGCCGGTCGCGGCGTACGGCCCGGCCGGCGTGCCCGGGGCCGGCTCGGCCGCCCGGGGAGCCGGAACGGGAGCGTGTGCCGGGGCAGCGCACGGGAGCGGTGCGCCGCCCTGTGCGGCCCCCCGCACATGCGTGGGCGGCGCGGCCAGCGGAGCGGCCCCCGCCGGGCCGGGCGGCTGGGCGCCCACCGGCAGCGCCCCGGCCACCGCGGATGCCGCCGCCCCCGGCGCGACCGGTGCCGTGCCGCCGTACGCCTGCCGGGCGCCGGCCTGCGCCGGAACGGTGGCCGACGGCCGGCCGCGGCCCCTGCGGCGGCCCAGGAGCCCACCACCGGAGCCGGTGTCCCGGCCGCCCAGCAGGGAGGCGTCGTCCGTCTGCCGGGCGAACAACTCCGTGTCGACCACGCGCGGTTCCGCTCCGAACAGCGTGGAAAGAGCGGGGCGCGGCCGTCCCGTCTGCAGGGCGACGACCTCCCGCAGCACTCCCGTCAGCTGCTCGGTCATCTCCGCGGCGGAGGCGAACCGCCGGGCCGGGTCCGGATCGGTGGCCCGCACCAGCAGCCGGTAGAACGACTCGTAGGTACGGAGCACCTCGATGGCGTCCGGGTCCGGCAGCGAGTCCACGAAGACGTTCGTGTACCCCTGGAAGTCGAAGGTGAGGACCGCCAGCGTCCGGGCGACCGTGTACAGGTCGGAGGCGACCGACGGGCCCAGTTCCGCGATCTCGGGGGCCTGGTAGCCGACCGTGCCGTAGATGGCCGACTCGTCGTCGTCCATCCTGCGCACCGCGCCCATGTCGATCAGCTTGAGCTGGTCCTCGGTCTGGATCGCGTTGTCGACCTTGAAGTCGCAGTAGAGGAGGTTGCGGCTGTGCAGGTGGCCCAGTGCCTCCAGCGCCTCGATCCCGTACGCGCACGCCTGCTCGACCGGTAGCGGGTCACGCTTCCCGGCCGGGGTGCGGCGTTCGTTGGCGATCTCCTTGAGCGCCTTGCCGCCGACGTACTCCATCACGATGTAGCCGTCGAGCGAGCCGGTCCGCTGGTCCAGGTGCTCGACGAAGTTGTAGATCCGGACGATGTTGGCGTGCTCGATCTCGGCGAGGAAGCGGCGCTCGGAGATCGCGGCGGCCATCGCGTCCTGGTCGCCGGTGTCCAGCAGACCCTTGAGGACCACCCAGCGGTCCGACACGGCCCGGTCCACCGCGAGATACACCCAGCCGAGCCCGCCGTGCGCCAGACAGCCCGCGACCTCGTACTGGCCGTGCACGATGTCGCCGGCGCCCAGCTTCGGCACGAAGGAATAGGGGTGTCCGCACTTGGTGCAGAACCCCTCGGTACGGCCCGGCCGTTCACCGCGGGAGCGGCCCACCGGCGCTCCGCAGTCGGAGCGGGAGCAGAACCGCTTGCGCTCGGGCACCTCCGGGTTCTCCATCACGGCCGTGCGCGGGTCGGGCCGCGGCACGTCCGGGACCTCCACCAGGCCGGCGCCCAGCCGCCCCCGGCCCGAGGCCGCCGACGCCGAGCCCGAGGAACGCACCGAGACGGAGCGGGAGGCGGACGCCCCGGACAGCGAGCGCGAGAGCCGGCCGGAGACCGAGCGGCGCGAGGTCGACGAACGGGACGAGGAGCGCCCTGAGGCGCGGGAGCCCGAACGCGCCGAGGAGCTGTCACGGCCGCTCGCCCGGCCGCCCCCGGCGATCCCGGTGGGCGGCGAGCTGACCATGCCGGTCGGCGAGACGACCGGGGCCAGACCGCAGGTGTCGCAGTACAGCTCGCCGCCGCCCATGTCCTCGTAGTTCCCCTCGCAGGCGGGGCGCTGGCACCGCGTACTCATCGTGTCTCCCCCTGTCCGCCCGCGCCCCGTCGGTCCTGAGGACCCTCCGGCCGGTACGGCGTCAGCGTGTCCGCGACGGCGTGCTGGTAGCGCTGGACGGCCTGCTCGGCCATCCGGAGATCGCACGGGGCGCTCCACAGCATGCGGCGCGCCGCGTCGTACCGCTCGATGAGCACCGGGTCCTCCGCCAGACCGTGCCGGGCCACCTTCGCCTTGTACGCGTCGAGCCGGCCGCGCAGCTCCGCGCGGACCGCCAACGGAGCCGTCACCGAGGTCAGCGACTCACGGGCGCGCAGCAGTTCGTCCTCGGCCTCCTGTTCCAGCGACTCCAGGAGCGGCGAGAGCCGGTGCCACTGGGCGCGCCTGCGGTGGTCGGAAGCGGCCGCCAGACGCTCCTGGAGGGCGGTCGGCGGCCCGCTGACCGCGGGCACCTCGGAGGCGGCGATCTTGGCCAGCACCTCGCCGCGCGCCGCCCGTGCCTCCGTCAGGGTGCGGTCGGCCCGCGAGAGCACGTCCCGCAACCGCACGAGGCGGGCCTCGGCGTCCTGCCGGACCGTGAGCACCGCCTCGATCTCCCGCCGTACGTCCTCCAGGGCGCGGGCGGCCCGGTCGTAGCGCGAGGTGTCGGGGCGGCCGCCGCCGGGCGCGGCGCTGCCGGGCCCCGGCAGCCAGAACGCCAGCGGGTCCGAGATCACCTGCACCCGAAGCGTGGTCAGCTCCTCGGTGATCTCCGCCAGATCGTCCCCGGCCGGGTGCTCACCGGGCCGCACCCCCACGGAGTGCGCCAGCGAACGCGTCCGGTGCAACTCCGCCGCGAGCAGGTCGATCCGGGCGGGCAGCGCCGACCAGACGGCGTCGGAGGCGACGACCATGTCCAGCGACCTGGCGTACAGCTCGTTCATCCGGGCGACCAGCTCCTGGAGCGAGAACCGCTCGGCCAGCCTGGCCGGGCCCGCCGCCGAGGGCGGAGGCACCGCGCCCGGGTTGGCGACGGTGACCGCCTCCCCGCGCAGCAGGCCGGTCAGCGCGACGAGGTCGTCCCGGTTCGGGTGACGCCGCCGCGCACGGATCTCACGGGCCCGGGACAGGGCGCCCGCGTACGCGTCGAAGTACTCCCACAGGAGGGTGATCGACTGCTCGGTCGTGGCCCAGCGCTCCCGGGTGACGCCGGTCAGCTCGGCGCCCTCCAGGAGCCGGCGGCCGGCATGGTCCTGGAGGGCGAGGAGCGAGGTCTCGATGGCCTCGTGCTCCGCACCGAGCCGGGCCAGCGCACGGTCCGCCTCCTCCCGGTCCATGACCGGGCCGGGGGGCCTCCCCGCGTAGCTGGGGAAGGATCCCGCGACGCCCATCGATCACCTCTCCGCTCTCCCCGCCGGGCCGGTGGGCCCGACGGGATCCGTCTGCTTCGGTCCGCTCCGGTCCGCACGTTCCGGTCCGTGCGTCCTGGTCCGTTCGTTCCGGTCCGTGCGTGCTGCCGTGCGCGCCGCTCCGGTCCGGCCGTGTACGGGGTGCTACCCGGTCGGGCGCTTCGGTATTACGGGGCGGGCGGTGCCTTGATGCCGGGCAGGCCGGCCGCCAGCCAGTGGCGGTACGACGTCATCCAGGCGCTGTTCTCGCCGCCGGCGCGGTAGTCGACGAGGACCTTGTTCACCCGGGCCACCAGGTCGTCGGCGCCCTTCTTCGCCGCGACGCCGTAGTACTCGGTGGTGAACGGGGCCTTCCCCTTCAGCTCCACCGCCGGGTCCTGCGCCGCCTGACCGGCCGCCAGGGCGTTGTCCGTGACGATCGCGTCGACCTCGCCGAGCTGGAGCCGCACCAGGCAGTCCAGCTGGTTGGGCACGGTCAGCAGGTCCCGGTCGCGCTCGGTGCCGTCGAAGTCGTCCTTGTAGAGCGCCCCGAAGGACTTCTTCTCCAGCGCCTCGTACGCGGTCGAGCCCTCGGCCGAGCAGACCCGCTTGCCCTTGAGCGACGTGTTGTAGCCGGTGATCGTGGACCCCTTCGGGGCGAGCACCTGCTGTCCCGCCCGGAAGTAAGCGGTGGAGAAGGAGACCTGCTCCAGCCGCTCGCAGTTGATCGTCATCGTCCGTACGACGATGTCGACGCGGTCTCTCTCCAGTGCGGCGATGCGCTGGTTGGTGGGGATCGCGCGGAAGACCACCGCGTCCGGGTCGCCCAGGATGTCCTCGGCGATGGCCCGCACCAGATCGATGTCGAACCCCTCCAGCCTCCGGGTCTCCGGATTGCGGTAGCCCCAACGGAAGCTGTTCTGGTCGACGCCCGCGATCAGCTTGCCGCGCTGCTTGATGCCGTCGACGGCCGGTCCGTCGGCCCCCGACGCGGGCGGGCTAGCCCCCGGTTCGGCGCACTCCTCGGCCAGCGTCCGGTCGGCCGTCACCGCCCCGCCGCCCGGGGCGCCCTCCCCGGCCGCCCCGCCGTCGTGGCGGGCCAGTGGCAACAGGGTGACCGCGGCCGTGACCGCGCATGCCGCCGCCATCCCCGTCACGCCGCCCCAGCCGCGCAGGCCGCCGCGCCCGTACCGGTCCCTCGCCCTGCTCATCGCTGCCCCTCTCACCGGTACTCCGAGAGCCTGCGGTTGACCCCGAGGATCACGGCGGCGGCCCCCAGCGCCGCCAGCACCGCCGCCCCCGTCGGCAGGCCGCGCAGGGCCCCGCGCCCGTCCTTCGCCGCCGAGGTGAACTCGTCCTCCTCGTGGGCGAGCGCCTTCTTCAGCGCGGCGTCCACCTGCTGGAAGGAACGCCCGGTGGACGCGCCGGTCCCGATGACCTGCTTCAGCGCGCCGTCGTAGTCGCCCCGGTCGTCCGTGGCACGGGCCGAGCGGTGGCGGGCCTGCCACTGGGCCACTCCGTCCGCGGCCTCGGCCAGCGGTGCGCTTCCCCTCTCGTCGTCCGCGAGCCGCCCGGCCTTCTTCACCTGGGCCTCCAGCGCCCGCATTCCCGTGGTGTAGTCGGCCTCGTACCGGTCGGCGGAGCCGTCGGGAGTCAGCACCGCGCCGCGCGCCACCAGGGTGAGGTTCTCGTTGGCGCGGGCCTTCAGCGAGCTGATCCGCGCGTCGTTGAGCACGTCCAGGGAAGCCTGGCCGTGCACCATCGCCGACCGCAGCTCCGCACGGGCCACGGTGTGCCCCACGGCCAGCCAGAGCACCACCACCGAGGCGGCGGCCGTCGCCGCCAGCAGCCCGTGGTTCAGCACCCGGTTCGTCCGGCGGTAGGTGCGCCGCTGCATCCACACCAGCGCGCCGAGTACCAGCACCCCGGCGCCGAGCGACAGGAGGGGCCACCGCCGGGCGTCGGCGGAGTCCGACTCCAGCCGGCCCGTCTCCGCCGCGTACAGCCGCTCGGCGGCCGGCAGCATCTCGCCGGCCATCTTCTGGTTCGCGTACCGGAGATAGGCGCCGCCCAGCGGCAGGCCCTGGCGGTTGTTGGCGCGGGCGCGCTCGACCAGGCCCGTGTAGACCGGGAGCAGCTTGTTGAGGGTGGCTATCTCACGGCTGGACGCGCTGCCGGAGTCGGTGTTCCCCGACGCCTTCACCAGCAGCCGGGCCGCCTCCTCGATGTCCTCGCGGTACTGCTCGCGCACGGCCTCGGGCTCCTGCGCGCCCGCGAGGAACCCGCTGGCCGCCGCCGTGTCCGCGTCCGCCAGGAAGCGGTAGACGTCCGCCGCGTCGGCACTGAGCGGCTGACTGCGGCTGACCACGTCGTCGGCCGCGGAGGCGCGCTGCGAGACCTCCAGCGTGGTCACCGCGCCGAACGCCACGACCAGCAGGGCGAGTACGGCCCCGACGATCCGGAGCCGGCCGGGCTCGGTCGTCGACACGGCGCGCAGGCGGTCCGTCCGCGCGGTCCACGCGGCCCGGGGCCGTGTGTCCACGCCGACGGGCGCGGACACCGGATCCGGGGCGCGCAGCGTCTGCGAGCCGCCGCTCGGCGGGTGTGTCATTCGACCTCCCCCTCGGTCACTGCGGGCGGGCCCCCGGTCCCCGGCGCGAGGACGTGTGCCCGGCCAGAAGTATGGCGGCGGGGACGGACGTTCACACCGGGAACATCCGGACCCGCGGCCGCCCCCGCGTCGCTCCCCGTATCAGACCGGCATCGGTCCCCGCATTCGATCAGGGCGGAAGCGGCCGATCAAGGCAAGCGGCGCAACGTGCCCGGATACATCCCCATAAGCGAACGGACCCCCCATCAAGTACACGTTCCGGAACCGCGATCGGTTCCCTCGCGCCCCACCCGGTCCGGGCGTTCACCCGAACGAGGGGCGTCCCCCCACGCGCATCGCGTGAGGGGACGCCCTGTGACGTACGGGACGCCGTGGTCCTCAGGAATACCGCGCGCGCAGCCTCCGGTGGACCTCCGGCGCCGCGCCCGTACGGTCCAGGCCCAGCAGCGCCGCGCCCAGCACCGGCGGCTCGGACACGACGCGCACCTCGGCCTTCGGGGCGCGGGCCACGAGGAGTCCGGCGATCCGGTCGTTCAGCTGCGGGTGGCGCGCGGCCAGCACACTGCCGCCCAGCAGCACCGGAACCTCCTCGTCCAGCAGGCCGAGCCGCGCCAGCGCGACCGAGGCCATCGCCACCACCTCCTCGGCCAGCCGTTCCACCAGTGCGCGGGCCACCGGGTCACCGCCCGCGGCCGTGGCGAACAGCACCGGCGTCAGCTCGTGCCGACGCGCCGACGATATCCGGCCCCGATGCAGCGCCTCGATGAGCCCGTACATCGAGTCGAGCCCGAAGTGGCCCGGCAGCGCACGGGCCAGCTCGGACGGCTCCCCGCGCCCGTCCTCGGCCCGCGCGGCGAACCACAGCGCCTCCTCCGCGAGCCCCGAACCGCCGCCCCAGTCACCGGATATCCGCCCGATCGCGGGGAAGCGGGCGGTCCGCCCGTCCGGGGTCATCCCCACACAGTTGATGCCGGCCCCGCACACCACCGCGACCCCCCGGGGCTCGTCCACCCCGGCGCGCAGGATCGCGAAGGTGTCGTTGCGCACCTCCACCGAGGAGCCCCACCCGCGGGCCTCCAGGGCACGCGTCAACTCGGCCTCCTCGACCGGAAGATCGGCGTTGGCCAGGCAGGCGGAGACATGGACGGGGGAGCCGGGCGAGCCGAGCGGGTTGTACGGGCCACCGGAGACCGGCAGCCCCGCCACCGCCCGCTCCAGCACGGCGGCCAGCACGTCGATCGCGGCCTCCACGCCGACCGCCGGGGGCTGGAAACCGCCGCCGCGTGCCGTGGCCAGCACCGTGCCGTCCTCGCCGATCAGCGCCACGTCGGTCTTGCTGTTGCCCGCGTCGATGGCGACGACCGACACGTTCACGCCCACGCCAGATGCTCCCGGTTGTGCGCGATCAGCCGGTCGGTGAGGCCCTCGGCGTACTCGTACTGCCCGATCAGCGGGTGGGCGAGCAGCGCCTTGAAGACCCGGTCCCGGCCGCCGCGCAGGGCGGCTTCCAGGGCGAGGTCCTCGTACGCCGTCACGTTGGCGATCAGACCGGCGTACAGCGGGTCCAGCGCCGGGACGGCCAGCGGCGTCGCGCCGTCGTGCCCGACCCGGGCCTGGACCTCGATCACCGCGTCATCCGGGAGGAACGGCAGCGTCCCGTTGTTGTACGTGTTGACCACCTGGACCGGGGAGCCGCCGTTGCCCAGCAGGGAGGCCGCCAGGTCCACGGCCGCCTCGGAGTAGAACGCGCCGCCCCGCTTGGCGAGCAGCGCGGGCTTCTCGTCCAGTGTCGGATCGCCGTACATGGCGAGCAGTTCCTTCTCCATCGCCGCCACCTCGGCGGCGCGGGACGGCTTGGCGCCGAGCTCCCTGACCACCTCGTCGTGGGCGTAGAAGTAGCGCAGGTAGTAGGAGGGGACGACACCGAGCCGGTCGATGATCTGCCGGGGCATATGAAGGTCGTCGGCGATGGCGTCGCCGTGCTCCGCGAGCAGCCGGGGCAGGACGTTCTCGCCGTCCGGGCCGCCCAGGCGCACCCCCAGCTCCCAGGTCAGGTGGTTGAGCCCGACGTGGTCGAGGTGCACCTCGGAGGGGTTCACGTCCAGCAGCCGGGCGAACTTCCGCTGGAAGCCGATCGCCACGTTGCACAGGCCGACGGCCTTGTGCCCGGCCTGGAGCAGGGCGCGGGTGACGATGCCGACCGGATTGGTGAAGTCGATGATCCAGGCGTCCGGGTTGGCACGGCGGACCCGCTCGGCGATGTCCAGGACGACCGGCACGGTGCGCAGCGCCTTGGCGAGGCCGCCGGCGCCGGTGGTCTCCTGGCCGACGCAGCCGCACTCCAGCGGCCAGGTCTCGTCCCGGTCGCGCGCGGCCTGTCCGCCGACGCGCAGCTGGAGGAGGACCGCGTCGGCGCCGGCGACGCCCGAGTCGAGGTCGGTGGTGGTCGTGATCCTCCCGGCGTGGTCCTGTTTGGCGAAGATCCGCCGGGCGAGACCTCCCACCAGGTCCAGGCGGTCGGCCGCCGGATCGACGAGCACCAGCTCCTCGATCGGCAGCGTGTCCCGCAGCCGGGCGAATCCGTCGATCAGTTCAGGGGTGTAGGTGGACCCGCCACCCACTACTGCGAGCTTCATGTCAGCCCTTTACTCCAGTCAGTGTGACGCCCTCGACGAATGCCTTCTGGGCAAAGAAGAAGACGGCGATCACGGGGGCCATGACCAGAACGGTCGCGGCCATGGTCAGGTTCCAGTCGGTGTGGTGCGCGCCCTTGAAGGATTCGAGGCCGTAACTGAGCGTCCAGGCGGCCGGGTTCTCGGAGGCGTAGATCTGTGGTCCGAAGTAGTCGCTCCAGGCGTAGAAGAACTGGAAGAGGGCGATGGCCGCGATGCCCGGCCTGGCCATCGGCAGGACGACCTTCATCAGCGTGCGGAACTCGCCGCAGCCGTCGACCTTCGCGGCGTCCAGGTACTCGTTCGGGATGGTCAGCAGGAACTGCCGCAGCAGGAAGATGGAGAAGGCGTCACCGAAGGCCATCGGGATGATCAGCGGCCACAGCGTGCCCGACAGGTCCATCTGCTTCGCCCAGAACAGGTACATCGGGATGATGACGACCTGCGGCGGCAGCATCATCATCGAGATGACGAGCATCAGCGACAGCCGGCGGCCCCGGAAGCGGAACTTCGCCAGCGCGTACGCCACCGGGACGGACGAGAGCACCGTGAGGACGGTGCCGACGCCCGCGTACAGCAGGGTGTTGCGCCACCAGGTGAGGAAGCCCGGGGTGTTGAAGACCCGCTCGTAGTTGCCCCACTCCCAGGAGTTCGGGGTGAGGTCGCGGGTCAGCGCCTGCTGGTCGCTCATCAGCGAGGTCAGCACCACGAAGACGAACGGCAGTACGAAGAAGAGCGCGGCGGCGATCCCGAGCGAGTGCACGGCGATCCAGTGGAGCAGCGCCTTGCGGCGGGCGGTGCGCTCGGCCGGGGTCCGCGAAGAGGTCGGCGGGGCAGCCGCGGTGGTCTTTTCGACGCGTCGGGTCATGGCTCAGTCACCGGCCTGGATCAGGTTGTTGCGGCCCCGCATCAGTAGCGCGGTGAAGGTCATGGCCAGGGCGAACAGGACGAGGGCGACGACACAGGCGGCGCCGTAGTCGAAGCGCTGGAAGCCCTGGTTGTAGACGAGCTGCGGGAGCGTCAGTGTCGACTTGTCGGGATAGCCGGGTTCGAAGGACTGGCCGGAGCCGCCGATGACCCCGGAGGCGACCTTTCCGGCGACGAGAGGCTGCGTGTAGTACTGCATCGCCTGGATGACGCCCGTCACCACGGCGAACAGCACGATGGGGGAGATGTTCGGCAGCGTCACGAAGCGGAACTTCTGCCAGGCGGACGCGCCGTCCAGCTCGGCCGCCTCGTACTGCTCGGTCGGCACGTCCAGCAGCGAGGCCATGAAGATGACCATCAGATCGCCGATGCCCCACACCGCGAGCATGGTGAGCGCCGGCTTGGACCAGGAGGCGTCGTTGAACCAGCCGGGCGTCGGCAGCCCCAGGTCCCCCAGAATCGCGTTGACGGGCCCGGTGCCGGGGTTGAGCAGGAACACGAAGGCGAGCGTCGCGGCGACCGGCGGGGCCAGGTAGGGCAGGTAGAACAGCGTCCGGAAGACCCCGGTCCCCGTCTTGATCTTGGTGATGAGCATGCCGACGCCGAGACCGAAGACCACCCGGCAGCTGACCATGACGATCACCAGCCACAGCGTGTTGCGCAGCGAGGGCCAGAACATGGGGTAGTCGCTGAAGACGTAGGTCCAGTTGTCCAGCCCGTTGAAGACCGGCGTCCCGAAGCCGTCGTACGCGGTGAAGGAGAAGTAGACGGTCGAGATCATCGGGTAGACGAAGAAGACCGAGAACCCGATCAGCCACGGCGACATGAAGGCCGCCGTGCGCAGCGCCGACCTGCGGCGCTTCGAGCGCAGTGTGTGCGTCGTCATCGGAGGCTACTTGGCCTCGGCCTTGGCGATGTCGGTGTCGATCTGCCGCGCGGTCTTCTCCAGGCCGGCCTTCAGGTCCTTCACCGCGCCCTTCTCGTACTGGTAGCCGAAGTCCTGGATCGTCTGCTGGTACGTCGAGCCGTTGACGGCGCCGTCGGGGGTGCTGGACTCCGGGTGCTGGGCGATGTCCAGGAACGTCTTGAAACGCGGGTCGAACTTCAGGTCGGGGGACTTCAGCGCCTCGAAGGTGGAGGGCACGTTGCGGATGCCGTTGGCGAACTCGACGACCGCCTCGGTGTCGCTGGTCATGTACTTCACCAGCTCCCACGCGGCGTTCTGCTTCCTGCTGGCCGGGGCGATGCCCACGATGGTGCCGGAGAGGAAGCCCTTGCCGTAGCTGTCGGCCTCGTCGTCGGCGACGGGCATCGGCGCGACGCCGATCTCGAAGCCCGGCTTGGTGTCCTCGGCCATCCCGAGCCGCCACTCGCCGTCCAGCTGCATGGCGACCTGGCCGGTGTGGAACGGGTGCTTGGCGCCCCACTCGTCACCGAAGGTGCCGCGGTACCTCTCCAGCTTGTCGTAGCCGCCGAGGTCCTCGACGAGCTTCTTCTGGTACGTGAACATCTCCGCGAACGCCGGGTCCTTGGCGATGTTGGACTTGCCGTTCTCGTCGAAGTAGGCGTGGTCCCACGAGGACAGGTAGTGGTCGGCGACGGTCTCGTAGCCGTGGAAGGTCGGCATGAAACCGAGCTGCTCGTAGCTGTCGCCCTTCTCGACCGTCAGCCTCTTCGCGACGCTCGCCAGCTCGGACATGGTCTTCGGCGGCGCGGTGATCCCGGCCTTCTCGAAGGCGTCCTTGTTGTAGTAGAGGCCGTAGGCGTCGGTGAGCAGCGGCAGGGCGCAGCGCTTGCCCTCGAACTGGGTGTAGTCGAGGAGGACCTTCGGGAAGGTCTTCTCCAGGTCGAGCTTCGACTTCTCGATGAACGGCTTCAGGTCCGCGAAGGCGCCCGCCGAGCAGAACTTGCCGACGTTGGCGGTGGTGAAGGAGGAAACCACGTCCGGCCCGTTCGAACCGCCCGCCCGCAGCGCCTGGTTGAGCTTGTCGTCGTTGATGTTGCCGGAGACCTTCACCGTGATGTTCGGGTGGGCCTTCTCGAACCGGTCGATGTTGTCCTGGACCGCCTTCACCTCGGCGGGCGCGCTCCAGCCGTGCCAGAAGTTGATCGTGGTCTTCGCGTTCGGGTCGTCGGAGGCGCCGGCCTCGGACTGGCCGGTGCACGCGGTGGCGAGCACCGATATCGCGGCGACGGCGACGGCGGTGGTCGTGAGACGGCTTGTGCGCATGACAAAACTCCCAGGGGCGGGGAAGAGAGGCAGACGGCGGAGGCGGCGACAGGGTCGGACGGCAGAGGGGGACGGCGGGGGGACACGCGGGTCGGACGGCAGAGGGGGACGGCGGGGGACACGCGGGTCGGACGGCAGAGGGGGACGGCGGGGGACACGCGGGTCGGGCGGGTCAGCGTGAGGTGTCGAACACTTCGTCGCGGGTGTCGGCGAGCGCCCTCTCCAGGGCGCCGCGCAGTACGGGGGTGCGGTCGATCTCGCCGACCACCAGCCGGGGCCGGGAGGCGGCGAGCTCCGCCAGCTCGGACTGGATCACGGAGCGCAGGGTCTCGCCGCCCGCCGCGATCGCTCCGCCGGAGAGCACGATGAGTCCGGGGTCCAGGACGGCGGTGACGGAGGCGAGCCCGGTGGCGAGCCGCTGGGCGTACTGGCGCAGCAGTTCGGTGAGGGCCTCGTCCGTCCCGTACGCGGCGGCCGCCCGCGCCAGCAGCTCGGCGGCGACCTTCGCGTACGGCTGCTGCGGGGTGTCGATGCCCAGCGACTTCCCGAGCCGGGGCACCGCCTGCGCGCCCGCCAGCTCCTGGAAGCCGCCGCTGTTGGCCTTGACGACCTGGCGCACGAGCGGGGTGCCCGGCACCGGCAGGAAGCCGACCTCGCCCGCGCCGCCGGTGAAGCCGCGGTGCAGCCGGCCGTTGATGACGAGGGCGGCCCCGAGACCCTCCTCGTTCCACAGCAGGACGAAGTCCTCGTGACCGCGGGCCGCGCCCAGGCGCTGTTCGGCGACGGCGACCAGATTGACGTCGTTCTCGTACTCCACCGGCATCGGCAGGAACGCGGCCAGCTCGTCCAGCAGGGTGGGGGAGTGCCAGCCGGGCAGGTGCGAGGCGTACCGCAGCCGCCCGGTGCCCGGGTCGAAGGCGCCCGGGGTGCCGATGACGATCCGGTGGACGTCGGCGCGGGTGAGCCCGGCCTCCTTCACCGCCCCATCCAGCGCGTCGGCGACCTGGCGCACCACGCTGTCGGCGCGCCGGCCCGGGGTCGCCAGTTCGAACTCCCCGACGGTCCGGCCGGTCACGTCCGCGACGGCGGCGACGATGCGCCGCCCGTTCACATCGAGCCCGGCCACGTGGGCGGCCCGCGCGTTCACCGTGTAGAGCTGCGCGTTGGGCCCGGGGCGTCCCTCGCTGGTCCCGGTGGCGACGACGAGGCCGGCCGCCTCCAGGCGGGCCAGGAGCTGGGAGGCGGTGGGCTTGGAGAGGCCGGTCAGCTTCCCGATGCGGGTCCGGGAGAGGGGGCCGTGCTCCAGCAGCAGATCGAGGGCGGCCCGGTCGTTCATGGCCCGCAGCACCCGTGGTGTGCCCGGGGTGCCGGGTGAGCCGGGAGTGGTTCCCGCCATGGTGGATGCACCGCCCTCTGCCAGGGCCTCGCGTCCCTGACTCTGTTAGGAAAGTTTCCTATTTGGTGAGAGGACCGTAGGGCGCAGGTCACCGGGTCGTCAATGGGGGCCGCCGGTCGGACCGTCGAAGTGTGACCCGCGTCATGTATCGGGGGCCGGGGCGTCGTGACGTACGGGCACGAAGCGATGACCGGGAGGGGTCACCGTCGGCCCCTCCGTGAGAAGGAGTGACAGCTCCCCGGCGACGGAGGAAACGGAAGAAGGGGCGCTCCACCGGAAAGCCCGGCGGAGCGCCCCTTCTTCCGCGCACGCGCGGCTACTTGTTCAGGGTCGTCGGCGGAGGCGGTATCGGCGTCGCCGCCAGGGACTGCGGGGAGACGGCCGAGGCGTAGGCGGAGGGCGCGGCCATTCCGGCCGTCGGGTCGGGGCCCCCGCCGTCCGCCTGGAGCGGCAGCGTGCCGACCATCCGGATGCCCGCGTCGTCCAGCGCCCGCTTGATGCGCCAGCGCAGTTCGCGCTCCACGCCGAGCGCCTTGCCCGGCATCGTCTTCGCGGTCACCCGGAGGGTCATCGAGTCCAGCAGGACCGCGTCCAGACCGAGCACCTCGACCGGGCCCCACAGCTGTTCCGACCAGGGGTCTTCCTTCGTCAGCGTGGCGGCGGCGGTGTCGATCGCCGCGCGGACGCGCTCCAGGTCCTCCGTCGGGCGCACCGTGACGTCGACCCCGGCGGTGGACCAGCCCTGGCTGAGGTTGCCGATCCGCTTCACCTCGCCGTTGCGGACGTACCAGATCGCGCCGTTCTCGCCGCGCAGTTTGGTGACGCGCAGCCCGACCTCGATGACCTCGCCGGAGGCCACTCCCGCGTCGATGCTGTCCCCTACCCCGTACTGGTCCTCCAGGATCATGAAGACGCCGGAGAGGAAGTCCGTGACCAGGTTGCGGGCGCCGAAGCCGAGCGCCACCCCCGCGACACCGGCGGAGGCGAGCAGCGGCGCCAGGTTGATCTTGAAGGCGCCCAGGACCATCAGGGCCGCGGTGCCCATGATCACGAACGAGGCCACCGAGCGCAGCACGGAGCCGATGGCCTCCGAGCGCTGGCGCCTGCGCTCGGCGTTGACCAGCAGACCGCCCAGGGCGGTGCCCTGCACCGCCTGGGCGCTGCGGTTCATCCGCTCGATCAGATTGGTCAGGGCGCGCCGGATCAGATAGCGCAGTGTGATAGCGGCCGCCACGATCAGCAGGATCCGCAGCCCGGTGCTCAGCCAGGTGGACCAGTTCTCCTCGACCCAGCCCGCGGCGTTCCCGGCCTGTTCGGCGGCGTCGTCCAGCGAGCCGCCCGGCTCGGGAGACGGGGCTGCTGCCAGGAGCACGGACAGGGACACGACAGGGACCTCCAGGAGGACGACGTTTCGCCGAATACCACTGACAAGGGTTCGTCGACAACAGTAACGAAGCCGGGGGAGTGGATCGTTGCCGTCGGGGGAGGAGAGACCGGTCTCACCGGGAACACCGGCACTGTGGCCGATCGCACAGCGCGCGCGGCCGCCCAGGTGAAACACCTGTCCGGCACCGCGGACCGGCGCGCGGAGGCCGGAGTGAGAAAAATCCTCCCGGCCCGTTACCCGTACGTGGTGGCGCTTTGACCAGGCATGAGGAGAGACTGAGATCGGATCGTCCCGGCGCGAGCCACGCGCCGCCGGCGTACAAGGAGGCATCCACCGTGCCGCACGTCCTGGTTCTCAACGCGTCGTACGAGCCGCTCGGCGTCGTACCGCTCCGCCGCGCGCTCGTCCTCGTCCTGGAGAACAAGGCCATCTGCCTGGAGGAGTCCGGCGCCTTCCTGCACAGTGCCACCCGTGCCGTGCCCGCACCCAGTGTGGTCCGGCTCAAGCGCTTCGTCCGGGTTCCCTACCGGGGGCCCGTCCCCCTGACGCGGCGGGCGCTGTTCGCCCGGGACGGCGGGCGCTGCATGTACTGCGGGGCGGCGGCGACCAGCGTCGACCACGTCATCCCGCGCAGCCGCGGCGGACAGCACGCCTGGGACAACGTGGTGGCGGCCTGCCGCCGCTGCAACCACGTCAAGGCCGACCGCCATCTGCCCGAGCTGGGCTGGCGGCTGCGCCACGAGCCCGCACCGCCGACCGGGCTGGCCTGGCGGATCATCGGGACCGGGCACCGCGACCCGCGCTGGCTGCCGTATCTGCAACCGTTCGGCGCGGACGACGTGATGGCCCGGATCGACGGCGTCTCCGCCTGAGTCCGGGCCTTCGCCGTGCCCGTGCCGCACCTCAGTCCGCGACGGCGTACGCCTCCACCGACCAGAGCGAATAGCCGTACTCCGTCGCCCGGCCGTCACCCTGCACCCGGATGAACCGGGTGTCCTTCTCGTCCATCCGGACCGACTCGCGCCCGCCCCGGCCCTCGGTCACGGTCGCCGCGGTGCGCCAGGTCCGGCCGTCGGCCGAGACCTGTACGCGGTAGCGGGAGGCGTACGCGTCCTGCCAGCTCAGCACCACCTGGCCCAGGCGCACCGGCTTCGGCAGCTCGGTCTGCCACCACGCCCCGTCCTCCACCGGCGAGGACCACCGGGTCTCCGGGTCGCCGTCGGAGGCCGCCGACGCGGGGAAGTCCGGGGTCTCGTCGCCGGAGGACGAGGCTTTCGCCGCACGCGCCAGATCCGGGCCGCCCGTACGCGGGAAGGCCCGCACGGTCAGCGTGGACTCCTGGCCGCCGAAGGCCAGCGGCACCTCGTACTCGCCCGCCGGGGTGTCCGCCGGGACGGTGATGTCCACGGGCACCTCCGTACGCGAGCCGCGCGGCACGGTCGTCTGCTTCGGGACCCGCACCTCGATGCCCTCGGGCGCCTTCGCGGTGAGTTTGCCCTTCACCTCGACCGGTCGCCGCCCCGCCAGCCGCGCCGCGACCCGCTGGGGCTCGCCGCCGATCTCCGCGTCCGTCTCGCCGTGCGCCAGGTCGAGCGTGGCGGCGGGCTCGTCCCCGAACCACGGCACCAGGGCGCGCACCCGCGGGGACCCCGCCACGACGGCGGGGGCGGGCGGCAGGGTCGGGCTCAGGTAGGAGGGCGGAGTGGTCCGGGCGGCCTCCGGCACGGTGACCCGTACGGCGTCCGCGCGCAGCCCCTTCGCGGCGGTCTGGGTCCAGCCGCTCGGCGAGAGCCGCCCCAGGGCCCGCCACCCCTCCCCGGGCACATGGGCCTCCACGACCGCGTCGGCGAGGGCGCTCCCCGGCTCGGCGAGCGCCGTGACGGCCTCCACCGGGCGGGCGCCCTCCAGTCGGACCGTGTAGCTGTGGGCGTCCTTCGTGACCCGCCCCGAGGCGCGGTCGGTGCCGTTCCACCCGGCGGCCGCCTTCGCCGCCCTGTCCAGGAACGGGTCCAGCACGCCCTCGCCGACCGTGGCCCGGCTCGCCGCGATCTCCTCGCGCAGCGGCTCCAGGGCCAGCTGCGCGCGCCAGGCGGCGGCGCCGTCCCCGGCGGCCTGGGCCTGGAGCAGGTCCACCGCGAGCTCACCGGCCCGGCCGTAGCGGGCCAGCTGCTCCGTCCAGGGGCGCACCTCGTCGGTCAGCCGCCCCTCGGCGGGGGTCTTCAGCCGCTCGGGGGCTCCGCGCATCACGGAGAACGCCGAGCGCAGGTCTCCCGCCGCCCGGTCGCGGCGGGAGGCGTCGGCACGGGAGTTCCAGAAGGCGTCGAACAGGGGCCGGAGATAGGCGGACTCCTGCGCGCCGAGCACCGAGCCCGCGCTGTTCCCGGCCAGCGCCAGCAGCGCGTCCCGGGCGCCCGCGTCCCCGCCCGCCAGATCCTCCACGGCCGCCCGCCAGGACTCGTCCGGACGGTAGCCCTTCGGGTTCCAGGCGAAGTCCGCGGCGGTGAACAGCGGAATCCGGGAGGCGGACGGCTGCTCCATCGCATTGGCCAGCAACGCCGCCGAGCCGCTCGCCACCGCCGGGTCCCGGCCGGTGTACGGGCCGAGGAAGATGCGGTCCTGCGCGTAGTCGTTGACCGGGTAGTTGTCCATCGTCACCAGCGGGTGGCGGAAGGCGGCGCGGGCCCCGGCCAGTTCGCCGCCGGTGATCTTCTCCGGCACCACCCCGACACCGGTCCAGGCCACCTGCACCCGGTCGTCCAGCTCGGCCGCCAGCGCGTCGCGGTAGTCGGTGGCCCCGTCCTGGTAGAACTCCGTCGGAAGCACGGACAGCGGGGCCGCGTCCGGGTGGCGTTCCGCCAGGTGCCGGGCGAGCGCGCCCGCGACCCGGGCCTGGGCGCGGGCCGCCGCCTTCGGGCCGCTGCCGAAGGTCTCCGCGTCCAGGTCGCAGTGCCACTCGCTGTAGCTGACGTCCTGGAACTGGAGCTGGAAGACGCGGATGCCCAGTGCCCACATGGCGTCGATCTTCTTCGCCAGCGCCTTGACGTCCTGGTCGGATGCCATGCACATCGCCTGACCGGGGGAGAGGGCCCAGCCGAGCGTGACGTGCTCGGCGCGCGCCCGCTCGGCCAGCGCCCGGAAGTCGGCCCGCCTGTCGGCCGGGTACGGCTCGCGCCAGCGCGCCAGCCGGTAGGGGTCGTCGCCCGCCGCGTAGAGATAGCGGTTCTGTTTGGTGCGGCCCAGGAAGGAGATCTGGGCGAGCCGCTCCTCGCGGGTCCACGGCTGTCCGTAGAACCCCTCGGCCATGCCGCGTACGGCGGTTCCCGGCCAGTCCCGTACCGCGACGCCCGCCACCGAACCGTCGGTGACCAGTTGGCGCAGGGTCTGGACGGCGTGGAAGAGGCCGTCCCCGCCGAGCCCGTCCAGTGCCACGGTGGCGCGTCCGGCGACCTGGCCGACCGCGATGCGGTAGCCGCCCGACGGCAGGTCGGCCCGCTCGGGAGTGCGCAGCGCCCGCAACGCCTCCGCGGCCCCGGCGCCGCCGAGGCGGATCACGGGCCCGGCGCCCGGCAGGCTCTCGTGCAGGGTCCGGACGCCCGCCCTGCGCAGCAGCGAGCGCGCCTGCTCGACGGCGTACGGATCGGCGTCCGGCGCGGCGGCGAGCGTGGCCTCGGAGCCCAGCCGCACGGCGGACCCGATGGCCTTCATGCTCTGCGGCCGGGGCCACACGGACGGCGGCCGCGCGCTGTCGGCGCGGTCGGCCGCGCCGACGGCGGGCCTGCCGGGTTCGGCGGGGGCGGCCGTCGCGGCCGGAGCGACGGAGACGGACCCGAGGAGTCCGCCGATCACGGCGACGGCCACGGCCGTCGCCTGCCTTCTGCGCCCGATCCGCACGTCGCACTTCCCTTCGTACGTACCCACTGCCGGCGAGCGGTCGCCGTTTCGACCGCCCGGGCCCGCGCGGGCGGTGGCCCCCGGCGGTGTCCGAGCCCACCACCCGGGCGCGAGGGTGTCAATGCGTGCGGCCGTTCTGCCGTGTTTGCCGGGAATAGTGGCACCTACGGGCCTCCTGGTGCCGGTGTGACGCCCGGAGTGGCCGAAAACGGCCCATACCCGCCGTACGGGGGAACGGAATGTGACCCGGAGCACGTTGGGCTCGTTGTCATAACGCCTGCATCACGGCCACGTCTGCCACGGCGAGCCCTGGGTAGGTCTGCTGTGTCCTGTTCCCCATGGCCAGGAGGCCACCATGCCCGCTGCCGCGCAGCTTCTGCTCTCCGCCCTCTCCAAACAGGTGCCCGCCCAGGCCGACTCCGGTCCCCTGACCAGCGGACTTCCCCTTGCCGATGTCGCCCACCTGATCAGCGGGCCGCCGCTCGCCGATGTCGCCCCCCTGCTCGGTGAATCCTCGTTCGCCGATTCCGCGCCGCTGACCAGCGAGCCCCCGCTCGCCGATGCCACCCCTCTCACGAGCGAGCCTCCGCTCGCCGCCGTCGCCCCTCTGACCAGCGAGCCGACCGCACCCGGCACCGCAGGGGGCATGGAGTTCCCAGGAGTCTGAATGGGCTTGTCCCGGCTCGCCGCACTGCACGGTGTCGCCACCTCCTACTCCCCGTCGCCGGATGTCACGGTGTCCGTCCCCGACGACACGGTCATCGCCGTGCTCGCCGCGCTGGGCGTCGACGCCGGCACTCCGGCGGACGTACGGACGTGCCTCGCCGCCGCGGAGTCCCGCTCGCGCCTGCTGCCGCCCACCGTGGTGGTCTGGGCCGGCGAGCCCCTGCCGCCCGCCCTGTCCGGGCTGCCCCCCGGCTCGGCCGTCACGGTCGAGCCGGAGCCGTCCGAGGCCCCGGGGCGCCCGTCCGCCCCGCTGAGCATGCGGGTCCGCGCGGCGCCCCCCGCCCCGCCCACGACGACCTCGGGGGACGGCGCAGGCGCCTCGCGCCCCCGGTCCGACGACCGGAGCGCCGGCGCTCCGGCGGCCGTCCCCGCCTGGTGGATCCCGCCTCCCCACGGCGTCCACCGCGTCCAGGTGCGGACACCCGACCACCGCCGGGCCACGGCCACCCTCGTCGCCGCCCCGGCCCGCGTCCCGCAGCCGCCCGAGCGCTCCCACGGCTTCCTGGTCCAGCTCTACTCCCTGCTCTCCGCCCGCTCCTGGGGCATGGGCGACCTCGGTGACCTGGCGGACCTCGCCGCCTGGTCCGGTCGCACCCTCGGCTCCGGGTTCGTCCAGGTCAACCCGCTGCACGCGGCCGTTCCCGGACACCCCACAGACCCCTCCCCCTACCGCCCCTCCTCCCGCCGCTTCCCCGACCCGGTGCACCTGCGCATCGAGTCCGTCCCCGAGTACGGCCATGTCCGTGACCGGACCACCCTGGAGGACCTTCGGCAGGACGCCGCCGCGCTCAGCGACGCCGTGCTGAACAAGGGGGCGCTGATCGACCGGGACGCCGTCTGGGAGCTGAAGCGCCAGGCCCTGGAACTGATCGTCGAGGTGCCTCTCACCCCGGGCCGCCGCGCCGCCTACTGCGACTTCCTGGCCGAAGAGGGGCAGGCGCTGGAGGACCACGCCCTGTGGTGCGCGCTCGCCGAGGTGCACGGCCCGGACTGGCGCACCTGGCCCGAGGACCTGCGCGACCCCCGCTCCCCGGCGACCGCCCGGGCCCGGGCCGGACTGCTGGACCGGGTCGACTTCCACTGCCGCCTCGCCTGGCTGACCGCCACCCAGCTCGCCGCCGCCCAGCGGGCCGCCGAGGACGCCGGGATGGGCGTCGGGATCGTCCACGACCTCGCCGTGGGCGTGCATCCGGCCGGGGCCGACACCTGGGCCCAGCGGGAGGCGTTCGCCCACGGCATGTCCGTCGGCGCGCCGCCCGACGCCTTCAACGCCCGCGGCCAGGACTGGGGCCTGCCGCCCTGGCGCCCCGACGTCCTCGCCGCCACCGGTTACGCCGCCTACCGGGGTCTGCTGCGCGCACTGCTGTCCCGGGCCGGGGCGCTGCGCATCGACCACGTCATGGGCCTGTTCCGCCTCTGGTGGGTCCCCGAGGGCCGCCCGCCCACCGACGGCACGTATGTCGCCCAGGACGCCGAGGCGATGCTCGCCGTCCTCGTCCTGGAGGCCCACCGGGCCCAGGCCGTCGTCGTCGGCGAGGACCTCGGCACCGTCGAGCCCGGCGTCCGCGAGGCGCTCGCCCGGCGCGGCGTGCTCGGCACCTCGGTGCTCTGGTTCGAGCGCGACTGGGACGGCGACGGCCGGCCGCTCGCCCCGGAGAGGTGGCGCCGGGACTGCGTGGCCACCGCCACGACGCACGATCTGCCCTCCACCGCCGCCCGCCTGACCGGGGACCATGTGACGCTGCGGCACCGCCTCGGCCTGCTCACCCGCTCCCTGGAGGAGGAGCTGACCGAGGACGCCACCGGCACCGCCGAGTGGATCGCCCTCCTCGCCCGGCTCGGAATGCTTCCCGAGGGCGACGGGGACGAGGAGGCCGCCGTCCGGGCCGTCCACCGGTTCCTGCTGCGCACCCCCGCCCGGATGACCGGCGTCTGGCTCCCCGACACCGTCGGCGACCGCCGCCCGCAGAATCTCCCCGGCACCTGGGACCAGTACCCCAACTGGCGCCTCCCGATCGCCGACGCCGACGGCCATCCGGTCACCCTGGAGGAGATCACCGCCTCGCCCCGGCTGCACGCGCTGATGGACGTGCTGCGGCCCCGGAAGCCCCGTACGGCACCCCCGGGCGCGCGCCGTCCCTAGGCGTTCGCTACGTTGGCACCGTGGACAAGAAGAACGCTATGCGCGCCGGCGTCGTTGCGGCCGGGACGACGCTGATGATGCTGCTCATGTCGGCCCCGGCGCTCGCGCTCACGCCCGACGACGGTGACGACCCGGCTCCGCGCCTGAGCGCGATGGAGACCATCGGTCTCTACGTCGTCGCGCCCATCGCCCTGTTCGTGGTCATCACGGGCCTGGTCATGGTCCTGGACAAGTCCAAGAAGCAGGTCTGACCCGCACGCGTACGACAGGAACGAAGGATGCGCCGCCGGTAGGAGCCACCGCGCGGGGCATCCGTGCGTGCGGGGACCGGACGCGCCGCGCCCAGCGACGGGAACACCGTCCGCCCCGGGCCGGTAGGTTGCGCCCATGACCGAGTGGGACGTCAAGAAGCTCCGCATCCTGCGCGCCCTGCGCGACCGGGGCACGGTGACGGCGACCGCCGAGGCCCTCCTGATGACCCCCTCCGCGGTCTCCCAGCAGCTCACCAACCTGGCCAGGCAGCTCGGGGTGGACCTCCTGGAGGCCCAGGGCCGCCGGGTCCGCCTCACCGACGCCGCCCACCTCGTCCTGCGGCACGCCGAGGCGGTCTTCGCCCAGCTGGAGCGGGCCGAGGCCGAACTGACCGGCTATCTGCGCGGCGAGGCCGGTGAGGTCAGGGTCGGCGCGTTCTCCACCGCCGTGCCCGCCCTCGTCGTCCCCGCCGTCCGGCTGCTGCGCGCCGAGGGCAGCCCGGGACCCGACGTACGCGTACGGGAGGCCGAGGCCGCCCAGGCGTACGAGCTGCTCACCGCCGGCGAGGTCGACCTGGCGCTGTCGCTCGCCGCGCACGCGCCCACCGCCCGCGACCCCCGCTTCAGCCTCTTTCCGCTGCTGGCGGACCCCCTGGACGTGGCGCTCCCGGCCGGCCACCCGCTGGCCGCAGCACCCGCTCCCCGCCTCGCGGACCTGGCGGCCGACCCCTGGATCTTCGGCGGCTCGGGACCCTGGTCGGAGATCACCACCGCCGCCTGCGAGGCGGCCGGCTTCGTGCCCGAACAGGCCCACAGCGCCGCCGGCTGGACCGCCATCCTCGCTCTGGTCGAGGCGGGCATGGGCGTCGCGCTGGTCCCCCGGATGGCCGCCCGGGAACGCCGTGAGGGCGTGGTGATGCGGGTGCTGGAGGCGGACCGGCCGCGCCGCCACGTGGTGGCGGCGGTCCGGCACGGAGCGGAGGACGGGCCCGCGGTGGCGCGGGTCCTCGCCGCGCTCACCAGCGTCGCCCGATCGTTCAGCTGAGCTGAACGATATCTGCGGAAACTTTCGATGGACCTGATGGGTTCGGTGGCGCGAAGCTAGGACGCATGACCTTCGACGCGAGCGAGACCACATTCCAGGACCCCGACACCGACCCCCACGCCAATGACGCCGCGCCCTACGGCGGCGGCGACCCGTACGCCGACTACCGCGAAGCCGGGGACGTCCCCTTCACCGAGCTGGTCGACCTCGCCGACCGCCGCCTCGGCGCGGGCGTGATCGCCGCCAACGACGAGTTCTTCGCCGAGCGCGAGAACCTCCTCATCCGTGAGCGCGCCGTCTTCGACCCCGAGCACTTCGGGCACAAGGGCAAGATCATGGACGGCTGGGAGACCCGCCGCCGCCGCGGCGCGGACGCCGGCCACCCCTTCCCGGCCCCCGAGGACCACGACTGGGCCATCGTCCGCCTCGGCGCGCCCGGCATCGTGCGCGGCCTGATCGTGGACACCGCCCACTTCCGCGGCAACTACCCGCAGCGCGTATCGGTGCAGGCCACCTCCGTCGAGGGCGCCCCGAGCCCCGAGCAGCTGCTCGCCGACGACGTGAAGTGGGAGGAGATCCTGCCCCCCACCCCCGTGCGCGGCCACGCCGCCAACGCCTTCGAGATCACCGGCGGCCGCCGTTACACCCACCTGCGCCTCTGCCAGCACCCCGACGGCGGCATCGCCCGCCTCCGCGTGCACGGCGAGGTCGTCCCGGACCCGGCCTGGCTCGCCGCGCTCGGCACCGTCGACCTGATCTCGGTCCTCAACGGCGGTACGTACGAGGACGCCTCCGACCGCTTCTACTCCTCGCCCACCCAGATCATCCTGCCGGGTACCTCCCGCAAGATGGACGACGGCTGGGAGAACCGCCGCCGCCGGGTCCGCGACACCAACGACTGGGTCCGCTTCCGCCTCCCCGCCCAGGGCGCGGTCCGCGCGATCGAGATCGACACCGCCTACCTCAAGGGCAACTCCGCCGGCTGGGTCGCCCTCCAGGGCCGCGACGGCGACACCGGCGAGTGGTTCGAGATCCTGCCGCGCACCCGCCTCCAGCCCGACACCCTCCACCGCTTCGTGCCGCACGCCCAGGCCGTCGTCACCCACGTCCGCCTCGACGCCTTCCCCGACGGCGGCGTGGCCCGGATGCGGCTGCACGGCTCCCTCACGGAGTCCGGCACGGCGGAACTGACCCGCCGCTACGAGGAGTCCGGCGCGTAGTCGCCCGCCTCCCGCTCGCTCCCGCCCGGCGGACGGCTGCGCTCCCGCGCCCGTCCGCCGGGCGGGGTCCAACGGCCGCCCCGCCGGCGGCGTACGCGGAACGGTCCGGCGCCCCGGTACGGGACCCGCCGGGCTCCGGGCCGGCCCGCGCGCGTACGACGAGAAGGGGCGCCCCCTCCGCTGCGGCGAAGAGGACGCCCCGGGGCCGTACGCGCCGGAACTACGCGGTGCCCGCCGCCCTGTCCGCGGCCTGGGCCTTCAGGGCACGCTCCACACCGGAGCGCGACTCCGACATCAGCCGGCGCAGGGCCGCGCTCGGCTCGGCCGAGGCCAGCCAGGCGTCGGTGGCGTCCAGCGTCTCCTGGGAGACCTGAAGGGCCGGGTAGAGCCCCACCGCGATCTGCTGGGCCATCTCGTGGCTGCGCGAGTCCCAGACGTCCTTCACCGCGGCGAAGAACTTCTCCGTGTACGGAGCCAGCAGCTCGCGCTGGTCGGTCTGGACGAATCCGCCGATGACCGCGTCCTGGAGCGAGTTGGGCAGCTTGTCCGATTCCACGACCGAGGCCCACGCCTCGGCCTTGGCCTCCTCGGTCGGCTGGGCGGCCCGCGCGGTGGCCGCGTGGCGCTCGCCGGCGGCCGTCCTGTCGCGCTCGTACTCGGTGGTGATCTCCTCCTCGTCCAGCAGCCCGGCCGCCGCCAGCCGCTCCACGAACGCCCACCGCAGCTCGGTGTCCACGGCCAGGCCCTCGATCGATCCGGTGCCGTCCAGCAGCGACTGGAGCAGACTCAGCTGCTGCGGGTTGCGGGCCGTCGCGGCGAAGGCGCGGGCCCACGCCAGCTGGTGGTCGCTGCCCGGCTCGGCCGCGCGCAGGTGCGCCAGCGTCGCGTCGGTCCACTGGTTGAGCGCGTTCTCACGGGTCTCCGGGGCCGCGTACAGGTCCAGCGCCAGCTTCACCTGGCGGTGCAGCGACTGGACGACGCCGATGTCCGACTCCTTGCCGATGCCGGAGAGCACCAGGGAGAGGTAGTCGCGGGTGGCCAGCTCGCCGTCGCGCGTCATGTCCCAGGCCGAGGCCCAGCACAGGGCGCGCGGCAGCGACTCGGTGAAGTCGCCCAGGTGCTCGGTGACGACCCGCAGCGACTCCTCGTCGAGGCGGACCTTGGCGTAGGAGAGGTCGTCGTCGTTGAGCAGGACGACGGCCGGGCGGGCCTTGCCCTCCGGGAACGGCACGGTGGTGCGCTCGCCGTCGACGTCCAGCTCGATCCGGTCGGTGCGCACGAGCTTGCCGTCCGCGTCGAGGTCGTAGGCGCCGACGGCGATGCGGTGCGGGCGCAGCGTCGGCTCGCCCTTCGCGCCGGCGGGCAGCGCGGGCGCCTCCTGGAGCACGGTGAACGAGGTGACGCGACCGTCGGCGTCGGTCTCGATCTCCGGGCGCAGGATGTTGATGCCGGCCGTCTCCAGCCACGCCTTCGACCAGGTCTTCAGGTCGCGGCCGGAGGTCTTCTCCAGGGCGCCCAGCAGGTCCGAGAGGCGGGTGTTGCCGAAGGCGTGCGCCTTGAAGTACGCCTGTACGCCCTGGAAGAACGCGTCCTTGCCGACGTACGCCACGAGCTGCTTGAGCACGGAGGCGCCCTTGGCGTACGTGATCCCGTCGAAGTTGACGAGGACGTCGTCCAGGTCCCGGATGTCCGCCATGATCGGGTGCGTGGAGGGCAGCTGGTCCTGCCGGTACGCCCAGGTCTTCATGGAGTTGGCGAACGTGGTCCAGGAGTGCGGCCACTTCGAGCCCGCGGCGTCCGCCTGGCAGGCGATCGAGGTGTAGGTGGCGAACGACTCGTTCAGCCAGAGGTCGTTCCACCACTCCATCGTCACGAGGTCGCCGAACCACATGTGGGCCAGCTCGTGCAGGATGGTCTCGGCCCGCACCTCGTACGCCGCGTCCGTCACCTTGGAGCGGAAGACGTACTGGTCGCGGATGGTGACCGCGCCCGCGTTCTCCATCGCGCCCGCGTTGAACTCCGGGACGAAGAGCTGGTCGTACTTGGCGAACGGGTACGCGTAGTCGAACTTCTCCTGGAACCACTCGAAGCCCTGCCGGGTGACGGCGAAGATCTCGTCCGCGTCCAGGTACTCCGCGAGCGAGGGCCGGCAGTAGATGCCGAGCGGGACGGACTGGCCGTCCTTCTCGTAAGCGCTGTGCACCGCGTGGTACGGGCCCACGATGAGGGCCGTGATGTACGTCGAGATGCGCGGCGTCGGCTCGAAGGCCCAGACGTCGTCCTTCGGCTCCGGCGTCGGCGAGTTCGAGATGACCGTCCAGCCCTTGGGGGCCTTCACGGTGAACGCGAAGGTCGCCTTCAGGTCGGGCTGCTCGAAGGAGGCGAACACCCGCCGGGCGTCCGGGACCTCGAACTGCGTGTAGAGGTACGCCTGCTCGTCGACCGGGTCGACGAAGCGGTGCAGGCCCTCGCCGGTGTTGGTGTAGGAGCAGTCGGCGACGACCTTCAGCTCGTTGGCGCCCTCGCGCAGGTGCGGCAGCGCGATGCGCGCGTCGCGGAACACGGCGGCCACGTCCAGCGCCTTGCCGTTCAGCACCACGTCGTGGACGGCGGGGGCGACCAGGTCGATGAAGGTCTCCGCACCCGCCTCCGCGCAGTCGAAGCGCACGGTGGTGACGGACCGGTAGGTGCCGCCCTCCTGCGCTCCGGAGAGGTCGAGATCGATCTCGTACGCGTCCACGGTCAGCAGGCGCGCCCGCTCCTGTGCCTCTTCGCGGGTCAGATTCGTGCCAGGCACGCGGTCATCTCCTAGGTATGCGACTTGATAAGCGGCGTTTCGGCCCATCCTTCCACGCACGTGCTCCCAGCGCGATGTCCGTTTTCCGCCGGACGCGGACGGCCCCGTGGGACACGCTCGAACCATGACCGGACACCAGCCACGCCCCATCGGCCCCGCCGCTCTCGCCGAACTCCGCGCCACCGACGACGCGGGCCGCCCCTGCCGCCCGTACTCCGCGACCGAGGGCGGCCACCCCCTGCGCTGCTGTCTGCGCGGCAGCGAGCCGGGGGAGCGCATCGCCCTCGTCTCCTACGCCCCGCTGCGCCGCTGGGCCCGCGCGACCGGGGCGAGCCCGGGGGCGTACGACGAGCAGGGGCCCGTCTTCATCCACGCCGAGGCGTGCGCGGGCCCGGACCCGGAGCGCGCCGGGTACCCCTTCGCGCGGGCGGGCGCGCTGCGCACGGTGCGGCGCTACGACGCCCGGGGGCAAATCGCGGGCGGCCGGCTGCTGGAGCTCCCGGCCGAGACCCGGGAGGGCTTCGACGCGGCCCTCGACGAGGCGTTCGCGGACCCGGAGGTGGTGGTGGCGCACGTACGGGCCGTGGAGTACGGCTGCTTCCACTTCGAGGTGCGCAGGGGCTGAGCGGGGCGGGACGTGGGCGGGGGGGGGCCCCCCGGGGGGGGGGGCCCCCCCCCCCCGGCGGGGGCCCGCCCGCCCCCCCCCCCCACCCCCCCCCCCCCCCCCCCA
>NZ_JBIVTR010000002.1:0-203471 GCF_044756785.1 Streptomyces sp. NPDC091649 | reverse complement strand
CGCCCCCCGCGGCGGGGGGGGCGGGGGGGGCGGGGGGGGGGGGGGGGGGGGTGGTGGGGGGCGGGGGGGGGGGCGGGGGGGGGGGGGGGGGGGGGGGTTGGGGGGGGGGGGGGGGGGGGGTGTTTTTGGGGGGGGGGGGGGGGGGGGGGGGCGGGGGGGGGTGGGGGGGGGGGGGGGGGGGGGGGGGGGGCCCCGGGGGGGGGGGGGCCCCCCCCCGCGCGTACGGGTGACGCCGCTGGTCAGCCCTTCAGCTCGGCCGCCACCAGCTCCGCGATCTGCACGGCGTTCAGCGCCGCGCCCTTGCGGAGGTTGTCGTTGGAGACGAACAGGGCGAGGCCGTGCTCGACCGTCTCGTCGACCCGGACGCGGCCCACGAAGGAGGCGTCCTTGCCGGCCGCCTGGAGCGGGGTCGGGATCTCCGAGAGCTCGACGCCCTCGGCGTCCTTCAGCAGCTCCAAGGCGCGCTCGACGCCGATCGGGCGGGCGAAGCGGGCGTTGATCTGGAGCGAGTGGCCGGAGAAGACCGGGACCCGGACGCAGGTGCCGGACACCTTCAGCCCCGGGATCTCCAGGATCTTGCGGGACTCGTTGCGGAGCTTCTGCTCCTCGTCCGTCTCGAACGAGCCGTCGTCCACGATCGAGCCCGCCAGCGGCAGCACGTTGAAGGCGATCGGGCGCTTGTAGACGGCCGGCTCGGGGAAGTCCACGGCCTCGCCGTCGTGGGCCAGCTTCTCGGCCTCGGCGACGACCTTGGCCGCCTGCCCGTGCAGCTCGGCGACACCGGCGACCCCCGAGCCGGAGACGGCCTGGTAGGTGGCGACCGTCAGCGCTTCGAGGCCGGCCTCGTCGTGCAGCGGGCGCAGCACCGGCATGGCGGCCATCGTCGTGCAGTTCGGGTTGGCGATGATGCCCTTCGGGCGGACCCGGGCCGCGTGCGGGTTGACCTCGGAGACCACGAGGGGGACCTCGGGGTCCTTGCGCCAGGCGGAGGAGTTGTCGATCACCACGGCGCCCTGGGCGGCGACCTTCTCGGCCAGCGCCTTCGAGGTGGCGCCGCCGGCGGAGAACAGCACGATGTCCAGGCCCGTGTAGTCGGCCGTGGAGGCGTCCTCGACGGTGACGCCGGAGCCCTGGAAATCGATCGTGGAGCCCGCGGACCGGGCGGAGGCGAACAGCCGCAGCTCGTCGACCGGGAAGTTCCGGTCGGCCAGGATCCTGAGCATGACTGTGCCGACCTGACCGGTGGCGCCGACGATTCCGACCTTCACGAGGACTCCTCTGTTCTGACGTCTGCACGTCGTCGCACGGGCGTGCGCCTGTACTTTCCGTACGCCCGCACGCCCATGCGCTTCTCTGTCTGTGCGGCCCGTTTGCCGCTCCATGATGCGTATGTCCTGGCCCGCCTTGTCCAATCCATTGTCCGGCCTGCGGACTCCGCGCGCGAGGACCGCGGGTTCTGCGGCTTCCTTGCGGGGGAAGGGAAGCATCTGCGGCGGGGGGCGGGCCGTGTGACGAGGAACACGCACGGCGGGGCGGGTGCTCGTGAGAGCGCCCGCCCCGCCGTCGTACCGATGGATCCGTTACGGCGCGACCTTCTCGATCACGACGCTGCCGGTGCCCGCGGCGGTGCCGCGCGCGTTGACCAGCTGGACCTCGCCGAAGAACTGACGGCCCTCGGGAGCCGCTCCGGCGACCACGACCTCGGCGCCGACCCGGGCCGACGCACCGTTGGCCAGGTTGACGGCCTTGGCGGAGTCGACCTCGATCGTGCCGAGCGAGGCCGAGTAGAAGACGTCGCGGTAGTCGTACGTGGTCGTCCCGGCCGGGACCGAGTAACCGTCGACGACGACCGTGTACGTGCCCGCGGCGGGCTTCACGAGGCTGACCCGCTCCTCGGAGCCGGCCGTGGTCCCGCTGCCGACCTGGGTGGCGCCCCGGTAGACGTACAGGTCGATGTCCGCGTTGGCGTCCGAGGTGGCGCCGATGGCGACGTCGAGCTTCTCGACGCCCTCGCCGATGGTGACCGTGGTCTGACGGGTCTCACCCGTGGCGATCGACGGCTTGGCCACCTTGGCCGAGCCCAGCGAGCCGCCCTGGAGCTTGCCCTGGAGCGCCGCGGCGCCGTTGGTGACCGTCCAGTCCACCGCGGCCGGAGCGCCGATCTTCGCCTCGGCGATGGTCCGCACCGCCGGGTCGAAGGTCACGCCGAGCAGCGAGACATCCAGCTTGTACGGGTTGTCCAGCAGCGGCGACGTACGGCGCGACTCGACCTCGATCTCCCACACCCCGGGCTGCGGGTCCTTGTAGGACCGCGCGTCCGGGCGGCAGGTGTTGGCCGGGTTCTCGTAGTTCGGGTAGCAGTTGATCGTCGAGGTCGAGTCGACCGGCGTCCCGTACGGGTGCAGGGCGATGAACCGCGTCTGGCTGCCCGAGCGCAGGGCGCTGAGGGCGACCTCAAGGGTCTTCGCGCCCTCCGGCACGTTGACGAAGTACGACGTGGTGCCGTTGCGCTGGACCGAGCCGGACGCCTTGTAGGCGTAACCGGGCTGCTTCAGGTCGTGGGCGATCACGACCGTGGTCATGATCTGGTGGTCGACGCCGGAGGTCTTCTTGTCGTCGACCCGCAGGATGGCGCTGTGCACCCCGGCGGTCTTCGCCTTGGCCCTGACCTTGACCTTGACCGGCGTGTCGAGCGGCAGCGAGACGTAGCGGGGGCTGCTCAGCTCGAAGGTGCCGTCGTTGTTCTTCCACGACAGCTTGTGCCGGACGTCGCGGTCCGGGCCCGTGGTGCGGGTGACGACGACGTCGTACACCTTGGTCTCGCCGACCTTCAGGCCGCCCTCGCGGTCGTAGAGACCGGTGCCGAAGCCCGGGTCCTTGAGCGCGAAGTCGATCGCGGTGTCGACCGGGGCCTTCACCGAGAACTCGTGCGCGGGCTTGCCCTGCTTGGCGATCTGCTTCCACGCCTTGACGATGTTGATCAGACCGGAGCCCTGGACGTGCGCGGGCACGTCCTTGATGTGGCTCGCGGTGCTGGTCAGCGCCGTGCGCAGGTCGGCCGGGGGAAGCTCGATGTTCTTCTGCTTCGCGGCCGACAGCAGCAGCGCGGCGGCACCCGCCGCCTGCGGGGAGGCCATCGAGGTGCCCTGGAGCATGGAGTAGCCGGCCGGCAGGTCGTAACCCGCCTCCTTGACCGGACCGCCCGGCGCCCAGGTCTGGGTGGTGTTGATGGACGCGCCCGGCGCCGAGATGATCGGCGTGAAGCCGCCGTCCTCGCGCGGACCGCGCGAGGAGAAGGGCAGCATGTCGTACTTCTTGGTGACGTTGGAGCCGTAGTTGGCCGCCCACGTCTCCTTGGAGATCGACGCGCCGACCGAGATCACGTGGTCGGCGAGCGACGGGTCGCCGATGGTGTTGAGCCCCGGGCCGCTGTTGCCGGCCGAGATGACCAGCTGCACGCCGTAGATGTCGACGAGGCGCTTGTACAGCTCGGCGCGCGCGTTGTTGCCGTCGTTCAGCGGCGGCAGGCCGCCGATCGACATGTTGACGATGTCGACGCCGCGGTTGACGACGAGGTCGATCATGCCCTCGGTCAGCGCGATGTTGGTGCAGCCGCCGGACCAGGTGCAGGCACGCGAGGAGACGATCTTGGCGCCGGGGGCGGCACCGTTCATCTCGCCGCCGAACAGCCCGTTGGCCGCGGTGATGCCCGCGACGTGCGTGCCGTGCGAGCCCTCGATGACGCCGATGTTGACGTAGTCGGCCTTCGCGCCCGCGGCGTTGTAGACGACGTTCTTGCGGTTCTCGACGACGAACGGGATGCGCTCGACGACCGGGGTGCGCGGGTCGTCCTCACCGAAGTAGGAGACCTGGAACTTGTCCTTGTACGGCTTGAGGACCTTGTCGTCGGAGAAGTCCGCGTTCTCGTTCAGGTCGACCCGCGTGGTGCCGGTGACCGGGTCGTACAGCACGCCCCAGACATCGGTGGTGTCACCGTCGCGGTTGAGGTCGCCCGCCATGTCGCCGCCGGTGGTGGCCGACTCGGCGAAGGTGGCGAACTTGTAGTCGCCCGCCGGCGCCGACCAGGTCTTCCCGCCGGATGTGAACGTCGGGCCGGAGACCGACTGGGACATCCGCAGCCAGGTGCCGTCGCCGTCGCTCACCGGGTCGGTCGCGGTCACCCAGTCGACGACCTTGCGCTCGCCGGTGGTGGTCTTCCGCAGGGCCGGGTGACCGAGGTCGACGCCGGAGTCCAGGATGCCGATGGTGATCCCGCGGCCGTCGGCCTTCGGGTTCTTCTTGACGAACTTCACCGCGCCCGTCTCGTGGGACGGGTTGTACGGGTTCTTCGCCGGGGTCTTCTTGCCCGGCGCCGGGTAACTGCCCGTGGCCTTCGGCTGCTTCGCTCCGGTGGCCCGGTCGCCCGCGGGCGTCGGGTCGTCCAGCTTGATCTCCTGCTTGAGATCGATGCCGAGGACGGAGGAGAGCTTGGAGGCCGTCCTGATGGTGGACTCGGCGCTCTTGGTCGGGACCGTCGCGCGGACGTATCCGAGCTTGTCGTAGGTCTGGCCGAGCACGGAGCCCTTGACGGCGTCCAGCTGCTTGCTGACCTGCTCGGTCGCCCCGGGCCGGGTGGCGACCATCATGGTGATGTTCTTCTCGCCCTTGGCCTCGGCCTTCGCCAGGACGTCGGCGTCGGCCTTGCCGAGCTTGTCGCCCCGGTCGCTCGTGGCGGCCGGTTTGACGGGTGCCGGGGCCGGGTCCTCGGAGGCGAAGGCCGGTGCGGCGCCGGAGGCGGCGAGTGCGGCCGCCAGACCGGCAGCGGCCGCGACGCGGGCCGCGCGTCTGGCCCCGGGTATGGAGCTGGGGGAGTCCTTGGTCATCAGCATCCCTGTAATTGAAAGAGAGAGTCCGGAATTCGGTACCGGATGACCGCTCAGCCTGTCGTAAATGACAGGGGTTTGTGGAGAGTTGACGGGGGCGAGTCAGGTACATGGCATAGATCCGCCACGGGGCGCACTGCGCCACGAGGGGCGAATGGGGCCAAACGGCACGTCCGAGGCCCCTGAGGCGCGCCCGGCCGTGCGGATGGTCCGGACCAGCCCCGCCGGTGGTCCGGAACCGGCCGTGCCGGTGGTCCGGACCCATGGCGACCGAGGGTCGGGAATCGGCCGTCGACGCATCCGGGACCACCGCGCTCGTGGCCCGGACCCGCCGGGCGCCTTCCGGGGCGCTGCCCCGGGGCTCCGCTCAGCGCGGCAGGACCGTCACGTACGCGGCCGGCTCCCGGTCCGCCGCCGCCATCAGCGCCGTCCGTACCACCGTCGCCTGCTGGTCCACCGCCTCGCGCAGCCCCCTAGGCGCGAGGCGGACGACCGTGACCCCGAGCCGCTCCAGCCGCTCCCGCCTCGCGGCGTACGCGGACCACCGCGGGTCCGCCTCCGCCCGGCCGTGCCGGACGGGCGCGCCGTAGCGGGGTGCCCGGGTGTCCAGCTCCACCGCCACGGCCTGGTCGGGCCAGTAGGCGTCGACCCCGCCGAGCCGGGGCCCGTCCGGCAGTCGCAGCTCCACGTTCCACAGCGGCTCCGGCAGGCCGTGCTCGCGGACCATCGCGTACAGCCGCGCCTCCGCCGCCGTCCGCCCCTCGGCCAGCAGCGCGTCGACCGCGCCCACCACGGCCGGCCGCCCCAACAGCTTCGCCTCGCTCAACTCCCGTACCACGGCCGCGGGCTCGCAGTGGCCGTCGCGCACCGCCTCGGTCAGGAGCCGCCGTACGTCCGCCGCCTCGGCCGTGTCCGCCACCGTGTCCGCCAGGGCCCGGCCCACCGGGGCGACGGGCACCTCGCCCACCCGCACCGCGCCCGGCATCGAGGCGGTCCGCAGCACCTCGACGAACCGGGTGGACCGCAGCCGCCGGGTGCGCGGGACCAGCACGTCGATCCGGTGCGGGGCCTCCAGGCCCCCGGCCGTGGCGAAGCCGTACAGCGCCAGCGCGGCCGCCCCGGTGACCATCGCCTCGCCGTACCCCGAGTCCGCAGGGCCCGCCGGAGCGCGCCGCGCGGAGACCGGCGGACGCCCCGCGTACAACAGCGCACCGCGCAGCCGCTCCCGGCCGGTGGGCGGGCCGGGACGCAGCAGGTAGACCCCCGGCAGCAGATGCTGCCAGGGGCCGCCGGGCAGGCACTGGGCGGACGCCTGGGCGGCGGACACGCCCCGTGCCCTCAACTGGGCGGCGGACAGGACGCGGTGCGTCACGTCCCGCGGGACGGGAGAGAGGTGCGGGAAGAGCGGGGTGTTCTGGGTCATGCCCCGGGGCTTCCCGCCCGTGGAGGGCGCCCTAACCCCTGTTACACGCCCGTCGACAATCCCGGACAGCGCTGTCCTGAAGCACGGACGTTCGACAACCGAAAAGAGCCGTCGCGCCGGGAATCAGAGGGAGGGCGCCTCGGGCGGGTGTACGAGCGCCGCTTTCGCGCCGCACGCGCGCCCCACCCGAGCGCCCCCTCATGGTTCCGTACTCAGGCGCCGGCCCGGTCGCACTCCTGGCCGCGCAGCACCCGCGCGAGATCGTCGCGGGCCTCCAGCACCAGCCGCCGCAGCGCAGGGGCCGCGTCCTCGTGCTCGCCCAGCCACGCGTCCGTGGCGGCGAGGGTCTCGGGGCTGTCCTGGAGCCCGGGGAACATCCCCCGCACCACGTGCATGGCGATCTGGATGGACCGCTCCGCCCAGATCCGCTCGATCACCTCGAAGTAGCGGCTCGCGTACGGGGCGAGAAGCTCCCGCTGCGAGGGCTGCCCGAAGCCGCTGATCGTCGCCTCGACCAGCGCGTTGGACAGCTTGTCCGACTCCACGACCGCCGCCCACGCCTGCGCCTTGACCGCCTCCGAGGGGCGCGAGGCCAGGCACCGTACGTGGTGGCGCTTGCCGGAGGCCGTGTCGTCGCGGGCCAGTTCGGCGTCGATCGCCGCCTCGTTGGCCACGCCGTGCGAGGCCAGCGGGGAGAGGAAGGCCCAGCGCAGCTCCTGGTCGACGTCGAGACCGTCGATCCGGGCCGCGCCCTCCAGCAGCCCGCCGAGCAGCTGGAAGTCCTCCTCGGACGAGGCGACGGCCGCGAAGAACCGGGCCCAGGTCAGCTGGTGCTGGCTGCCCGGCTCGGCGGACCGCAGCTCGCGCAGTGCGCCCCGGGCCAGCGTCCGGCCGCCCTCCGCGCGCCAGCCGGGGTCCGCGTAGTCGACCAGCGCCGACCGCGTCCAGGAGTGCAGCATCTGGAGGACGCCGATGTCGCTCTCCCGCCCGGCGAAGGCCAGCACCAGCGCGATGAAGTCGCGGGCCGGCAGAGCTGCGTCCCGGGTCAGGTTCCACAGGGCCGACCAGCACAGGGCGCGGGCCAGCGGGTCCGTGATCTCGCCCAGGTGGCCGCGCAGCGTGGCCAGCGACCCCGCGTCGAAGCGGACCTTGCAGTACGTGAGGTCGTCGTCGTTGACCAGGATCAGATCGGGCCGCTCGGAGCCCGCCAGAGCCTCCACCACGGTCCGCTCCCCGGCCACGTCCACCTCGGCGCGCGCGTAACGCGTCAGCTCGCCCTCCGGCGTACGCCGGTAGAGGCCGACCGCGACCCGGTGCGGGCGCAGCTCCGGGTGCGAGGCGGCGGCCTCCTGGACGACGGCCAGCTCCGTCAGCGTGCCCTCCGCGTCGTACGTGGGCACCGGGGTGAGCACGTTGACGCCCGCCGTCTGGAGCCAGGAACGCGACCAGGCCGTCATGTCGCGGCCGGACGTCTCGGCCAGCACCGACAGCAGGTCGCCCAGGCGCGTGTTGCCGTAGGCGTGCTGCTTGAAGTAGCGCCGGGCGCCTTCCAGGAACGCGTCCCGCCCCACGTACGCCACCAGCTGCTTCAGCACGGAGGCGCCCTTGGCGTACGTGATCCCGTCGAAGTTCAGCTTGGCGTCCTCCAGGTCACGGATGTCGGCCGTGATGGGGTGCGTGGAGGGCAGCTGGTCGGCGCGGTAGGCCCACGCCTTGCGGTTGTTGGCGAAGGTGATCCAGCCGTTGGTGAAGCGGGTCGCCTCGACCATCGAGAACGAGCCCATGAAGTCCGCGAAGGACTCCTTCAGCCACAGGTCGTCCCACCACTCCATGGTGACCAGGTCACCGAACCACATGTGCGCCATCTCGTGCAGGATGACGTTGGCACGCCGCTCGTAGGCCGCCGAGGTGACCTTGCCGCGGTAGATGTACTCCTCGCGGAAGGTGACCATGCCCGGGTTCTCCATGGCCCCGAGGTTGTACTCGGGCACGAACGCCTGGTCGTACTTACCGAAGGGGTACGGGTAGTCGAAGTGGTCGTGGAAGAAGTCCAGACCCTGCTTCGTGATCAGGAAGACGTCGTCCGCGTCGAAGTGCTTGGCCAGGCCCTTGCGGCACATCGCGCCGAGCGGGATCTCCAGCGTGGAGCCGTCGTCGAGGGTGCGGCTGTAGTGGTCGCTCACGTAGTGGTACGGACCGGCGACGACGGCGGTGATGTACGTGGAGATCGGCTTCGTCTCGGCGAAGGTCCACACCCCGCCCTCGTGCGACTCCTCGGCCCCGTTGGACCAGACCCGCCAGCCCTCGGGGGCGGTCACCCGGAAGCGGTAGGGGGCCTTCAGGTCGGGCTGCTCGAAGTTGGCGAAGACGCGGCGGGCGTCGGCCGGCTCGTACTGCGTGTAGAGGTAGACCTCGCCGTCCTCCGGATCGACGAAGCGGTGCAGGCCCTCGCCGGTCCGGCTGTACGCGCAGCGGGCGTCGACCACGACCACGTTCTCGCCCTCGACGAGCCCGTCCAGTGCCACCCGCGCCCCGTCGAACACGGCGGCCGGGTCGAGGGCCGTCCCGTTCAGCGTCACCGCGTCCACGCCCGGAGCCACCAGGTCGGCGAAGGTCGAGGCGCCCGCACGGGCGGAGCGGAACCTGATCGTGGTCAGCGAACGGAAGGTCCGCGGACCGGACTCCCCGTCGCCCCCGTCGGCCCCCTCGGGCTCGCCGACGGCGGACCGGAGGTCGAGGAAGACCTCGTATCCGTCGACGGTCAGCAGCTCGGCCCTCTCCTGGGCCTCGTCGCGGGACAGGTTTTCACCGGGCACGGGCACTCCTTCGTGACGCGCGTCATTGTGTCGTGTTCGAACCCATTGATCCTTGCACGCGTCTTCTCACGGCCGCATACAGGGAATGGGAGGCCGCTCGGCGGCGTTCTGGCCCGCGGGCGGAACACGCCCTTCTGACACGCCCTTCTGAGGAGAGACATGTCCGAGAACACCCCGGCGAACGGCAAGACCCCGGTCGACTTCTGGTTCGATCCGCTGTGCCCCTGGGCGTGGATGACCTCCCGCTGGATGCTGGAAGTGGAGAAGGTCCGCGACGTCGAGGTCCGCTGGCACGTGATGAGCCTGGCCGTCCTGAACGAGGACAAGCTGGACGACCTGCCCGAGGAGTACCGCGACATGCTGGAGAACCAGGCGTGGGGCCCGGTCCGGGTCGTCATCGCCGCCCGGCAGAAGCACGGCGACGCGGTCGTCGGCCCCCTCTACACCGCGCTCGGCACCCGCTTCCACAACAACGGCGAGGGCCCCACCCGCGAGGCCGTGGCCGCCGCGCTGAAGGACGTCGGCCTGCCCGCCGAGCTGGCGGAGTACGCCGACTCCGACCAGTACGACACCGAGCTGCGCGCCTCCCACAAGGAGGGCATCGACAAGGTCGGCCAGGAGGTCGGCACCCCGGTCATCGCCGTCCCCGGCGCGGACGGCGAGCAGATCGCCTTCTTCGGCCCGGTCGTCACGCCCGCCCCCAAGGGCGAGGAGGCGGCGAAGCTCTGGGACGGCACCCTGCTCGTCGCCTCCATCCCCGGGTTCTACGAGATCAAGCGGACCCGGACGCAGGGCCCGGTCTTCGACTGACGCCGGCCGGTGACCGCGCTTATCCGTACGGGGCAGGATGGCCCCATGCGGATACGCGCGGGCGAGGCGGCGGAGGCCGCCGCACTGACGGAGCTGGCCCTTCGGTCGAAGGGCCACTGGGAGTACGACGCGGAGTTCCTGGCCGCCTGCCGTGAGGAGCTGACCGTCCGCCCCGCGGAGGTGGCGGCCCGGCGGACGGCGGTGGCCGAGGAGGACGGCCGGATCCTCGGCTTCACCACCCTGGACGGGGAGCCGCCGAGCGGCGCGCTCGGCATGATGTTCGTCGAGCCGGACGCCATCGGCAGGGGCGTCGGACGACGGCTGTTCGCCCACACCATGGACGGGGCCCGCCGCCTGGGCTTCACCCGCCTCACCATCGACGCCGATCCGAACGCGGAGCCGTTCTACCGGGCGATGGGCGCGGTCCGGATCGGCGTCGTCCCGTCCGGCTCCGTGCCCGGCCGTGAACTCCCGCTGCTGGAAGTGTCGCTGGGCTGAACGAACGACCCGGAGGCGCCGGGCTTCCGGGTCGTTGTCAGTGGTGCGTCGTACGGTGAGGGCCATGCGCATCTCACCGGAAATGATCACGATCGACTGTGCGGACCCCCAGGCGCTCGCCGCATGGTGGGCCGAGGCCCTGGGCGTCGAGGGCGCCCAGGACTACGACGCGTTCGTCGTCCTCCCGGCCACCCCGCTGGTCCTCGGCTTCCAGCGGGTGCCCGAGCCCAAGGCCGCCAAGAACCGGGTGCACGTCGACTTCTCCTCGTCCGACCGCCCGGCCGACGTGGAGCGTCTGGCGAAGCTGGGCGCGACCGTCGTCGGCGAGCAGTCGATGCAGGGCATGACCTGGACCGTCCTCAAGGACCCGGAGGGCAACGAGTTCTGTCTCGCGGACGCCGGGGGCCACTGAGGCGGGGAGAGCCGGGGAGGCCCCGGGCCCGAGATGGCCCCGGGGCGCCGCGGCCGGGCGCCGCTACTTGAGCCCGAGGATCTGCTCCAGCGGGTCGATGACGAAGTAGAGCAGGAACAGCGCGGCGGTGCCCCACAGCAGCCAGTGGACTTCGCGCGCCTTGCCGAGGCACGCCTTGATGACCACGTAGGAGACGAAGCCGGCGCCGATGCCGTTGGTGATGGAGTAGGTGAACGGCATGACGACGATGGTGAGGAAGGCCGGGATGGCGACGTCGTAGCGGTCCCAGTCGATGTGCTTGACCTGGGTCATCATCAGGAAGCCGACCACGACGAGGGCGGGCGCCGCCGCCTGGAGCGGCACGATCGTCAGGACGGGCGTCAGGAAGAGGGCGAGCGCGAACAGCCCACCGGTGACGAGGTTGGCGAAGCCGGTGCGGGCGCCTTCCCCGACGCCCGCCGCGGACTCGATGTAGGTGGTGGCCGACGACGAGGACGCGGCGCCACCGGCGACGGCGGCCACGCCGTCGATGAGCAGCACGCGGCCGAGGCCGGGCACCTGGCCCCGCTCGTCGAGGAGCCCGGCCTCCGCCGTGACACCCACGACCGTGCCCATCGTGTCGAAGAAGTCGGACAGGATGAGGGTGAAGACCAGCAGGACGACCGTCAGAACGCTGACCTGGCCGAACGACCCGAACACGTCGAACTGGCCCAGCAGCCCGAAGTCGGGTGCGGCGACCGGGTTGTCGGGCATCGAGGGCGAGGTCAGGCCCCAGGACTTGATGCGGGCGACCTCGTTGACGACGATGGCGAGGACGGTCATCAGGACGATGCTGATGAGGATCGCGCCCTTGACCTTGCGGGCGACCAGGACGATCGTCAGGAGCACGCCGAGGCAGAAGACGAGCATCGGCCAGCCGGTCAGCGTGCCGGTGCCGAGCTGGACGGGCACCGTGGAGTTCGCGGCATCGGGGATGCGGGTGACGAACCCGGCGTCCACGAAGCCGATGAAGGCGATGAACAGGCCGATGCCGACGCTGATGGCCTGCTTGAGCGGCTGCGGAATGGCGTGCATGATCGCCTCGCGCAGCCCGGTCACCACCAGAACGCAGATCAGCAGCCCTTCGAGCACGATGAGGCCCATCGCGTCGGCCCAGCTCATCAGGGGAGCGATCTGGTAGGCGACGACGGCGTTGATGCCCAGCCCCGCCGCCAGGGCCAGCGGCAGGTTGCCGCCCACACCCATGATCAGCGTCATCACCGCGGCGACCAGTGCGGTGGCGGTGACCAGTTGCACGCTGTCCAGCTGCTCGCCGAACTTGTCCTCCGCCCCGCCGAGGATGATCGGGTTGAGCACGAGGATGTACGCCATCGTGAAGAACGTGGCGAATCCGCCGCGTATCTCCTGGAGATAGGTCGAACCGCGCTCGCTGATGCGGAAGAACCGGTCCAGGACGCCCCCCGATCCGGTGGGCTTCGCGTCGGGCGGCGGGCTGGTCGTACTGGCGTGCATGACGGAGTCTCCTGAGCCTGCGAATGATCGGGAAGAGGGTGGCGCCGGTGCTGCCCGAAGAAGGGGGCAGCCACTGTGCGAACGCACATGCGGCACCTTGCGAGCGGATCATACGCGGCGACCTGCGAATGGCAACTACCCGCGTAGAGGGTCCAGTTGGTGCCTTTTCGGTCCTGTGTCTTCCTACGGAATCAGCGGTGAACTTTTCCGCCAAACCGGCAGTCAGCCGACAGTGGGTATGGAAGTGGCGGTGACAACTCCCTTACGCTCCGTACGTGCACCCATCACTCCCCTTCAACGCGCGGGCAGCGCGCGCCTTGCGCGAGAAGCTCGGGATGGCTCCCGGTCATGTCGCCTACGGAATGCGCGCGTCCTTCGGCACCTCGCACATCTCGCCCGAGCACGTGATCGCGTGGGAGCGGGGGACGCATGTACCCAGTGCGGCCGAACTCACCGCTCTCGCTGGTGCGTTGTGGTGCCAACCCAGTGAACTCATGGGCGCCCCGAGCACCTTGCTCGAACACCGCATCGCGCGCGGCGTCTCCGCCGAGGACGTCGCACGGGCCACCGGCCTCGCCCTCGACGCCTACACGCGCATGGAGGAAGCCGGGCTGTGGACCGGCGACAAACGGCAGTCCGTCAAGCTGGGGGAGGTCCTCGGCCTTCCACCGCGCGACTTCATCGCCATCACCAGGCTGGAGGACGACCTCGCCCGTCTCCTCACCGACGCGGTGTCCACGCGCTGGCAGGCGCACATCCGCGACATCGCCAAGCTCGTCTCCATGGAGCGCCGCGACCTCAAGAGCCCCTTGTCCGCCATGCACCAGGAGTACCAGGGCCTCATGGCCGCGACCCTGAGCCGGGCCGGCGGCGCCACCGCGTCCGGCGAGGACGGGCGTCGCTACATCGAGAACATCGTCGACCACTTCTGGGCCCGGCTGCCCGGGTCCGCGTGAGGGCTGTCCCCAATCCCGGCGGGCGCACGAGGAGAGCTACGGCGCCTCGCCGCGATGTCGGAACGCCCGAACGCGTTCAGTGCGCGGAGGTCCCTCCGCAGACCTGTCACACCCCCGGCGCCACCGCCTCCAACTCCTCCACCGTGCCCGACATCACCGTACGGATGTGGCGCGTCAGGTGGTCCGCCGGCCAGTCCCACCAGGCCACGGCCAGCAGGCGCGCGATGTCCGCCTCCGGGTACCGGCTGCGGATCAAGCGGGCCGGGTTGCCGCCGACGATGCCGTAGTCCGGGACGTCCGAGACGACCACGGACCGCGCGCTGATGATCGCCCCGTGCCCGATGCGGACCCCTGGCATGATCACGGCCTCGTAGCCGATCCAGACGTCGTTGCCGATCACCGTGTCACCCCGGCCGGGCAGCCCCGTCAGCAGGTCGAAGTGGTCGGTCCAGGAGCCGCCCAGGGTCGGGAACGGGAAGGTGGACGGCCCGTCCATGCGGTGGTTGGAGCCGTTCATGAGGAACCGCACCCCCGTGGCCAGTGCGCAGAACTTGCCGATCACCAGGCGCTCCGGGCCGTAGTGGTACAGCACGTTGCGGGTCTCGAACTCCGTGGCGTGCTCGGGGTCGTCGTAGTACGAGTAGTCACCGACCTCCACCAGCGGCGAGGTGACCAGGGGCTTCAACTGCACCACGCGCGGCTGGCCGGGCATCGGGTGCAGGACGGTGGGGTCCGCCGGGACGGGCTCGGGGGCAGAACGCATACGGGTCACTTCCCAGGAGGGGCGCGGGAGGGGGCAGGGGGCGCGGACGGGTGGGCGCAGGCCATCGTGGCATCCGGGCCGGGCGAGCCGCCGGTATTTTCCGCCGGGCCGGGGTGGGGCGATGCGGTGGTGCTGGAGGCGGTCGAGGCGGTGGAACGGGGCGTCCTGCTCCGCCCGCCGGACGCGGGCGGCAGCCCCGGCGGGTGCCCGGGCGTCGACGGCGTACGCCCATGGAAGCCCCGATTGGACTCGCCCCGCCCTCCGTCCTGTTCCCGGCGCGAAGCGGCCCCCGGGCCCACGGCCGGGCGGCCGCCCTACGCGGACACCGCCCCGCACCCCAGCCGGAACGGCGCTCCCGGCGACCAGTCCGCCGCCACGCCCCGCATCACCAGCGCGCTGTCCAGCACCGCGCTGCCCGGCGGGAAGCGGTCCAGGTCCTCGAAGAACGAGGAGCGTACGGAACGGGGCCGGCCCGCCGTCACCTTCCAGGCGTCCGTGGACAGTTCGAGGACGTCCAGATGGTCCCCGCCGGCGTTGGGGGAGAGGCCGCGGCTGCCGAGCCGGAAGAACTCCGACGCCTCCGCCAGGTCCGTGAACAGCCCGCTGCCGCGCAGCTCGTCGGCGGGCTCCACGGTCGCCTCCACCGCCACCTCGCCGTCCCGGGTCGCGAAGGCCACCCGTACGGAGTCGGCGTCCTCCCGCACCGTGAAGTGCGCGCGGCCGTGCTCGCCCGGGTAGATCCGCCCGCCCGCGAGGGCGTTGAGGCGCGAGGCGGTGTCACGGCGCGGGATGTAGACGCCGCGCTCGACGCCGTCCGGCCCGTCCCACTCCACGGCGATGCGGTGGGCTGCGTTCTCGCTGGTCAGCCCGGTCGCGGCGGGGGCCCAGGCGGGGCGGACGCCGCCGAGCCGCAGCAGGCAGATCCCGGCCACCGCCCGGCCGCGCACCAGTTGGGGCCGCAGCGGCGCGGGCAGCAGGGCCGCCGCGACGTGCGGGTCGACCCGGTAGTTCACCAGGAGGCGGCGTTCGATGACGCTGGAGAGGCGGGGCCGGATCATGAGGCGTCGCTCTCGGGCACGGAGCGCCACTTGGTGTTGCGGAGCACGATCTGCTCGGGGCAGACGGCGCTGAGGAAGCGCCCCACGCACATGGCGAGCCGCTCCTCGGCGAGGGAGTAGAGGATGCGGTTGGCGTCCCGGCGCTCGGTGACGAGCCCGGCCCCCTTGAGCACGCCCAGGTGGCGCGAGATGGACGGGGCGCTGATCGGGAAACGGCTCGCGATCTCCCCGGCGGCCAGCTCACCGCCCCGCAGATCCTCCAGGATCTGGCGGCGGGTGGGATCGGCGAGCGCGCGGAAGGCGCTCGCCTCTTCGTCGGCGGGTGAATCCATGAATGCATGTTTAGCACATGCGCTAAGTAGCTAAGCAGGTGCCATGGGAGAGCCCCCGCGAGTCATGTCCTCGCGGGGGCTCTCCGTTCGTCCGCCTGCCGGGGTGAAGGTTGAGAAGACGATCACGAGGCAGGGCGTCTGTGGTGGTGGGGCAGCGTGCCGGTGCCCGGTCAGGGGGCGAGCAGCAGCACGTCCGCGCGCTCCTTGGCGGCGGCGTAACGCTTCGCCACGTCCTGCCAGTTGACGACCTGCCACATCGCCTCGATGAAGTCCACCTTCTGGTTCTTGTACTGCAGGTAGAAGGCGTGCTCCCAGGCGTCGAACACGAGGACCGGGACCGAGCCCTGGCCGACGTTGCCCTGGTGGTCGTAGACCTGCTCGACGATCAGCTTGCCGCTGAGGGGTTCGTACGCGAGCACACCCCAGCCGGAGCCCTGCGTGGTGGCCGCGGCCTTCGTCAGCTGGGACTTGAAGCCCGCGTAGGAGCCGAAGGACTCGGTGATCGCGTCGGCGAGGTCGCCCACGCCGTCCGCCGCGAGGGGCTCGCCGCCGCCGTCGCCGGTCATGTTGTGCCAGTAGATCGAGTGGAGGATGTGGCCCGAGAGATGAAACGCGAGGTTCTTCTGGAGGCCGTTGACCGCGCCCCAGGCTCCCTTGTCGCGCGCCTCTTCCAGCTGCTCCAGGGTGTCGTTCGCACCCTTGACGTACGCGGCGTGGTGCTTGTCGTGGTGCAGCTCGATGATCTGCGGATTGATGACCGGTTCGAGCGCCGCGTAGTCGTACGGGAGTTCCGGGAGCGTGTACGTGGCCATGATGCGAGCCCTCCGACTGCTGGGAATGCCGTCCAGTTGTTATTGCAATCTATATGCAAGAGCAGGCTAGCAGCAGGAGTGCCCCGAAGTGATCAGTCTTTCGGCCCAGGACCTCTCGTCCCGCCCGGGCCGCGCCGGGTTTGCGGTGTCGCTCTTCCTTACTTTTGTTCTGGAAAGGTGGTTTGCTCCTTCCGTGCTGTGTGCGTCTGCCGGAGGTTTGCGCCCGCCGTTCCGGGGGACCCGGCGAAGCGGCCGGGCGGTTCGGGGCCGACGACCGCAGGAGTACCGCCCGCAGCCCGCCCACCCCGCTGATCAGGAGGACTTGATGGCACCGCCCGAAACGCCGAACGGCCCGAACGACGCCTCAGGTGGTCCCGACGGCCGCGGTCGCGCCCCGGACCTGGCCCCGCCCCTCGCGGACGCGGCGGGCTGGGGACCCCTCGACGTCCGGGCCGTCGACACCGTGCGGCTGCTGGCCGCCGACGCGGTGCAGAAGGCCGGTCACGGCCACCCGGGCACGGCGATGAGCCTGGCCCCCCTGGCGTACCTGCTGTTCCAGCAGGTGATGCGGCACGACCCGGCGGACGACCAGTGGCTCGGCCGCGACCGCTTCGTGCTGTCCTGCGGGCACTCCAGCCTCACCCTCTACATCCAGCTGTACCTGAGCGGCTACGGCATGGAGCTGGAGGACCTGAAGAGCTTGCGGACCTGGGGTTCCGCCACGCCCGGCCACCCGGAGTACCAGCACACGCGGGGCGTCGAGATCACCACCGGGCCTCTGGGGCAGGGGCTCGGCTCCGCCGTCGGCATGGCGATGGCCGCCCGGCGCGAGCGCGGCCTCCTCGACCCCGACGCGCCGGCCGGCGCGAGCCCCTTCGACCACCACGTCTACGTCGTCGCCTCCGACGGCGACCTGATGGAGGGCGTGACGGCCGAGGCCAGTTCGCTGGCCGGACACCAGGAACTCGGCAACCTGATCGTCTTCTACGACTCCAACCACATCTCCATCGAGGACGACACCGACATCTCGTTCAGCGAGGACGTCACCGCCCGCTACGCCGCGTACGGCTGGGACGTCCGGACGGTCGACTTCACCCGAACGGGCGACTATGTCGAGGACGTTGACGCCCTGCTCGCCGCCGTCGAAGCCGCGAAGAGCGAAACGGGCCGCCCGTCCCTGATCCTGCTGCGCACGATCATCGGCTGGCCCGCGCCCACCAAGCAGAACACCGGCAAGGCCCACGGCTCCGCGCTCGGCGACGACGAGGTGGCGGCCACGAAGAAGCTGCTGGGCTTCGACCCGGACGCCCGTTTCACCGTCGAGGACGACGTGCTGAAGCACGCCCGCGCGGTCCGTGAGCGCGGCGCCGAGGCCCACCGCGCCTGGGAGCCCGGATACCAGCAGTGGCGCGAAGCCCACCCCGAGCGCGCCGAACTCCTCGACCGACTGCGGGAGCGGCGGCTCCCGGAGGGCTGGGCCGACAGCCTTCCCGTCTTCGCCCCGGACTCCAAGGGCATCGCCACCCGCAAGGCTTCCGGCGACGTGCTCACCGCACTGGCCCCCGTGCTGCCCGAGCTGTGGGGCGGCTCGGCCGACCTCGCGGGGAGCAACAACACCACCATGGAGGGCGAGCCGTCGTTCGTGCCGGAGAGCAAGCAGACCGGCGAGTTCCCCGGCAACCCCTACGGCCGCACGCTCCACTTCGGCATCCGCGAGCACGCCATGGGCGCGATCCTCAACGGCATCGCCCTGCAGAGCCTCACCCGCCCCTACGGCGGTACGTTCCTGATCTTCAGCGACTACATGCGCCCGGCCGTCCGGCTGGCCGCGCTGATGAAGCTCCCGGTCACCTACGTCTGGACCCACGACTCCATCGGGCTGGGCGAGGACGGCCCCACCCATCAGCCCGTCGAGCAACTGGCCGCCCTCCGCGCCATCCCCGGCCTCGACGTCGTACGGCCCGCGGACGCGAACGAGACGGCCGTGTGCTGGCGCACCGTCCTGGAGCACCACGACCGGCCCGCCGGGCTCGCCCTGACCCGGCAACCGCTGCCCGTCCTGGAGCGGGGAGAGGGCGCCTGCGCTTCCGCCGAGGGGGCCGCCCGGGGTGGCTACGTGCTCGCCGACAGCCGGGGCGAGACGCCCGACGTGATCCTCGTCGGGACCGGATCGGAGGTCCACATCGCTCTGGAGGCGCGGGAGTTGCTGGCCGCCGAAGGGCACGACGCGCGGGTGGTCTCGCTGCCGTGCCGCGAGTGGTTCGCCGACCAGCCGTACGCCTACCAGGACACGGTCCTGCCGCCCGGCGTCCGGGCCCGGGTGAGCGTCGAGGCGGCGGTCGCCCAGGGCTGGCGGGATGTGGTGGGGGACGCGGGCCGCATGGTCAGCCTGGAGCACTTCGGTGCGTCCGCCCCCTATCAGCGCCTGTACGAGGAGTTCGGCCTCACGCCCCGCGCGGTCGCCGATGCCGCACGGGAGAGTATCCGCGCGGCGGCCGGACCGGTCCGGCCCGGCGGGGACCGCCCCGGCGCGGCCCCGACCGAGGGCGGCGCCGGGGACGTCGGCTAGGGCCTTTCGTCCGGGTCAGGTCGGGCTCGCCGGCACGCACACCTGCCGCGTGGTCGTCAGCCGCCTGTGCTCCGCAGCGGCCGACTCCTCCGCCTCGCAGCCGCACGCACCGGGCCCCGCTTCCTGATCCGACCCGATCCGGACGAGAGATCCCGGGTGGAGCGCCGGCCGCCTTCACGACGCCACCGCATCCCGCGTACACCGCACCCGGCGGCCCCGCGCACCCGGCCTCCGCGCGGCCGACCGCTCCCGCCGCCGGTTTCACCCTCCCCGAACCCCGAACCCCGAGCCCCGCGGTCGGCGGCCCGGGCCCCGCACCCCGCATCCGGCATTCCGCACCGCATCCCGCATCCCCAGCAGAGGAGTCCCATGTCCCCCGCACGCACCCCCCGCTACACCGTCCCAGGCCTCGGCGTCGAGGAGGGCCGGCAGGTCATCGACCTCCTGACGCTGCGCCTGCACGCGCTCAACGACCTTGCGCTCACGCTCAAGCACATCCACTGGAACGTGGTCGGGCCGCACTTCATCGCCGTCCACGAGATGCTCGACCCGCAGACCGCCGCCGTACGGGACATGGCCGACGCCGCCGCCGAGCGGATCTCCGCCCTCGGCGGCGAGCCGGACGGCACGCCGGGCGCCCTGGTCAGGGAGCGGACCTGGGACGACTACAGCGTCGGCCGTGCCGACGCGATCGCCCACCTCGGGGCCCTGGACCTGGTCTACACGGGGATCATCGAGGACCACCGGGAGGCGATGGAGAAGGCCGGCGAGATCGACCCCGTCACCGAGGACCTGCTCATCGAGCACCTGCGCGGGCTGGAGCAGTTCCAGTGGTTCGTCCGGGCCCACCTGGAGAGCAGTTCCGGCGCCCTCTCGAACGCCGGCGCCGACACCGAGGAAGCGGCGGCCGAAGCCGCCTCCCCGAAGCGGGCCGCCGCCAAGCGCGCCCCCGCCAAGAAGACGACGCCCGCCCCGGAGAAGAAGACCGCCGCCAAGCGGCCGGCCAAGAAGACGACGGCGAGCAGGCGCACCACGCGCTGAACACCACCGCCAGGGACGACGGGGCGGCCCTTACGGCCGCAGGTCGTCCCTGGCCTGCGCCGCGATGTCGGGGAAGTCCGTCACCACCGCGTCCACGCCCTGCCCGTAGTGGAAGGCGTACTCGGCGAACGCGTCGCCGAAGGCGTCCGGCGCACTGCCGCGGCGGTATGCGGCCGGGAGGTACCGGTTCTCCGCCCGGAAGGTGTACGCGCCGACCTTCAGCCCCGCCGCGTGGGCGTCCGCCAGCAGCGTGCTCGGCGGGACGAGCGAGGACTTGTCCGGGCCGATCCAGTCGGCGTACGAGGCGATCCCACGCAGCCCGGCCGGGGTCATCATGTCCCGGTAGGAGGTCCCGTGCCCGTAGGGTCCGCCGCTCGTTCCCAGCGCCTGCCACAGCGGGAGGCCGAGCCGCGCGGCGGCCACCCGGCGCAGGCTGGAGGGCTCGAAGGACTGGACGACGCAGTCCCGGGCGGACAGCCGGTTGCGGCGGATCACCCGGACGAGCTCCTCCTCCAGCGGAAGCCCGATCGAGCGGAAGTACGTCGGGTGCTTGGTCTCGGGGAACACCGCGATCCTCCGGCCCGACTCCCGCGACAGCCGCCGGGCCAGGTCCACGACCTCCTGGAACGTCATCACCCGGCCCCGCCCGTCGAAGACCGTGTTGCGGTCGCGGATCAGCGGAAGCCGTTCCACCGTGCGCAGCGTCCTCAGCTCGCGCAGCGTGAAGTCCTCGGTGAACCAGCCGGTCACCGCCCTGCCGTCGACCGTCTTCGTGGTGCGGCGGCCGGCGAACTCCGGGTGCGCGGCGACGTCCGTCGTCCCGCCGATCTCGTTCTCGTGCCGCACGACCAGGACGTGGTCCCTCGTCGGCACGAGGTCCGGCTCGATCCAGTCGGCCCCGGCCCGTACGGCATAGGTGTACGCGTCGGCGGTGTGCTCGGGCCGCCAGCCCGCCGCCCCGCGATGGCCGATGACCAGGGGGCCCGACGGGCGGTGGGGGCGCCGGCCGGCGGGCGCGGCGACGGCCGGGGCGGTGGCCGCGGCGGTGGCGGCGGCGGTCGCCAGGAGGATCGAACGGCGCCTGGGGGCAACGGACATGACGGCTCCTCACGTGGACGGAGCCACCACGGAAGCGAGGGCGGATGACGGCCCGGCGTACGGGGCCCGGCCCTGCGATGTCCTGTTGGCCACGGGTGCGGGCAGCGCCGGGACCACACCGGAACACCGAACGCCGAAACGCCGGGCTCCGCCCCGATCGTACGAGGCGGAGCCCGGCGTTCGTAGCGGCCCTGCGGGAACTACTTCTCCCCTGCCGCCATCCCGGCCGCGCCGGCCGCGCCGTCACCGCCGGCCGCGCCGTCACCGCCGTCACCGCCGACGCCGCTGTCACCGCTGTCACCGTCGCCGCTCCGCCGCCGCTGGCGCACGAGGCCGACGCCGATCAGCGCCACGGTCAGCGCCCCCGTGGCCAGCAGCTGGTCACGGGTGTCCGGCTGGCGCAGCATCAGCAGGAAGATGCCCACCATGGCCGCGAGGGCGACGACCGTGCCGACGGGGAAGAACCACATCCGCACGACCAGCGTCTGAGGCGCCTCCCGCTCCGTGCGGCCGCGCAGGATCAGCTGGGAGGCCGCGATGAAGATCCACACCACCAGGATCACCGCGCCGATCATGTTCAGCAGCCAGGGGAAGACGTCGTCCGGCCGCCAGTAGCTGAGCAGCACGCACGCGAACCCGAAGACCGAGGAGAACAGCACGGCGTTGCGCGGCACCCCGGAGGAGATCCTGCCGAGCACGGCCGGTCCCTGGCCCCGGGCGACCAGCGACCGGGCCATGCGGGACGCGCCGTAGATGTTGGCGTTCATCGCGGAGAGCAGGGCGATGAGGATGACCACGTTCATGATCTGCGCGGCGGAGCCGATGCCGAGATGGTCGAGCATCGCGTAGAACGGGCCGACCTCGGCGACCTTCGGGTCGTCCCAGGGGACCAGCGTGACGATGACCGCCATGGAGCCGATGTAGAACACCGCGATGCGCCACATCGCCGTACGGACCGCCTTCGCGACGCCCCGCACCGGGTTCTCGGACTCGGCCGCCGCGATGGTGACGGTCTCCAGCCCGCCGTACGCGAAGACGGAGGCGAGGAGCCCGATGATGAATCCGTCCATGCCCTGGGGCAGGAAGCCCCCGTCGCCGGTCAGATTGGACAGGCCGGGCGCGTCCGTGTCGGGCAGCACGCCCAGGATCGCCAGCAGCCCGAGCACCAGGAACAGCGTGATCGCGATGACCTTGAGCGCGGCGAACCAGAACTCGAACTCGCCGAAGTTCTTCACGGCGGCCAGGTTCGTCCCGAGGAAGATCACCATGAACAGGGCGACCCAGGCCCACTCCGGCGTCCCCGGCAGCCAGCCGCTGACGATCTGCGCGGCCCCGATGCCCTCCAGGCCCACGGCGACGCAGAGCAGGAACCAGAAGGACCAGCCGGCGGTGAACCCGGCCCACGGGCCGATCGCCCGCTCGGCGTGCACGGAGAAGGAACCGGACGCCGGGTTGGCGGCCGACATCTCGCCGAGCATGCGCATCACCATCATGACGAGCAGCCCGGAGATGGCGTAGGCGACGATGATCGAGGGCCCTGCCGCCGCGATTCCGGCGCCCGAGCCGACGAACAGGCCGGCGCCGATCACCCCGCCGAGGGCGATCATCGAGAGGTGGCGCTGTTTCAGACCGTGGGTGAGCGCGGAGTCGGCCGAGGTCCCGGCGGGGGCCGCGGAGCCGGTGGTGGGGGGAGACGCGGAAGTCCGAGGCATGGACGAGCTCTGTTCGGTAGCTGAGACGGGGACGAAGCCCACAGTCTGAGCATCCGCACCGCTCACACGGAATGGGTGTCCGCTATACGGTCACCAGGCTCACACAAGGTGTACATCCGCTTACCGGTCGGTAGGAACGGGGCCCCCGCGCTCCCGCCACTGACGCCCCACCGCGACCAGCAGCACCAGCGCCGTCGCCCCCGCCGACCACAGCACCTGGGGGCGTGCCGACGCGTCGGTCAGCATCAGCACCAGCACCCCGGACAGCCCGGCCAGCGTCACCCAGGTCAGATACGGGAAGCACCACATCCGCAGCGTCAGCGCCCCGGGGGCCTCCCGCTCCAGCCGGGCGCGCAGCCGCAGCTGGGAGGCGGCGATCAGCGCCCAGACGAACAGCAGCACCGCGCCGACCGAGTTGAGCATGTAGAGGAACACCGTGTCCGGCCACAGCAGGTTGAGCAGTACGGAGACGAAGCCGAAGGCCACCGACGCCAGCACCGCCCGCCGCGGTACACCGCCCCCCGCCCCGCCGTCGCCCGAGACCCTCAGCAGTGAGCGCGGGGCCTCCCCGCGCTCCGCCAGCGAGAAGATCATGCGGGAGGAGCCGTACAGATTGGCGTTGAGCGCGGACAGCAGCGCCACGAACACCACGATGTTCATGATCTGCCCGGCCGACGGCACCCCGATCGCGTCCAGCACCTTCACATACGGGCTCAGTCCGGCCTGCTGCGCGGTCCACGGCAGCACGGTCACGATCACCAGCATCGAGCCGACGTAGAAGAAGAGGATGCGCACCACCGCGCTGCGCACCGCCCGGCCCACCGCGCGCGCAGGGTCGTCGGTCTCGGCGGCGGCGATGGTGACGACCTCCAGCCCGCCGAAGGCGAAGACCACGGTCAGCACGCCGGAGACGACGCCTTCCCAGCCGTTGGGCAGAAAGCCGCCCCGGCCGGTCAGGTTGGCCATCCCGGCCGGATCGGTGTCCGGGAGCCATCCGAGGACGGCCAGCAGCCCGAGCACCAGGAAGACCACGATCGCGCCGACCTTCAGGGAGGCGAACCAGAACTCGAACTCGCCGAAGTTCTTCACCGCCGTCAGGTTCGCCGCGGTGAAGACCACCATGAACAGCAGCACCCATGTCCACGGCTCGACGCCCGGCACCCAGCCATGGGCGATCTGCGCCGCCGCCGTCGCCTCCACGGCGAGGACCACGACCAGCAGGAACCAGTACAGCCAGCCGGCGCTGAACCCGGCCCACCGCCCGAGCGCCCGCTCGGCGTGCACGGAGAACGAGCCGGAGGCGGGCATCGCGGCGGACATCTCGCCCAGCATCCGCATCACCAGCATCGCGAGCGTCCCCGCGATCAGATACGAGACGACGATCGCGGGTCCCGCCACCGCGATCCCGGCGCCCGAGCCGACGAACAGCCCGGCCCCGATCACCCCGCCGAGCCCCAGCATCGTCAGATGGCGCTGCTTGAGGCCGTGCGACAGCGGCTCGTCCGGAGCGAGGGGGGACGGAGGAACGGGAGTGGGCGAAGGGGCTTCGTGCATGGGGGAGGGGTCGCTCTCGGATCGACGGCTCATCGGCGGACCGGCCGGGAAGGCCGGTCATCGCGGGGAGCGGATCGTTTATGGGGAAGCTACAGTCTCGCCGATCCCCGCCCTCCCCGCCAAAACGCACGACACCGCGCTCACCTCCGTGACGAGCGTCACGCGGGAACATGATTGCGGCGCGGGCTTTGTGTGAACCCCACCAAGTCATCAACCACCGCTTTGTGGGCGGCTGATGGTGATCGAGCGTTAACCCGTGGGCTAACGTCGGCGGGAGCCCGACCCCACCCTGCCCGGCGGGAGCCGCCCGGCCCCCTGCCCTCACCCGCGGAGTCCCGATGAGCACTGCTGCCGCCCCCGTCCGCTCCGGAGCGGTCCTCGCCGACCTGCTGCCCGCCGTCCGGCACCGCTACGCCGTGGACGCGGCCCTCGTCCTCGGCGGCGCGGCCCTGACCGGCATCGCGGCCCAGATCGCCGTCCCGGTCCCCGGCTCCCCGGTCCCCGTCACCGGCCAGACCTTCGCCGCACTCCTCATCGGCACCGCGCTGGGAGCCCGCCGCGGCTTCCTCTCGCTCGCGCTGTACGCGCTCGTCGGCATGGCCGGAATGCCGTGGTTCGCCGAGTCCGCCTCGGGCTGGGCGATGCCCTCCCTGGGCTACGTCTTCGGCATGCTCCTGGCCGCCACCGTCGTCGGTGCCCTCGCCCGGCGCGGCGGTGACCGCTCGGTGCCGCGCACCGCGGGCACGATGATCCTGGGCTCCGCGATCATCTACGCGATCGGCGTGCCCTACCTCGCGCTGTCCACCGGGATGTCGCTGAGCGCCGCCGTCGCGGCCGGCCTCACCCCGTTCCTGATCGGCGACGCCCTCAAGGCCGCGCTGGCCATGGGAGCACTGCCCGCCGCCTGGAAGATCCTCGGCCGCCGCGGCTGACCCCAGCCCTCGCAGGGGCCGCCGAAGAGGCCCGCCGGAGAGAACCGGGAGACCGGGCCGGCGAGCCTCTTCGCCGTTTCCGGCTCGTGGTGTCCGTGGGGACCGGGCAGCCGGGGACCGCATGGTGCGGAAGCGCGAGGGACGCGGACCGCATCGAACGCGGGAAAGGCTCCCACCCCGCTGACGGCCGCCCCGCGATGTTCGTGCCACACTTCGCACCATGCGCGTGTACCTCGGATCCGACCATGCCGGCTACGAACTCAAGAACCACCTCGTCGAGTGGCTCGGCGCCCACGGCCACGAGGCCGTCGACTGCGGCCCCCACATCTACGACGCCCAGGACGACTACCCGCCGTTCTGCCTGCGTGCCGCCGAGAAGACGGCCGCCGACCCGGAGAGCCTCGGCATCGTGATCGGCGGCTCCGGCAACGGCGAGCAGATCGCCGCCAACAAGGTCAAGGGCGTCCGCGCCGCACTGGCCTGGAGCGAGCAGACCGCCGCCCTCGGCCGCGAGCACAACGACGCCAACGTCGTCGCGATCGGCGGCCGGATGCACACGGTCGAGGAGTCCACGAAGTTCGTCGAGATCTTCCTCTCCACGCCCTACTCCGGCGAGGAGCGCCACACGCGCCGCATCGAGATGCTCTCGGCGTACGAGACCACCGGCGAGCTCCCCCCGATCCCGGCCCACCACCCGCAGCAGGGCTGATCCGCCCGACCGCCCCACGTTCCTCCCGTGCCGCCGGGTCCCGGACCCGGCGGCACGGCCATGCCGCCGCCCCTCCGCGGACCCTGCCGCCCCCCTTCCACCAGGAGCCCCGCCGTGCCCGAGGGACACACCATCCGCCGCCTCGCCGACGACCACGCCGAACGGTTCGCGGGCACACCGGTAGGGGTGAGCAGTCCGCAGGGCAAGTTCTCCGACAGCGCGGCCCTGCTCGACGGGCGGACGCTCACCGCCACCGACGCGCACGGCAAGCACCTCTTCCTCGGCTTCGGCGACACCGGCTGGGTCCACATCCACCTCGGCCTCTTCGGCAAGCTCGCCTTCGGCGCCGCCCCGCCCCCGCCGCCCACCGACACGGTCCGCCTCCGCCTCGTCAACGCAGACCACCACGCGGACCTGCGCGGCCCCACCACCTGCGCCCTGATCACCGAGCCGGAGAAGCGCGCCATACACGAGCGCCTGGGCCCCGACCCGCTGCGCGGCGACGAGGACGGGGAGCGCGCCTGGCAGCGGATCTCCCGCAGCCGGACCACCGTCGCCGCCCTGCTGATGGACCAGAAGGTCATCGCGGGCGTCGGCAACGTCTACCGCGCCGAGGTCCTCTTCCGCCACGGCATCGATCCGTACCGCGCGGGCCGGGACCTCACCCGCGCCGAGTGGGACACCGTCTGGGCGGACCTGGCGGAGCTGATGCGCGAAGGCGTCCGGAACAACCGGATCGACACCGTCCGCCCCGAACACCTGCCCGAGGCCATGGGCCGCCCGCCCCGCGTGGACGACCACGGCGGCGAGGTCTACGTCTACCGCCGCGCCAACCTGCCCTGCCACATCTGCCGTACGGAGATCCGCACCGCGGACCTGGTCTCCCGCAACCTCTTCTGGTGCCCCCGGTGCCAGCCCCCCGGCCCCTCCGGCGGCTGAGCCCGCAGGGCTCCCGCACACCCGCCCCGGGGCCGCGGAGGCGTGTCATATGCCACGCGCATGCGGGCGCCGTCGCGCGGACGACCCGTTTCGCGCGCATTGTCACCGGGGTCCCCCTGCACCGGAGGCGTCCGGGTGGATAAGGTCCCGGCAGTGGCCCGTAGCGGAGCAGCAGACGACTTCTGGGCCCGGTGGCGGAGAAAGATGCACCGGGCCCGCAGCGGCCTGCGCAAATCCGGGGTCGACTACTTCCGCGGCGACGGCTCCGACTGGATCGCCCTGGCCGGCCTGCTGCTGACGGTCCCGGCCATCGCGGTCGCCACCGTCCTCAGCCCGGTCTGGGTCGACCCGGCCGCCCTCGCCCTGCCCATCGTGGCGGGCGGGCTGCTGCTGCGCCCCGCCAGCCTGCTGGGCCTGTACGCGACGGCCGCCGGCGCACTGATCGTCGAGGCGCTCACCCTCGGCCCGTACCTGGGCGGGCCCGCCCGGGTCACCCCGGGCACCGTGCTCGTGGTCGCCGCCTGCGGCTTCTTCGGGCTGATCCTCGCCCAGTTCCGGGCCCGGGTCGGCGTGCCCTGGCGGCGCGGCGGCACGATGCTCTTCGACCTGCGCGAACGCATCCGCGTCCAGAGCTCCCTGCCCCGGCTTCCCCAGGGCTGGCACCGAGAGATGGCCCTGCGCCCGGCCGGCGGCCAGTCGTTCTCCGGGGACTTCGTCGTCGCCGCGCGCACCCACGGGGGCCGCACCCTGGAGGCCGTCCTCACCGACGTCTCCGGCAAGGGCATGGACGCGGGCTCCCGGGCCCTGCTGCTGTCCGGAGCCTTCGGCGGGCTGCTCGGCTCGCTGCCCCCGCACGCCTTCCTGCCCGCCGCCAACGGCTATCTGCTGCGCCAGGACTGGGACGAGGGCTTCGCCACCTCGATCCACCTGGTGCTGGACCTGGAGTCGGGCGACTACGAGATCTACTCCGCCGGCCATCCGCCCGCCCTCCAACTGCACGCGGGCAGCGGGCAGTGGGAGGAGAAGTCCGGGGAGGGGCCCCTGCTCGGCGTCTACGACGGGGCCGAATTCGACGCGGTGAAGGGGTCCCTCGCGCCCGGCGACGTACTGATGTTGTTCACGGACGGTCTGGTGGAGGCGTCCGACCGGGACATCGCCGAGGGCATCGACCGGCTGACGGGCGAGGCCGACCGCTATGTCTCCACCGGCTTCGAGGGCGCGGCCTGGCATCTGATCGAGGCTTGCGCCAAGGACGTCAACGACGACCGGGCCCTGCTGCTGCTCTCCCGCCGGGCCTGAGCCGCTCCAGCACCGACAGCGCCCGGCAGCCGACGCGGAGACGCCCGGCCCCGTCGCCCGGTGGCGGGGCGCCTCTCCGCCGCCGCCGTACGTCAGGCCGGCACCGCAACTCGTTCCCGGTCCTGATCGCCGTCCTTCCCGCGGCCGCCCGGCAGGACGCCGGCCAGCCAGTGCGAGCGGCCGGCGGCCAGCGGCGCGAGGACGGCGAGGAGGAGGACGTAGCCGGCGATGAACGGCGACAGCCGCTCGTCCAGTCCGGCCGCCGCCGCCATCGTGGCCAGGATGAGCGCGAACTCACCGCGGGCCACCAGGGTGGTGGCGATGTTGGCCGTGGCCTGCGCACCGAAGGAGTACACCTTCGCCGCCGCGAGGCCGGCCGCGATGTTCATGGCGAGCGTCAGCACCACGGCCGCCAGCACCGGCCACAGCACGCTCGGGAGGTCGCCCGGGTCGATGGAGAGGCCGAAGGCGAAGAAGAAGATCGCGCCGAACGCGTCCCGCAGCGGGTGGACCAGCTTGAGGATCCGGGCGGCGGACGAGGTGGAGCCGAGCATCAGGCCGACCATGAACGCGCCGATCGCGTCGGCGACGCCGAACATCTCGGAGACGCCGGCGACGAAGACGGCGACGCCCAGGAAGGAGATGACGAGCAGCTCGTCGTCCTTGGTGTTCATCAGCTTGCCGACGGTCTTCGTGCCGAACCGCGCCGCCAGGGCCAGCAGCAACAGGAAACCGAAGGCTTTGCCGCCGTCGGCCAGCGCGGCCGGGAGGCTGTCCGCACCGGACAGGATCGGCTGGAGTGCGGCCAGGTACAGGGCGAGGAAGACGTCCTCGACGACGATGATGCCGAGGATCGGCCGGGTCTCCGGATTTCCGATGCGCCCGAGGTCCACCAGGATCTTGGTGACGATCGCGGACGAGGAGATGCCGAGGACACCGGCGAGGACCAGCGCCTCCGAGGCGCCCCAGCCCAGCGCGAAGCCGAAGCCCAGCCCGGCGCCGACGTTCAGGGCGAGATAGGTCCCGCCCGCGACGGCCATCTTCCGGCCGCCCGTCCTGAGGTCGTCCATGTGGAATTCGAGCCCCAGGTAGAAGAGCAGGAGGACGAGTCCCAGCGCGGAGAGCATCTCCAGGTCGTGCGGGTTGGACAGGAGCGTGTATCCGGGGGTGTGGGGGCCGAGGAGGATTCCGGCCAGGATGAACAGGGGGATCGTCGGCAGTCCGATACGGCCGCCGAGGCGGGCGAGGACGGCGGCGGCGAGGAAGGCGCCGCCCATGGCGAGGAGGGTGTCTGCGTGTCCGATGAGCCTGATCCTTCGGGGTCGGGTCAAGAAAGAGTCAAGGGGGCATCAAGATTCCATCAGTAATTAGTTTACCGAACGATTGACCCTGTAACTGTGAAGCCGTTGAACCGTCAGGCTCCGTCCACCTCTTCGTGCGGCTACTCCGTGCCAACCGCCTTATGAGCGCACTGGGTTGGCGTGCGGACGTAGGGTCGGCGCATGACGGGACACCTGAGCGTCTCCGAGGTGGAGGCCATCGCCCGCGCGGCCCACGCGCGGCAGACGGACAAGGCGGGCCGCCCGTACGCGGAACACCTGGCGGCAGTGGCCGAAGGTGTACGGGTGCGCGGCGGCGACGAGCGGCAGATCGCCGCGGCCTGGCTGCACGACGCGGTGGAGGACGCCGCGCTCTCCGCTCGGTGGCTGGCGGCGGCGGGCCTGCCGCAGGAGGTGAAGGACATGGTCCTGGCGGTGACCAGGCGGCCGGGCGAGGAGCTGTCCTCGTACGCCGGACGGATCCTGGCGACTCCGGGCGCGCTGCTCATCAAGGAGGCCGATCTGGCCCACAACGCGGACCCCGCCCGCCTCGCGGTCCTGGACGAGGCCACCCGTACCCGGCTGACGGCGAAGTATGCGCAGGTACGCGGGCTGTTGGGGCTGGTCGGCGGTGAATCACCCTCGGACCGAAAGAATCCGGCCATCCCGGAGACGCACTGATCCACCCGCGGCCGGGGCCGTCGGGTGGATCGGCGGGAGGGGCGGGAGGGCGGCGGCACGGTCGGGCGACCGGCCGGCCCGCCGGGGCTCAGCGCCGCTCGGGGTCCTTCCGGAAAGCCCACCTCAGATCCGGATCGGTGGCCCACTTCAGGGCGCGGCCCACCAGCGGGGTGCACATCAGCGTCACGGCGGCCGCCGCCGTGAGCGAGACGACGACCAGCCCGGCCGGGTCGGAGAGCCACGTGAAGCGGTCGAACAGCCCCGTGTACCCGGCGCCCTTGATGAGGAAACCGTGCAGCAGGTAGCCGCAGACCGTCCCGGCGCCGAGCGCCGTGAACCACCGGGTCCCGCCGGGCGCCCAGGCCAGGAAGCCGATCGTGAGCGCCAGGGCGCAGCCGAACATCGCGAGCGTCATCACCGCGCCCGACCACCACGGGGCGCCCATCTCCTGCGCGCTGTTGGCGCGGTAGAGCCAGCCGAGCTGCATGCGCGGGGCGATCCAGTACGCGAAGAGCAGTGCGCCGGCGAACAGCGGCAGGGACAGCAGCCGTACCTCGCGCCGCCTGACCAGCTGGAAGTGCTCGGGCTTCAGCAGCAGGCCGAGCACGAAGAACGGCAGGAACTGCAGCACCCGCTGGAGATCGAGGTCGTCGCCGATGTCGGGGGAGACGGAGGCGAGCGCGGCGACGGCTAGGGCCACCGGCAGCGGATGACGCAGCGTGCGCCAGATCGGCGTGGTCACCCGCCAGATGAACAGGGCGATCAGGAACCAGGTGAGAAAGAACGGGTCGACCAGGCTGATCGCCATGTCGGGCGAATCGTCCGCGTACCGCTTGAAGAGCGAATAGGCCGTCTCGAACAGCACGTACGGCACCGCGACCGAGGTGATCAGCCGTTTCACCTTGGGCGCCGTCATGTCGAACGACCGGGAGAAGTATCCGGAGACGAGGATGAAGGCCGGCATGTGGAACGCGTACACGATCATGTACAGCGCCCGGGTGGCGCGGCTGCCGTCCATCACGGGTTCCCAGGCGTGCGCCACCGCGACGAGGACGATGGCCAGATACTTCACATTGTCGAAGTAGGGATCGCGCTTCCTCGCCGCCGCCGGGGCCGGAGCGGGGGACCCCGGCGCACCGGGCTCGGCGACGGAACGGGGCGCGGTGGCGGTCGGCGCCTGCTCGCGTCCGGGCTCCGGCTCCCGGGTCGCCGGGGGGAGCGGGGCCCTCTGAAATGCGCTCGGAGCTTGGAACATCTAAGGCACCTTAGACCGCCCGATTGCCTCACGTAAAACTCCTTGGGTATATCGCTTGTTCCCCTCTATTCGAATGTGAAACCGTCGAAAACTGCCCGTTATGGCACCTTTGATCCCGCTCAATTGGGGCGTATCGCCAAGGTGTTGACCGGAGTGAATTACACCGCATTCACGTCTCCCGTGAGCTGTGAATGATGTGTGGGGGTGCGGAAAAGATCACTGCGGCGGATTTCCGGACGCAGGAAATCCACAGCGGACGCACAGAAAGAGCGCCGACGGTGGGAGGTCGCGCACTCGCCTCGCGCGGGGTCGGCGCGCGTCGCCCCCGGTGGTTGCCGCGACGGCGGAGTCCGCCCGTGAAGGATGGCGGGATCCCGTCACTCCGTTCCATCACCCGGCCACACCCACGGGGGAGTTGGTGGCACGATGGGGGGCGACGGGGCGCGCGGCGGTGCACGCTTCCGGGCCGGCAAGGCGGACCGACCGAGGGTGTGATCAGACGTGGCTATTTCACTGTCTATGGTGCTGCTGTTCGCGGTCATCCTCGTGGTGATGATCCGTGGCGGCTCCATCAAGGCCGGTCCCGCGATCGTCGCCGCGCTGTTCGGCTTCTTCCTGGCATCGACCGGCATGGCTCCGTCGATCAACAGGTTCATGAACTCGATAGCCGACACCATCAACCAGATCAGCTTCTGAAGCGCCGCCCGGTCACCCGGGCGGGGCGCCGGCTTCCCGGGCGCGTCCCGGTTCTCCACCACACCGCCAACGCGCGAGGGCCGGGCCGGAGAGACATCCTCCGGCCCGGCCCTCGACGCCGTGGAGCGGGCGACGGGAATCGAACCCGCGTAGCTAGTTTGGAAGACTAGGGCTCTACCATTGAGCTACGCCCGCATGCGTCGCACCGCAGGTCCGTGGACCGCGGCACGAAGAGCATCGTAGCGGGTCGACGGAGGTCCCCGCACACCCGCTGGTGCCGGGCGCGTGACCGGACCACTCCGGACCCGGGGAACCGCTGGGGAAAGCGGCGGACCCACGGCTCCCGTGCATGTACCCTACGTGTCGCACCGACGGGGTGTGGCGCAGCTTGGTAGCGCGTCCGCTTTGGGAGCGGAAGGTCGTCGGTTCGAATCCGGCCACCCCGACCACCAGCAAGATCGCATTGTGGGAGTCCTCCCCCTTGCCGTTACTATGCAAAATGCGTGCCCGTGTGTCTGATGTACCGGGCTCGGTCCGCGAAGCCGCCATTCGGCGGCCGAGCAGAACCCCAAGAAGTCAGCCACCAAGGAGACCGAACCGTGAAGAGCGCCGTGGAGACCCTGAACCCGACCCGGGTTCGGCTCAGCATTGAGGTGCCCTTCGAGGAGCTCAAGGACAGCCTCGACGCGGCGTACAAGAAGATCAACCAGCAGGTCACGGTGAAGGGCTTCCGCAAGGGCAAGATCCCCGCCCGGGTCATCGACCAGCGGTTCGGCCGCGGTGCGGTGCTGGAGGAGGCCGTCAACGACGCCCTCCCGAAGTTCTACACCGAGGCGGTCAACGAGGGTGAGCTGAACGTCCTCGGCCAGCCCGAGGTCGACATCACCGAGCTGAAGGACGGCGAACTGCTGGCCTTCACCGCCGAGGTTGACGTACGCCCCGAGATCGAGATCCCGGACTACTCCGGCATCGAGGTCACCGTCGACGCCCTTGAGGTCACCGACGAAGAGGTCGAGAAGGCCGTGGAGCAGCTCCGCGAGCGCTTCGCCGCCACCAACCCGGTCGAGCGCGCCGCCGCCGACGGCGACGTCGTCACGATCGACCTGGAGGCCAAGGTCGACGGCGAGGTCCTGGAGGACGGCGTGGCCGCCGGTGTCTCGTACACCATCGGCTCCGGCGAGCTCCTCGACGGCATCGACGAGGCCGTGACCGGCCTGGAGGCCGGTGGCGAGGCCACCTTCACCTCCGAGCTGAAGGGCGGCTCCGCCGAGGGCAAGGCCGCGGAGGTCACCGTCAAGGTCACGTCCGTCGCCGCCCGTGAGCTCCCCGAGCTGGACGACGACTTCGCCCAGATGGCCAGCGAGTTCGACACGCTGGAGGAGCTGAAGGCCGACAGCCGCAAGCGCCTGGAGACCACCAAGCAGTACGACCAGGCCACCCAGGCCCAGGAGCGGGTCCTCGAGGAGCTGCTGAAGCTCGCCGAGGTCCCGATCCCGGAGAAGCTGCTCGCGGACGAGGTCCAGACCCGCAAGCACAACCTGGAGCACCACCAGCTCGGCCAGATGGGTCTCGACCTCGAGAAGTACCTCGAGATCCAGGGCAAGACCCTGGAGGAGTTCGAGAACGAGACCTCCGAGCAGGCCGTCAAGGGCATCAAGACCCAGTTCATCCTGGACGAGCTCGTCAACAAGGAGAAGCTGAACGTCAACCAGGAGGAGCTCACCGAGCACCTCATGCGGCGCGCGCAGTCCTCCGGTATGAGCCCCGACCAGTTCGCCCAGGCCGTCGTCGAGGGTGGCCAGGTGCCGATGCTCGTCGGCGAGGTCGCCCGCGGCAAGGCGCTCGCCGTCGTCGTCGAGGCCGCCAAGGTCATCGACACCAACGGTGAGGTCGTCGACCTGGAGGACGAGGAAGAGTCCGCCGAGACCGCGGAGACGGCCGAGGCCGCCACCGAGGACAAGGCGGAGGAGAAGGCCGAGGAGAAGAACGAGGCGTGAGCCTCGCCCTGATCCGCTCGACAGCCTCACGCTGATCGGCACGACGGGCCCCGGACGCACCGCGCGTCCGGGGCCCGTCGTCATGGCCCGTCGCATCGCCGTGCGGCCCCGGAACCCTTGTGCCCACTGCGGACCTTGCGCTCCCAGCGAACAGTTGCGGAAGCGGGATGGCGTTGTCCCACCTGCGCGTTAGGGTCCATGAAGGAAGGGTGGGGGCAGTGCCTCCATCCGCCCGGTACGAAGACGCTGAGACGGCCGGAGCCGTCAGAGACGAGCAGGTGGATACGTGACGAATCTGATGCCCTACGCCGCCGGAGAGCCGTCCCTCGGTGGTGGCCTCGGTGACCAGGTCTACAGCCGACTGCTCGGCGAGCGCATCATCTTCCTCGGTCAGCAGGTCGACGATGACATCGCCAACAAGATCACCGCACAGCTTCTCCTCCTTGCCGCTGATCCGGACAAGGACATCTACCTCTACATCAACAGCCCCGGTGGTTCGGTGACGGCCGGCATGGCGGTCTACGACACCATGCAGTACATCCCCAACGACGTCGTCACCATCGGCATGGGCATGGCCGCCTCCATGGGCCAGTTCCTGCTCACCGGCGGCGCCGCGGGCAAGCGCTTCGCGCTCCCGAACACCGACATCCTCATGCACCAGGGTTCGGCCGGCATCGGCGGCACGGCCTCGGACATCAAGATCCAGGCCGAGTACCTGCTCCGCACCAAGACGCGGATGGCGGAGATCACCGCCCGCCACTCCGGCCAGACCGTCGAGACGATCATCCGCGACGGCGACCGCGACCGCTGGTACACGGCGGAGGAGGCCAAGGAGTACGGCCTCATCGACGAGATCATCACGTTCGCGTCGGGCATTCCGGGCGGCGGCGGCACCGGTGCCTGAGCCGGTTCCCACCGGACCGGCGGCCCCGACTCCCGCACGCCTCTCGTACGCCGAGACCTCCAGCCCACAGAACGCCACCAGGATGGTGAACACCCCTATGAACAACTACTCCGGCGCCTCCGCGAGCGGCCTCTACACCGGCCCGCAGGTGGACAACCGCTATGTCGTCCCGCGCTTCGTGGAGCGCACCTCGCAGGGTGTGCGCGAGTACGACCCGTACGCGAAGCTCTTCGAGGAGCGCGTGATCTTCCTGGGCGTCCAGATCGACGACGCCTCGGCCAACGACGTCATGGCGCAGCTGCTGTGCCTGGAGTCGATGGACCCCGACCGCGACATCTCGATCTACATCAACAGCCCCGGCGGCTCGTTCACCGCGCTCACCGCGATCTACGACACGATGCAGTTCGTGAAGCCGGACATCCAGACGGTCTGCATGGGCCAGGCGGCCTCCGCCGCCGCCGTCCTGCTGGCCGCGGGCACCCCGGGCAAGCGCATGGCACTCCCGCACGCCCGGGTGCTCATCCACCAGCCGTCCTCGCAGACGGGCCGCGAGCAGCTCTCCGACCTGGAGATCGCGGCCAACGAGATCCTCCGCATGCGTACGCAGCTGGAGGAGATGCTGGCCCGGCACTCGACGACCCCGCTGGAGAAGATCAGCGAGGACATCGAGCGCGACAAGATCCTCACGGCCGAGGACGCCCTGGCGTACGGTCTCGTGGACCAGATCGTTTCCACCCGCAAGACCACCGCGGGCGCATCGGTCTGACGTCGGTCTTTCCCCTTGGCACAGTCCGTTTCCACAGCCACGGCCGTGTGAACCGTGCCAAGGGGGGCCCGAACGGGGGCCCAGGCAAGGTACCGTCGGATAGAGGCACCAGGAGGCGCTGAACCAGGCGTCTCCCAGGCGAAGGGGAAGCACCTCGTGGCACGCATCGGTGATGGCGGCGACCTGCTCAAGTGCTCGTTCTGCGGAAAGAGCCAGAAGCAGGTGAAGAAGCTCATCGCGGGACCCGGTGTGTACATCTGCGACGAGTGCATCGATCTCTGCAACGAGATCATCGAGGAGGAGCTCGCCGAGACGAGCGAGGTCCGCTGGGAGGAGCTTCCCAAGCCTCGCGAGATCTACGAGTTCCTGGAGGGGTACGTCGTCGGGCAGGAGCCCGCGAAGAAGGCCCTCTCGGTCGCGGTGTACAACCACTACAAGCGGGTCCAGGCCGGGGAGAACGGCGGCGGCGCCAATCGTGAGGACGCGATCGAGCTCGCCAAGTCGAACATCCTCCTGCTGGGCCCCACGGGTTCCGGAAAGACGCTCCTCGCGCAGACGCTGGCCCGCATGCTGAACGTCCCGTTCGCCATCGCGGACGCGACGGCGCTGACGGAGGCCGGCTATGTCGGCGAGGACGTCGAGAACATCCTGCTCAAGCTGATCCAGGCGGCCGACTACGACGTCAAGAAGGCCGAGACCGGGATCATCTACATCGACGAGATCGACAAGGTCGCCCGCAAGAGCGAGAACCCGTCGATCACCCGCGATGTCTCCGGCGAGGGTGTGCAGCAGGCCCTGCTGAAGATCCTGGAGGGCACCACCGCCTCCGTCCCGCCGCAGGGCGGACGCAAGCACCCCCACCAGGAGTTCATCCAGATCGACACGACGAACGTGCTGTTCATCGTGGGCGGCGCGTTCTCCGGCCTGGAGAAGATCATCGAGTCCCGGGCCGGTGCCAAGGGCATCGGCTTCGGCGCCACGATCCGCTCCAAGCTGGAGATCCAGGCGAGCGACCAGTTCCAGGAGGTCATGCCGGAGGACCTGGTGAAGTTCGGGATGATCCCCGAGTTCATCGGCCGTCTCCCCGTGCTGACCTCGGTCCACAACCTGGACCGCGAGGCCCTGCTCCAGATCCTCATCGAGCCGCGCAACGCCCTCGTCAAGCAGTACGAGCGGCTGTTCGAACTCGACGGTGTGGAGCTGGAGTTCGAGCGCGAGGCGCTGGAGGCCATCGCGGATCAGGCGATCCTGCGCCAGACCGGGGCACGCGGTCTGCGGGCGATCATGGAGGAAGTCCTCCAGTCCGTGATGTACGAGGTCCCGTCCCGCAAGGACGTCGCCCGCGTCGTCATCACCCCGGACGTCGTCCGCGACAACGTCAACCCGACGCTGGTCCCGCGCGAGCCGCGCACGATCGGCAAGAACGACGGCGGCCGGCACGAGAAGTCGGCGTAGCCGCGGAGGACCCGCGTATGCGGAAGGGGCGCCCACCGGATGAACCGGCGGGCGCCCCTTCGGCGTTGAGCGATCAGATCTTGGTGCGGGAGGCGTTGTAGAACTTGGCGGCGAGGGAGGCCACGTCCTCCTGCGGCAGGCCCTTGCCCGTCAGCGCCGAGCTGACATCGAGACTGCCGACGATGCCGACCGTGCTGTAGTCGGCCCAGATGCACACCGGCATGGTGAACTCCTTCGGCCCGTTCGCGGCGGTGCCGTCGGCCTTGTCGTTGGCCACCTTCAAGTCCTGGCACTTCATCAGCGCGCCGTCGAAGCCGTCCGGCTTGAACTCCTTGGGACTGCCCACCAGGGTGACCTTGCTGTCACCCTTCGTCATGTTCTTCTCGGCCTTGTCGAAGGCGCCGTCGAGCGTCTTCGCCGGGTCGGAGACCTCACCCCACACGCCCTCGAAGATGAGCATCTTCTGGGCGAGCGGGTTGTCCTTGGTGCCGCTCTGGTACTGAGCCGCCGCCTTGTTGGCGTTCTTGACCCCCATGGCCTCGGCCTCGGCCTTGTCGTCGCCGGTGGCCGGGCCGGACTCCGTGGGCTTGGACGTGTCCTTCTTGAAGTCCTCCACCGTCTCCGGGGGAGTCAGCTTGTACCCCTTCGTGGAGTCGGCCACGTCACTGCTGCCGCCCGAGGTGAAGAAGTACACCCCGCCCGCGACGACCGCCAGAGCCACCACGGCGACGCCGATGATCAGGCCCGTCTTCTTCTTCGGCTGCTGCGGCGGCGTCCCGTACCCCGGCTGGCCGCCGTACGGAGGCGCCGGCGGCTGCTGGCCGTACGGGCCGGGCTGCTGGGCCTGCGGGTAGCCGTAGCCCTGCTGGGGCTGCTGCGGCTGCTGCCCGTACGGGTTCGGCTGCTGCGGCGGCACGCCCTGAGGGGCCTGCTGGGGGTAGCCGTAGCCGGGCTGACCCTGCGGGGGGCCCTGGGGCGGCGGGGTCCCGTACGGACCCGGCTGCTGGCCGTACGGCCCGGGCTGGCCCTGCGGCGGCTGCCCGCCGTACGGGCCCGGCTGGTTGTAGCTCATTGCGGTGTCCCCTCCAGAATTCTCGGACCGACCGACACGTGAAGGGGCGGCGTCGCGGGACTGGGCACGCGCATCTGCGGCGTTGTCGTCAAGCGCCATGGCTCCGCCATGCCTCGATCCTCCGCCTTGCAGCCGCACGCACCCGGCCCCGCTCCTTCTCCCGCCCTCCACGTGCCGGTCGGTCCTTATGCGTTGCGAACATCCTGACGGAAGCCGCCCTGACATGGGGGATCGGGTCGGACACCGTTACTGAACTAACCCGTTTCAGTGCAGACCTGTGACGGCCCTAAACTGTCTCCCGTGACCGAGAACACTCAGCAGCCAAGCGCCAGCAACCCCGAACTGCCGACCCAGTACGCGCCGGCCGAGGTAGAGGGGAAGTTGTACGAGCGCTGGGTGGAGCGCGGGTACTTCGAAGCCGACGAGCACAGCGACAAGCCGCCGTACAGCATCGTCATCCCGCCGCCGAACGTCACCGGGTCACTCCACCTGGGCCACGCCTTCGAGCACACCCTGATCGACGCCCTGGTCCGCCGAAAGCGGATGCAGGGCTTCGAGGCGCTGTACCAGCCGGGCATGGACCACGCCGGCATCGCCACCCAGAACGTCGTCGAGCGTGAGCTCGGCAAGGAGGGCAAGTCCCGCCACGACCTGGGCCGCGAGGCGTTCGTCGACCGCGTCTGGCAGTGGAAGAACGAGTCCGGCGGCCAGATCTCCGGCCAGATGCGCCGCCTCGGCGAGGGCGTCGCCTGGTCCCGTGAGCGCTTCACCATGGACGAGGGCCTGTCCAAGGCCGTCCAGACCGTCTTCAAGCAGATGTACGACGACGGGCTGATCTACCGCGCCGAGCGCATCATCAACTGGTGCCCCCGCTGTCTCACCGCGATCTCCGACATCGAGGTCGAGTACCAGGAGGACGACGGCGAGCTCGTCTCCATGACGTACGGGGACGGGGACGAGACCATCGTCGTCGCCACCACCCGCGCCGAGACGATGCTCGGTGACACCGCCGTCGCCGTCCACCCCGACGACGAGCGCTACCAGCACCTGGTCGGCAAGCAGATCAGCCTGCCGCTGACCGACCGCACCATCCCCGTCGTCGCCGACCACCACGTCGACCCGGAGTTCGGCACCGGCGCGGTCAAGGTGACGCCCGCGCACGACCCGAACGACTTCGAGATCGGCAAGCGCCACGACCTGCCGTTCCTCACGGTCCTGGACGAGCGCGCGGTCATCACCGTCCCCGGCCCCTTCCAGGGCCTGGACCGCCTTGAGGCCCGCTCCGCCATCGTCGCCGCCCTGCGCGCCGAGGGCCGGATCGTCGCCGAGAAGCGCCCGTACGTCCACTCCGTCGGGCACTGCTCGCGCTGCAAGACGACCATCGAGCCGCGCCTCTCGCTCCAGTGGTGGGTCAAGGTCGCCCCGCTCGCCAAGGCCGCCGGCGACGCGGTCCGCGACGGCAGCGTCAAGATCCACCCGCAGGAGATGGAGAAGCGGTACTTCGACTGGGTCGACAACCTGCACGACTGGACGATCTCGCGCCAGCTCTGGTGGGGCCACCGCATCCCCGTCTGGTACGGCCCGAACGGCGAGGTCGTCTGCGTCGGACCCGACGAGACGGCGCCCACCGGCGAGGGCTGGACCCAGGACAGCGACGTCCTGGACACCTGGTTCTCCTCCGGCCTGTGGCCGTTCTCCACCCTCGGCTGGCCCGAACAGACCGACAGCCTCGCGAAGTTCTACCCGAACTCCGTCCTGGTCACCGGCTACGACATCCTCTTCTTCTGGGTCGCCCGGATGATGATGTTCGGCCTGTACGTCAACGACGGCGTCCCGCCGTTCTCCACCATCGTCCTGCACGGCATGGTCCGCGACGAGCACGGCAAGAAGATGTCGAAGTCCTTCGGCAACGTCGTCAACCCGCTGGACTGGATGGACAAGTACGGCTCCGACGCCCTGCGCTTCACCCTCGCGCGCGGCGCCAACCCCGGCACCGACGTCCCGATCGGCGAGGAGTGGGTCCAGGGCTCGGCGAAGTTCTCCAACAAGATCTGGAACGCCACCCGCTTCGCCCTGATGAACGGCGCCACGATCGAGGGCGACCTGCCCCCGGTCGAGGAGATGTCGGTCACCGACCGCTGGATCCTCTCCCGCCTCAACAAGACGGTCGCGGACGTCGACGCGTTCTACGACGACTTCCAGTTCGCCAAGATCAGTGAGTCCCTGCGCCACTTCGCGTGGGACGAGGTCTTCGACTGGTACGTCGAGCTGTCCAAGACCACGTTCTTCGCGGGCGGCCGTCCGGCCGAGGTCTCGGGCCGGGTCCTCGGCGAGGTCCTCGACGTGATGCTGCGGCTGCTGCACCCGATCGTCCCGTTCGTCACGGAGGCGCTGTGGACCGCGCTCACCGGGCGCGAGTCGATCGTCATCGCCGAGTGGCCGGTCGACTCCGGCTTCCGCGACGACGCGGCCGAGAAGGAGATCGAGCTGGTCCAGCAGGTCGTCACCGAGGTCCGCCGCTTCCGCAACGACCAGGGCCTCCAGCCCGGCCAGAAGGTCCCGGCCGAGCTGACCCTGACCGGCACGGAGCTCGCCCCGCACGAGGCGGCCATCCGCCAGCTCCTGCGGCTCCAGCCCGCCGGGGATGGCTTCCAGGCCACCGCGTCGCTCCCCGTCGCCGGAGCCACGGTCGCCCTGGACCTGTCCGGCACCATCGACGTGGCGGCCGAGCGCAAGCGCCTCACGAAGGACCTGGAGGCCGCGCAGAAGGAGAAGGCCCAGGCCACCGGCAAGCTCGGCAACGAAGCCTTCCTGGCCAAGGCCCCGGACAACGTGGTCGACAAGATCCGCGGCCGGCTCGCCAAGGCCGAGGCCGACATCGAGCGGATCGGCGCCCAGCTGGCGGGCCTCCCGCAGAGCTGATGAGCTGAGGACGAGGCCCCCGTACCCCCGACCGACCGGGGGAGCGGGGGCTTCGCCGTACCGCGGGGCGACAGTCTGCCGGGCGCTGCGCGCGATGTCGGTGCCCATCCGTAGACTGGGGCCCGTGAGTGAGCCCCGCCCTTCAGACCGGCACGACGCGTCCGATCCCGACGACACCTTCGAGGAGATCGTCGACGAGGCGACCCAGCGCGACCCCGACCTGGCGGTGATCGAGGCCGGGAGCCGCACCCTGCGCACCCACGCGGGCCACCCGCAGGGCGAAGCGGTCCCGGCCCGCCCGGCCGACCCCGAGACCGACAAGGCACTGCGCGCGGTGGAGCAGGAGCTCGCCGGACGCTGGGGCGAGACCAAGCTGGAGCCGTCCGTCACGCGGATCGCCGCGCTGATGGACGTCCTCGGCGAGCCGCAGCGCGCCTACCCCTCCATCCACATCACCGGCACCAACGGCAAGACCAGCACGGCCCGCATGATCGAGGCCCTGCTCAACGCCTTCGAGCTGCGCACCGGCCGCTACACCTCCCCGCACGTCCAGTCGATCACCGAGCGGATCAGCCTCGACGGCGCGCCGATCGCGCCCGAGCGGTTCATCGAGACGTACGAGGACGTCAAGCCGTACGTCGAGATGGTCGACGCCCAGCAGCCCTACCGGCTCTCCTTCTTCGAGGTCCTCACCGGCATGGCGTACGCGGCCTTCGCCGACGCGCCTGTCGACGTGGCGGTCGTCGAGGTCGGCATGGGCGGCACCTGGGACGCCACCAACGTCATCGACTCCACCGTCGCCGTCGTCACCCCGATCTCGCTGGACCACACCGACCGCCTCGGCACCACACCGGCCGAGATCGCCGGCGAGAAGGCCGGCGTCATCAAGCAGGGCGCCACGGTCGTCCTGGCGCAGCAGCCGGTGGACGCCGCGCAGGTGATGCTGAAGAAGGCCGTCGAGGTGGACGCCACCGTGGCCCGCGAGGGCATGGAGTTCGGCGTCACCTCGCGCGAGATCGCGGTCGGCGGGCAGCTGCTCACCCTGCGCGGTCTCGGCGGCGAGTACGAGGACATCTTCCTTCCGCTGTACGGGGCCCACCAGGCCCACAACGCCGCGGTGGCGCTCTCCGCGGTCGAGGCGTTCTTCGGCATCGGCGCCGAGCAGGCACGCTCCCTCGACATCGACGCGATCCGCAAGGCGTTCGCCTCGGTGCGCTCGCCCGGCCGCCTGGAGGTCGTGCGCTCCAGCCCGACCGTCGTGCTGGACGCCGCGCACAACCCGGCCGGAGCCAAGGCGGCCGCCGACGGCGTCTCCGAGGCGTTCAGCTTCTCCCGGCTGATCGGCGTGGTCGGCACCAGCGGCGACAAGGACGTGCGCGGGCTCCTGGAAGCCTTCGAGCCGATCTTCGCCGAGATCGTCGTCACGCAGAACTCCACCGACCGCGCGATGGACGCGGACGAGCTGGCCGGCATCGCCGTGGAGGTCTTCGGCGACGACCGGGTCCAGGTCGAGCCCCGCCTCGACGACGCGTTGGAGGCGGCGATCACCCTGGCCGAGGAAGAGGACGAATACGCGGGCGCCGGCGTGCTGGTGACCGGGTCCGTGATCACGGTCGGCGAAGCCCGGCTGCTGCTGGGAAGGGGCTGAGACACCCGATGCGGATGCTCTGCTCCTCGACGCTGATCGGTGAGTTCTTCGTGATCGGCTTCGCCGGTCTCGTCGCGATGAAGCTGGACGACGCCTCCATGGCCCTGGTCTGGACGGTGTGCGGCATCGGCATGGCCCTGTCCGTGCTGCTGTGCGGAATGATCACTCGGCCGGGGGGCGTCCAACTGGGCTGGGCGCTCCAGATCGCCCTGGTCCTGAGCGGTTTCGTGGTCCCGATGATGTTCGTCCTGGGGCTGGCCTTCGGCGCCCTGTGGTGGGCCTCGATCCACTACGGCCGCAAGATCGACGAGGCCAAGGCCCACTGGGCCGCCCGGCAGGAAGCCGACGAGGCCACGGCCTGAGGCCCGGAGCCCCGCCGGACGCCTCGGCCCGCGTGGTCCGAGCCCGCCCGGGGCCGCTCGCCCCGGCCCCGGGTCCCGGCCTTCCGGCCCGGCCGTCGAGCGCCCGAAGGTGACCCTGGGTGAACCCGGGCGCAGACCCGTTCCCGTACCCCTGTAATCTCGCCCTCACCGCACCCGTATGCCTGGCCTTGCAAGGAGCCGTACATGACTCAGCGCACTCTCGTCCTGCTCAAGCCCGACGCTGTCCGCCGTGGCCTGATCGGCGAGATCGTCGGCCGCATCGAGCGCAAGGCGGACTGGCGGATCACCGCGCTGGAACTGCGCACCCTGGACCAGGAGACGCTGGAGCAGCACTACGGCGAGCACAAGGGCCGCCCGTTCTACGAGCCGCTCGTCGAGTTCATGGCGTCCGGCCCCGTCGTCGCCCTGGTGGCCGAAGGTGAGCGGGTCATCGAGGGCGTCCGTGCCCTGGCCGGCCCCACCGACCCGATCGCCGCCGCGCCCGGGTCCATCCGTGGCGACTTCGGCACGATCACCCGGGAGAACCTCATCCACGCCTCGGACTCCGAGGAGTCCGCGGAGCGAGAACTGAAGCTTTTCTTTCCGGGACTTTCCTGACCCGATCGGCCAAACAGCGCTGTCCGCCTGGGGCGACCGAAGTAATTCGGTCGCCCTTCGGCATAGGGTTCGGGGTCGCGGGAACGCATCCCTCCGACGTAACGTCACCATGGGTAGAACGGGCACCCGTTCCGCTCGCCATGGCGAAGAACCCTCGCGCTGTGTCCGTGTTTACGGCACTACGATGGAAGCTTCCACGCCCGCAGCGCCAACCTCGCCTACCAGAACAAGCCATTTCCGCTTCTTGGGAAGGCCCGACGCATCCTCATGGGGAACAAGGGGAACTCAATGTCGTTCATCGGCCGTGACATGGCTATCGACCTCGGGACTGCCAACACGCTGGTGTACGTCAGGGGGCGCGGCATCGTCCTGAACGAGCCGTCCGTCGTGGCCATCAACACCAACACCGGCGGAATTCTGGCGGTCGGCTCCGAGGCCAAGAAGATGATCGGGCGCACACCGGGCAACATCGTTGCCGTGCGGCCGTTGAAGGACGGCGTGATCGCCGACTTCGAGATCACCGAGCGAATGCTCCGCTACTTCATCCTCAAGATCCACAAGCGTCGCTACCTGGCCCGCCCCCGGGTCGTCGTCTGCGTGCCCTCCGGCATCACCGGGGTCGAGCGCCGCGCCGTCATCGAGGCGTCCACGCAGGCCGGCGCGCGCCAGGTGCACATCATCGAGGAACCCATGGCCGCCGCCATCGGCTCCGGCCTGCCGGTCCACGAGGCCACCGGGAACATGGTCGTCGACATCGGCGGCGGCACCACCGAGGTCGCCGTGATCTCGCTCGGCGGGATCGTCACCGCCCAGTCGATCCGCACCGCCGGGGACGAACTGGACAACGCGATCATCCAGCACATCAAGAAGGAGTACTCGCTCCTCCTCGGTGAGCGGACCGCCGAACAGATCAAGATCACCATCGGTTCGGCGTTCGAACTGGAGAAGGACGAGCACACCGAGATTCGCGGTCGTGACCTGGTCTCCGGGCTGCCCAAGACGGTCGTCATCTCGGCCACCGAGGTCCGCAAGGCCATCGAGGAGCCGGTCAACGCGATCGTCGACGCCGTGAAGACGACACTCGACAAGTGCCCGCCCGAGCTGTCCGGCGACGTCATGGACCGCGGCATCGTCCTCACCGGCGGCGGCGCGCTGCTGCGCGGTCTGGACGAGCGGCTGCGCCACGAGACGGGCATGCCGATCCACATCGCCGAGGACCCCCTGGACTCGGTGGCGCTCGGCTCCGGCAAGTGCGTCGAGGAATTCGAGGCGCTCCAGCAGGTGCTGGACGCCCAGCCCCGCCGCTAGAGGGGTGTCCCTCGGGACACCACCCGATCCGGCGAGCGGACGCTGACGCTCCGCCCGCCGGATCGTTGATATAGATCGTTGCTGTACGCGTACCGACGCCGGGACACACCGACGCGGACGCCCGTACGCAGACGTACACACAGGCACGAACATTCCGACGAGGAAGGCACGGCCGCCGCACGTGAGGGACACACGAGAGAGCCGGCTGCTCCTGGTGCTGCTGATCGCCATCGCATTCGCCCTGATCACGGTCGATATCCGAGGCGGCGAGGAGTCACCGGTCGACGGCGCCAGGCAGGCCGCGGCCACCGTCTTCGGACCGGTCGAGAACGGCGTGGCGGCAGCGGTCGACCCGGTGGGCAACGCCATAGGCGCCGTCCGGGACTCCGGCAACCGGCACGACCGGATCTCCACCCTGGAGCAGGAGAACGCCGCGCTGAAGGCCAAGCTCGGCAGCGACGACCGCACCGACAGCCGGGTCCGTCAGCTCGACGCCATGCTGAAGAACGCGGGCGCCGGACAGTACGGCATCAAGGGCGCCGAAGTCATCGCCATAGGAGCGGCCCAGGGCTTCTCCTGGACGGTCACCATCGACGCCGGCTCGAACGACGGCATCCGCCGCGACATGACCGTCCTCAACGGGGAGGGGCTGGTCGGCCGGGTCACCACCGTCGGCCCGAGCACCGCGACGGTCCTGCTCGCCAACGACCCCGACTTCACCGTCGGCACCCGGATGGAGAAGACCGACGAACTCGGCTTCGCCACCGGCCAGGGCTCGCGCCCGCTGTCGGTGCAGTTCCTCAACGGCAAGGCCGAGGTGAAGGCCGGCGACCGGCTGGTCACCTTCGGCTCCAGCAAGAACAAGCCCTTCGTGCCCGGCGTCCCGGTCGGCGAGGTCGTCCGCGTCGACCCCTCCGGCGGCGCACTGACCCGGACGGTCTACGTGAAGCCGTACGTCGGGTTCACCAAGCTCGACATCGTCGGCGTCGTCGTCCAGGCCCCCCGGGAGGACCCGCGCGACACGGTCCTGCCGAAGCGGCCCGCGAAGACGAAGCCGAAGCCGACCCCCACGGTCACCGTCACGGTCCAGCCCAACGGGGACCTGGTGGACGGCTCCGGCAAGGTCGTCGGCAACGTCAACGAGAATCCCGACGGCGACGCCGCCGGTGACGCGGCAGGCAACCAGCAGGGCAACGCCCGGCAACCCGACAACGCGGCCAACGACCAGGAGTAGAGCTGATCCCCATGCGCATCAACCGGACTCTGCTCTCCACCGCCCTGGTCGTCATCGCGCTCGTCGTCCAGGTCTCCGTCCTCGCCCGCCTCCAGCTCCCCGGGGCCGTCCCCGACCTGCTGCTCCTCACCGTCCTCGGACTCGCCTTCGTGTACGGGCCCGTCAGCGGCTCCCTCATCGGCTTCGGCGCGGGTCTCCTCGCGGACCTCGCCCCGCCCGCCGACCACGCCGCCGGGCGCTACGCCCTGGTGCTCTGCGTCATCGGCTACCTCGCGGGCCTGGCCCGGCCGGAGAACGGGCAGTTGAAGTCGGCCTTCGCCCCGATGGCCGTGGTCGTCGCCGCCGCGATCGGCTCGACCCTGCTGTACGCGGGCGTCGGCGCGCTCGTCGGCGACACCGCCGCCCGCCACGTGGGCCTGGGCGGCCTGCTGTTCACGGCCGCGATCTACGACCTGCTGCTGGCGCCCTTCACGGTCCCGCTCATCATGGCGCTCGCCAGACGCACCGAGAACGACCCGATCACCGAGGCATCGGCCGGCGGCAACGACGTCGCCGCCGGCTGGCTCGCCTCGGGCACCGGCCTGCGGATCGGCAACCAGCGCGGCGGCCTGCGCGTCAAGGCCGCCCGCAGCCGTGCCGCCCGCGCGGGCAGGATCAAGGGGGTCAAGCGACTGTGAAGCCGTACGCGAACGAGGAGGCCGGGGGCGCTCCGTGAGCAACATTCCCGAGACGGGGCGGACCCAGCGGGTCCAGATCCGGCTCATCGTCATCCAGGTCCTCGTCTTCTCCCTGCTGCTCACCCTCGGCGGGCGGCTGTGGTATCTCCAGATCCGCAACGGTGACGAGTACACCGCCGAAGCCGCGGGCAACGGCGTGCAGCAGGTCGTCCAGCCCGCCGTGCGCGGCTCGATCCTCGACGCCCGGGGCGTGCCGCTCGCCGACAACGAGACCCGCCTCGTCGTCTCCGCCAGCCGCACCGAACTGCTGAAGATGAAGGACGACGGCGTCGGCGTCCTCACCCGCCTCGCGGACGTCCTGGACATGAAGGCCGAGGACGTCCGCGACAAGGTCCGCCTCTGCGACTCCAAGACCCCCCAGCCCTGCTGGAACGGCTCGCCCTACCAGCCGATCCCGGTCACCGACGAGGCCACCACCCAGCAGGCCCTCCAGATCCGCGAGCGCGCCGAGGACTTCCCCGGCATCACCGCCGAACCCACCGCCGTACGCCGCTACGCCGCCCCCGGCAAGGCGAAGACCGCACAGGTCCTCGGCTACCTGTCGCCCGTCACCGACGAAGAGATCCAGAAGGCGCAGGACGGCCCGTCGCCCTACCTGCGCTCCGACCAGGTCGGCCGCTCGGGGCTCGAGCGCACCTACGACCGGGAACTGCGCGGCAAGGCGGGCGTCACCCGCTACGAGGTGGACAACCTCGGCCGTGTCATGGGCGAGGCGGAGAACGACCCGGCGGTGCCCGGCTCCAACCTCGTCACCAGCCTCGACGCCCGGGTCCAGGCGGTGGCCGAGTACGAGCTGGCCCAGGCGATGAAGACCGCCCGCCAGGAGACCGACAAGATCACCGGCCGCAAGTACGAGGCCGACTCCGGCGCCGTCGTCGTCATGGAGTCGAAGACGGGCCGCATCGTGTCGATGGCCTCCCAGCCCGACTACGACCCCAACGCCTGGGTCGGCGGCATCTCCGGCAAGGAGTACGCCAAGCTCACGAGCAAGAAGTCCAACTACCCGCTGCTCAACCGGGGCATCCAGGGCCAGGCGCCCGCGGGCTCCATCTTCAAGGTGGTGTCGGCGAGCGCCGCCGTGCGGGGCGGACACGCCTTCAACGACCTCTACCAGTGCAGCAGCTCCTACAGCCTCGGCAGCCAGACCTTCGCGAACTTCGAGTCCCAGGGCCACGGCCCCATCACCCTCGGCGACGCGCTCAAGTACTCCTGCAACACCGTCTTCTACCGCCTCGGCCACGAGGAGTGGCAGCGGGACGGCGGCATAAAGCCGAAGAAGGACGCCAAGGACTGGTTCTACCGCACCGCCCGTGACTTCGGGCTCGGCTCCGAGACCGGCATCGACCTGCCCAACGAGGTCAAGGGCCGCATCCCGGACCGCGAGTGGAAGCAGAACTTCTGGGAGGCGAACAAGGACGCCTGGTGCAAGGAGGGCAAGAAGGGCGGCACCTACGTCCAGCAGATCGCCTACGAGAGCTGCCTCGAAGGCAACCAGCTCAAGGCATACGACAGCATCAACTACGCGATCGGCCAGGGGGACGTGCTCGTCACCCCCATCCAGATGGCCACCGCCTACGCCGCCATCAGCAACGGCGGCACCCTCCACGCCCCCACCGTCGGCAAGGCCGTGATCAGCCCCGACGGCAAGAAGGTCCAGGAGATCAAGCCCGAGGTCAGCGGGAAGCTCCCGGTCAGCGCCCAGACCATCAAGGACCTCGACAAGGGCCTGCGCTCCGTGGTCGAGCCGGGCGGCACCGCCGCCTGGCGGTTCGGCGGCTGGCCGCAGGACAAGATCCCGATGCGCGCCAAGACCGGCACCGCCCAGGTGTACGGCAAGCAGACCACCTCCTGGTTCGCGACCTACACCGACGACTACACGATCGTCATGACGATCTCCCAGGGCGGCACCGGCTCCGGTGCCTCCGGGCCCGCCGTCCGCAAGATCTACGACGCGCTCTACGGCCTCGACGCCGAGGGCAACCAGGATGTGAAGAAGGCCCTGCTGCCCGAACCCCAGAAGGCGCTGCCCGAGATCCAGCCCGACGGCTCGATCCACGCCCCGAAGGTCAAGCCGTACGACCCCACCCCGGCCGAGCCGGAAGGACAGCCGGCGGAACAGGAACCGCCGCTGCCCCCGCAGCCCGCGGGCCAGCCGGGACTCACCGGATCGCCGGCCGCGACAGGGAGGCAACCCTGATGGCAGGTGGATTCTCCGTCTCCCGCTACGGCCCCGACCAGGGCCCCTGGGCCAGGCTGACCGCCCGGGACTCCCTCGCGCGGCGGCTGGACTGGCCGCTGCTCGGGGCCGCGCTCGCGCTCTCGTTCCTCGGCTCGCTGCTCGTGTGGTCCGCGACCCGCAACCGCGATCACCTCACCCAGGGCGACCCGTACTTCTTCCTCATGAGGCACGCCCTCAACACCGGCATCGGCCTCGTCCTGATGATCGGCACGATCTGGCTCGGCCACCGCACCCTGCGCGGGGCCGTCCCGGTCCTCTACGGCATCTCGGTGCTGCTGGTCCTCGCGGTCCTCACCCCGCTCGGCACCACGGTCAACGGCGCCCACGCGTGGATCAAGCTCCCGGCCGGCTTCTCGATCCAGCCGTCCGAGTTCACCAAGATCACCATCATCCTCGTGATGGCGATGCTGCTGGCGGCCCGCGTCGACGCGGGCGACCAGGCCCACCCCGACCACCGCACCGTCGCCAAGGCGCTGGCCCTCGCGGCCATCCCCATGGCCATCGTCATGCTGATGCCCGACCTGGGCTCGGTGATGGTCATGGCCGTCATCGTCCTCGGCATCCTGCTGGCCTCCGGCGCCTCCAACCGCTGGGTCCTCGGCCTCCTCGGCGCGGGCGCGGCCGGAGGCGTCTCCATCTGGCAGCTCGGCCTCCTCGACGACTACCAGATCGCCCGCTTCGCCGCCTTCGCCAACCCCGCGCTCGACCCGGCGGGCGTCGGCTACAACACCAACCAGGCCCGCATCGCGATCGGCTCCGGCGGACTCACCGGCACCGGGCTCTTCGAAGGCACCCAGACCACCGGTCAGTTCGTGCCCGAGCAGCAGACCGACTTCGTCTTCACCGTCGCCGGCGAGGAACTGGGCTTTCTCGGAGCGGGACTGATCATCCTGCTCCTGGGCGTCGTCCTGTGGCGCGCCTGCCGCATCGCCCGCGAGACCACCGAGCTGTACGGCACGGTCGTCGCCGCCGGGATCATCGCCTGGTTCGCCTTCCAGTCCTTCGAGAACATCGGCATGACGCTCGGGATCATGCCGGTCGCCGGACTGCCCCTGCCGTTCGTCTCCTACGGGGGGTCCTCGATGTTCGCCGTCTGGGTGGCGATCGGACTGCTGCAGTCGATCAGGGTGCAACGGCCGATGTCCGCCTGAATCCCGCGCATGCGGGTAGGTGTCCGAACATGGCGGACACCAAGCGCGAGATCGAGCGGAAGTACGAAGCCACCGACGACACCCGGCTGCCCGACCTGACCCGGGCGGCCGGGGTCGACCGGATGGTCCACCTCGGCCTGACCGAGTTGGACGCCGTCTATTACGACACCGCCGACCTGCGCCTCGCCGCCGACGCCCTCACCCTGCGCCGCAGGACCGGCGGGGCGGACGAGGGCTGGCACCTGAAGTTCCCCGTCGCCACCGGCATCCGGGACGAGATCCGCGAGCCGCTCACGGACACGCTCCCGCCCCCGATGGCCGCCCTGCTGCGCTCCCGGGTCCGCCACGCGGAGGTCATCCCCGTCGTCCGGCTGCTCTCCGCCCGCGACGTCCACCACCTGACCGCCGCCGACGGCGCCCTCCTGGCCGAGATCAGCGTCGACCGGGTGCTCGCCGAGCGACTCGCGGGGGAGGGGGCCGGCACCGCGGCCGCCTGGACCGAGATCGAGGTCGAGCTGGCCGACGACGGCGACCCCGCGATCCTGGACGCCGTCGAGAAGCGGCTGCGCAAGGCCGGGGTGCACCCCGCGAAATCCGCCTCCAAGCTCGCCCACGCCCTCGCCGAGACCGCCCCCGCACAGCCGGAGGAGCGGCCGGAGGAGCCGCCGGGGAAGAAGGACGGGCCGAGGACCGCCGGCGACCACGTCCTGGCCTACGTACGCCGGCAGATCCGTGCGATCGTCGACCTCGACCCCGCCGTCCGCCGCGACCTCCCCGACTCCGTGCACAAGATGCGCGTCGCCACCCGCCGGCTGCGCAGCACCTTCAAGACCCACCGCAAGCTCCTCGACCGCGAGGTCACCGACCCCCTCGGCGCGGAGCTCAAGTGGCTCGCCGCCGAACTGGGCCTCGACCGCGACCAGGAGGTCCTGGAGCAGCGCCTCGGCGCCCGTGTCGAGGCCCTGCCCGCCCCCCTGGCCCTCGGCCCGGTGCGCGGCCGGCTCCGCGCCTGGTCGGCCGCCCACCGCACCGGATCGCGCCGCAGGATCATCGGCGTACTGGACGGTGAGCGGTATCTGGACCTCCTGGACGCCCTCGACGCGCTGAGCGCCGACCCGTCCCTGCGCCCCGCCGCCGCCCACGCGCCCGAGAAGGCCCTGTCCCGCGCCGTGCTCAAGGACTACGGCCGCCTCGCCGCCCGCGTCGAGCACGCCCTCGAACAGCCGCCCGGGCCCGAGCGCGACACGGCGCTCCACGAGGCCCGCAAGGCCGCCAAGCGCGCCCGGTACGCGGGCGAGGCGGCCCGGCCCGCGCTCGGCAAGCCCGCCAAACGCTTCGTCAAACGCGTGAAGGCCGTGCAGAGCCTCCTCGGCGACCACCAGGACAGCGTTGTGGCCCGCGAGGCCCTGCGCACCCTCGCGATCCAGTCGCACGCGGCGGGGGAGACCGCGTTCACCTGGGGACTTCTGTACGGGCGGGAAGAGGCCGCCGCCGAGGCCGGGGAGCGCGAACTGCCCGAGGTCTGGGCCCGCGCGTCCGCCCCGGGACTGCGCGCGGATCTGAACCACTGAGCGCCGGGGTACGCTGGATGGTCACCCCTGCCGGCTACGAAGGTTCGCGAGATGTCTGCCGCATCGGTCTTCCCACAGCTCGAAGCTCTGCTCCCGCATGTGCAGAAGCCCATCCAGTACGTCGGCGGTGAGTTGAACTCCACCGTCAAGGAGTGGGACAGCTGCGACGTCCGCTGGACCCTCATGTACCCCGACGCCTACGAGGTCGGACTCCCCAACCAGGGCGTCATGATCCTCTACGAGGTGCTCAACGAGCGCGAAGGCGTCCTCGCCGAGCGCACCTACAGCGTCTGGCCCGACCTCGAAGCGCTGATGCGCGAGCACGACGTGCCGCAGTTCACCGTGGACAGCCACCGGCCCGTCGGCGCGTTCGACGTCTTCGGGCTGAGCTTCTCCACGGAGCTCGGCTACACCAACATGCTCACCGCCCTGGACCTCGCCGGCATCCCGCTGGAGTCCAAGGACCGTGACGTGGACCACCCGATCGTCCTCGCGGGCGGCCACGCCGCGTTCAACCCCGAGCCGATCGCGGACTTCATCGACTGCGCCGTCGTCGGCGACGGCGAGCAGGCCGTCCTGGAGATCACCGAGATCATCCGCGCCTGGAAGGCCGAGGGCCGCCCCGGCGGCCGCGACGAGGTGCTCTTCAGGCTGTCGAAGACCGGCGGGGTCTACGTCCCGCGCTTCTACGACGTCGAGTACCTCCCCGACGGCCGTATCGGCCGTGTCGTGCCCAACCGTTCCGGCGTGCCGTGGCGGGTCTCCAAGCACACGGTGATGGACCTCGACGAGTGGCCCTACCCCAAGCAGCCGCTCGTCCCGCTCGCGGAGACCGTGCACGAGCGGATGTCGGTGGAGATCTTCCGCGGCTGCACCCGCGGCTGCCGTTTCTGCCAGGCCGGCATGATCACGCGCCCCGTGCGGGAGCGAAGCATCACCGGCATCGGCGAGATGGTCGAGAAGGGCCTCAAGGCCACCGGCTTCGAGGAGGTCGGCCTGCTCTCGCTGTCCTCCGCCGACCACAGCGAGATCGGCGACATCGCCAAGGGTCTCGCCGACCGCTACACCGACGACAAGGTCGGCCTCTCCCTCCCCTCGACCCGCGTCGACGCGTTCAACGTCGACCTGGCCAACGAGCTGACCCGCAACGGCCGCCGTTCCGGCCTCACCTTCGCCCCCGAGGGCGGCTCCGAGCGCATGCGCAAGGTCATCAACAAGATGGTCTCGGAGGAGGACCTGATCCGCACGGTCGCCACCGCGTACGGCAACGGCTGGCGTCAGGTGAAGCTGTACTTCATGTGCGGCCTGCCCACCGAGACCGACGAGGACGTCCTCCAGATCGGCGACATGGCGGTCAACGTGATCGCCAAGGGCCGCGAGGTCTCCGGCCAGAACGACATCCGCTGCACCGTCTCCATCGGCGGCTTCGTCCCCAAGCCGCACACCCCCTTCCAGTGGGCCCCGCAGCTCAGCGCCGAGGACACCGACTCCCGGCTGAAGAAGCTCCGGGACAAGATCCGCGGCGACAAGAAGTACGGCCGCTCCATCGGCTTCCGCTACCACGACGGCAAGCCCGGCATCGTCGAGGGCCTCCTCTCGCGCGGCGACCGCCGCGTGGGATCGGTGATCCGCGCGGTGTACGAGTCCGGCGGCCGCTTCGACGGCTGGCGCGAGCACTTCAGCTACGACCTCTGGATGAACAGCGCCGAGAAGACGCTGCCCGCCTTCGGCGTCGACGTCGACTGGTACACCACCCGCGAGCGCACCTACGAGGAGGTCCTGCCCTGGGACCACCTCGACTCCGGCCTGGACAAGGACTGGCTCTGGGAGGACTGGCAGGACGCGCTCGACGAGACCGAGGTCGAGGACTGCCGCTGGACCCCCTGCTTCGACTGCGGCGTCTGCCCCCAGCTCGACCTGGACATCCAGATCGGCCCGACCGGCAAGAAGCTCCTGCCGCTCAGCGTCGTGAACAAGTAGCCCGTTCCGTGTGACGACACGGTGGGTCGAGGCCCGGTCCGGCAACCCGGACCGGGCCTCGCGCGTCCTTGACGGCATGGACCACGGCAAGCACCAGGCCCCTCAGGAGTACGCGCCCGGCGAAGGCGTACCGGCCACGCTGATCAGAATCCCGGTGCGGATCGTGGTCGTGGTGCTCGTCCTGCCCGTCCGTATGGGCTGGGACGCGCTCACCGCGCTCGGGCACGCCGCCGACCGTGTCCTGCTGCGCCCGCTGGGCCGGTCCCTGGCGTGGCTTCTCGGCGCTCTCGTACTGACCCCGCTGGCCTGGCTGTACACCTGGGTCCTCACCCCGCTGGGCCGGGCAGCCTCCTGGCTGGCCCTCGCCCTCCTCGTCCGGCCCTGGACCGGCCTGTGGCGGTACGTGCCGTCCCCGTCGCCCGCTACGGGATCGCCGCGCCGGCGGTATGGCTGTACCGGGCCGTCCTCACGCCGCTGGGCCACGGCCTGCGATGGCTCGGCACCGCCCTGCTGGCCCCGGCGGCGCGAGGTCTGGGAACCGGCCTGGCCTGGGCGCTCACCACCCTGCTCGTCCTGCCGTCGGCGGCCCTGTGGCGCTACGTGATCGTTCCGGTGGTGCGCTACGGGGTGACCGTCCCGGTGGTGTGGCTGTACGCGTCCGTCCTCGCCCCGCTCGGCCGGGGCGCGGGCCGGGCCCTCGGCCGGCTGGTCACGACGCTGCTCGTCACCCCCGCATCCTGGGTCCACCGCCGGATCCTCACCCCGGTCGGCCGCGAGATCGCCGCGGCGTTCGAGGTCGCCTGGCGGGTCGCCGGGTACGTCTCCCGCGCGATCGGCCGGCTACTCGCCCGCATCGCCCGGCATCTGATCGGCGCACCGGCCTCCTGGGTCTACCGCACCGTGTGCACCCCCGTCGGCCACGTCGTGCGCGACGCCGTCTGGGCCCCGGCCCGGCGCGCCGCCGCCGAGGCGGGCCGGGCGGCCCGAGAGGCCCTCGCCGCCGCCCGGGAAACCGCGCGCCGGGCCCGCCGCGACGCCTGGCGGGCGCTGACCGGCTCCACGGACGGCGCACGGTCCCGGGAACCGGTGGGAGTCCCTGCGCGTACTCTGGGTAGTACAACGACTGTCCCCAGCGCGGCGCAGGCGTCCGAGACCTCTCCGACAGGCGGTAGATTCGCCGAGCGGGGGTGAGCCGGACCGGCACCCGGGGGACGACCCGAATTTCGTGGGCGGCGCGCCACCGCGCCCGCCCCGCACCGAGGAGAAGAACCACTGGGCAAGCGACAGCCCGAAGGCCCGCCGCCCGCACCGGCAGTGCAGCGCATCCGCCTGCGCTACACCAAGCGCGGCCGCCTCCGGTTCACCAGCCACCGAGACTTCCAGCGGGCCTTCGAGCGGGCACTGCGCCGCTCCGAGGTGCCGATGGCGTATTCGGCGGGCTTCACCCCCCACCCCAAGGTCTCCTACGCCAACGCCGCACCCACCGGCACGGGCAGTGAGGCCGAGTTCCTGGAGATCGCCCTCACCGAGGCGCGGGACCCCGAGGTCCTGCGCGGACTGCTCGACGCGTCGATGCCGGACGGCCTCGACATCATCGACGCGGTGGAGGCCCGCACCACGGGCCTCGCCGAGCGGCTCACCGCCTCCGTCTGGGAGATGCGCCTGGACGGCGTCGACCCCGAGTTCGCCCGTGCGGCCGTGGCCGCGTTCAACGCCGCCGGGACCGTAGAGGTCCAGCGCAAGGCGAAGAACGGCATCCGGACCTTCGACGCCCGGGGCGCCGTCGCGGACCTGCGGGTCGTGGACGGTCCGGCCGATAGGCCCGATGAGCGGCCCTGTGCGATACTGCGCCTGGTTGTGCGGCACGTGACACCTGCCGTGCGACCCGACGACGTCCTGTCCGGTCTCCGAGCAGTGGCCGACGTGGCGGACGGGGCTTCCCCTGTTCGAGCGCAGCCGAGAGCTTGGGGAACTGTCCCCGCTGCGGTGACGAGGCTGGCGCAGGGACTCTTCGACGAGGAGTCCGGCACGGTGACCGACCCGCTCGCGCCCGACCGCGAGGCCGCCCCGACCGCACATCCCGCGGTCGCCGGGGCAGCCGTCGCGACGGCGCCGGAAGGTGCAGGTTCCGCGTAAGACGGTCGTTGTAGCGCGGCCCTCCGACTCGGGAGCCACCCAGGTCGGGCCGCGCACTGACCCACAAGACTTTCGCCAGGCCGTACGCACACCGCATACGGAACCGGCGAGCCAGACATCAGTTCCCGTGCGGCGCCCGCGCCCCGGACGGCGGTATCGCACCACTGCGGACCGTGCCGGACCGGAATCAGACGCGGCGCCCGGGAGCACGACGGGAGAACCGCCCGCATGCCTCAGCCGAACGAACCCGGTACGACCGGAAACAACGAAGAGAACGCCCCCGGGGACAAGCTGCCGCCGCGCCGCAGGCGCCGCGCCGCCTCCCGCCCGGCGGGCCCGCCCGGCGGGGCCGCGGCCCCCGTCGAGGACGTCACGCCGGCCATACCGGCCGACGTGTCCGCCGCCCCGGCCGCGGACGACACACCCGGGAAAGCGGTCGCCGAGGCCGCCCCGCCCGCCCGTACGCGCCGCCGCGCCGTGCGTAAGGCCACCGCACCCGCCGGCGCCCCGGAACCGGTGGAGACCACCGCTCCCGCCCCGGCCGCCGAGGCTCCCGAGCAGCCCGCCGCCGAGGAGGAGCCCGCCGCACCCGCGCCGCGCACCCGCCGCCGCGCGGTCCGCAAGGCGACGGCCCCGGCCGGTGCTCCGGAGGCCGCCGAGGCCCCCGCCCCCGTCGTCGAGGCCCCGGCAGCTCCCGTCGCCGAGGAAGTCGCCCCCGAGCCGGTCGACCCCGAGGAAGAGACCGAGGCCGCCGTGGAGGCCCCCGCGCCCCGCCGCCGTCGCGCCTCCCGGAAGGCCACCGCCCCCGCGGGCGCCCCCGGCGCCGCGGAGGCCGCCATCGTGGTCGAGCCCGCTGTCGCCCCCGAGCCGGCTGTCGTCCCCGAGCCGGCCGCCGCCGAGCCCGCCGCCGCCGAGCCGGAGCCCGCGGAGGCCCCTCGCCGACGTGCCCGCCGTCGTGCCTCCGCCCCGGCCGGTACGCCGCAGGCCACCGCGCCCGCCGCCGAGCCGGCGCCCGCCGCCGTGGCCCCCGCCGCCGCGCCGGAAGCCCCGGAGGAGGCCGCGGAAGAGGCCCCCGCCCCGCGTACCCGCCGCCGCGCGTCCCGTAAGGCGTCCGCGCCCGCCGGTACGCCGCAGTCGGCCGCGGCCGAGCCCGCCGAGACTCCCGCGGAGCCCGTCGAGGCCGGCGAGACCCTGCCCGCCGCCGTCGCCGAGGAACTCGCCGCCGAGGTCGAGGAGGTCGAGGAGGCCGCCCCGCGCGGACGCCAGCGCCGCCGGGCCACCGCCGCCGGCCGCCCCGAGTTCACCGCCAAGACCGACGAGCCGGCCCGCAAGGGCCGGCGCGCGGCGCGCCCCGCCGTCGCCGTCTTCCAGGCCCCGGTCTTCGCCGAGCCGATGTTCCAGACCCCCGAGACCGCGGCGGCCGCCGCTGCCGCGGTCGGCTCGACCTCCCCGTACGACGAGGTCGAGGAGGCCGAGGAGCAGCAGACCCCCGAGGCCGAGCAGAGCGCCGCGCCCGCCGAGGCCGCGCCGCAGGGCGGTTCGCGTCGCCGTCGCCGCCGCCGTGGGGAGGCTGCCGAGGCCGAGCAGCAGGCCGCCCGGCCCGCCGCCCCGGTGGAGGCCCCCGTCGAGGAGGCCGCCGAGGAGGCCCCCGAGGCCGAGGCGGACGAGCACGAGGGCGAGGACACCGACGAGTACGGCGACCGCCCCTCGCGCCGCCGCCGTCGCGGCGGCCGTCGCCGCCGTCGCGGCGAGGCCAACGACACGGACGACGAGCAGCACGCCGACGAGGCGCCCGCGCCGTCCCGCGCCGAGGAGCACCGCTCCGAGGACGAGCAGGACCGGGGCCGGGGCCAGGCCCCGGACGACGCGGACGACCACGACGAGGACGACGACTCCTCGGCCTCCGGGTCGAGCAGCAGCCGACGCCGTCGCCGTCGCCGCCGCCGCAGCGGTGACGCCGCCGCCGAGGCCGACCACGGCACCGCCGACGACCCGGAGCGCACGGTCGTCAAGGTCCGCGAGCCCCGCAAGAAGGAGGAGCGCGAGCCGGGCACCGGCTTCGACGAGGTCCAGTCCATCAAGGGCTCGACCCGTATGGAGGCCAAGAAGCAGCGCCGCCGCGAGGGCCGCGAGCAGGGCCGCCGCCGGGTCCCGATCATCACCGAGGCGGAGTTCCTCGCCCGCCGCGAGGCCGTCGAGCGCGTGATGGTCGTCCGCCAGAGCGGCGAGCGCACCCAGATCGGCGTTCTTGAGGACAACGTGCTCGTCGAGCACTACGTCAACAAGGAGCAGGCCACCAGCTACGTCGGCAACGTCTACCTGGGCAAGGTCCAGAACGTGCTGCCGTCCATGGAGGCCGCCTTCGTCGACATCGGCAAGGGCCGCAACGCCGTCCTGTACGCCGGCGAGGTCAACTTCGAGGCGCTCGGCATGGCCCACGGGCCGCGTCGCATCGAGACCGCGCTCAAGTCCGGCCAGTCGGTCCTGGTCCAGGTGACCAAGGACCCGATCGGTCACAAGGGCGCGCGGCTGACGAGCCAGGTCTCGCTGCCCGGCCGCTACCTCGTCTACGTGCCCGAGGGCTCGATGACCGGGATCAGCCGCAAGCTGCCCGACACCGAGCGCTCCCGCCTCAAGACGATCCTCAAGAAGATCGTCCCCGAGGACGCGGGCGTCATCGTGCGCACCGCCGCCGAGGGTGCGAGCGAGGACGAGCTGCGCCGTGACGTCGAGCGGCTCCAGGGGCAGTGGGAGGACATCCAGAGGAAGGCGAAGGGCACCAGCGGCTCGAACGCGCCGACGCTGCTCTACGGCGAGCCGGACATGACCGTCCGGGTCGTCCGCGACATCTTCAACGAGGACTTCTCCAAGGTCATCGTCAGCGGTGACGAGGCGTGGGAGACCATCCACGGCTACGTCTCCCACGTCGCGCCCGACCTCACGGAGCGGCTGTCGCGCTGGACCTCCGAGGTCGACGTCTTCGCGACGTACCGCATCGACGAGCAGCTGATGAAGGCGCTGGACCGCAAGGTCTACCTGCCCAGCGGCGGTTCGCTGGTGATCGACAAGACCGAGGCGATGATCGTCGTCGACGTCAACACCGGCAAGTTCACCGGCCAGGGCGGCAACCTGGAGGAGACCGTCACCAGGAACAACCTGGAGGCGGCCGAGGAGATCGTGCGCCAGCTGCGGCTGCGCGACCTCGGCGGCATCGTCGTCGTCGACTTCATCGACATGGTGCTGGAGTCCAACCGGGACCTGGTGCTGCGGCGGCTCCTGGAGTGCCTGGGCCGCGACCGCACCAAGCACCAGGTCGCCGAGGTCACCTCGCTGGGCCTGGTCCAGATGACCCGCAAGCGGGTGGGCCAGGGTCTGCTGGAGTCCTTCTCCGAGACCTGTGTCCACTGCAACGGGCGCGGCGTCATCGTCCACATGGAGCAGCCGACGTCCGTCGGCGGTGGCGGCGGCAAGAAGTCCAAGAAGCGCGGCCGCGGCGCGGGCCAGGACCACGAGCACGGCCAGGACCACGAGCACGGCCACGGTCACGAGGACGCGGCCGAGCCCGCCGAGACCGAGGCCGAGCTGGCCGCGGAGGTCGCCGCCCCGGTGGCCGTCGAGCCCGAGGCCGCTGCCGACGAGGAGTTCTACAGCAGCCCCGCCGAGGCGGAGGCGGCCGCCACGCGCGGCCGTGGCCGCCGTCGGGCCTCCCGCAAGGCGTCCGCCCCGGCCGGCGCCCCGAAGTCCGAGGCGCCCGCCCCGGCCGTCGAGGCCCCCGTCGCCGAGGTCCGGCCCGAGCCGGTCCCCGACACGCCCGCCGAGGCCCCGGTCGCCGAGGCCCCGGTCACAGAGGCCCCCGAGGCCGCCGAGGCTCCCGCCGAGGCCGCGCCCCAGGGACGCCCGCGCCGCCGGGCGACCCGCAAGGCGACCGCCCCGGCGGGTTCGCCGAAGCAGGCCGAGGCCGCGGAGCCGGTCCGGCCGGCCGAGCCCACGACGGACCCCGTCGCGGTCGAGGACCCGGTCGTCGAGGCGCCGGCCGAGCCCGCCCCCGTAACGGAGGCGCCGGCGGCCGAGGCGCCCCAGGAGGCCGCCCCGCCGCGTGCCCGTCGTCGGGTGACCCGCAAGGTCACCGCTCCGGCGGGTTCGCCCACGGGCGCCGAGGAGGCGGCGGTCGTCGTCGTCCAGCCGGCGGCCGAGACGAAGGCCCCGGAATCCGAGGCCGAGGCGACCGGTGAGCCGGAGGAGGCGCCGGCGGCGAAGAAGACGGCCCGCAAGACCGCCGCCAAGAAGGCCCCGGCGAAGAAGGCGGCGGCGAAGAAGACCGTCGCCAAGAAGACCGCCGCCAAGAAGACGACGGCGAAGACGGCCGCGAAGAAGACGACGAAGAAGACCGCCGCCGCCGAGCAGCAGTCGTCGCCCTCCGTAACGGCTTCCGCGTCCTCCGCGGAGGGCGAGTCGTCGGCGAACTGATGAATCCGTAACCGGTCGTTCATCTTCAGGTGTCCCGCTCCGAGCACATCGGAGCGGGACACCTGCTTTGTTTCTGAATTGATGCAGGAGCCGGTTAACGGGCCCGAAATGGGCAAAGAAATCCCTGATAATGTGACGGGGGTTGCCATGCGTGTGAGCGTTCTTCACGAAAACTACGGTTGGTGACAAGGCCCGGCGAAGACCGGGCCGGATTCCTCGGCAGGGCGTCGGCATCGCGCCGGTGGGGTTACGCGCGACCTCGGTAAGACGTCCCGCACCTCGGAGCTCTGCCTGGTACGAGCTCTTGCGGTGTTCAAGGAGGACGTTCATGACGAGCATCAACGAGCAGCCGATTCCTGCTGCCCGCCCGGTCATCGGGGAAGACGAGATCGAGGCCGCCGTACGCGTGCTGCGCAGCGGTCGCGTCGTGCAGGGCCCGGAAGTCGCGGCGTTCGAGGAAGGCTTCTCGCGTCTGGTCGACGACCGGCACTGCGTCGCCGTCAACTCGGGCACCTCGGCCCTGCACCTGCTGCTGCTGGCCCTGGGCATCGGCCCCGGCGACGAGGTGATCGTCCCTTCCTTCTCCTTCGCCGCCTCCGCGAACGCGGTCCGCCTCGTCGGCGCCGACGTGGTGTTCGCCGACATCGAGCCCGGCAGCTTCGGCCTCGACCCGGCGGCGGTCGAAGCCGCGATCACGCCGCGCACCGCCGCGATCATGCCGGTGCACCTCTACGGCCACCCCGCCGCGATGGACAAGCTCATGCCCATCGCCGACCGGCACAAGCTCGCCGTCGTCGAGGACGCCTGCCAGGCCCACGCCGCGGCCCTGAACGGCACCCCGGTCGGCGCGTTCGGCGCGGGCGGCACCTTCAGCTTCTACCCGACCAAGAACATGCACTCCCTCGAAGGCGGCATGGTCACCACGGCCGACGCCGAACTGGCCCGCACCCTGCGCCTCCTGCGCAACCAGGGCATGGAGCAGCGGTACGCCAACGAGATCGTCGGCGCCAACATGCGGATGACCGACGTGTCCGCCGCCGTCGGCCGCGTACAGCTCGGCAAGGTCGAGGGCTGGACCGAGCAGCGCCGGGCCAACGCCGCGTACCTCGACGCCCACATCGACGCCCCGGCCGTCACCACGCCGCCGGTGGCCGAGGGCGCCCGGCACGTCTACCACCAGTACACCGTGCGGATCAGCGGTGACCGGGACGCCGCGATGGCCAAGCTCACCGAGGCGGGCGTCGGCAACGCGGTCTACTACCCGACGCCGATCCACCGGCTCAAGCCCTACTGGGAGCCGGACCAGAAGGCCGGCCGCACCTGGGACCTGCCCGAGACCGAGAAGGCCGCGGCCGAGGTCGTCTCGCTGCCCGTCCACCCCTCGCTCACCGAGGCCGACCTGGCCCGGATCGCCGCCGCCGTGAACTCCCTGGGAGGGAACCTGTGAGCACCGTGCTCAAGGCCGGACTGATCGGCCTCGGCTCCATGGGCCGCCACCACGCCCGCGTCCTCGCCGGCCTGGAGGGCGTCGAGCTGGTCGGCGTCGTCGACCCGATGGGCGACAAGAACGGCTGGGCCCAGGGCGTCCCCGTCCTGTCCACCGTCGAGGAGCTCATCGCCCTCGGCGTCGACTACGCCGTCGTCGCCTGCCCCACCGGCCTGCACGAGGAGGTCGGCCTCCAGCTCGCCGACGCCGGCGTCTGCGCCCTGATCGAGAAGCCGCTCGCGGACACCGTCGAGGGCGCCCGCCGCCTCGTCGACGCCTTCGAGTCGCGCGGCCTGGTGGCCGGCGTCGGCCACATCGAACGCTGCAACCCGGCGCTGCTCTCGCTCCGCGCCCGTCTGGAGGCCGGCGAGCTGGGCGACGTCTACCAGGTCGTCACCCGCCGCCAGGGCCCCTTCCCGCACCGGATCGCCGACGTCGGCGTGGTCAAGGACCTGGCCACCCACGACATCGACCTGACGGCCTGGGTCACCGGCCAGGCGTACACCTCGATCGCCGCCCACACCGTCTCCAAGTCCGGCCGCCCGCACGAGGACATGGTCTCCGCCGTGGGCCAGCTGGCCGACGGCACGATGGTCAATCACCTGGTCAACTGGCTGAGCCCGCTCAAGGAGCGGTTCACCTCGGTCACCGGCGAGCGCGGCTGCTTCATCGCCGACACCCTCACCGCCGACCTCACCTTCCACTCCAACGCCGCGGTCGCCACCGAGTGGGAGGCGCTGCGCGCCTTCCGCGGGGTCTCCGAGGGCGACATGATCCGCTACGCCATCCCCAAGCGCGAGCCGCTGCTCGTCGAGCACGAGCTGTTCCGCGACGCGGTGCGGGGCAAGCCCGCCGACATCTGCACGCTGCGCCAGGGGCTTCGTACGGTGGAGGTGGCCGCGGCCGTGCTGGCCTCGGCGACCAGCGGCACCACGGTGCTGTTCCCGGCGGACGGGGAACAGAAGCAGGAGCCCAGCAGGTGACCACACCCGATGTCACGGTGGTCGTAGCCGTCTACAACACGATGCCGTACCTCACCGAGTGCCTCGACTCGCTGGTGGGACAGAGCATCGGTCACGAACGGCTCCAGATCGTGGCGGTCGACGACGGTTCGACCGACGACAGCGGCAAGGAGCTCGACCGCTTCGCGCAGCGGTACCCGGACGTCTTCACCGTCGTCCACCAGCCCAACTCGGGCGGCCCCGCCGCTCCGAGCAACCGCGCCCTCGACCTGGCGACCGGCCGCTTCGTGTACTTCATCGGCTCGGACGACCACCTCGGCGAAGAGGCGCTGGAGCGGATGGTTGCCTGCGCCGACGCCAACGAGTCCGACGTGGTCGTCGGCAAGATGGTCGGCACCAACGGGCGTTACGTCCACCAGAAGCTGTACACGGGAAACCGCGACGTCACCCTCGACGACTCCGAGTTGCCCTTCACCCTGGCCAACACCAAGCTGTTCCGCCGCGAGCTGGTCGAGAAGCACGGGCTCCGCTTCCCCGAGGACATGCCGGTCGGCAGCGACCAGCCGTTCACCATCGAGGCGTGCGTCCGGGCCCGGAAGATCTCCGTGATCTCCGACTACACCTGCTACTACGCCGTCAGGCGCGGCGACGCGAGCAACATCACCTACCGGGCGAACCACCTGGCCCGGCTCCGCTGCGTCCAGCGGATCATGGAGCACACGGCCGCCCTGATCCCCGCCGGCCCGCGGCGCGACGCCGTGTTCAAGCGGCACTTCGACTGGGAGCTGACCAAGCTCCTGCAGAAGGACTTCCCCACGCTCGACGCCGACACCCGCCGCCAGGTGTGCGAAGGCGTCGGCGCTCTGGTGAACAGCTACTTCACCGACGGCCTGCGCGACGGCACCGGGGTCAAGCGCCGGGTGCGCTTCGGCCTCGCCCGGAGCGGCGCCGTCGACGAGCTCACCCGCGCCATCGCGGAGGAGACGGAGCACGGAGCGCCGCCCTTCCTGCTGGAGGGCGACCGGGCCTTCGCCGCCTACCCCGGATTCCGTGACGCGGCCGTCGGCCTCGACGACCGGTACTACGAGGTGCTCGGCGAGTCCGTGGCGGGCCGGCTCGCCACCGGTACGCGACTGGAGTCGGCCGACTGGGAACAGCACGGCACGGAGCTCTCCGTCGTCGTGAGGCTGCGCGCCGGCATCACCGGCGACGCCTCCTCGGCCGTCGTCGCCCTCGCCCAGGGAGCCATGCCGCAGAGCGCCGACAAGCCCGGCGCGCGCAGGCTCCCGGAAGACGCCGCGCGCCCGAAGCGCAGCGGCACGCTCACCGCCGACGCGGCGAGTGACGGCGGCACCCTGCTGACCGCCTGTATCCCGCTCCCGCCGGGGCGGGCCAAGAAGGGCGTCCGCCTCTACGTGGACGTGGCGGGCTCCTCGTACGAGATCCCGGTCCGCACCGAGGGCCGGCCGATGCCGCTGGCGCGCCGCTGGGGGAGCACCGACCCCCACCGCGTGGCGGCGACCACCAACACGAAGGGCCGGCTCGTGATCACGACGGCCCCCCTGCGGGAACCGAAGCCCGGCGTGCGCGCCCGGCTGCGCCGCACGCTGACCAGGTCGAAGAGGAAGTAACCCGATGAACATCTGTGTAGTCGCGCTCGGCAAGATCGGGCTTCCGCTCGCCGTGCAGTTCGCCGTCAAGGGCCACAAGGTCATCGGCGCGGACGTCAACGAGAAGGTCGTCGAACTCGTCAACGCGGCCACCGAGCCGTTCCCCGGTGAGCACGACCTCGATGCCAAGCTCAAGGAGACCGTCGGCGCCGGTCTGCTCTCCGCCACGACGGACACCACGGCCGCGGTCGCCGCGTCCGACGCCGTCGTGGTCGTCGTCCCGCTCTTCGTGGACGCCGAGGGCACCCCCGACTTCGGCTGGATGGACGCCGCCACCAAGGCCATCGCGGCGGGCCTCAAGCCCGGCACGCTGGTCAGCTACGAGACCACGCTGCCGGTCGGCACCACCCGCACCCGCTGGGCGCCGATGCTGGCCGAGGGCTCGGGCCTGACCCCCGGCGAGGACTTCCACCTGGTCTTCTCCCCGGAGCGGGTGCTCACCGGCCGGGTCTTCGCCGACCTGCGCCGCTACCCCAAGCTCGTCGGCGGCATCGACGAGGCGTCCGCCGAGCGCGGCGTCGCCTTCTACGAGGCCGTCCTCGACTTCGACGAGCGCGAGGACCTGCCCCGCCCCAACGGCGTCTGGGACCTCGGCACCGCGGAGGCGTCCGAGCTGGCGAAGCTCGCCGAGACGACCTACCGCGACGTCAACATCGGCCTGGCCAACCAGTTCGCCCGGTTCGCCGACCAGCACGACATCGACGTCAAGAAGGTCATCGCGGCCTGCAACAGCCAGCCCTACAGCCACATCCACCAGCCCGGCATCGCCGTCGGCGGCCACTGCATCCCGATCTACCCGCGGATGTACCTGTGGAACGACCCGGAGGCGACCGTGGTGCGCTCGGCCCGCGAGGCCAACGCCGCGATGCCCGCGTACGCCGTCGACCTGCTGGCCGCCGCCTACGGCGACCTGGACGGCGCCGGGGTCCTGGTGCTGGGCGCGGCCTACCGCGGCGGCGTCAAGGAGACCGCGTTCTCCGGCGTCTTCGGCGTCGTCGAGGCCCTCAAGGCGCGCGGTGCGATGCCGTTCGTCTCGGACCCGATGTACACCCCCGAGGAGCTGACCGCCCTCGGCCTCGTCCCGCACGAGCACCAGGCCGTCACCGCCGCGATCCTCCAGGCCGACCACGCCGAGTACCGCGAGCTGGCCGCCGCCGACCTCCCGGACGTCCGCGTCCTGGTCGACGGCCGCCGCACCACGGACCCGGCCAACTGGGCGGGCGTACGCCGGGTCGTCATCGGTGGCTGAACGCCCGTCTTCAGAGAAAAAGGAAGCCATGCCAGAAGGACGCCCCGGACGAGTCGTGATGCTCGTCGACAACACCATCGATGGTGACTCACGTGTGCAGAAGAGCGCACGAGCCATGGCGGAAGCGGGGTGGGAGGTCCACCTCATCGGTCGGGCGCCCTCTTCCCGGCCTGACAGCTATCTGATCGGCGACGCCCAGATCCACCGGCTCAAACTGAGGCGGCTGCCCCCGCGCAAGACGCTCAGGCGGCGGATGTCCAAACTCCGCTACCCCCTGTCCTACCCCAGCCAGGACCGGGCGTTGCTCAAGACCCAGAGCATCAAGGTCATCTGGGCCGAACTAGAGACGAACAAGGCCGCGGTCGACGCGCGCACCGGTATCTCCAAGGAGCCGAACACCAAGCAGCTGCCGCTGCTCGCCCAGCGCGCGGCCGGGAAGATCCGGCGCACCACGATCAAGGTCCGGACGCGGCAGACGAAAGCCCGCACCGAGAGCTGGGGCGACCAGGACGGAGCCTGGGAGGAGGTCGAGCGGCGTTTCTGGAGCACGGCCATGGGAGACCGGGCCTGGCGCCGGCTCGACCCGCTGCCGCTGCGCTACGAGCTCAGCTACCGCGACAAGATAGAGGAACTCCAGCCCGACCTGATCCACGCCCATGACTTCCGGATGATCGGCGTCGCGGCCCGCGCGGCGGTCCGCGCCCGCCGGTCCGGCCGGAAGGTCAAGGTCCTCTACGACGCGCACGAGTTCGTGCCCGGCCTGGCGCAGGCCAAGCGCTCGCGGAAGTGGCTGGCCTCGCAGGTCGCCTACGAGCGTGAGCACATCGGGTTCGTGGACGCGGTCGTGACGGTCTCCCCCGCCCTGGCGGAGATGCTGGAGAAGGCGCACGGTCTCGCCGAGCGGCCGGTGGTGACCCTCAACGCACCGCCGAAGCTGGTGCCGGAGGAGGCGGGCGACGGCGAGGTATGGACCACGGCCGACGGCGCGCGCGACGTCCGTGAGGCGTGCGGCCTGGAACCGGACGTCCCTCTGGCCGTCTACTGCGGAGGGGCGGCGCCTCAGCGGTGCCTGCACACCATCGTGGAATCACTGCAGTACGCGCCCGACGTGCACGCGGCGTTCATGATCAACAATCTCGACGGCGACTACGTGAACTCCCTGCGGGCGCTCGCTGCCGAGATCGGGGTCGCGGACCGCGTCCACCTCATGCCGTACGTTCCGTACGACGTGCTGGTGCGGTTCCTGTCCACCGCGGACGTCGGCATTCACCCGCTGCGCAAGGGCCCGGTCAACCACGAGGTCGCGCTGAGCACGAAGTTCTTCGAGTTCATGCAGGCGCGGCTGCCCGTGGTGGTCAGCGACGTCAAGGCCATGTCCGACGAGGTCACCCGCGTCGGCAACGGCGAGATCTTCCGCTCCGAGGACAGCAAGGACCTGGCGCGCGCCGTCGGCATGGTCCTCAACGACCGGGACCGCTACACCGCCGCGTACGACCGGCCCGGCATGCTCGACGAGTGGAGCTGGGAAGCTCAGGCGGAGAAGTACGTCGTCCTGTACGAGCGGCTGCTGAAGGATCTCGACTGATCACCGCGGCCGTCGGCAGCACCGACCGGCCGTAACGGTGAAGGGCTCATCCACGGCAGCGGATGAGCCCTTCAGCGTTTCACCGCTCAGGCGCGGCGGGCGGCCTGTTCCATGAGCTTGACGACGCGCTGGGCGGCCGTGCCGTCGCCGTACGGGGTGCCGCGTTCGGCCTGCGGCGCGGGGCGGGCGGCCAGGGCGGCCCACTCGGCGGGGGCCATCGCGTGGGGGTCGGGGACGAGGTGATTCCAGCCGTCCTCCAGAGTCTCGACCCACTCGGTCTCCGGCCGGATGGTCGTGCAGACGCGGTCCAGCAGGAACGCCTCCTTCTGGAGCCCGCCGGAGTCCGTCACCACACCGGACGAGGCCAGGACGGCGGCGACGAGTCCGGCGTACGGCAGCGGGCGGCCGACGTGGACGGAGCCCTGCGCCAAGTCGATGCCGTGCTGCGCGGCCCGGGCCGTGAGCCGGGGGTGTGCCAGCAGCGCCACCGGCACCGGCAATGAGGCCAGCGCCCCGATGATGGCGGACAGCCGTTCGGGGTCGTCCGTGTTGTCCGGACGGTGCAGGGTCGCGAGCAGGAACGGCTCGGCGGGGTCGATGCCTTCGGGCAGCGCCGGAGCCGGGTGCTCGCCCGCGAGTACGGCGTCCCGGATCCGCAGGCAGATGTCGACCATCACGTCGCCGGCCAGCGCTGACCTCTCGGCGAGGCCCTCGGCGGCGAGGTGGCGCATGGCCTCCTCGGTCGGCGCCAGCAGCAGGTCGGCGCAGTGGTCCGTCAGCACCCGGTTGTGTTCCTCGGGCATCCGGCGGTTGAACGATCGGAGGCCGGCTTCGAGGTGAGCGACGGGAAGGTGCTGCTTGACCGCCGAAAGAGCCCCGGCGATCGTGGAGTTGGTGTCCCCGTACACCAGGACCCAGTCGGGCTGTTCCGCTTCCAGTACCGGGTCCAGGGCGGAAAGCACCGAACCCGTCTGCACCCCGTGGCTTCCGGAGCCGACGCCGAGATGCACATCGGGGTCGGGGATGCCGAGTCCGGAGAAGAAGACATCGGAAAGGTCTGCGTCGTAGTGCTGTCCGGTGTGGACGATGACGTGCTGGTGATCTGTCTGAGCGAACGCTGCCGCGACAGGAGCCAGCTTCACCAACTGGGGGCGGGCGCCTACGATGCTGATGACTTTCATTGCACGCTCTTCTTCTCAGTCGTTTGACGTGGAGGTACGGGGGCTTCCCGCCAGGTTCACGAACGTGACGGGAAGCCCCCGGCACCCGCATAGACGGATTGCTCCGCGCGAGGGTTGTGGGCGGACCCGCCAGGACCCCGGCCGCGGAGCAGACGTTCGAGTGGATGTTCCGGCCAATGGTAAGCAATCGCGGCCAGGGCCGGACTCGGCACCGGTGTCGTGACCCAGACGCCGACGGTTTCGAGACCTCCCACCGATGCGCCGAACACGCCCATCAGAGCGTCGACCCGGCTTCGTGGAGGTGGGGACGCGCCGGGGTCCGGCACACGACACGCCCCCCGGGCCGGACGAAGGGCTTTCTGCCGCACCTGTCCCAACATGTCACATGGCCTTCACTGCCCCGGCGACGGGAACTGGCCCCTGCGAAACGGGAACTGGCCCTGCGAACGGAAGGGGACAGGCGTGTGGCTCAGCCCTGTGCCTCTTCGAGTGCGCCGTCCCTCTCCTCGTACAGCGCTCCGCTCTGCGGGCACTCCCACACCCCCGGCTCGCCCTCGCGTGCCACCAGCCGGACCCCGCTGCGGCCGACCCATCCGATCCGCCGGGCGGGTACGCCGACGACGAGGCCGAAGTCCGGGACGTCCTTGGTGACCACGGCGCCGGCCGCGACCATCGCCCACCGGCCGATACGGACCGGCGCGACGCAGACCGAGCGCGCACCGAGCGACGCGCCCTCGGCGACCTTGACGCCGACGGCCTCCCAGTCGCCGCCGCGCTTCTGCTTGCCGTCCGGGTCCACGGAGCGGGGGTTGTGATCGTTGGTGAGGACGACGGCGGGGCCGACGAAGACGCCGTCGCCCAGCTCGGCGGGCTCGTACACGAGGGCGTAGTTCTGCAGCTTCACGTTGTCGCCGATGCGGACCCCGGTGCCGACGTACGCGCCGCGGCCGACGACGCAGCCCTCGCCGAGCCTGGCCCCCTCGCGGATCTGCGCCAGCTCCCAGACGCTGGAGCCGGCCCCGATCTCGGCGGTCTCGTCGACCTGGGCGGTGGGCTGGACCCTGTAGTTCACGGCATGCCTTTCGGAGAGCTGATGCGCCCGGAAAGCATAAGGCGGGCCGCCCGCCGCCGCTCCGGCCGGAGGTACGTCTCCGGCCGGCACCGGGTTTGACCCCCACACCCCCGCCCCGTAACCTTGACCCTCGGTGTGTTTCTTCAATGCGCCTACCCCTGAGCACATCCCTCCCGGTAACGGTCGGTGTTCGCGCCGTCCGCCAGGAGAGGCCGCTCATCCTTCCGGATCGACTCGGGCCCCGGCCCGTGCGAGCGGCTGGCATCAGGGGATCCGATCCGAGCGAGAGAGAGATCCGCGTGTACGCCATCGTGCGCAGCGGTGGTCGCCAGCACAAGGTAGCTGTCGGCGACATCGTTGAGGTTGACAAGATTTCCACTGCCAAGGTTGGCGACACGGTCGAGCTCTCGACCCTGCTCGTTGTCGACGGTGACGCGGTCACCAGCGACCCGTGGGTGCTGGACGGGATCAAGGTCACGGCCGAGATCGTGGACCACCACAAGGGCGCGAAGATCGACATCCTTCGCTACAAGAACAAGACCGGCTACCGCCGTCGCCAGGGTCACCGCCAGCAGTACACGGCGATCAAGGTCACCGGTATCCCCGCGGCTGCGAAGTAAGGGACTGAGAACACATGGCACACAAGAAGGGCGCATCTTCCACTCGGAACGGGCGCGATTCCAATGCTCAGCGGCTCGGCGTGAAGCGCTTCGGCGGTCAGGCCGTCAACGCCGGTGAGATCCTGGTCCGCCAGCGCGGCACCCACTTCCACCCCGGCGCGGGCGTCGGCCGTGGCGGCGACGACACGCTGTTCGCGCTGACCGCCGGTGCGGTGGAGTTCGGTACGCACCGTGGCCGCAAGGTCGTGAACATCGTTCCGCTCGCCGTCTGATCCTTCTCAGCGCGCGCAGAACGTCACACAGCACCTTCCGAGGGCGGATCTCAGCTTTCCCGGCGAACGGGGAAGCGGGTCCGCCCTCGGCGTGTTACGACAGAGACAATCCCGTATTTTCCTGCTGTACCTGGAGGCACCAACCATGACCACCTTCGTGGACCGCGTCGAGCTGCATGCCGCCGCGGGTAACGGAGGCCACGGCTGCGCCTCCGTCCACCGTGAGAAGTTCAAGCCGCTGGGAGGCCCCGACGGGGGCAACGGCGGACGGGGCGGCGATGTGATCCTCGTCGTCGAGCAGTCCGTGACCACGCTGCTGGACTACCACCACAGCCCCCACCGCAAGGCCACCAACGGCCAGCCCGGCGCCGGCGACAACCGCTCCGGCAAGGACGGCCAGGACCTGGTCCTGCCCGTCCCCGACGGCACCGTGGTCCTCGACAAGGCCGGGAACGTGCTCGCCGACCTCATCGGCCAGGGCACCACCTTCGTGGCCGGACAGGGCGGTCGCGGCGGTCTCGGCAACGCGGCGCTGGCCTCGGCCCGCCGCAAGGCTCCGGGCTTCGCGCTGCTCGGCGAGCCGGGGGAGAGCCGGGACGTCGTCCTGGAGCTCAAGACCGTCGCCGACGTGGCCCTCGTGGGGTACCCGAGCGCGGGCAAGTCCTCGCTGATCTCGGTGCTCTCCGCGGCCAAGCCGAAGATCGCGGACTACCCGTTCACCACCCTCGTGCCGAACCTCGGCGTCGTCACCGCCGGCTCGACCGTCTACACCATCGCGGACGTCCCCGGGCTCATCCCCGGCGCCAGCCAGGGCAAGGGCCTCGGCCTGGAGTTCCTGCGGCACGTCGAGCGCTGCTCCGTGCTCGTGCACGTCCTGGACACCGCGACCCCGGAGCCCGACCGCGACCCCGTCTCCGACCTCGACATGATCGAGGAGGAGCTGCGGCTGTACGGCGGCCTGGAGAACCGGCCCCGCATCGTCGCCCTCAACAAGGTCGACATCCCGGACGGCCAGGACCTCGCCGACATGATCCGTCCCGACCTGGAGGCCCGCGGCTACCGCGTCTTCGAGGTCTCCGCCATCGCGCACAAGGGCCTCAACGAGCTGTCCTACGCGCTCGCCGGGATCATCGCCGAGGCGCGTGCCGCCAAGCCGAAGGAGGAGGCGACCCGCATCGTCATCCGACCCAGGGCCGTCGACGACGCGGGCTTCACCGTCACCCTGGACGACGAGGGCATCTACCGGGTGCGCGGCGAGAAGCCCGAGCGCTGGGTGCGCCAGACCGACTTCAACAACGACGAGGCCGTCGGCTACCTCGCCGACCGGCTCAACCGCCTCGGCGTCGAGGACGCCCTGATGAAGGCGGGCGCCCGGGCCGGCGACGGCGTCGCGATCGGCCCCGAGGAGAACGCGGTCGTCTTCGACTGGGAGCCGACCGTGACGGCCGGCGCCGAGATGCTCGGCCGCCGCGGCGAGGACCACCGCCTGGAGGAGCCGCGCCCCGCCGCGCAGCGCCGCCGGGACCGTGACTCCGAGCGCGACGACGCGGAGAAGGAGTACGACGAGTTCGACCCCTTCTGACCGGGAGGGGTACGCCCGCACGACCGACGGCCCGGCTCTCCGGAGCGGGGCCGTCGGCGCGTCCGGGCCGGGCTCCGACACCGGTTTCCGCCGGTCACGCCGGGTGCACGTGCCGCGGATGTGCGGATTGAGCAACACATCTGTGGGGTCGGTCACCCCGGGCGACCGTCCGGAAGGGCCCAATCTCCCTGGCCAGAGGGTGAACTGCGGGTATCCGCAGGACGAGCGGCGGACAATGTCCACCTTGCGAGACGGTCACGGAGAGTGCGACCATCACACTGTTCCCCCGTCATAGCAAGGTAGGTCGTCTGTGTCTGTGCCGCATGAAGCCAAGCCCCGGACCACAGCGGTCGTGCTCGCCGGCGGGACCGGTCAGCGCGTGGGCCTGTCGATCCCCAAGCAGTTGCTGAAGATCGCCGGCAAGGCCGTCATCGAGCACACGCTGACCGTCTTCGAGAGCGCCGAGGGCATCGACGACGTCATCGTGCTGATGGCGCCCGGTTTCGTGCCCGAGGTCGAGAAGATCGTCGCGAAGGCCGGCCTGACCAAGGTCACCCGGATCATCGAGGGCGGCAGCACCCGCAACGAGACCACCGAGCGTGCCATCGCGGCCCTCGGCGAGGGCCTCGCCGAGGGTGAGGACCGCAACGTCCTCTTCCATGACGCGGTGCGCCCCCTGCTGTCACAGCGTGTGATCAAGGACTGTGTGGACGCCCTCGACCGCTACCAGGCCGTCGACGTCGCTATCCCGTCCGCCGACACGATCATCGTGACCCGCACGCACGGCGGCGACGGCGAGTTCATCACCGACGTCCCCGACCGCTCCCGCCTGCGCCGGGGCCAGACGCCGCAGGCGTTCAAGCTCTCCACCATCCGCAGGGCGTACGAGGTCGCGGCGGGCGATCCCAACTTCCAGGCGACCGACGACTGTTCGGTGGTCCTCAAGTACCTCCCCGACGTGCCGATCTACGTGGTCGCGGGCGACGAGTACAACATGAAGGTGACCCAGCCGGTCGACGTCTTCATCACGGACAAGCTCTTCCAGCTGGCCTCCACCGCGGCCCCGCGCCAGGCCGACGAGGCCGCCTACCGGGAGCTCCTCACCGGCAAGACCCTCGTCGTCTTCGGCGGCTCGTACGGCATCGGCGCCGACATCGCGTCGCTGGCCGAGAACTACGGCGCGAACGTCTACGCGCTGGGCCGCTCCACCACCGGGACGCACGTGGAGAACCCGGAGCACGTGGACGACGCGCTCTCCAAGGCGTACGGCGAGACCGGGCGGATCGACTACGTCATCAACACCGCGGGCGTGCTGCGCATCGGCAAGCTGGCCGAGACCGACAACACGACGATCCAGGAAGCCCTGAACGTCAACTACCTGGCGCCCGTCCAGATCGCCCGCGCCTCGTACAAGTACCTCGCCGAGACCCAGGGGCAGTTGCTGCTCTACACCTCCAGCAGCTACACCCGGGGCCGCGCCGAGTACAGCCTCTACTCCTCCACCAAGGCCGCCATGGTCAACCTCACCCAGGCGCTCGCCGACGAGTGGGCGGGCGAGGGCATCCGGGTCAACTGCGTGAACCCCGAGCGCACCGCCACCCCGATGCGGACCAAGGCGTTCGGCCAGGAACCCGAGGGCTCGCTGCTCTCCTCGGAGGCCGTGGCGCGCACCTCGCTGGACGTCCTGCTCTCCGCGCTGACCGGTCACGTCATCGACGTACGGCAGCAGGACCCGACGGCGGGGGCCGCCGGATCCTCCGGCTTCGAGCAGGCGCTGGCCTCCGTGCTGGACCGTCAAGCAGATGTGTAATAATTCTTGACAAATGTGCTTTTCCGGGCCTCTGTTGTCGCTTTGTGCGATGACAGAGGCCCGAATGCGTGAATCCGCACCTTCACATTTCCGCCAATACGTGAATCAACCAGCACCCTCTGGAGCAGGTTCCTCGTGATCTCGACAGCCATTCGCCTGGCCCGTGTGGGCAGCAGGTCGGAACTGGCGGCAGCGTTGTTGATGGGGCTGGGATATCCCTGCGTCATGCTCGCCGCGCTCATTCCTCACATCTGGTTCTTCGCGGCGGCCGCCGCTGTCACGTATGTCGCCGACTGGTACCTGCACCAGCGGGGGAGTTACCTGGTCAATCGCCTGGGCAAGGTGCGGGCCGGGCTGTCGATCCGATTCCTGCTGCGGCAGCTGATGCTCATCCTGCTGCTGGCCCGCCTGGATCTCGCCGAACAGCCGCTGTTCTACTCGGCGGTGGCCTGCTTCCTGCTCTTCTACGGGCTCCAGGCGCCGCACGGCGCCCTGACGACCCTCATCCGGCTGCGCCGCACCATGCCGGTCGTCACCCGGAACGTGGACCTGCACGCGGTCCGCATCCCCGACGCCCCGCCCGGTGCGCTGCTGCGGCGCTCCGCCGAGAAGATGCTGCACCTCGACATCCCGGCCGTGGCGGGCATCCTGATCGCCGCCGAAACCGGCGATGACGTCATCGGCTATGCGGGCATCGGGCTGACGCTGCTGCTGGCCGTGCTCTACCTCCTCGCGCTCGTCCCGTACGTGCGCCGAGGCCGGCTGGCGCCTCCGGTGCCGGCCGTGCTCAAGGCCGTCGACAACTGGCTGCGCGACTACCAGCCGACCGTGGTGCTCTACTTCTCCGGCTCCAACGAGTCCGCCTACCAGGGCAACATGTGGCTGGAGACCATGGCCCGGGTCGAGGGCCGCCCGCTGATCATCATGCGCGAGCGCGGCCTCGTTCCCCAGCTGTCCGAGACCTCCGTCCCCGTCATCTGCGTTCCGGCAGGCACCCACCTGATGAACCTGGACCTCTCGACCGTCCGGGTCTGCCTGTATCCGGCCAACGTCGGCAAGAACATCCACATCCTGCGGGTCCCGACGATGAAGCACGTCTTCATCGGCCACGGCGACAGCGACAAGCTCGCCAGCGTCAACCCGTACTCCAAGGTCTACGACGAGGTCTGGACCGCGGGCCGGGCCGGCCGCGACCGCTACGCGCTGGCCGACGTGGGCGTCCTCGACCAGGACATCGTCGAGGTCGGCCGTCCGCAGCTGGAGCCCATCAAGACCTGGACGGGCGCCGCCAAGAACCCCATCCCGACCGTGCTGTACGCCCCCACCTGGGAGGGCTGGGACGACAACGCGGGCAACACATCCCTGCTGCTGGCGGGCGAGAACATCGTGCGCCGGCTGCTGAAGGCCGCCGACCCGGTCCGGATCGTCTACAAGCCGCACCCCTTCACCGGCATCCGCAGCGCCAAGGCCAAGGCCGTCAACGCCCGCATCCGGGCGATGCTGGAGAAGGCCGCCGCCGAGCGCGCCGCCGAACCCCGCTGGGTGAAGGAGGCGTCCTCGGCCGCCGCCGGGCAGAGCGCCGCCAAGGCGGAGCTGGCCCGGATCGAAGCGCGGCTCGACCAGCTCGCGGCCACCGGCCGCGCGGGCGGCGACGACGCGGAGGAGTCCCGGATCTCGCTGGCCGACCCCGCCCGTGAGGCGGAGACCGTGCGGCTGCGTGCCGAGTGGAACGACGCCTACTGGCGTTCCTTCGGCTGGTGGGAGCACCGTACGGTGACCGGCGCGCAGCCCAAGCTGTACGACTGCTTCAACGAGTCCGACGCCATGGTCTCGGACATCTCCAGTGTGGTCTCCGACTTCATCGCGAGCGGCAAGCCGTACGCCGTCACCGATTCGGCCGGGCTCGGGGCCGAGGAGTTCAAGCGCCAGAACACCGCGGTGCGCGCCGCGGTCATCCTCTCCAACACGGCCGAGGAGATCGACGCGCTGCTGGCCGCGGTGGCCGACCCGGGGGCCGACACGCTGGCGGACGCCCGCCGTGAGCTGAAGACCTACCTCCTGGGTCCGGACGAGCCGACCTCCATGGAGCAGTTCAACGCCGCCGTACGGGCGCTGACGGCCAAGGCCGAGGCCCGTAACCGGGGCGTGGCCCAGCGGCTCGGCGACCTGGCGGTGGCGGTGCCGGACCAGGAGGCCGTCACCAGCGGGGTCGGAGCCGGCGATCCCCTGGCGGTGGCCGAGGCCGACGCCACGGCGGACCCGGACGCTCCGGCCGCCCCGGAGGCCGAGGCGGAGGCGGCTGCGGAGGCGGAGACCACTCTCACCGACGGGCCCTCGTCCGTGCGCTGAGGGCCGCACAGGCGAGTGCTGGACACCTGATCGAACTGGCTGAAAAGCAGGCAACCCCGGACGCGACCCGTACGTCTCTCCTGAGGGAGGGATGTACGGGTCGTTCGTCATAGTGATGCACAAAACGTGCAGAGTCGGGCAATCTGCCTTCTTTCGTGATCAAATCGACAGGTGCACATGGCCGACATGCCCAGGAAGAACGACGAGCCCGATGTCAGTGTGATCATCGGAGCTTATGACGCGATGCCCTACCTGGTCCGGTGCCTGGAGTCCGTCGAGGCGCAGACCATCGGCGCCCACCGCATGGAGATCGTCGCCGTCGACGACGGCTCCACCGACGGCACCGGCGCCTGCCTGGAGGAATTCGCCGCCCGGACCGCCATTCCCATGAGAGTCGTCCGGCAGGAGAATTCCGGCGGGCCCAGCGGCCCGCGCAATCGCGGCCTCGGCCTCGCCCGCGGCCGGTACGTCTTCTTTCTCGACGCGGACGACTATTTCGGCGAGGAAGCCCTCGAACGCATGGTCTCCATGGGCGACCGGGCCGGCACGGACGTGGTGCTCGGGAAGATCGTCGGCGTCAACCGCGGCGCCGCGAAATCGATGTGGAAAGAGACCGTCGAGCGCGCCGACCTGTATGCGTCCAACGTCAAATTCACCTTGAGCGCGCAGAAACTGTTCCGGCGCGAGCTCCTCGTACGCCTCGGCATGACGTTCGACGAGAAGCTGAAGACCGGCGAGGACGCCCTGTTCACCATGGAGGCGTACCTCCGCGGCAACGGCATCTCCGTCGTCGCCGACTACACCTGCTACTACCTGGTGGGCCGCGAGGACCGCAACCAGATGACCAAGAAGGGCAGCTACCGCCGCCGCTTCGACTCGGCCCGCGCCCTGATGGGACTCATCGCCGAGCACGTGCCCCCGGGCCCCCGGCGCGACGCCCTGATGGTGCGCCCCTTCGTCATCACGCTGCTGCCCCAGTTCGGCCCCGGACTGGTGAAGCAGAAGGCCGAGGTCCGCGAGCGGAAGATGGCGCTCGCCGCCCCCCTGATGAAGGCGTACTGGACGCCGGAACTCGGCCGCAACCTCAAGGTGAACGAACGACTGCGGCTGATGTGCCTCGCCGAGGGCCGGCTCGACCTGCTCCTGGACATCGCGGCCTTCCTGCGCGCCGGGAGGGAGCCCGAGATCGTCCGCCGCGGGAACCCGCCCCGCCCCCACCTCGCCTACCCCCACTTCGGCGAGAGCTCCGTGCTCCCCGACCGGGCCTACGAGGTGACCGTCACGGAATGGGTCGCCGGACGGCGGATCGAGGCGCCGCACGACCGGCCCCGCCCCTCCCTCGCCCGGCGCGTGGTCCGCAAGGCCCGCCGCACCGTGCTCAACGTCCTGCGCGCCCCCCGCGCACACCGCGTCTGACCGGGCCACCGGACGGCTCCCGGGCGCCCCCACCGCCCCGGTGACGATCGGGGCGGGTTCTTCTGTGAGAGGTGTCACGTCATACTGTTGGGCAACCATGAGACGGTTGGAGTCGTCTCATTAACGCCCCGTCCCCCTGGGGTTCATCATCTGCACGTCCCCCCGGAAAGGCCCTCCCCCCGTGGCGTCCCTCGAAGCGATCCCCGACGAGCTCAGCCGGCTCATGAAGTACTTCCCGGAGACCCCGGTCGAGGAGCGCCCCGAATTCCATCGAGCGGCCAAGGACTTCCTGGCCCGTGCCGCCCCGAAGGTCGTGCGGCAGTTCTCCCCGATGGCCCGCGTCAAGTGGCACCTGGCGGCCAGCGGCCGGGGCGACGAACTGGTCGACCTGCTCCACTACGAGCGCGAGAACCCCGGAGCCTTCTCCGTCCGCGGCCTGCGGCGGGCCCGCATCGAGCTGCCCGGCGTCGAGAGCTCCTCGCTGCCCTCCTCGGTGCGCAACTTCAACCGCAGCGAACTCCCCGTACGCGGCAAGCTCCTCGACCTCGGCTGGGAGGACGGCAAGCTCCTCATCAAGGGCTACGCCTACATCCCCAACGTCCCCTCGGCCACCGGCAAGCGCTCGCTGCGCGTCGCCGTGCTCCGACGCCAGGGCAGCCGCTCCACCCTCCCGCTGCGGATGCGCACCGTCCTGGAACCCCGCGCCACCGCCGAAGCCAAGGGCGCCCTGCACAACTACGACTGGTCCGGCTTCGAGATCGGCGTCGACCCGTCCCGGCTGCGCGTACGCGGCCAGTGGCAGCCCGGCACCTGGCGCCTGGGCATCGGCATCCCGCGCCCCGGCGGCATGTCCGTGGGCAGCATCACCAAGAACAACGCGGGCGCGGCCGGACACAGCTGCACCCGGGTCCTGGACGACGGCGTCCGCCTCGTCGCCGGCTTCGACCGCAACCGGCTCAAGCTCTCCGTGGACGTCGTCCCCGCCGAGATCATCGCCCAGGAAGCCGACGCCGAGGCACTCACGGTCACCCTGCGCTCCCGGGTCACCGCCCCCGCGGGCAAGTACCCCACCGCCCTGCGCATCGACCACGAGCCGACCGGCTTCGCCACCGACCTCCCGCTCCAGCAGGGCGAGGCGGGCGCCGACGGCTGGCTCCGGCACACCGCCCGCCTCGACTTCGCGGAACTGCCCGTCGACGGCGTCGGCCCCGGCAAGCCCCGCAAGTACCGCGCCCTGATCGTCTTCGCGGACGGCACGACCCGCCGTGCCACGTGCGGCTCGAAGCCCGTCACCGGAGTCCACCCGCTGCCGGAGGGACGCGAGTTCGCGATCCTCACCGACGGCGCGGGGAACTTCACCCCGCAGGTGCGCACGGTCCAGCCCCTCGTCGACGGCGTCGAGTGGACCGCCGACGGCGAGCTGGTCCTCTCCGGCGTCTACACCGGCCCCGCCGACCAGATGAAGATGGTCCTGCGCCACACCGGCCGCAACGAGGACCGCCCGCTGCCCGTCGAGTTCGCCGACGGCCGCTTCACCGCCCGCCTGCGCCCGGACACCATGCCCACCTACGAGGGCACCGTGCCGCTGCGCGCCGGGCGCTGGATGCCGCGCCTGCGCCTGCGCACCGAGTGGGACCACACCCGCGACCTCCCCGTCACGATCCGCCCCGACCTCGTGGACACGCTGCCGCTGACCCACCGGGGAGAGCACCGCGCCTACACCGTCGAACGGCTCGACTTCGACCGGATCTTCGTGGAGTCCGGCCCGGTCCTCGACCCGGAGCTGCGCGGCGCCTACCGCCAGCGCCTGATGCGCGACGTCTACACCCCCGAGCAGCGCAAGCTGCCGCTGCGCGAGGCCGTGCTCTACAACAGCTTCGGCGGCAAGCAGTTCTCCGACTCGCCCCGCGCCGTGTACGAGGAGCTCAAGCGCCGCGGCACCGACGTCGAGCACATCGCGATGGTCCACGACCAGCAGGTCGTCCTGCCGCCCGGCGTCCGAGGCGTCGAGTGGGGCAGCAAGGAGTGGTACGAGGCACTGGCCCGCAGCCGGTACGTCGTCACCAACGGCGGCATCCGCGAGTGGTTCGTCCGCCGCGAGGGCCAGGTCGTCGTCCAGACCTGGCACGGCACCCCGCTCAAGCGCATCGGAGCCGACCTGCTCGGCACCCCCAAGGCGAACCTGGCCTACATCGCGAGCCTCCCGCAGCGCTCGCGCCAGTACAGCCTGTTCATCACGCCGAACTCCTTCACCACCCCGATCATGACCAACTCCTTCCGCCTCCAGTGCGAGGTCCTGGAAGCGGGCTACCCGCGCAACGACGTCTTCCACGCCCCCGACCGCGTCAAGCGCGCCGCGGCCGTACGGGAGAAGCTCGGCATCCCCGCGGGCAAGAAGGTCGTCCTGTACGCGCCCACCTGGCGCGACGACCAGCGCTACGGCGGACGCCGCTTCAAGCTCGACAACAAGATCGACGTCGAGGCCGCCCGCCGAGAGCTGGGCGAGGACCACGTGCTGCTCTACCGCAAGCACCACAAGGTCCTCGACTCCATCCCCGGCGCCGGACAGGGCTTCGTCTACGACGTCACCTATTACCCGGACATCGCCGACCTCTACCTGATCGCCGACGTGCTGATCACCGACTACTCCTCGGTGCTGTTCGACTTCGCGCACTCCGGGCGGCCGATGCTCTTCTTCACGTACGACCTGGAGCACTACCGCGACACCCTGCGCGGCTTCTACTTCGACTTCACCTCCCGCGCCCCCGGCCCGCTGATCAAGACCTCCGAGGACCTGGTCTCCGCGATCCGGAACATCGACGAGGTGAGCGAGGAGTACAAGGAGAAGTACGCCCAGTTCCGGGTCGACTTCTGCGAGCCCTCCGACGGCCGCGCCGCCGCCCGGGTCGTCGACCGGATGCTCGCCGTCAAGGACGAGCAGCGGAGCTGAGCCCACCGGCCGCCCCCGCCGCCCGTTCCGTACCCCGCTCACCGGCCGCCCTCCGGCGTCCACCGAGCGGAACGCGCGGGCGGCGGGGGCGGCCGCTCGCGTACTCTGCGGTGCGGGGCCGGCCGCGCCCCGACCGCGCACGCGCGGCACGTCCCCCACGGATGACTGGGGCGAACCAGAGCGAGGAAGCACGTGGCAGAGCACAGGGCGTCGGAGCACCGGCCGTCGGAGCACCGGCCCGGAGTGACCGACGCCCGCAGAGTCGTCGTCAAGGTCGGCTCCTCCTCGCTCACCACGGCCTCCGGCGGCCTCGACGCCGACCGGGTCGACGCCCTCGTCGACGTCCTGGCCAAGGTCAGGGACGGCGGCGAACGCGAGGTCGTCCTCGTCTCCAGCGGAGCCATCGCCGCCGGACTCGCCCCGCTCGGCCTCGTCCGCAGGCCCAAGGACCTGGCCCGCCAGCAGGCCGCCGCCAGCGTCGGCCAGGGCCTCCTCGTGGCCCGCTACACCGCCTCGTTCGCGCGCTACGGCGTCCGCGTCGGCCAGGTGCTCCTCACCGCCGACGACACCAGCCGCCGAGGCCACTACCGCAACGCCTACAGCACCCTGGACAAGCTCCTGGAGATGGGCGCCGTCCCCGTCGTCAACGAGAACGACACCGTCGCCACCGACGAGATCCGCTTCGGAGACAACGACCGGCTCGCCGCCCTCGTCGCCCACCTCGTCCACGCCGACCTGCTCGTCCTGCTCTCCGACGTGGACGGCCTCTACGACGGCCCCCCCGGCACCCCCGGCACCCCCGGCGCCACTCGGATCGCCGAGGTCACCGGCCCCGAGGCGCTGACGGGCGTCACCATCGGCAGCGCCGGGAAGGCCGGCGTCGGCACCGGCGGCATGGTCACCAAGGTCGAGGCCGCCCGCATCGCCACCGCCGCCGGCGTCCCCGTCGTCCTCACCTCCGCCAGCCGGGCCGCCGACGCCCTCGCGGGCCGCGACACCGGCACCTACTTCCACCGCACCGGACGCCGCTCCGCCGACCGGCTGCTGTGGCTCGCCCACGCCTCCACCCCACAGGGCGCGCTCACCCTCGACGACGGCGCCGTACGGGCCGTGGTGGAGCGGCGCACCTCGCTGCTGCCCGCCGGGATCTCCGCAGTCGAGGGCGAGTTCAGCGCCGGAGACCCCGTCGAACTGCGCGATCCGCACGGCGCCCCGATCGCCCGCGGACTCGTCAACTTCGACGCGAAGGAAATCCCCCAACTGCTCGGCCGCTCCACCCGGGATCTCGCCCGTGAACTGGGGCCCGCCTACGAGCGCGAGGTCGTACACAGGGACGATCTCGTCATTCTCGTGCCGCGCCTCACCCCCTGAAACGGCTGAAAGTCCCGCCTTCCTGTGGGGAGCTTCCCCAAAACCACCCCACGCCCGGCTGTTGACTGGTCCACTTTGTAGTGGGGAAACAGGGGTACCGCACAGCAACACATCACAGGAGGCCGCCGGTGAGACGAGCGCGCCCGGGGGCGCCGCCCCGAGGCACGGCCAACCGCGCCCTGACGAGTGTCGGAGCGGGGGCGGATTACGACCGGAATCCACTCCCGGCGGACACCGCCGCACGGGAGCCGGTCACGACGGCGAAGGAGGAGTCCCCGCAGTCCAAGCTCTGGCACATCACCCTCAGCGTCTCGGGCGCCGAGACTCCGCTGGGGGAGGTCAGACGGGGCCTGGAACAGCTCGCGCACGACCATCCCTTCCTGCTGACCAGCCGCTACGCGGGCGACCACGCGGAGATCCGCTACTGGGAAGAGGCCCGCGACCTGCACGACGCGGCAGCGGTCGCGCTGAGGCTGTGGGGCGAGCACCGCTCCAGCGCCCGGCTGCCGCCCTGGGAGATCGTCGGCCTGGAAGTCATCGACCGCGAGACCTACCACCTGCGGATCGCCGAGGGCTACGGGCCGCCGCCCGCGGCCCCCGTGGGCGTGCACCCCTACTGACCCGCCCGCCGGGTCCGCGGCGGTGCGACCGTCCGGACCTCCGGCCGTCTCGCATCACGGGATACGTGACGGATGCCCGCAGAGTGCGCATTACTCTGCGGGCATGACCACGCTCTCGCCCTACGACAACCTCTCCCCGGTCGCGCAGACCGCCTACCGGGCCCGTGCCGCCGCCGCCGACATCGCGCCACTTCCGCGCGCGGCCAAGGACGACGCGCTGCTGGCCATCGCCGACGCCCTCGAAGTGCGCACGAACGAGATCGTCGAGGCCAACGCGAAGGACGTCGAACGCGCCCGCGAGGCCGGGACGAGCGAAGGCGTCATCGACCGCCTCACCCTCACCCCGGAACGCGTCCGCGCCATCGCCGCCGACGTACGGGACGTCGCGGCCCTGCCCGACCCGGTCGGCGAGGTGGTGCGCGGATCGACCCTGCCCAACGGCATCGACCTCCGCCAGGTGCGCGTCCCGCTCGGCGTGGTCGGCATCATCTACGAGGCCCGGCCCAACGTCACCGTCGACGCCGCCGCGCTCTGCCTGAAGTCCGGCAACGCGGTCCTGCTGCGCGGCTCCTCCTCCGCCTACGCCTCCAACGCCGCCCTCGTCCGGGTTCTGCGCGACGCGGTCGGCGGCTCCGGCCTGCCGGCCGACGCGGTGCAGCTGGTCCCGGGCGAGAGCCGCGACTCCGTGAGGGAGCTGATGCGGGCCCGCGGTCTGGTCGACGTCCTCATCCCGCGCGGCGGCGCCTCGCTGATCCGCACGGTCGTCGAGGAGTCCACCGTCCCCGTCATCGAGACCGGCACCGGCAACTGCCACGTCTACATCGACGCGCAGACGGACCTGGCCATGGCCGTCGACATTCTGATCAACTCCAAGGCCCAGCGACCCAGCGTCTGCAACGCGGCCGAGACGCTGCTCGTCCACCAGGACGTGGCGGACGCCTTCCTGCCGCTCGCCCTGGACGCGCTCGCCGAGGCCGGAGTCACCGTCCACGGCGACGAGCGCGTCCTCGCACACGCCGAGGAGGCCAAGGCCACCGTCGTCGCGGCGACGGAAGAGGACTGGGAGACCGAATACCTCAGTCACGACATCGCGGCCGCGGTCGTCGACTCCCTGGACGCGGCGGTCGCCCACATCCGGCTCTGGTCCTCCGGCCACACCGAGGCGATCGTCACCACCTCGCAGGCCGCCGCCCGCCGCTTCACCCAGTTGGTGGATTCGACCACGGTCACCGTGAACGCCTCGACCCGCTTCACGGACGGCGGGCAGTTCGGCTTCGGCGCCGAGATCGGCATCTCCACGCAGAAACTGCACGCCCGCGGCCCGATGGGCCTGCCCGAGCTGACCTCGACGAAGTACATCGTCACGGGGGACGGACACATCCGCTAGCCGGCGCCCCGCTCTCCTCCGCTCTCCTCCCCCCGCCTCTCCCCGCCCCTCCCCGCCCCTCCCCACCCGCCCCCCCAACCCCCACCCCACCTCCATCACGGCCCCTCCGGCGGGACTCATCCGGCCGGCCCCTTCCGAGAGGAGGGGGCCGGCCGGGCGTTCCCCCGTGCCGTTCCCCCGTGCCGTTCCGGGGGAGTTTGCGGGGTCCCTGCCCAAAAGGTCCCGGCCGGGCTACGCTGAATCCGTGCCGGACGACGTGGGGGGCGAGCCGTTTCCTGACGGCAGGGAGCCCGACGACGACCGCGGAGGCGCGGACGAGGACTTCGCCTCCGTGGTGTTCGACGAGGAATTCGTCCGGTCCGCGCCCGTCCACGAGCCCACCGCCGTGGAGCGCCTGCTCGCCGCCGCCGAGGCCCGTGCCGAGGCCGACGCGGCCCGCGCCCGCCGCCGGAGCCGTCACACGGACGACGAGTACGGCCCCTACGGCCGCTCCCGGGGCTACCACGACCCCCAGGACCTCGACTACGACCCCGACCACGGTGTCAGGGGCGACGACGACCACGCCCCGGCACCCTATGGCCGCCACGGCGGCTCCCTGCGCCCCTACCGCAACTCCGCCCGCTGGCACCGGCCGGTCGCCTGGCTGCTGGCTCTGGTGATGGGCGTCGGCATGGTCTCGCTCGCCTTCACCGCGGTCTATCGCGGCGCCTCGAACAACCGCCAGGACCAGGTGCCGCCACCGGCCACCAGCGGCGTGGACAAGCCCGGGGCGGCCCCGTCGCCCTCCGCCGACCACTCCCGCCCCACGGTCTCCGCCGAGCCCCGGGTCCCCTGAGCCCCCTCCTCCCGCACCCCTTTCACCCGTTCGCCGACGGCCGCCCCGCTCACCCCGGCGGCCCGTGCGGTTCTGGAATTCCTCCGCGTTCGCGCACGACGCGATCGACCTACTCTGATGCTGTGACCCCTCGTTCCCAGGGGGGCTTCTCGCTGCCGGACGCCGCTCGGCCGAAGCAGACCGTTGCGCACTGAACGGACCGGGGTGGAGATCGGGAGAGAAGTCATGACAGGCCGCTCAGAACCGCCGGACGGCCCGCCCGAGAACCCCGCGGGCGGCGAGGACGAATACCGCTCCCTCGTCTTCGACGAGTCATTCGTCCGAGCTGCCCGGATGCAGGAGTTCTCGGCGCGGGAGCGGATGGGCGAGCACGCCCGGGCCGTGCGCACGCTGCCCGACGCCCAGGTCTCCGCCCGCGGCGGCGGCTCCCGGGCCGCCATCGCCCTGGTCGTCCTCATCGCCCTGGCCTTCGCCGTGGCCGTCTACGTCGGATTCCGCAGCCCGTACCCCCAACCGGCCATCCGACGCGCCGACCCCCTGCAGACCACCGTCGTCCCCCTGGCCCCGCGGGACGTCGTACCGGGAGGATCACCCGAGCGGCTGTACCGGGCCGAGCCGCTCGCCGGATTCCGCACGGGCGCCGCAGGCATCAACGTCCCCACCGTCGAGCGCACGCGGAACTTCTCCGAAAGCCAGATCACCGCCGCTCTCGCCACAGCCAAGGACTACCTGGTGGAGTCCTCCCTGAACCCCGACGTCCTCACCGGCTCGGTCCGCCGACCCGTCGAGCACCTCCTCGACCCGGACCAGCGCGCCCAGTTCGAACGGAGCCTGAGCAGCCCGGACACCGACGGGAGCCACGCCGCCACCGGCTGGCTGGTGCGCTTCGACCCGGAGCGGGTGGAGCTCGCGGATCCGGAGATTCGGGTCCAGGGCACCCTCCGCTACGAGGAGGAGACGGCGGGCGTCCTCGGCGTCGTCTCCGACCACACCTTCACCTACGCCCTGCGCCCGGCGGACGGGCCCCACCGCGACGACGGAGCCTCCCTGTTCACCGTGCGACGCGAACTGCGCTTCCGCTTCGACCGGGAGGACCTGCGATTGCACCGCCTGGAAGTACGCACCGCCTACGTCCAGGCAGGGCCGCAGTCCTGCTCGGCCGACGCGACCAGGATGCTCCGCCCGCTCCTCGCCGGGGAACGGGCGGACACCCGCGGGCCCGCCGCCACCGACCCCTACGCCACGGGCCCGCCCACGGCGGCGCTGTGCGGGACCCTGGAGGCCGTCAGCTCCCCGACGACGGGCCCGGGCTCCCCTCCTCAGGGTCCTGAGGCCGACCGGGCGTCTCGTCCCCGCCCGTAGCGGAACCGCCGGACGCGTCCGACGCCCCGCCCTTCGCGCCACCGGCTCCGGACCCGGCGCCGGCTCCGGTGAACTTGTCGCGCAGCTTGCCGCCCAGGTCGCCAGCGCCGCCCGCGATGTCGCCCACGAGCTTCATCAGCGGGTCCTTGCTGGTGCGCACCGTGTCGGCGTAGTGCGAGGCGGACTCCCGGAACGAGTCGGTCACCGAGGTGTCCTTGTCCTCGTCGCGCCGCGGGTAGTGGCCGTCCATGATCCGCTGGAAGTCGCGGGTCTCCGACCACTTCTTCAGCTCGGCGGCCCGCACGGTGGTGAACGGGTGCGTCCGGGGCAGCACATTGAGGATCTTGAGGACGGAGTCGCGGAGGTCGCCGCCCTTCTCGTACTCGTCGGCCTGGGCGAGGAAGGCGTCCACGTTCATCTCGTGCAGGTGGTTGCCGCCCGCGATCTTCATCAGGCCGCGCATGGAAGCGGTGATGTCCTGGCCGACCAGCAACCCGGCCCGGTCCGCGGACAGCTCCGACTTGCGGAACCACTCGCGCAGCGCCGTCACTATCGCCATGATCGCCACATTGCCCAGCGGGATCCAGGCGACCTTCACGGCCAGGTTGGTCAGGAAGAGCAGTATCGTCCGGTACACCGAGTGGCCGGAGAGCGCGTGGCCCACCTCGTGGCCCACCACCGCCCGCATCTCCTCCTCGTCGAGCAGCTCGACCAGGCCGGTGGTGACCACGATGATCGGCTCGTCCAGCCCGATGCACATGGCGTTGGGCTGCGGGTCCTGCTTCACGTACATCGGCGGGACCTTCTCCAGGTCCAGGATGTAACACGCGTCCCGCAACATGTCGTTGAGATGGGCGAACTGCGCGTCGCTCACCCGGACGGAGTCGGAGAGGAAGAGCAGCCGCAGGCTGCGCTCCGGGAGCAGCCCGCTGAGCGCCTTGAACACGGTGTCGAACCCGGTCAGCCTGCGCAGGGCCACCAGGGCCGAGCGGTCGGCGGGGTGCTCGTAGGCCCGGGAGGAGATCCCGGGGAATCGCCGGCGCTGCCTGCTCGGCACGTTCTCGTGACTGTTGTCGGTCATGGATGGCCCCCTGTTCGTACGAGACGTTGCTCGTCCCCCGGACACAGGCCAGCGTATGCGCTGGCGCTACGGTGTGCGGGGGGCTGTGGATAACTTTGAGGAGCGCCCGGAAATGCCGCACACCGCCGTACTGCTCGCCGCTGTGTCCGAGGAGCAGGGACCGGGTGACACCCTCCGGATCGTGCTGCTCGTCTCGATCCTCGGGGCGGTGCTGCTCGCCTGGTTCCTGCTGCGTGGATACCGCAACGACGACAACAACGACTGAGTCGCCGTGAGCGTGCCCGAGGGTCCCGCATACGATGTGACCGACGTCTTCCTTCCGATTCACGATCGATAGGTCCTGCCGAAGATGAGCCTCACGAGCACCGCACACCAGCTGGTCACTCTCGCCTCCGGGGGCGGCGAGGGCGGCAACCACGAAAGCCTCAACCCCTACCTCGTCGGCGCCGGAGCCTTCCTCGCGCTGATGTTCCTGCTGTGGGTCACCACCCGCTTCAACCGCGACCGCTGAGCCGGGGCGTACAGCTGTGCCAGTAGGCTCTGCACGCATGGGAGAGCAGGAAGTGCCTACCGGCCCCGGAAAGCGCCGTATCGGCGTGATGGGCGGGACATTCGACCCGATCCACCATGGACACCTGGTGGCGGCCAGTGAAGTGGCCGCCCAGTTCCATCTCGACGAGGTCGTCTTCGTCCCGACCGGGCAGCCGTGGCAGAAGAGCCACAAGAAGGTCTCCCCGGCCGAGGACCGCTATCTGATGACGGTCATCGCCACCGCGTCCAACCCGCAGTTCTCCGTCAGCCGCAGCGACATCGACCGCGGCGGGCCGACGTACACCATCGACACGCTGCGGGACCTGCGCGAGGTCCACGGCGAGGCGGACCTCTTCTTCATCACCGGCGCCGACGCGTTGGCCCAGATCCTCACCTGGCGCGACGCGGAGGAGCTGTTCTCGCTCTCCCACTTCATCGGTGTGACCCGCCCGGGTCACGTGCTCACGGACGACGGGCTGCCGGAGGGAGGCGTCTCCCTCGTGGAGGTGCCCGCGCTGGCGATCTCGTCCACGGACTGCCGTGAGAGGGTCGCGCAGGGGGAGCCGGTCTGGTACCTGGTGCCGGACGGTGTCGTCCGCTACATCGACAAGCGCCAGCTGTACCGCGGCGAATGAGCCACGGAGAGGGGCACCGGTGAACGACCGACCGAACCCGTACGACCCGTACTACCAGGAGCCGCAGATCGTCGGCTACGACGCGTACGGGCAGCCGGTCTACCAGCAGCAGGGACAGCAGGGCCACCAGCAGGACCCGCAGGGCCACCAGCAGTATGCCCAGCAGGACCCGCAGGGACACCAGCCGTACGGCCAGCAGGGGCAGGGTCACGACCCCTACGCCGCCCAGCCGGGCCAGGGATACCAGTCCCCGGACGCCGGTTACGGCTACGACGGCTATGACGCGTACGGCAACCCTCGGCAGCAGCCCCAGAGTTATGACCCCTACGCCGGTCAGCACCCGGGCCCGGCGACCCGGACGCCACACGGCCAGGCCGCCGCGGACCAGGGGTACGGCTACAGCTCCTCCACCGACTACGGCTCCTCCACCGACTACGGCCACGCCACCGCCCAGCAGCCCGCCGCGGTCGACACCGGCGAGCACTGGAGCATCCCGCGGCAGGGCACCGCCCCTTCACCGGAACAGGCCCCGCCGCAGGCTCCCGCACAGCACCAGCAGTCGCAGAGCTCCTCCGAGGAAGCGGACGTGGAGCCCGCCCTTCCGGGGCAGCGCGAGCCCGCCCCCGACTACCGCACGGAGCAGTTCTCCTTCATCGAGGAGCCCGACGAGGACTCCGAAGACGTCATCGACTGGCTGAAGTTCACCGAGAGCCGCAGTGAGCGGCGCGAGGAGGCGCGGCGCAAGGGCCGCAACCGGATGATCGCCCTGATCGTCGTCGCCGCTCTCGTCGTCGTCGGCGGAGTCGGCTATCTCTGGTCCGCCGACATGATCCCCGGCCTGTCCGGACAGGCCGAGAAGAAGGCCGTGGCCGCCGGCGCCCAGCAGCGCGACATGATCGTGGTGCACCTGCACGACACGAAGAAGGGCGGCACCTCGACGGCGCTGCTCGTCGACAACGCCACCACCGAACAGGGCACCACCGTCCTGCTCCCCAACTCCCTCGCCCTCGCGGGCGACGACGGGACCACCACCACGCTCGGCAAGTCCGTCGAGGAGGACGGCAGGACCGGAACCAGGGAGTCGATCGACACCCTGCTGGGCACCCGCATCACCGGCACCTGGCGGCTGGACACCCCGTACCTGGAGAACCTCGTCGAGCTGGTCGGCAACATCGAGGTCGACACCGACACCGATGTGCCCGGCGCGAAGAAGGACGAATCGCCCCTGGTCAACAAGGGCGAGGGCCAGACGCTCAGCGGCCCGATGGCCGTCGCTTACGCCACGTACCGTGCGCCGGGCGAGACCGAGGCCGAGCAGCTGACACGGTTCGGCGAGGTCATGAGGGCCACTCTGCGCAAGATCTCCGAGGACCCCAAGGCCGCGACCGTCACCATCGGGACGCTGCTCCAGGTGCTCGACCCGTCACTGCCCGAGAAGGACCTCGGGGCCTCGCTCGCCAAACTCGCCTCGCGCGCCAAGGTCGGCGACTACAAGACGGCCCTGCTGCCGGTCCAGGAGGACGGCACGCTCACCGAGGCGGACACCCGTAGTGTCGTCAAGGACGTCCTCGGCGGCGCGGTGAAGGCCCCCGAAGCCGGCGCTCCGCTCCGGGTCGCCGTCCGCAACGCCACGGGGAACGGGAAGGCCGCGGAGGCCGCCCGGGTCCAGCTGGTCAACGGCGGTTACGCCTTCGTGGACAGCGGCAAGGCGGAGGCCGAGGCGTCGTCCGTGGTGCTCTACCGGTCCGCCGAGGACAAGGGGAAGGCCGTCGAAGTGGCCAAGACCCTGGGGCTCTCCGCGGACGACGTGAAGAAGGGCGAGCCGGCCGCCAACGCCGACGTGTCCGCGGTCCTCGGTCAGGACTACGAGGCCCAGTAGCCGCGCGGCCACGCGGCGCCACCGGCCGCCGTCCCTCCCGCGGCGGCCGGTGGCCGGGGCGGAGCCCGGCCGCCGCGGGCCCGAACCCGCCCGGTGAAACGCAGTAGGGCTCTGTCGGCGGTCCGTGAGACCCTAGAGGTTGCATCCGACCGCCGACGAAAGCCTGCATGTGACCGCCACGGACCGCTCCATCGAGCTCATCAACGCCGCCGCTCAGGCGGCCGCCGACCGGCTCGCGCACGACATCATCGCCTACGACGTCAGCGATGTGCTGTCGATCACCGACGCCTTCCTGCTGGCCTCGGCCCCCAACGACCGCCAGGTCAAGTCGATCGTCGACGAGATCGAGGAGCGGCTCCAGAAGGAGCTCGGCGCCAAGCCGGTGCGCCGCGAGGGCGACCGCGACGCCCGCTGGATCCTCCTCGACTACGTCGACATCGTCATCCACGTCCAGCACAGCGAGGAGCGCGTTTTCTACGCGCTGGAGCGCCTGTGGAAGGACTGCCCGGAGATCGCCCTCCCCGAGGACGCGATCAAGACCCGCGGCAAGGCCGAGGAGCACGCACAGCTCAACGGCGGCACGGAAGGTGACCAGAGCTGAACGGCAGCAGCAGCGGCAGGGGCCGCCGGATCGTCCTCTGGCGGCACGGCCAGACGGCGTGGAACCTGGAGCGCCGGTTTCAGGGCTCCACGGACATCGAGCTCACCGAGGCCGGGGTCGGGCAGGCGCGTCGCGCCGCCCGGCTGCTCGCCTCGCTGAAGCCGGACGCCATCGTGGCCTCCGACCTCCGGCGGGCGGCGGCCACGGCTGCCGAGCTCTCCGCCGTCAGCGGCCTCACCGTCGCCCACGACGCCGCACTCCGTGAGACGTACGCGGGCGCCTGGCAGGGGCTGACCCACCAGGAGATCGTCGAGCGGTACGGCGAGCAGTACGAGGCATGGAAGCGCGGTGAGCCCGTCCGCCGGGGCGGCGGCGAACTGGAGACCGAGGTCGCCGACCGGGCGGCCCCGGTCGTCCTGGCGCATGCCGAGAAGCTGCCGGTGAACGGCACGCTCGTGGTGGTCAGCCACGGCGGCACCATCAGGACGACGATCGGCCGCCTGCTGGGCCTGGAGGCGTTCCACTGGGAAGGGCTCGGCGGGCTGTCCAACTGCTGCTGGTCCGTCCTCGGTGAGGGCGCGCGCGGCTGGCGCCTGCTGGAGCACAACGCCGGCACGCTCCCGGAGCCGGTGCTCGGAGACGACGACTAGCCGCCGTCGAAAGGCCGTTCGCGGGCTGTCTTCGGGCAGCCCGGCCCGGATTTCGCATTCCGGCCTGTCGCAGGCTAAAGTTCTTCTTGTTCGCAGCGCGGAAACGCAGGGAAACACAGCGAACAGCGGGGCTATAGCTCAGTTGGTAGAGCGCCTGCATGGCATGCAGGAGGTCAGGAGTTCAATTCTCCTTAGCTCCACAATCCGGATCCCGTCCCCGTCAGGGGGCGGGATCTTCTGTATGCGGGCATCGGGCGGGCTGACCCTCTTGCGAGGTCATGGCAGAATCGGAACGCCGGAGGGGGCGACGTACCGATCGGGAGGGAGCGCGATGCCTGCGAGTCGCGAACACGTCCCCGACCAGCCCCTTGCCGCCGCCCCGCCCTTCGGCTCCGTAACGTCCGGAGGCCGTTCCCGGCCCCACTGTCCGTCCTGCGGTTCGTCTCCTCCCACCCAGGCCCTGGGTGACGACGGAGCGGCCTCCTACGTGTGCACGGCCTGCGGCCACAGCTGGAGCTGACTGATGGGTGCACACAGGCGTAAGTGCGACTGGTGCGGCAGTGGTACGCCCATCGTCAGGGACATGGACCCGGTCAACGCGGAGTACCAGTACTGGTGCGAGGAATGCGCGCGGGCGCTGATCATAAAAGGCGACCCCATCGAGACCTACCGGGAGCTGGAGGGGGAGCCGATCTACGGGCGGCTCCTGGAGGAGCACTGCACCCTCAAGCGTTTCTACTCCTTCGCGACCGCCTGACCTGCGGCTGACGATCCGCCACTCGGCAAGATTCGGGCATACCGGCGCGAACCGGAAGCGATTTGGTGAAGCGCCGGGGGAACCGTGTAATGTTCTCGATGTCGCCAAGGGAAACCGGGCGGCACGCAGCGAGGGGCTATAGCTCAGTTGGTAGAGCGCCTGCATGGCATGCAGGAGGTCAGGAGTTCAATTCTCCTTAGCTCCACAAGATCGGCAATGAAGAAGCGGGCCACCCGGATCGGGTGGCCCGCTTCTTTTGTGGGATTCCGGGCCGTTCGGCAGGAGGGCGCCTCGGCGGCGAGTGCGCTCTCCGATCGCTCCCCGCTCGCTTCCGGGCCCGTGCGGTACCCTGACGCCATGCGTGCCGTACGCCTTCTGCTTAGCGAGCCGCGCTGAACAGACTCGACCGGTGAGAACGCCTGGTCGAAGTCAGCGCGGCGTCCCCTCCTGTGCGAGGGGTTTTTTCGTTTCCCGGCAGATGACGATCGATGGAGCTTTGAGGATCATGAGCGAGACGACTTCCGCAGCCGAGACGGCCGCGCCGCACCGCTACACGGCGGCGATGGCCGCCGACATCGAGGCACGCTGGCAGGACTTCTGGGACGCCGAGGGGACGTACGAGGCGCCGAACCCCACCGGTGACCTGGCGGGCGACCCGGAGCTGGCCGCCAGGCCGAAGAAGTTCATCATGGACATGTTCCCGTACCCCTCGGGCGCCGGCCTGCACGTCGGCCACCCGCTGGGCTACATCGCCACCGACGTCTACGCCCGCCACCAGCGGATGACCGGCCACAACGTGCTGCACACCCTGGGCTTCGACGCGTTCGGCCTGCCCGCCGAGCAGTACGCCGTCCAGACGGGCACCCACCCCCGGGTCTCCACCGAGGCCAACATGGTGAACATGAAGGCCCAGCTGCGCCGGCTGGGTCTGGGCCACGACAACCGCCGCTCCTTCGCGACGATCGAGGCCGACTACTACAAGTGGACGCAGTGGATCTTCCTGCAGATCTTCAACTCCTGGTACGACACCGAGGCCGACCGGGCCCGCCCCATCGCCGAACTGGTCGAGCAGTTCGAGAGCGCCGAGCGGGCGACCCCCGACGGCCGTGAGTGGAGCACGCTGAGCGCCGCCGAGCGTGCCGACCTGCTGAGCCAGTACCGGCTGGCGTACGCCTCCGACGCCCCGGTGAACTGGTCGCCCGGCCTGGGCACCGTCCTGGCCAACGAGGAGGTCACCGCCGACGGCCGTTCCGAGCGCGGCAACTTCCCCGTCTTCAAGGCCAAGCTGCGCCAGTGGAACATGCGCATCACCTCCTACGCCGACCGGCTGCTGAACGATCTGGACGGGCTGGACTGGCCCGAGGCCATCAAGCTGCAGCAGCGCAACTGGATCGGGCGCTCCGAGGGCGCCCGGGTCGAGTTCCCGGTGGACAGCGCCGGCGGCATCACCGTCTTCACCACCCGCCAGGACACCCTGTTCGGTGCGACGTACATGGTGCTGGCGCCCGAGCACGACATGGTCGAACGGATCATTCCGACCGCCTGGCCCGAGGGCACCCACCCGGTGTGGACCGGCGGCCACGCGAGCCCGGCCGAGGCCGTCACCGCCTACCGCAAGCAGGCCGCCGCCAAGTCCGACGTCGAACGGCAGGCCGAGGCCAAGGACAAGACCGGCGTCTTCACCGGTGCGTACGCGACCAACCCGGTCAGCGGCGAGAAGGTTCCCGTCTTCATCGCCGACTACGTCCTGATGGGCTACGGCACCGGCGCGATCATGGCCGTACCGGCGCACGACACACGCGACTTCGCCTTCGCGCGCGCCTTCGAGCTGCCGATGCGCTGCGTCGTCCAGCCCTCCGACGACCGCGGAACCGACACCTCCACGTGGGACGACGCCTTCAGCTCGTACGACGCGAAGCTGGTCAACTCCGCGAACGAGGAGATCTCGCTGGACGGCCTGGGCGTCGTCGAGGCCAAGGCGAGGATCACCGACTGGCTGAAGGAGCACGGAGTCGGCGAGGGCACCGTCAACTTCCGGCTGCGTGACTGGCTGTTCAGCCGGCAGCGCTACTGGGGCGAGCCCTTCCCGATCGTGTACGACGAGGAGGGCATCGCCCACCCGCTGCCCGAGTCGATGCTGCCGCTGGAGCTGCCCGAGGTCGAGGACTACTCCCCGCGCACCTTCGACCCGGAGGACGCGTCCGCCCAGCCCGAGACCCCCCTCTCGCGCAACGCCGACTGGGTCAACGTCACGCTGGACCTGGGCGACGGTGCTGGTCCGCGAAGTTACCGCCGCGAGACCAACACCATGCCCAACTGGGCGGGTTCCTGCTGGTACGAGCTGCGCTACCTGGACCCGAACAACGACCGTCAGCTGGTCGACCCGGAGATCGAGCAGTACTGGATGGGCCCGCGCGAGGGTCAGCCCACCGGTGGCGTCGACCTGTACGTCGGCGGCGCCGAGCACGCCGTGCTGCATCTGCTGTACGCGCGCTTCTGGTCCAAGGTGCTGCACGACCTGGGCCACATCTCGTCCGCCGAGCCGTTCCACAAGCTGTACAACCAGGGCATGATCCAGGCGTTCGTCTACCGCGACAGCCGCGGCATCGCCGTCCCCGCCGCCGAGGTGGAGGAGCGTGACGGGGCCTTCTACTACGAGGGCGAGAAGGTCAGCCGCGTCCTGGGCAAAATGGGCAAGTCCCTGAAGAACGCGGTCACACCGGACGAGATCTGCGCCGAGTACGGTGCGGACACCCTGCGCCTGTACGAGATGGCGATGGGCCCCCTGGACGTATCGCGCCCCTGGGACACCCGGGCCGTGGTCGGCCAGTACCGGCTGCTCCAGCGCCTGTGGCGCAACGTGGTCGACGAGGAGACCGGTCAGGTCACCGTCGTCGACACGGACCCCGGCGAGGACACGCTGCGCGCCCTGCACAAGGCCATCGACGGGGTCGGCCAGGACATGGCCGGGATGCGGTTCAACACCGCCATCGCCAAGGTCACCGAGCTGAACAACCACCTGACGAAGGCCGGCGGCCCGCTGTCGCGCTCGGTCGCCGAGCGACTGGTCCTGCTGATCGCGCCCCTGGCCCCGCACATCGCGGAGGAGCTGTGGCGGCGGCTGGGCCACACCGAGTCGGTCGTCCACCAGGACTTCCCCGTGGCGGACCCGGCGTACGTCGTGGACGAGACCGTCACCTGCGTCGTCCAGATCAAGGGCAAGGTCCGGGCCCGCCTGGAGATCTCGCCCTCCATCACGGACGAGGAGCTGGAGGCCCTGGCGCTGGCCGACGAGGCGGTCGTCACGGCGCTCGGCGGGGCGGGCATCCGCAAGGTGATCGTGCGCGCGCCGAAGCTGGTGAACATCGTCCCCGCGTGACGGCGACCGGGTGACAACGGCTGGATGACGGCCCCTGTACGTGGTGAGGGCCATCCCCTACGGGCAGGTTGGGGGTTCCGAAGGAACCCTCGGCCCGCCCGTTCCGTTTACGGTGGAGGGGGCGACCGGTACCGGCGGCCGCATCGAGATATCGAGGGGCATTCATGGAAGCCGCGCTCACCATCCTGGCGTTGCTCTTTGTCGCGTTCGTCGCGCTGGGTGTCTACGCGACCGTGAAGGCCGTCGGCGCCGCCAAGCGCGGTGTGGACCGCACGATCACACAGGCCCGTCGCACCGTGGAGGACACCACGCTCCGGGCCAAGAGCTTCGGGCAGACGGGGGTCGCGGGCGAACTGGCGCAGCTCCGGCTGGCCCTGCGCACCTCGATGCGGGCCACGCAGGACGCCCTGCACGCCGGTGTCGCGGAGGACGCCTCCCTGGCGGAGTCGGTGGAGCTGTTCCGGCGGCTGAGCGCGCACGGCCTCGAGCTGGACGACGAGCTCAAGAGGCTGGAGCGCGAGCCGGACCGGGCGACCGTCTCCGGTCTGCTGCCCAAGCTGAAGGAACGCACGCAGCGGATCACGCATTCGGCGGAGTCGCTGCGCTGGGCCGCCCGGGACCGGGCGCGGCAGTTCGCCGACGACGACCTGGACGCCCTGAACGCGCAGATCGACATCGAGGCCGGCGCGCTCCGGCACTGGACCGTGGAGGAGCCCTCGCGGACCTCCGGCACGACGCCCGGCCACGGCCCCGGTACGGACTGGCCCGAGCCGGCCGACCCGGCGGGCCCCTCGACCGGAAACAGCGGCACGGCCGACGAGCCGTGGTCCGGACCGGCCCGCGAGGAGAGCCCGCAGGCGATCACCGCCCCCGACCCGCGACTGCGCACGACCTACCCCTGGCAGAAGTCCTCCCGGCCGGAGACGACGAACTGACGCACGCGTGAGCGTGTGCGCCCGCGGAGGACGTCCGACCGGTTATGAACAGACCGGACGCACACCGAAGCGGCCACGAACGATCAGCGACCGGGCCCGGGCTGCCGCACCTCGTCACCGCCAGGTAACCTCCGGCTCATGTCCCGCCATGTCGCTATCGTCACCGATTCAACGGCCTACCTGCCGCGCCCGACGATGGAACGGCACGGCATCACCGCAGTGCCGCTGACCGTCGTCCTGGGCGACCAGGCGCTGGAGGAGGGCACGGAGATCTCGGCCCGCTCGCTGGCTCTGGCTCTGCAGAAGCGCCGCTCCGTGACCACCTCCCGCCCCAGCCCGGAGGTCTTCGCCGCGGCCTACCGGGCGGCGGCGGAAGGAGGGGCGGACGCGGTGGTGTCGTTGCACCTGTCGTCGGAGTTCTCGGGCACGTACGACGCCGCACTGCTCGCCGCGGAGGACGCCCCCGTACCGGTACGCGTGGTGGACACGGGGATGGTCGCCATGGCCCTCGGATTCTGTGCTCTCGCCGCGGCGGAGACCGCGGAGGCGGGCGGCGGTCCGGATGAGGCGGTGGCGGCTGCCGAGAAGCGGGCCGCGGGCACCTCGGCGTATTTCTATGTCGACACTCTCGACTACCTGCGCCGGGGCGGTCGCATCGGCACGGCACAGGCCCTGCTGGGGTCCGCGCTGGCGGTGAAGCCGATCCTGGAGCTCGACGCGGGCCGGATCGAGATGCTGGAGAAGGTGCGGACGGCGTCCAGAGCCATCGCCCGCCTGGAGGAGATCGTCGCCGAGCGGGCGGGTGCCGCCCCGGTGGACATCGCCGTCCACCACCTCGCCGCCCCGGAGCGCGCGGAGGGTCTGGCCGAGCGGCTGCGCGAACGCCTTCCCGGTCTGGTCGATCTCCACGTCAGCGAGGTCGGCGCGGTGATCGGGGCGCACACAGGGCCGGGGCTGCTCGGCGCGGTGGTCTCCCTGCGGTGAGCGGGCGGTCGTGGGCGGGCCGACGTGGAGGCGCTGCGGTGGGCGGCGGACGTCGACGCGCGGTCGTGGGAGCCCCGAGGCGACCCGGTTCCGGGGGAGGGCGGGCCGCGTCGGGCTGAGCGGCCGGACGGTGCGGAGCTTCACTCGTCGGAGTGGCTGAGTTTTCCACAACTGCCGGGCTGTCCACAGGAATCGGTGCTGTTCAGCGGGTTCGGGCGCGGGTGCCTAACGTCGTGAGGCATGGCCCTTCGATCTCCTCGGGCGTCGGCTTCCGACCTTCTGCCCACCTCCGATTCGTCGTCTCCGCCCCCGCCCTCGTCTCCGTCTCCGCCCTCGTCTCCGCCCCCGCCCTCGTCTCCGCCCTCGCCCCCGTCCTCGTCCACGGCCGCGTTCCTGCCTCCGCCCGACCCGTTGTCCGGGCGGACGCACACGCGGGCGCGTCATGGAGCCGGCGCCCGCCCGAGCGGCCGGGCGGGTGTGGGCCCAGGTGCTCGTTCAGGTGCACGCCACGGTGGGCGGCGGTCCGTGCGAGGACGCTCCGCCCGTGCGTCGGCGGCCGCGCGGCACCGGGCGGATGCGCTGATGGGGGGCGCCTCCCGGCTCGGGAGCGATGCCGCACCCGTACCGGTACGTGACCCGGCAGCGTCGGCCGCGGCCGAGCCCACGGCCGCACCGGCACCCGAACCCGCACCTGCCCCCGCCCCCGCACCGGGGACTGCGGGGGAGCCGTCCCGCGGTGCGGGGGCCATGCGTGGTCTCGCCTCGGCCGTCCGGGAACGGCTGCCGTTGTGGGTGCGGCTCCGGTGCGGGATGGCACCGCGTACGCCGATGGCGCTCGGCCTGGTGCTGCTCGTCGCCGTCACCGTCGCCGCGTTCCACTTCTGGTCCGTCCGCCCCCAGACCGTGCACGCGCCGGAATCGGTTGCGGACGAAGCGGCGGCGCCCGCGTCACCACAGGGCCCGTTACGGTCCGGCGCTCCCGACCCGGTCCCGCGTCCGGCCCCCGGAAAGCCGTCGGCACCGGGCGGAAGCATGAGCGACGAGGAGACGGGAAGCGGCCGGATCGTCGTCGATGTGAGCGGCAAGGTGCGCCGGCCGGGTGTCCGTCGGCTTCCGGTGGGCTCGCGGGTGGCGGACGCGCTGGAGGCGGCCGGCGGTGTGCGCGCCGGCACGGACGTGACGGGGCTCAACCGGGCTCGGATCCTGATGGACGGTGAGCAGGTCGTCGTGGGGCTCCCGCTCGGCGCGGCAGTCCCCGGCCCGACCAGCGGCGGAGGAGCCGGGGCAGACGGGCAGCCCGGCACACCGGGCGGGCCCGGCCACTCGGTGCCGCTGAGCCTGAGCACGGCGACGGCGGAGCAGCTCGACACCCTGCCGGGGGTCGGGCCCGTGCTGGCCCGGCACATCATCGACTACCGCACGGAGCACAACGGGTTCCGGTCCGTCGATGAGCTCCGGCAGGTCAACGGGATCGGCGACCGCCGCTTCGCCGACCTCCGGCCCCTCGTACGGCCATGAACAGCGGTGAGGTCCGGCTGGGCCCCCGGGGCGCGGACGATGACACCACGGCAAGCGCGGGCGGCGGTGCGCGCGGCTCCGCTTCCGCGCGGCGCGCTCCAGGGACGCCGACTGATGCGGGTGAGCGGGGTCATGCGGGTGCGCCGAGCGACCCGGGTGCGCGAGCGGAGGCCGGAGTGGGGCGGGCGGAGCCCACCGACCTGCGACTCGTGCCGCCGGCCCTGGCGGTCTGGGCCGCCGCGGCGTCGACGCTCGGGCTGCCGGGACGGTGGGTGGCCGCAGGGGCCGTCGCCTGTCTGCTTCCGGCACTCGTTCTGCTGGTGGCGGCCGCGCGCACCTCTCGGGAGGGGCGGGCGGCAGGGCGGTCCCGCGCCATGGCCGCCGTGGGGGCCGTGCTGCTGTGCGCGGCGGCCGGCGCCGCCGTGGCCGGACTGCACGGGGCCGATGTGCGGCGCGGCCCGCTCCCCGGACTGGCGCGGGAGTACGCGCGGATCGACACCGAAGTACGGGTGACCTCGGACCCCCGGACGACCCGCCCGGCGGTACGGGGCAACCGCAGCACCCCGGCTCTCTTGTTGATCGACGCCGAGGTGATCAAGGTGCGGGCCCCGGACGGCGCGAGCACCCGGGTCCGCACACCGGTGCTGCTCATGGTCGCGGCGGGCGGCCACCGGGCGGACTGGCAGAAGCTGCTGCCGTCCACCCGCCTCCGGCTCGGCGGCCGGCTCTCCCCGCCCGCGCACGGCGGCGAACACCTCGCGGCGGTCCTGCGGGTGGACGACGAGGGGGCGCCCAGGATCACCGGGCCCCCGACGTGGATCCAGCGCGCGGCGGGAGAACTGCGCGCCGGTCTGCGGAAGGCGACGGACGGCCTGGACGCAGATGCGCGGGCGCTGTTGCCGGGGCTGGTGGTCGGGGACACCTCCCGGGTCTCCGCCGAACTCCACGACACCTTCAAAGCGACCGACCTGACACACCTGTTGAGCGTGTCCGGAGCCAACCTCTCGGTCCTGCTCTTCCTCCTCGTCGGCCCGCCCGGAGCGGCGCTGAGCGCGGAACGGCGCGGTCTGGCACCTGTGCTGGGGCTTTCCCTGCGAGGGACCGCGTTGATCGGCGGTGCGCTGACGCTCGCCTTCATCGTCGTGTGCCGTCCCGAACCGAGCGTCCTCCGCGCGGCGGCGTGCGGCCTCATCACACTCCTCGCGATCGGAACGGGACGCCGGAGATCCCTCATCCCCGCGCTGGCGGGGGCTGTCGTCCTCCTGGTGCTCCACGATCCCTGGCTCGCCCGCAGTTACGGTTTCCTGCTGTCGGTCCTGGCCACCGGTGCCCTGCTGACGCTCGCACCGCGCTGGAGCCTCGCTCTGCGGGCGCGACGGGTCCCGGGCAGGCTCGCCGAGGTGCTGGCCGCCGCGGCGGCCGCGCAGGCGGTGTGCGCGCCCGTGGTGGTGGTCCTGGCCTCGCGAGTCAGTCTGGTGGCGGTGCCGTGCAATCTGCTGGCGGAATTCGCGGTGGCGCCGGCGACGGTGCTGGGGTTCGCGGCCCTCGCCGTCGCCCCGGTCGCCCCGCCGGCGGCCGAGCTGCTGGCCCGGCTCGCGAGCTGGCCGGTCGAGTGGATCGCCACGGTCGCCCGCACGGGGGCGGGCCTTCCCGGGGCGGAGGCGCAGTGGCCCGGAGGGTGGTCCGGCGCCGCGCTCCTGGCCGCCCTCACGGCACTGGTCGTGCTCCTGGCTCCGAGACTGGCCCGCCACCCGTGGATCTGCGCGGCCACCGGGCTGCTTCTCGTTCTGGCGGTGCTGCGGCCGGTTCCGCTGACCCGGATCATGAGCGGATGGCCGCCGCCCGGCTGGGCGTTCGCGCTCTGCGACGTGGGGCAGGGCGACGCGATGGTGCTCGCGGCGGGGAGAGGCACGGGCGTGGTCATCGACGCCGGGCCCGACCCCCGCGCGGTAGACCGGTGCCTGCGCGACCTGGCGGTGACCAGGGTTCCACTCGTCGTTCTCACCCACTTCCACGCCGACCATGTGCGCGGGCTGCCGGGCGTGCTCGGGGGCAGGGCGGTGGGCGCGATCCAGACGACGAGCCTCCAGGAGCCCCCGGAGCAGGCCGCGTTCGTGCGGCGGACGGCCGCCGCAGCGCGGGTTCCGACCGTGCGGGCCGTGGCAGGCGAGCACCGTCGGTCGGGCCCGGTCGAGTGGCGGGTCCTCTGGCCGCGCCAGGAGCCCGGGGGAGTGGGGGCGCAGGTGCGGGAGCCGAACGACTCCAGCGTCACCCTGCGCGTACGGGCGTCCGGCGGGCTCACGCTGCTGCTCCTCGGGGACCTCGAACCTCCGGCCCAACGGGAGTTGCTGCGTGGCCGGGAGGCGTCCGGCCCGGTGGACGTCCTCAAGGTGGCCCACCACGGCTCGGCCTTCCAGGACGCCGGGCTGCTCCACAGCGTACGGCCGAGGCTGGCGCTCATCTCCTGCGGCGCGGACAACCCGTACGGCCACCCCTCGGCCCGTACGGTGGGCGCCCTCCGTGCGGCGGGAGCCCGGGTCCTGCGTACCGACACCGAAGGCCCGATCGCGGTCACGGGCGCCGGGAAGGAGCTGAGGGCGGTGGGCCGGTCATGACACCACCGGAGGCCGTCCCGTCGGAGGTCATGTCGTCCGCCGTCCCGAGGGCGGCCGTGCCGTCCGCTGTCCCGGCGGAGGCCGTCCCGCGGGTGGCCGCTCCGTCCGTCTGCGGCTTCTCCCCGTCGCCGTCGCCCCCGGGTGCCGGATCGCGCGGCTCAGACCAGCCACGTTCCGTCGAGCATCAGGTCTCGGTCGGGGAGTTCGTTCACCTCGCGCCAGGCGCGCACGGTGTGGGGGGTGATGTGCAGAAAGACCCAGGAGGAGCTGTTGCGTGGATCCCACCGGAGCTTCGCGGAGAAGGCGTCTCCCATCGCGGCGGGAAGGTCCGTCCCTTCCACGAGCCTCGCCTCGCCCTCGATCAGCACCACATCGCGGGTCCGGCCCGCGGTGATCCTGATCGGGCCGCCGGAGGCCAGGTTGACGGCGGTCGGGTTGGTCCGGCGGGTCGACATCACCAGGGTGCCGGTGTCGCCGTCCCAGAGGAAGGACAGCGGCACCAGCGTGGGAACGCCGTCCGGGGACGCTGTCGCCACCCACGCGTCCTCGTCCCGCCGCAGACGGTTCAGGACGTCCTGCTTGCGCTGTTCCCGGCTGCGCGCCGGATCTGGCTCGGTCATGTTCGACACGCTAGGGGGTGGTCACCTCGCGGCGCCTCGGGCGAGTGGCCTCGGAAATGAGTCCTAGGACCGTGGTCCTCGCGGCGGGAGCAGGCGCAGACTGGGCCCATGAGCTCGCACACTTCCACGACGCCCGGTCCCTCCGTGCCGGAACCCGACAGCGCCGAAGGCGGCGTCGACGGCGCCGCGGTCGACGCCTATCTCGCCCGGATCGGCGCGGGCCGCCCGGCGCGGGCCGACGGCGAAGCGCTGCGGGACCTGCAACACCGGCATCTGCTCGCCGTGCCCTTCGAGAACCTCTCGGTCCATCTGGGCGAGGACATCGTGCTGGAGGAACGGGCGCTCATGGACAAGGTGACCGGCGGGCGCGGTGGCTTCTGCTACGAACTGAACGGCGCGTTCGGCGCGTGGCTGCGCGCCCTCGGCTTCCGGGTGACCCTGCTCCAGGCCCGGGTCTTCGGCGACGGCGGTCGGCTGGGCATCCCGTACGACCACATGGCGCTGCGGGTGGAGACCGAGGACGGCACCGGGCCCTGGCTGGTGGACGTCGGCTTCGGCGACAACGCGCTCGGGCCGCTGGCGCTCGACGACCGGGCGGAGCAGGAGGACCTCCGGGGTGTGTTCCGGCTCCGTCAGGCGCCGCAGGGAGACCTGGATCTGCTGCGTGGCGGCTCGCGGCAGTTCCGGCTCGACCCGAGGCCGAGGACGCTGGCGGAGTTCCGCGGCGGGGCCTGGTACCACCGCACCTCACCGGACTCGCACTTCACCCGGTCCCTCGTGTGCTCCCGCTACACCGAGACCGGGCGGGTGACGCTGAGCGGGCGGACCCTGGTCACCACGGTCGGCGGGGAGCGGCACCGTACGGAACTGGCCACGAACGAGGAGGTTCTCGCCGCCTACCGGGACTATTTCGGGGTGCGGCTCTCGCGGGTTCCCGAGGTCCGGGAGCCGGTTGGCGTGCCAGGGCGCGACACGCGCCGGTGACCCTGAAGGCGCTGGGTCCCGCCGGGCGACCGGTCCGCACACCCGGCGCTTGCTATTCGGATCATTGGTGACATCTGCGGACGGGTCACCGGATCACGCCCTGTGTCGGCCTATCCCCTTACACCTCACCACACCTTCGTACAAGCCCTTCCGAGGATCTCCGTTTGCCTCGAACGCCGCAACAGTGATCGAATGCGTGTTTGTCGGCGGGCCGCTGATCCGACAGAGACGTCCACCTGTCAGGGCCCGAAGCGTGGAAGCGCCCCTGGGGGTACGTAAGAGATGTTCGGCCGTTGGCTGGGAAACAGAGGCCAGGCGGGTGGGCGCGGTGGGGCCCTCGCCGGATTCCAGGTGCCCCGTACCGCGGGCGTACTCAGCTGCCGGGTGCTGGACCCCGTCAACGAACCAGTGCAGCAGGCGGAATTCGTCGTGACCGACAGTGCCGGTCGCAAGGTGACGGGCGGTGAGACGGACCCCTTCGGCAGCGTTCTCGCCACGGTCCCGGCCGGTGACTACCGGCTGGCGCTCACGGCCGAGGGCTTCACCCCGTTCCACGGCGCGGCGACAGTGACCGAGGGGGCGCACGCCACCCTGGGCGATGTGACCCTCCAGGTGGCGCAGCCCCCGCAGCTGCCCGACCCCGGCGACTGGGACATCGAGCCGAACCACTCGCAGATCGGCTTCACCGCGCGACACATCGGGATGGCCCGGATCCACGGCAGGTTCAACACGTTCGCCGGGGCCGTCCGGATCGCGGACCGCATGGAGGACTCCGCCATGCACGTGGTCATCGACGCGGCGTCGATCGACACCAATGTGCAGATGCGCGACGACCACCTGCGCTCCGGCGACTTCCTCGATGTCGGCCGCTACCCGACGCTGGAGTTCTACAGCGAGCGCTTCGTCCACCGGGGCGGCAGCCGCTGGGGCGTCACCGGCGCGCTGACCCTGCACGGCGTCAGCCGTACCGTGACGCTGGACACCCAGTACCTCGGTATCGGCAGCGGCCTGGAGGGCGAGACGCGCGCCGCCTGCCGGGCCACCACCGAACTGCACCGCGAGGACTTCACCCTCACCTGGCAGACCATGCTCGCGCGCGGTATCGCGGTGGTGGGGCCCAGCATCGTCATCGACCTGGACATCCAGATCGTGCCCAAGGGCTGAGCTGCCGGGCGGGGCTGCGGACAGGCGCCTACGGCTTCTCCAGCCAGCCTTCGTGCTCCTCGGCGAACGCGTCCAGCGAGGCCGGGTCCAGGCGCCCGGCCGCGTCCTCGACGACCACCAGCCACTGGGCGTCCTCGGCGTCGTCCTCGCCGGCCAGCGCGTCCCGGACCAGCTGCGGCTCCTCGGTGACTCCGAAGCGGTCCGCCAGCTCCCCGGCCACCTCCTCCGCGGCGTCGCGGTCGGGCAGCACCAGTACATGTCTCACATCGCTCACCCGGCCATTCTCCGGTACGGACGCCGGTGCCCCGCACCCCGCACCCACGCCCCGCACCCCGCGCCCGGCGCCCCAGGGTGGCCAGGCAGTGCTGTCCGGGCCGTCAGGGCTGTCAGTGGGGCGTGGGATGCTGGATCGCGATGGCCACCAGGAAGAATTCCACCGACGATCCGCTCGCCCCCCTCACCCTCGCCGTGGGCCAGGAGGACCTCCTCCTGGACCGTGCGGTGCAGCAGGTGGTGGCCGCGGCCCGTGCTGCCGACGCCGACACGGACGTACGCGATCTGGCGTCCGACCAGTTGCAGCCCGGCACTCTCGCCGAGCTCACCAGCCCCTCGCTGTTCGCCGAGCGCAAGGTCGTGATCGTGCGCAACGCGCAGGATCTCGCGGCCGACACGGTCAAGGACGTCAAGGCGTATCTCGGCGCGCCGGCGGAGGAGATCACGCTCGTCCTGCTGCACGCGGGCGGAGCCAAGGGCAAGGGGCTGCTGGACGCGGCGCGCAAGGCCGGGGCGCGGGAGGTCGCCTGCCCGAAGACCACCAAGCCGGCCGAACGGCTCTCCTTCGTACGGTCGGAGTTCCGGGCGCACGGGCGGTCCGCGACGCCGGAGGCGTGCCAGGCGCTGGTCGACTCCATCGGCAGCGATCTGCGGGAGCTGGCCAGTGCGGTGTCCCAGCTGATCGCGGACGTCGAGGGCACGATCGACGAGGCGGTCGTCGGGCGCTATTACACCGGGCGGGCGGAAGCCTCGTCGTTCACCGTCGCCGACCGGGCGGTGGAGGGGCGTGCGGCGGAGGCGCTGGAGGCGCTGCGGTGGTCGCTGTCCACCGGGGTGCCGCCCGTCCTGATCACCAGTGCGCTGGCGCAGGGGGTGCGGGCGATCGGAAAGCTGTCCTCGGCGCGGGGCGGCCGGCCGGCCGATCTGGCCCGGGAGCTGGGCATGCCGCCATGGAAGATCGACCGGGTGCGGCAGCAGATGCGGGGGTGGACGCCGGACGGGGTCGCGGTCGCCCTGCAGGCGGTGGCGGCGGCGGACGCGGGGGTGAAGGGCGGAGGGGACGACCCGGAGTACGCGTTGGAGAAGGCCGTCGTCGTCGTCGCCCGGGCCGCGAGGGCCGGGCGGTAGGCGGTCCCCTGCCGGGCGCCCGGGTGCGGTCACGGGGGGCCTCGGGCTCGCCGCGGTGTGCGGAGCCCTGCGGTGACCGGCTCCGCCCCGAGCGCCGGACGGGCTGGGAGGGGCGTCACGGCCGCAGTGTGCGGGCCCTTGCGCGAGCACCGGTTCCGTCCTCAGAGGCCGGACGGTCCAGGCGCGGGCGCGGACGGGCCGGCTGTGCCCCGGGAGAGGACCGAGCGGCCCCCCGGCTCTGACCGTCGGGCCGAGGGCCCCGGACGTACGGAAGCCCCGGGTCCTCGATCTGGGGAGATCGGGGCCCGGGGCTTCCGGATCACACTCTGGGTGCGCCGCACCCGCGTGGCGAACGCAGGTTCGGTGTGCGGCGCGGGGTGCCGGTCAGGGACGGGAGAGAGGGCCCGTCTGGTCCGTTCCGGCGGTCACATCAGTGAGCTTCGGGTAGAAGCTCAGCCCTGCAGGGAGGCAACCTTGGAAGCCAGCGCCGACTTCTTGTTGGCGGCGGCGTTCTTGTGGATGACACCCTTCGAGACAGCCTTGTCGAGCTGACGGGAAGCGTCGCGGACGGCCGTGGTGGCCTTCTCGACGTCACCGGCAACGGCGGCCTCGCGGGCCTTGCGGATCGCGGTCTTGAGCGACGACTTGACGGCCTTGTTGCGCAGGCGCGCCTTCTCGTTGGTCTTGTTCCGCTTGATCTGGGACTTGATGTTCGCCACGAAAGAGCCTTTTCAGGTTCGTTGGATCTTCTGGGTGGCCGCGCCGCTCCTGAGAGCACACGAGGCACAGCTGTCCACGGTAGCAGTCACCCTCCGACCGGCCCAAACCGGTCGCTGTCCGGCAGGCGTGGGACGATGGAGCCTACGTATCGATCCGACCGACCCGACATCGACCCGAGACACGGCGTTCGGCGTCTCAAGAAACAGGACCCTGCGTGCCCGCGACTCCTTCCAACGTGCCCGAGCCGAGCCGTACCGACCCGGCGCTGATCCGCAATTTCTGCATCATCGCGCACATCGACCACGGCAAGTCGACCCTCGCCGACCGGATGCTTCAGCTGACCGGAGTGGTCGACCAGCGGCAGATGCGCGCTCAGTACCTCGACCGGATGGACATCGAGCGCGAGCGCGGCATCACCATCAAGTCCCAGGCGGTCCGGCTGCCCTGGGCGCCCGACACCGGCGAGGACACGGGCACCACCCATGTCCTCAACATGATCGACACCCCGGGCCACGTGGACTTCACCTACGAGGTCTCCCGTTCGCTCGCGGCCTGCGAGGGCACGGTCCTGCTGGTCGACGCCGCGCAGGGCATCGAGGCCCAGACGCTGGCCAACCTCTATCTCGCGATGGAGAACGACCTCACCATCATCCCGGTGCTCAACAAGATCGACCTCCCCGCCGCCCAGCCGGAGAAGTTCTCCGAGGAGCTGGCCAACCTCATCGGCTGCCAGCCCGAGGACGTGCTCAAGGTCTCCGCCAAGACCGGGATCGGCGTGGACGCGCTGCTCGACCGGGTCGTGCGGGACGTACCGGCCCCGGTCGGCGTGGCGAACGCCCCCGCCCGCGCGATGATCTTCGACTCGGTCTACGACTCCTACCGCGGTGTCGTCACCTACGTCCGTGTCATCGACGGACAGCTCAACAAGCGCGAGCGCATCCGGATGATGTCGACCGGCGCCACCCACGAGCTGCTGGAGATCGGGGTGTCGTCCCCGGAGATGACCCCGGCCGACGGCATCGGCGTGGGCGAGGTCGGCTACATCATCACCGGTGTGAAGGACGTGCGGCAGTCCAAGGTCGGTGACACGATCACCTCCCTGCACAACGGGGCGACCGAGGCGCTGGGCGGCTACAAGGACCCGAAGCCGATGGTGTTCTCGGGGCTGTACCCGCTGGACGGCTCGGACTACCCGGACCTGCGCGAGGCGCTGGACAAGCTCCAGCTCAACGACGCCGCCCTGGTCTACGAGCCGGAGACCTCCGCCGCGCTCGGCTTCGGTTTCCGCGTCGGCTTCCTCGGCCTGCTCCACCTGGACGTGGTCCGCGAGCGGCTGGAGCGCGAATTCGGCCTCGACCTGATCGCCACCGCCCCCAACGTGGTCTACCGCGTCGAGATGGAGGACGGCACCGAGCACACCGTCACCAACCCGAGCGAGTTCCCCGAGGGCAAGATCGACCGGGTGCACGAGCCCGTGGTGCGTGCCACGGTGCTGGCCCCGAGCGAGTTCATCGGCGCGATCATGGAGCTGTGCCAGGGCCGGCGCGGCACGATGCTCGGCATGGACTACCTCTCCGAGGACCGGGTCGAGATCCGTTACACGCTGCCGCTCGCGGAGATCGTCTTCGACTTCTTCGACCAGCTGAAGTCCAAGACCCGGGGTTACGCCTCCCTCGACTACGAGCCCACCGGCGAGCAGTCGGCCCAGCTCGTCAAGGTGGACATCCTGCTGCACGGCGACAAGGTGGACGCGTTCTCCGCGGTCACCCACAAGGACAAGGCGTACGCGTACGGCGTGCGGCTCGTCGCCAAGCTGCAGAAGCTCATTCCCCGGCAGAACTTCGAGGTGCCGATCCAGGCGGCCATCGGCGCCCGGGTCATCGCCCGCGAGACCGTCCGCGCCATCCGCAAGGACGTCCTCGCCAAGTGCTACGGCGGTGACATCTCCCGTAAGCGGAAGCTGCTGGAGAAGCAGAAGGAGGGCAAGAAGCGGATGAAGATGGTCGGCAACGTGGAGGTTCCGCAGGACGCCTTCATCTCCGTCCTGTCGACCGACGAGTCCGCGGGGGAGAGCAAGGGCAAGAAGTAGCCCCGGCCCTCCGCCCTTCAGCGGTCCCCAGGGCCCCCATGCCGCAGTACCGTGCGGCGTGGGGGCCCTTCGCCGTGGGCCCTTTCGTTATCAAGCGGCGGCCCGTTGCCTCTTACGTGGCGGACATGTGCGCTCTACTCTGATCACGACTCGATGGTTACTGGCCAGTTAAACAAGCCCGAACAAGCAGGTTGCGCAGCAGGACGAGAGCAGCAGGGCGACAGCAGTGGGTCGCCGCATCAAAGAAGCCGGTCGTAGCAATGCCGCAGGCCCGGAGGACGTCGTGAGCGACACACAGACCTTGATCGATAACCGGCCGCCCTCCGTGGCGGCCCTCTTCATCGACCGCGTGGCGGCGACGCCGGACGGGGAGGCGTACCGCTATCCGGTGCCCTCCGCCTCGGGCGAGGGCCCCGACGACTGGAAGTCGCTGAGCTGGGGCCAGGCCGCGGAGCGGGTCTACGCGATCGCCGCCGGGCTGATCGCGCTCGGCGTGCGGCCCGAGGAGCGGGTCGCCCTCTCCTCGGCCACCCGGGTGGAGTGGATCCTCATCGACCTCGGGGTGATGTGCGCGGGCGCCGCGACCACGACGATCTACCCCTCCACGAACGCGGAGGAGTCGGCGTTCATCCTGTCCGACTCCGAGAGCCGGATCCTCGTCGCGGAGGACGCCGAGCAGCTGGCCAAGGCCCGGGAGACCCGCGAGGGCCTGCCGGATCTCGCCCATGTCGTGGTCATCGACCCGGCCGGCGTCGAGCCCGCCGAGGGCGACCCCGAGGGCTGGGTCCTCACCCTCGCGGAGCTGGAGGCCCGGGGCGCCGAGCTGCTCGCCAAGACTCCGGACGCGGTCACCGAGCGGGTCTCCGCGATCACCGCCGACCAGCTCGCCACCCTCATCTACACCTCGGGCACCACCGGCCGCCCCAAGGGCGTACGGCTGCCGCACGACAACTGGTCGTACATGGCCAAGGCCACCGTGGCGACCGGCCTGATCAACGCCGACGACGTGCAGTACCTCTGGCTGCCGCTCGCCCACGTCTTCGGCAAGGTCCTCACCTCCGGCCAGATCGAGGTCGGCCACGTCACCGCGGTCGACGGCCGCATCGACAAGATCATCGAGAACCTGCCGGTCGTCCAGCCGACCTACATGGCCGCCGTGCCCCGGATCTTCGAGAAGGTCTACAACGGGGTCGCCTCCAAGGCCCGCGCGGGCGGCGGCGCGAAGTACAAGATCTTCCAGTGGGCGGCCGGGGTCGCCCGCGAGTACGCCAAGGTCTCCCAGGACAACTTCCGCCGCACCGGCCGGGCGTCCGTCCCCTTCGCGCTGGGCGCCAAGCACAAGGTCGCCGACGCCCTCGTCTTCTCCAAGATCCGTGAGGCGTTCGGCGGCCGGCTGCGCGCCTGCGTCTCCGGCTCCGCCGCCCTCGCCCCGGACATCGGCTACTTCTTCGCGGGCGCCGGCGTCCACATCCTGGAGGGCTACGGCCTCACCGAGACCAGTGCCGCGTCCTTCGTCAACCCGGGCGAGGCGTACCGCACCGGCACGGTCGGCAAGCCGCTCCCCGGGACCGAGGTGCGCATCGCCGACGACGGCGAGATCCTGCTGCGCGGCCCCGGCGTCATGCAGGGCTACCACAAGCTGCCCGACAAGACCGAGGAGGTCCTGGAGTCGGACGGCTGGATCCACACCGGGGACATCGGCGAACTGTCGGTCGACGGATACCTGCGCATCACCGACCGCAAGAAGGACCTGATCAAGACGTCCGGCGGCAAGTACGTCGCCCCGGCGGAGGTCGAGGGCCAGTTCAAGGCGGTCTGCCCGTTCGTCTCCAACATCCTGGTGCACGGCGCGGACCGTAACTTCTGCACCGCGCTCATCGCCCTCGACGGGCCCACCCTCCTCGGCTGGGCCGCCGAGAACGGCCTGGAGGGCAAGCCGTACGCCGAGGTGGTCGCCGCGCCGCAGACCGTCGAGCTGATCGACGGCTACGTCAAGCGCCTCAACGAGGGCCTCCAGCGCTGGCAGACCATCAAGAAGTTCCGCCTCCTGCCGCGCGACCTGGACGTCGAGCACGGCGAGCTGACCCCCAGCCTCAAGCTGAAGCGGCCGGTCGTCGAGCGCGAGTACCAGGGGCTCATCGACGAGATGTACGCGGGTTCGCGCGAGGCGTAGCGCGAACGGCCCGACACCGACCGCCCGGGGCCCGGCCCCGGCTCGCACCGGGCGGTCGGCGTCCGGCGCCCACGGGGCCGAACGCCCCCGCCCGCCGTGCACGCCCCGTTGAGTTTCCCGAAACATTGCGTTCGAACATGCTCGATTTTCTGCCTACTTCCGTAACTCGTTGCTTATGGATGCGGCCGGTCTGTCACTCTGTCGGTGTCGTCGGACCGTAGGAGCCGCACCGTGGCGCCCATCCCCTTGCAGCGGGACATCGTGCAGCGTCCCGGCACCACCCGTGCCGGGCACGCGCACGGACCGCGCCTGGCCGGCCGCACCAGCCTGCCCGGCGTCCCCCTCGCTCCGTCCGCCGCCCGCCGGTTCGTGCGCGCCGCGCTCGCGGAGTGGACCGGGCTCGGGGTGCCGGCCGCCGTGGGCTTCAGCGACCGGCTCGCCGACGACGCCGTGACCGTCACCAACGAGCTGGTCACCAACGCCGTCGTGCACGCCGGGACCACGGTCGACCTGCTCCTCAGGCTGGAGGAGGAAGGCGGCGACGAACCATCCGCCGCCCTCGTGCTGGAGATCACCGACCACCACCCGGCCCGCCCGGTGAGCGGCGAGGGCCCCGGGGCCGGGCCGGCCAGGACGCCCGCGGACGAGCTGCCCGACCCGGCCGAGTACGGCCGGGGCCTCCAGCTCGTCGCCACCCTCGCCGACTCCTGGGGCATCACCTACCGCACCGGCCGCAAGACCGTCTGGGCCCGCCTTCCCGTCGACGACTGGAGCTCCCCGCCCGCCGCGCCCGACGGGGAGACCCTCAGGCGCGGCCTGCGCGCCGCCGAGATCCTCGCCCCCGCGGCCCGGCGCGCCGAGCGCGACGACGCGGTCTGGGACAGCCGGGGCGCCCCCGCCTTCCTCGCCGAGGCGTCCGACCTGCTCGCCGGGCAGCTCGACGAGGACCTGGTGGCCGCCATAGCGGGCCAGCTGCTGGTGCCCCGGCTGGCCGACTGGTGCGCGATCTGGCTGGAGGCCGAGGGCGGCGGACCGGCCGCCGAACCCCGGCTCGCCCGGGTCTGGCACAGCGACGAGACCGGTGCCGAGCCCCTGCGCACCGCCCTGGAGAAAGCTCCCCCCGAGCTCCCCGACGGCGCGGGCCCCGTCCCCGTGCCCTGGCCCGCGCACCACGCCGAGGGCGACCGCCAGGAGGATTCCCCCGCGCCGCCCTCGTGCCCCGGCGGCCGGGGCGGGGCCGCGCTCGCGTTCCGGATCACCGCGGGCGGCCGGGCGCTCGGGACCGTCCTCGTCGGCCGTGAGGGCGTCGCCCAGGTGCCGGAGGCGGTGACGTCGCTGATCGAGGACTTCGTCCGCCGCCTCGGCCTCGCCGTCGGCGCGGCCCGCGCCTACACCCGGCAGGCCACCATCAGCCGCATCCTCCAGCGCGGCCTGCTCCCCAGCAAGGTCGCCGAGATCCCCGGCCTCACCAGCGCCCTCGTCTACGAACCGAGCGACGACGGCGTGGTCGGCGGTGACTTCTACGACATCTTCCCGTGCCCCGGCGACCGCTGGTGCTTCGTCCTCGGCGACGTCCAGGGCAGCGGCCCCGAGGCCGCCGTCGTCACCGGCCTCGCCCGCCCCTGGCTCCGGCTGCTCTCCCGGGAGGGCTTCGGCGTCGGGAAGGTCCTGGACCGGCTGAACCGGCTGCTCCTCGACGACGCCATGGAGGCCGCCGAGGCCGCCGCCCTGATGGTCGCCGCCGCCGGGGGCCGGCAGCTCCACGACGGAGCCCAGCCGCGGTTCCTCTCCCTGCTGTACGGGGAGGTCGTGCCGCTCCCCGGCGGCGGGGCCCGCTGCACGGTGGCCAGCGCAGGGCACCCGCTGCCCCTGCTGCTGCGTCCCGACGGCTCCGTACGCCCGGCGGCCGAGCCCCAGGTGCTGCTCGGGGTCGTCGAGGACGTGGCGTACGGGAGCCAGGTCTTCGACCTGCTGCCCGGGGACACGCTGCTCTGCGTCACGGACGGGGTGACCGAGCGCCGGTCGGGCCCGCTGATGTTCGACGACGGGGACGGGCTGGCCCGGGTGCTGGCCGGGTGCGCCGGGCTGCCCGCCGGGGCGACGGCCGAGCGGATCCGCCGGGCCGTCCACGCGTTCGCCGAGCGGCCCCCGGACGACGACCTGGCGCTGATGGTCCTGCACGCGGAACGGCTGCCGGACTCCGGCCCGGTCCGGACAGCGCCGGCGGCGAGCGACAATGGACGGTATGCCTTCCGTACTGCCCGATGGTGAGCCCGTGCCCGACGACGGGGCGCTGCCCCGCCATGCCCTGGAAGGCGCAGCCGACCGCCCGCTCGGCTTCTACCTGCACGTCCCGTACTGCGCCACCCGCTGCGGCTACTGCGACTTCAACACCTACACCGCCACCGAGCTGCGCGGCACCGGCGGAGCGCTCGCCTCCCGCGACAACTACGCCTCCCACCTCATCGAGGAGGTCCGCCAGGCCCGCAAGGTCCTCGGCGACGACCCGCGCCCCGTGCGCACGGTCTTCGTCGGCGGCGGCACCCCCACCCTGCTGCCCGCCGCCGATCTCGTGCGGATGCTGGCGGCGATCAGGGAGGAGTTCGGGCTCGCGGACGACGCGGAGATCACCACCGAGGCCAATCCGGAGTCCGTCGACCCCGCCTACCTCGCCGCGCTGCGCGAGGGCGGTTTCAACCGGGTCTCCTTCGGCATGCAGAGCGCCAAGCAGCACGTCCTGAAGATCCTGGACCGCACGCACACCCCCGGCCGCCCCGAGGCGTGCGTCGCCGAGGCGCGCGCGGCCGGCTTCGACCACGTCAACCTCGACCTGATCTACGGCACCCCCGGAGAGTCCGACGACGACTGGCGGGCCACCCTGGACGCCGCGATCGGCGCGGGCCCCGACCACGTGTCCGCGTACGCCCTGATCGTCGAGGAGGGCACCCAGCTCGCCCGCCGTATCCGACGCGGCGAGATCCCGATGACCGACGACGACGCGCACGCCGACCGCTACCTCATCGCGGACGCCGCCTTCGCCGCCGCCGGCTTCGACTGGTACGAGGTCTCCAACTGGGCGACCACCGAGGCCGGCCGCTGCCTGCACAACGAGCTGTACTGGCGCGGCGCCGACTGGTGGGGCGCGGGCCCCGGCGCCCACAGCCACGTCGGCGGGGTCCGCTGGTGGAATGTGAAGCACCCCGGCGCGTACGCCCAGGCGCTCTCGGAGGGCCGCTCGCCCGGCGCGGGCCGCGAGGTCCTCGGCGAGGAGGACCGCCGGGTCGAACGCATCCTGCTGGAACTGCGGCTGCGCGAGGGCTGCCCCCTCTCCCTCCTGAGGCCCGACGGTCTCGCCGCCTCCCGCCGCGCCCTGGGCGACGGACTGCTGGACCCGGAGCCGTACGGGAGGGGCCGCGCGGTCCTCACCCTGCGCGGGCGGCTCCTGGCCGACGCCGTCGTGCGGGACCTGGTCGACTGACCCGCCCGGAGAACCTCACGGCCTGCAGTCCTTCGCCGTCAGCGGCGGCGCGACCCCGGCCGGCTTGCCGCAGACGTGGGTCCGTTCGGCCTTCGGGCCCCGGCGGATCACCTTGACGATGTTGAGACCGTGCACGTTGTCGGACACCGAGGACCTGGCACGGCTGAACGAGATCGTCCCCGTGGGCATGTTGTTGAGGTCGACCGTGTGCAGCGTCGCCCAGGTCTCCGCCGCGCTCCGGCGCTTGTCGCCGCGCGCCGCGGCGTCGTACAGGGCCGCCGTCGCGCTGTAGGAGATGACGGTCTGCCCGCTGGCGAACAGCTCGTCCTCGTACGCCGGACGTCCCGGGGCCAGCTCGGCGACCTCGCCGTCGGGGTGCAGCGCCCGCAGCGTGCGGTACGCGTCCCCGTAGAAACCGAGGTTCTTCCCCCGGTCCAGCGGGGCGAGCGAGCTGTGGTAGAGCGTGACGTTGGCCGCTATGGACGTGCTGTCGTCGTCGTCGAACGTGCCCTTCGTCAGATCGTCCCCGGTGAACACCGTCATCCGCCGGTCCGAACACCCGGTGGTCTCCGACAGGCCCCGCATCAGCGTCCGCACGTCCTCGACCCGCCCGGCGAAGTACAGCGCGTCGGGGACCCGCTCGGCCCGGCAGATGGTGGTCAGCGGGGCGTTGAGGCTGGCTCCGCCCGCGAGGTCGTACTCCACGTCACGGCCCAGTGTGAAGCCCGACGTGCGGAGCATCTCCTTGCCCGCGGCCCGCTGCTCGGCGGTGTACCGGTCCTTGTCCCCGTTGCGGGTCCGGCGCGACAGCACGAGCGCGTGCGGGCGGTCCAGGCCCTCCGCGACCTGCCGGGCGACCAGCCCCAGCGCGTACGTCTGCTCCTCGTCCGTCGCCGCGAGGCCGAAGTAGTTGGGGAACCGGCGGGGCAGGTCGCTGCTGGAGTTCGTCGTGTTCACCAGCGGCAGCCCCGCCTCGCGCAGCAGTTCCGCCGCGTCGTCGCTCTCGTCGGTGTTGCGGCCGAGACCCACCACCCCGACCACCGTCGGGTCCCGCCGGGCCACCTCGATGATCTTCTTCACGGCGGTGTTCTGCCGCAGCATGTCCTCGCCGCCGTTGGCCGTCAGCACCCGCAGCCTCACCGACCGGCGCACGGTCTTGTTCACCGCCCGCTGCTGGAGGTAGACGCCGGTCAGCTCCTCCAGGCCCTTGCGGGTCGCCTCCCGGTCGTTGCCCGTGGCGGTGAGCGGACCGGCGTACACGATCGTCACGTAGGCGTCGCCCGGCTCGATGTCGTCGTTCTCCTCGCGGATCGCCTGCTCGATCCGCTCGAACGTGATGCCCTCGCCGGCCCCCTTCAGCTCCAGGCCGTTGCCCCGGGCGAAGAGCACCTCGCGAGCGGTCGCCACCCCGACACACTCCCGGTCGCCGTCGGGACCGGCCCAGATCGCGTCCGTGCTGCGGTCGGTCAGCGGTCCGTGGCAGTACGTCTCGCGCCAGTGCCCGGCCCACAGGAACGCCCCGAGCAGACTGCCCACGACGAGCACGGCGACGGTCGCCCGCGACATCACCCACCACGCCCAGGTGCGCCGCACCCGGTGGGTGACGAGCTGCGCGTGCGCGTGTTCATGGGTCAGCTTCTCGGTGGACAGCGGCAGCAGCAGCACCCACGCCAGGGTCGCCGCCGCCACCGGTGACTGGCCCAGGCTCAGGTCGTCGACCCAGCGCTCGTAGCGGGCCCGCGCTCCGGAGGAACCGGCCGGCCCCCCGGGACCCGGCCGCTCCGGGGGCAGCGGCGGGGTGTGCCGCATGATCTCGGGGGCGGGCAGCGAGGCGAGCAGCAGCAGCGGATCCACCTCGCTGCGCCGCGACCGCACGTTGTTGATCGCGTTGATCAGCAGGATGCCGCCGTTGTCCTGGGTGGCCCGGGGGAGGAACACCACCGGCGGGACCGTGCGCTTGCTGCGCCGCCAGTCCAGGGAGTGCGGGCGGTAGTTGTGCCGCAGGTCCTCCAGCAGCGCCTGCACCCGCAGCTCCAGATGGAACTGGCGCGCGTGCTCGTCGCCCGTCCCCGCGTCCGCCACCCGCTCCGCGACCGCCGCCGCCCGCGCCCCGATCACCCGCCACGAGCCGCTCGGCGAGAACCACGACCAGCCGTCCGACGGATGGCCGGTGCTGGACGCGGCCAGGGACGAGGTGGTGGCGAACCACCGGCTGGCCCGGCGCAGCCACAGCAGCGGCGGCGCGGCCCGGCTCGCCAGGCCCACCACGACGAGCCCGATCAGCGCGAGGGCCGCCACCAGCACGGTCAGCAGCCAGTCGATCTCCCCCAGCAGCACGCTGAGGAGGGCGATGAAGAGCGCGCCGACGAACGTCTCGGGACGCACCGACCGCCGCAGGGAGTCCCACCAGGTGCCCCGGCGGGGCCGCCCGGACCGCCAGCGCAGCCGGCTCAGCTGCTCCAGAATCCTTTCCTCGCGTACCTCGGAGGTGTTCCCGTCGGACTGCTCGACCACCGCCGCGGTGGCCTGCTCGATCGCGCCGAGCAGCCGCGAGCGGGGAAAGGAGAACGTCTTGTACTGGGTGTTCTCGCGGGTCTCCCACGGCTTCTCGGAGAGCGTGCGCACCATGTCGAGCGCCGCCTCGTACGGTGTCGCCCCCGCGCCGTCCAGCAGCCGCACCGGCACCCGCCGCAGCTCGTTGGCCCGGTGCACCTGACGCACGAGCTGCTCCACCCGGGCGTCGATCTCCGGCCCCGCCCCGGCGTCCGCAGCCTGGGCCACCACGAGCGGCATCACCGGCCGGTTGACCCGGTACCGGTCGATCAGCTGCTGCATCAGGTGGAAGACGGCCGACGCCGCCTCGTTGTCCGCACTGTCCCGCCAGACCTCGCGCGCCATCGCCCCGTGCCCTTCCCCCGTGAGCCCTTCGGGCCCGTGAACGCCTGTCCGTGCTCTCCCCTCAATAACCGATGGTGCTTGTGGGGCGCAGGCATTCATAGGGATCGGCACGTGATCGTCTTCGACGTTCCCGTATCAGGGCGGTATCGGGCCCTCCCAGCCGCCGGACATCAGTCCGGAAGAGTGACGAAGTCAATCAATTCCTCTACCCGGCCCAGCAGTTGGGGTTCGAGGTCCTTGTAGCTGCGGACCTTGGACAGGATGTGCTGCCAGGCCGCCCCGGTGTTCTCCGGCCACCCCAGCGCCCGGCACACGCCCGTCTTCCAGTCCTGCCCCCTCGGCACCGTCGGCCAGGCGTCGATCCCCACCGAGGACGGCTTCACCGCCTCCCACACGTCGATGTACGGGTGCCCCACCACCAGCACGTGCGCGCCGGTCACCCGCTCGGCGATCCGGGACTCCTTGGAGCCGGGCACCAGATGGTCCACCAGCACGCCCAGCCGGGCGTCCGGCCCCGGCGCGAACTCCCCGACGATCGACGGAAGGTCGTCCACCCCCTCCAGGTACTCCACGACCACGCCCTCGATGCGCAGGTCGTCGCCCCACACCCGCTCCACCAGCTCCGCGTCGTGCCGGCCCTCCACATAGATCCGCCCGGCCCGCGCCACCCGCGCCCGCGCCCCGGGCACCGCCACCGAGCCGGAGGCCGTGCGCGTGGGACGCACGGGACCGCCCGGGCCCGGGCGCACCAGCGTGACGACCCTGCCCTCCAGCAGGAAGCCGCGCGGCTCCATCGGGAACACCCGGTGCTTGCCGAAGCGGTCCTCCAGGGTCACCGTCGGCCCCTGGGCCGTCTTCTCGCAGCGGATCACCGCACCGCAGAAGCCGGTGGCGACCTCCTCCACGACCAGATCGGGCTCGGCGGGCACCTCGGGCACGGGGGCGGACCGCTTCCACGGCGGGGTCAGGTCCGGCTGGTAGCTGCGCATGGCACGACGATATTCGCCGTACGCGCGCCAGGCGCCGAGGACCCGGCGAAGACCGGCGACAGGTCCTTTGGGGGCTCACCCCCCGTCGAGCCGCACGCCGAAGCGTTCCGCCAGCGACGCCCGCTGCGCCCGGACGAACGCCGCGTCCACCACGGCCCCGTGCCCCGGCACATAGAGCGCGTCCTCGCCGCCCAGCGCCAGCAGCCTCTCCAGCGCGGCCGGCCAGCGCGAGGTGATCGCGTCCGGGCCGGCCTGCGGCTCGCCCGACTCCTCGACGAGGTCGCCGCAGAACACCACCGGAGGCCCCCCGTCCGCGTCCGGCACCAGCGCCGCCAGGTCATGGCCGCTGTGCCCGGGGCCCACGTTCGCCAGCAGTACCTGACGGCCGCCGCCCAGGTCGAGCGTCCAGTCGCCGCACACCTCGTGGTGCGGGACCACCAGCGTGTCCGCCGACCGGGCCGCCTCGTCCTCCGGCACCCCGTGGCGCACCGCCGAGGCGCACAGCCCCTCCGCCTCGTTCCGCAGCAGGGCGCCGACGCCCACCGCCCCGTACACCTGCGCCCCGGCGAACGCGGCGGTGCCCAGCACATGATCGAAGTGCGGGTGACTCAGTGCGATATGCGTCACTCTCCGTCCGAGCAGCGCCTCCGCCTGCCGCCGCAGCTCGACGCCCTCGCGCAGCGTGGCGCCGGTGTCGTACAGCAGTACGCCGTCCGGCCCGGCGGCCAGCGCGGCGGTGGCGTCCCAGCCCGGGAGCCGCCGCCTGCCGATACCGTTGCCCAACCGCTCCCAGCCGAAGTCTTCCCAAGCGACGTCCATACGGCGACGCTATCGGCAACGACCTGCACGGTCCCGCCGGAGCGTGGGCCGGTCGCCCTTGCCCCGGCCCCACCCCGCCCCCGTACACTGACCGCGGGGAATTGCTGGCACTCGAACGCACCGAGTGCCAGACAGACACCGAGAGACACGGCTGGAGGTGTGCGCGATGCTCAGCGAACGCAGACTCGAAGTGCTGCGCGCCATCGTCCAGGACTATGTCGGCACCGAGGAGCCCGTCGGCTCCAAGGCGCTGACCGAACGGCACCGGCTGGGAGTCTCCCCGGCCACCGTCCGCAACGACATGGCGGTGCTGGAGGACGAGGGCTTCATCGCCCAGCCGCACACGAGCGCGGGGCGCATCCCCACCGACAAGGGGTACCGCCTCTTCGTCGACAAGCTCGCCGGCGTCAAGCCGCTGTCCTCGCCCGAGCGCCGGGCCATCCAGAACTTCCTCGACGGCGCGGTCGACCTCGACGACGTGGTCGGCCGGACGGTGCGGCTGCTCGCGCAGCTGACCCGGCAGGTCGCCGTCGTGCAGTACCCCTCGCTGACCCGCTCGACGGTGCGGCACGTGGAACTGCTGGCGCTCGCCCCCGCCCGGCTGATGCTCGTCCTGATCACGGACACCGGCCGGGTCGAACAGCGTATGATCGACTGCCCTGCGCCCTTCGGCGAGGCATCGCTGGCGGATCTGCGGGCCCGGCTCAACAGCCGGGTCGTCGGACGCCGCTTCGCGGATGTCCCGCGGCTGGTGCAGGAGCTGCCGGAATCCTTCGACAGCGAGGACCGGGGGACGGTCTCCACCGTCCTTTCCACCCTCCTCGAAACACTCGTCGAGGAGACGGAGGAGCGGCTGATGATCGGCGGCACCTCCAACCTCACCCGCTTCGGACACGACTTCCCGGTGATGATCCGGCCGGTGCTGGAAGCGCTGGAGGAGCAGGTCGTCCTGCTGAAGCTGCTCGGTGAGGCAACGGACTCCGGCATGACCGTACGGATCGGGCACGAGAACGCCCACGAGGGGCTCAACTCCACGTCCGTCGTCGCGGTCGGCTACGGTTCAGGCGACGAGGCAGTCGCCAAACTCGGCGTGGTCGGACCGACCCGCATGGACTACCCCGGAACGATGGGAGCGGTACGCGCAGTGGCACGTTACGTCGGACAGATCCTGGCGGAGTCGTAAGTGGCCACGGACTACTACGCCGTACTCGGCGTGCGCCGCGACGCATCTCAGGACGAGATCAAGAAGGCATTCCGTCGGCTCGCTCGCGAGCTGCACCCGGATGTCAACCCGGACCCGAAGACCCAGGAGCGGTTCAAGGAGATCAACGCCGCTTACGAGGTGCTCTCGGACCCGCAGAAGAAGCAGGTCTACGACCTCGGCGGCGACCCGCTCTCCGGCGGCGGCGGCGGTGGCGGTGCGGGAGGTTTCGGGGCCGGCGGCTTCGGCAACTTCTCCGACATCATGGACGCGTTCTTCGGCAACGCCGCGCAGCGCGGTCCGCGCTCGCGGACCCGCCGGGGCCAGGACGCCATGATCCGCCTGGAGATCGACCTCAACGACGCGGCCTTCGGCACCACCAAGGACCTCCAGGTCGACACGGCCGTGGTCTGCACCACCTGCAGCGGCGAGGGCGCGGCCCCCGGCACCTCGGCCCAGACCTGCGACATGTGCCGCGGCCGCGGCGAGGTCTCGCAGGTCACCCGGTCCTTCCTGGGCCAGGTCATGACCTCGCGGCCCTGCCCGCAGTGCCAGGGCTTCGGCACGGTCGTGCCCACCCCCTGCCCGGAGTGCGCCGGCGACGGCCGCATCCGTTCGCGGCGCACCCTGACCGTGAAGATCCCGGCGGGCGTCGACAACGGCACCCGCATCCAGCTCGCCGGCGAGGGCGAGGTCGGCCCCGGCGGCGGACCGCCCGGCGACCTGTACGTGGAGATCCACGAACTGCCCCACGCCGTCTTCCAGCGGCGCGGCGACGACCTGCACTGCACGGTCACCATCCCGATGACCGCGGCGGCGCTCGGCACCAAGTGCCCGTTGGAGACGCTGGACGGCCTGGAGGAGATCGACATCCGGCCCGGCACCCAGTCCGGCCAGTCCGTGCCCCTGCACGGGCGCGGGATCACGCATCTGCGCGGCGGCGGCCGGGGCGACCTGATCGTGCACGTCGAGGTGATGACCCCCTCCAAGCTCGACGCGGAGCAGGAGCGGCTGCTGCGGGAGCTGTCCAAGCTGCGCGGCGAGGAGCGGCCTCTCGGTCAGTTTCAGCCAGGTCAGCAAGGGCTGTTCTCCCGGCTGAAGGACGCCTTCAACGGCCGCTGAACCGCTTTCCGCCTTTCACCGCACCGCCCGCCGGGTCCGTACCGGCGGGCGGTGCGGCGTACGGAGGGAGAACCGGTCAGGCCGTCGGCTGGCTGATTCGGCCCTGTGCAACGGGACGTGGCACGATGCGGTCATGTCCTTGGAGCTGACCGATCTCTGCCGGTATCCGATCGTGCAGGCCCCCATGGCGGGCGGCGCGTCCGGACCTCAGCTCGCCGGGGCCGTCGCCGAGGGCGGCGGACTCGGATTCCTGGCCGCCGGGTACAAAACGGCGGACGGGATGTACAACGAGATCAAACAGCTGCGCCGGATCACCGGCGGGCCGTTCGGCGTCAACCTCTTCATGCCGCAGCCCGCGCTCGCCGACCCCAGCGCCGTCGAGGTCTACCGCCACCAGCTCGCCGGCGAGGCCGCCTGGTACGAGACCCCGCTCGGCGACCCGGACAGCAGCGGCGACGACGGCTACGAGGCCAAGGTCGCGATCCTGCTGGAGGACCCGGTTCCGGTGGTCTCCTTCACCTTCGGCTGCCCCGCCCGCGACACGCTGGACGCCTTCGCCAGGGCCGGAACGCACACCGTCGTCACGGTCACCTCGGCGGAGGAGGCACAACGCGCCCAGTGGGCGGGCGCCGACACCGTCTGCGTACAGGGCGTCGAGGCGGGCGGCCACCAGTCCACCCACCGCGACGATCCGCAGATCGGCCCCACCGGGACCGGGCTGCTCTCCCTGATCACCCAGGTCCGCGAGACCGTGCGGATCCCGGTCGTCGCCGCCGGCGGCCTGATGCGCGGCGCGCAGATCGCCGCCGTCCTCGCGGCGGGCGCGGACGCCGCCCAGCTCGGGACCGCCTTCCTGGCCTGCCCCGAGTCCGGGGCGCACCCGCTGCACAAGCAGGCCCTGACCAACCCCCTGTTCGTGCGCACCGAGCTGACCCGCGCCTTCTCCGGGCGGCCCGCCCGCGGCCTCGTCAACCGCTTCGTCCGCGAACACGGCCCGTACGCCCCCGCCGCCTACCCCCAGGTCCATTACGTCACCAGCGGGCTGCGCCGGGCCGCCGCCGAGACCGGGGACGCCCAGGGCATGGCCCTGTGGGCCGGGCAGGGGCACCGGATGGCCCGGGAACTGCCCGTGGGCGAGCTGATCGAGCTGCTCGCCGCCGAACTGGAGGCCGCCCGGTCGGCCCTGAGCATGAGGAGCCCCCGGTGACCGCACCGGTCTTCGTCGTCGAGCGGATGCCCACCGGGCCCGAGTTCGTCCTGGACGGACCCGAAGGACGGCACGCCGTCTCCGTCAAGCGGCTCCAGCCCGGTGAGGACGTCGTCCTCACCGACGGGCGCGGCCACTGGGCCGAGGGCGTCGTGCGGGCCGCCGAGGGCAAGGACCGGCTCACGGTCACCGGCCTCGACAGCGTCCACGAGGAGCCCGCGCCCGAGCCGCGGATCACCGTCGTCCAGGCACTGCCCAAGGGCGACCGGGGCGAGCTGGCGGTCGAGACCATGACCGAGACCGGCGTCGACGCGATCGTGCCCTGGCAGGCGGCCCGCTGCATCACCCAGTGGAAGGGCGAGCGGGGCGCCAAGGCGCTGACGAAGTGGCGCGCGACGGCGAGGGAGGCGGGCAAGCAGTCCCGCCGGGTGCGCTTCCCCGAAGTGGCCGACGCCCTGACGACCAAGCAGGTCGCCGCCCTCCTCGCCGACGCCGACTTCGCCGGGGTCCTCCACGAGGACCGCGACCACGACAGCACCCCCCTCGCCACGGCCGGGTTCCCCGCCGAGGGCACGATCGTGCTCGTCGTCGGCCCCGAGGGCGGTGTCTCCCCACAGGAGCTGGCCGCCTTCGCGGAGGCGGGCGCCCGCCCCTACCGCCTGGGCCGCAGCGTGCTGCGGACCTCCACCGCCGGGACGGCCGCGACCGCGCTGCTGCTGGGGCGCACGGGCCGCTGGGGCTGAAGCGCGGGCCTCTTCCCACGTCACTACGGAGGCCCCCCGCGTCAGCACGGAGGCTGCCCGCGTCAACACGGGCCGCGCCCCGCACCCGGCGGGGGCTCGGCGATAGCATGCCCCTGTACTGATCACCAGCGACGAGGAGACCCGGCCATGGCGGGAGAACCGCAGTCCGACTGCCTGTTCTGCAAGATCGTCTCGGGGGACATCCCGGCGACCATCGTCCGCGAGAGCGAGACGACCGTCGCCTTCCGCGACATCAACCCGCAGGCCCCGACCCACGTCCTGGTCATCCCGAAGGCCCACTATCCGGACGCGGCCGCCCTCGCCGCGGCCGAGCCGATCATCGCCGCCGACGTCCTGCGCGAGGCCGGAGCGGTCGCCGCCGAGGAGAAGGTCGACGGCTCCGGCTACCGGATCATCCTCAACACCGGCTCCGGCGCCGGACAGACCGTCTTCCACGCGCACGCGCACGTCCTGGGCGGCCGCGGCCTCCAGTGGCCCCCCGGATAAGTCCGCCCCGTAGGAGCTCCCACCCATGTCCGTACGCGAGCTGGTGGTGCTCGGCACCGCCAGCCAGGTCCCCACCCGGCACCGCAACCACAACGGCTACCTGCTGCGCTGGGACGGCGAGGGCATCCTCTTCGATCCCGGCGAGGGCACCCAGCGCCAGATGCTGCGGGCCGGGGTCGCCGCGCACGACCTCCACCGGATCTGCGTCACCCACTTCCACGGCGACCACTCCCTCGGGCTCGCCGGGGTGATCCAGCGCATCAACCTCGACCAGGTGCCGCACCCGGTGACCGCGCACTACCCGGCGAGCGGCCAGCACTTCTTCGACCGGCTGCGGTACGCCACCGCCTACCGCGAGACCGTCGAGCTGACCGAGGCCCCGGTGGCCGGAGCCGGCCAAGTCCTCGCCGCCACCCCCGCGTACACCCTGGACAGCGCGAAGCTCTCGCACCCCGTCGAGTCGTACGGCTACCGTCTCACCGAGCCCGACACCCGGCGCATGCTGCCCGCCCTGCTGGCGGAGCACGGCATCGCCGGACCGGACGTGGGCCGCCTCCAGCGCGAGGGCGTCCTCGGCGGCGTCACCCTGGAGCAGGTCTCCGAGCACCGGCGCGGGCAGCGCTTCGCGTTCGTCATGGACACCCGGCTCTGCGACGGGGTGTACGCCCTCGCCGAGGGCTGCGACATGCTCGTCATCGAGTCGACCTTCCTCGACGAGGACGAGAAGCTGGCCGTCGACCACGGCCACCTCACCGCCGGGCAGGCCGCCCGGGTGGCGAAGGAGGCGGGCGTACGCCACCTCGTGCTGACCCACTTCTCCCAGCGCTACGGCGACCCGGAGCCCTTCGAGTCCCAGGCCCGCGCCGCCGGCTTCGACGGCGAACTCACCGTCGCCCAGGACCTGGTCCGCGTCCCGGTCCCCACCCGGCACCGCTGAACCGACCGCGGACCACCGACCCCCCACCCGCACCACCGTTTGCGAGACACCGTGTACCTCCCCAAGGCAGAACTCCACCTCCACATCGAAGGCACCCTCGAACCCGAGCTGGCCTTCGCGCTCGCGGAACGCAACGGGGTTGCCCTGCCGTACGCCACCGCCGACGAACTGCGCGCCGCCTACCGGTTCGAGGACCTCCAGTCCTTCCTGGACCTGTACTACGCGCTGATGGCCGTCCTGCGCACGGAGGACGACTTCGCCGAACTCGTCGACGCCTACCTCGCCCGCGCCGCCGCCCAGGGCGTCCGGCACGCCGAGATCTTCTTCGACCCGCAGGCCCACACCGCCCGGGGCGTCCCGATCGGCACCGTCATCGAGGGCCTCGGCCGCGCACTGGAGCGCAGCGAGGAGAGGCACGGCGTCTCCACCCAGCTGATCATGTGCTTCCTGCGCGACCTGTCGGCCGAATCGGCCCTCGGCACCCTGGACGCGGCGAAGCCGTACCTGCACCGGATCAGTGCGATCGGCCTGGACTCCGCCGAGGTCGGCCACCCGCCCGCCAAGTTCCGCGCGGTGTACGAGGCGGCCACCGCCCTCGGCCTGCGCAAGGTGGCCCACGCGGGGGAGGAGGGCCCGCCGGAGTACATCCGCGAGGCCCTGGACGTCCTCGGCGTCGAGCGCATCGACCACGGGCTGCGCTGCCTGGAGGACCCGGAGCTGGTGGAGCGGCTGGTCGCCGACCGGGTGCCGCTCACCCTCTGCCCGCTCTCCAACGTGCGGCTGCGCACGGTCGACACGCTGGAGGACCACCCGCTGCCCCGGATGATGGCCGCCGGACTCCTGTGCACGGTGAACTCCGACGACCCCGCCTACTTCGGCGGCTACGCCGGGGACAACTTCGACGCCGTCCGCGACGCGCTCGCCCTCGACCGGGAGCAGTTGCGCACCCTGGCCCGCAACTCCTTCGAGGCGGCCTTCCTCGACCACGACGAGGAGCGCCGGGCGCGCTACCTGTCCGAGGTCGAGGCGTACGCGTTCGACTGACCGGAACCGCCGTCCGGACCGGCCGTCCGGATCGCGCTGCGCACCAGCCGACCGCGCCGCAGGGCCGGTACGCGCAGCTCCGTGACGGCCTGCTCCGGTGAACCGAGCTTCGGCACCGCACCGGGCAGGTTCCCGGTGGTGGCGGCGAGCAGGGCGGCCGGGGCGCCACCGCGGCGGCGCACCGAGCCGGGCACCAGCGGACGCCCGCCGGTGTGCAGCGCCACGGCGGTCACCGGGGCGGCGACCAGCAGGGTGGCCGCCCCCAGGAGCAGCCCCATCACCGGATAGCCGGCCTCCTCGGAGAGCACGCTGCCCAGCAGGGGACCGCAGGCCACCCCCACGGACGAGGCCGAGCCCGCCAGCACCGCCCACCGCCCGCGTACGTCCAGCGAGGCGGCCAGCCCGATGAGGTAGGAGAGGACCACCGGGTAGAAGGCGTTCCACAGCACCTCGCCGGCCGCGAACGATCCGAGGTCCCGGGCCGAGGAACTGAGCACGATGCTCGCCGCGATGACCACGGTCCCCAGCCCGATCGGCACCGCCCGGCCGAGCCGGGCCCCGAGCAGTCCGGCACCCGTCACGCCGAGGAGGCCCGCGCCGAGGGCGGCGGCGAACACCGCGCCGACGGTGACCTCGGACAGCCCCGCCTGGTCCACGCCGATACGGCTGCTCACGCCCCACAGCGCGTTCTGCGCCATGGACCAGACGAGCATCCCGCCCGCCAGGACGAGCCCGGAGCGGCGGTGCGGGAGCCGGCCGGTGACCGGCGAGGCGGGCCCCTCCGCCGCCGTCGAACCGCCGAGTTTGGCGGTCGCGGGCCAGACGAGGAGGGCGACCAGGGCGATCGCGGCGAACGGGAGCCGGTGGCCGCCGCCGAGGTGGGGGATCGTCAGATAGAGGACGCCCGCCGTGGCGGAGACGGTGAGCAGCCCGAGGGAGGACGTCCGGTGCGGGTCGCGCCGGGCGGCGATCTGGGCCGCGGCGACCGCCGTCGCCGTGCCCGAGCCGAAGCCGCCGACCACCACGCCGAGCACCACCAGCGGCACCGACCCGGCGAGTGCGGCGCCGCCGTAACCGACGGCGGCCAGCACCAGTCCGGCCCGGGCCGGGGTGCGCGCCCCGTACCGCTCGACCCGGCCCGCCAGACAGAAGCCGGCTCCGGCCGAACTGAGGAGCAGGGCGCTGCCGACCAGGCCCGCCTGGGCGGGGCTCAGCGCCAGCTCGGCGCTGAGCCGCCCGACGACGGTGGGGAGCAGGTAGGAGGCGAGGTAGCCAGCGGTGAACACGGCCACCAAGGGCCACACGGCACCAGGGCGCGAGGACATGGGCGTTCCTGAAGACATGCCTGAGAAGGCAGGGGGAGGGGAGGGGTGCAGAGGGTGGAGCGGGGTACAGCGGCGAAGGGCACGGCGAAGCGTGCGGAGGCACGCGGGAATGCGGCAATGCGGGAGCTGTGGCGATATGCCGGGATGCGCGGCTCTCGTCGGAGAAGGTCCCCGGAGGTGCTCGCGGGGCAATTTGTATCAAGCGCTCCCGGCTCCCCGAAAGCCGCCCCGCTGTGATGTGGGTCACTTATTGGTTTATGCAGGAAATCCCCGGGTATTAGCGCATGTTTATGCAGGTCAGGTGTGCTGCGAACACCTGGGCGCGGATACCGTGTTCCCCCCGTACGGATCGGGCAGACTGGCCGCACTCACACGGTCCGGATCCCGCCGGGATCCGCCGCACGACCCCGGGAGCGAACGGTGAGCACAGACACTCCGGGCATCGACCCGCTGCTGGCGCTGCGCGCCCCCCGCGACCCCGCCTGCGACGTCTTCCTGACGGGCCCGGTCTTCCTCGACATCATCTTCACCGGCCTGGACAGCGCCCCCGTGCGCGGTACCGAGTCCTGGGCCCGGGGGATGGGCTCCAGCCCCGGCGGCGTCGCCAACATGGCCACCGCCCTGGCCCGCCTCGGCCTGCGCACCTCACTCGCCGCCGCCTTCGGCGACGACCACTACGGTGAGCACTGCTGGGACGCCCTCGAACAGGGCGAGGGAATCGACCTGTCGATGTCGCACACCGTCCCCGGCTGGCACTCCCCGGTCACCGTCTCCATGGCGTACGAGGGCGAGCGCACGATGGTCTCCCACGGCCACGAGGCGCCCGCCCCCACCGGGACCGCCGCGCCCGGCCGCGTCTTCCCGCACTGTCCGCCGCGCGCCCGCGCCGCCATCGCCTCGCTCGCCCCGGGCCGGAGCGAGCCCTGGGTGGCCACCGCCGCCCGGAACGGCGCGATGGTCTTCGCCGACGTCGGCTGGGACGAGACCGGCCGCTGGGACCTGGAAGCCCTGCCCGACCTGGCGCACTGCGCCGCGTTCCTGCCCAACGCCGAGGAGGCGATGCGCTACACCCGCACCGACTGCCCGCGCACCGCCGCCCACGCGCTCGCCGAACGCGTCCCGCTCGCCGTGGTCACCCTGGGCGCCGAGGGCGCGTACGCCGTCGACCGCCGCACCGGCGCCGCCGCGGAGGTGCCCGCCATCGAGGTGGAGGCCCTCGACCCCACCGGGGCCGGGGACGTCTTCGTCGCCGGCTTCGTGACCGGCACGCTCGCCGACTGGCCGCTCGCCGACCGGCTGGCCTTCGCCGGGCTCACCGCCGCCCTCTCGGTCCAGGAGTTCGGCGGCTCGCTCTCCGCGCCCGGCTGGGCCGAGATCGCCGCCTGGTGGCAGCTGATCCGCACCTGCGAGGGCCAGGACCCCGCCGCCCTGGAGCGCTACGCCTTCCTGGACGACCTCCTGCCCACCGCGGCCCGCGCCTGGCCGCTGCGGCGTGCGGTGCCCACGATCGGCTTCCGCCGGTGAGCGGGCGCGGGGTCGCGTCGCACACACGGCCGGTAAAAGCACTCTGCGTTGTCCCTGCCAGGTCGTACGCTTGGTAATCCAGAGGTTGTCGAGCAGCGAGAACCCTGCAACGGGAGGTATGCGCAGGCCCGAGGGCCGGCCCATGACTCAGACACCCACACAGCCGCAGGCGCGTGCCCAGATCAGGATCCCGGCCGCACACCCCATGGTGATGCTCCTGGGGTCGGGGGACTCGCTGTTGCGCGTGATCGAAGAGGCTTTCCCGGCGGCCGACATCCACGTCCGGGGCAACGAGATCAGTGCCACGGGCGAGGCGGCCGACGTCGCTCTCATCCAACGCCTGTTCGACGAGATGATGCTCGTGCTCCGCACCGGAGCCCCGATGACGGAGGACGCAGTGGAACGGTCGATCGCCATGCTCAAGGCGGCCGGCACCGGGCAGGGAGACTCCGGGGGCGAGACGCCGGCCGAGGTGCTCACGCAGAACATCCTCTCCAACCGCGGCCGCACCATCCGCCCCAAGACCCTCAACCAGAAGCGGTACGTCGACGCGATCGACCAGCACACGATCGTGTTCGGGATCGGTCCCGCCGGCACGGGCAAGACCTATCTGGCCATGGCCAAGGCCGTCCAGGCACTCCAGTCCAAGCAGGTCAGCCGGATCATCCTGACCCGGCCCGCGGTCGAGGCGGGAGAGCGGCTCGGCTTCCTGCCGGGCACCCTGTTCGACAAGATCGACCCGTATCTGCGCCCGCTCTACGACGCCCTGCACGACATGCTCGACCCCGACTCGATCCCGCGGCTGATGGCGGCGGGCACGATCGAGGTGGCGCCGCTGGCTTATATGCGGGGCCGCACCTTGAATGACGCCTTCATCATCCTCGACGAGGCGCAGAACACCAGCGCCGAGCAGATGAAGATGTTCCTCACCCGCCTCGGCTTCGACTCCAAGATCGTCATCACCGGTGACATCACCCAGGTCGACCTGCCGAGCGGCACCAAGAGCGGTCTGCGGCAGGTCCAGGACATCCTGGAGGGCCTGGACGACGTGCACTTCTCCCGGCTCACCTCCCAGGATGTCGTCCGGCACAAGCTCGTCGGCCGTATCGTCGACGCGTACGAGAAGTACGACAGCCGAAACGGTCAGCAGGACGGTCAGGCGGAAGGCCGCGAAGACGGCCGACGCGACCGCCGTAAAGGGAAGTAGCCGCAGCGCACCATGTCGATCGACGTCAACAACGAGTCCGGAACCGAGGTCGACGAGCAGGCGATCCTCGACATCGCCCGCTACGCACTGGCCCGGATGCGGATCCACCCGCTGTCCGAGCTCTCGGTGATCGTGGTGGACACCGACGCCATGGAGCAGCTGCACATCCAGTGGATGGACCTCCCCGGTCCGACCGATGTCATGTCCTTCCCGATGGACGAGCTGCGTCCGCCGGCCAAGGACGACGAGGAGCCCCCGCAGGGGCTCCTCGGTGACATCGTGCTCTGCCCGGAGGTCGCGAAGAGGCAGGGCGAAGAGGCCCCGACCCAGCACTCCATGGACGAGGAGCTCCAGCTCCTGACCGTCCACGGAGTCCTGCACCTGCTGGGGTACGACCACGAGGAGCCGGACGAGAAGGCCGAGATGTTCGGTCTCCAGGCCGCCATCGTGGACGGCTGGCGCGGGGAGCACGGGCTCACCGGGGCGTCGCCGGCCCCCACCGTCTCGTGAGCGCGCCCCTGATCACCGGTGCCGTGCTGCTGGTCGTCGTCGGCTGGCTCGCCGCCTGCGCGGAGGCCGGCATCGCCCGCACCTCCAGCTTCCGGGCGGACGAGGCGGTCCGCTCCGGCCGGCGCGGCAGCGCGAAGCTTGCGCAGATCGCCGCCGACCCGACCCGCTATCTCAACGTCGCCCTGCTGGTGCGGGTCGCCTGCGAGATGTCGGCCGGGGTCCTCGTCACCTACGCGTGCCTCCAGGCGTTTCCCGAGACCTGGGAGGCGCTGGCCGTCGCGATGGGCGTGATGGTCCTCGTCAGCTACGTCGCCATCGGCGTCTCCCCGCGCACCATCGGCCGCCAGCACCCGCTGAACACGGCCACGGCCTCGGCGTACGTCCTGCTGCCGCTGGCCAGGATCATGGGGCCGGTCCCGCAGCTGCTGATCCTGGTCGGCAACGCCCTGACCCCGGGCAAGGGGTTCCGCAAGGGCCCGTTCGCCAGCGAGGCCGAGCTGCGCGCCATGGTCGACCTGGCCGAGGCGGAGTCGCTCATCGAGGACGACGAGCGCCGCATGGTGCACTCCGTCTTCGAGCTGGGCGACACGCTGGTCCGCGAGGTCATGGTGCCGCGCACCGACCTCGTCTCCATCGAGCGCTACAAGACCATCCGCCAGGCCCTCACCCTCGCCCTGCGCTCCGGCTTCTCCCGGATACCGGTCACCGGCGAGGGCGAGGACGACGTCGTCGGGGTCGTCTACCTCAAGGACCTGGTCCGCAAGACGCACATCAACCGGGAGTCCGAGTCCGACCCCGTCTCCACCGCGATGCGCCCCGCCGCCTTCGTCCCCGACACCAAGAACGCCGGGGACCTGCTGCGCGAGATGCAGCGCGACCGCAGCCACGTCGCGGTCGTGATCGACGAGTACGGCGGCACCGCGGGCATCGTCACCATCGAGGACATCCTGGAGGAGATCGTCGGCGAGATCACCGACGAGTACGACCGGGAGCTGCCGCCCGTCCAGGACCTGGGAGACGGCTGCTACCGGGTCACCGCCCGGCTCGACATCGGGGACCTGGGCGACCTCTTCGGCCTCGACGAGTACGACGACGAGGACGTGGAGACCGTCGGCGGCCTCCTCGCCAAGGCGCTCGGCCGGGTACCGATCGCCGGCGCGTCCGCGGCCGTCGAGCTGCCCGACGGCCGCAGGCTCCGGCTCACCGCGGAGTCCCCGGCGGGCCGCCGGAACAAGATCGTCACCGTGCTGGTGGAGCCGGAGCCCCAGGAGGCCGAGGAGAAGGAGGCGGAATGACGCCGGAGCGGCTGCGGGCCCTTTGCCTGGAGTTCAACGCGAGCGTGGAGGAGTTCCCGTTCGGCCCGGAGACCTCCGTCTTCAAGGTTGCCGGGAAGGTGTTCGCCCTCACCGCACTGGACGGTCGGCCGCTCACGGTCAACCTCAAATGCGACCCCGACGAGGCGATCCGGCTGCGTGAGACGCACCCCGCGATCGTGCCCGGCTGGCACATGAACAAGCGCCACTGGAACACGGTCACCGTCTCCGGCGTCCCGGACCGGCTGCTGCGCGAGCTGGTCGAGGACTCCTACGACCTGGTCGTCGCCGGACTCCCGAAGGCGGAGCGGCTGCGCCTGGATCGCGCGTAGGGCACGTGAGCGACACGGGTGGCCCGCGCGGCCCCGCCGGGGGCGACCTGCGCGGGTCCGTGTCCGCTTCGTATGCTCGTGCCATGACCGACACCACGGAGCTCGACGCCGAGGACCGCAAGATCGTCACCCTGGCGCGCAGCGCCCGTGCCCGCAACGGGGTCCCCGAGGGCGCGGCCGTACGCGACGAGACGGGGCGTACGTACGTCGCGGGCACGGTGGCGCTGGAGTCGCTGAAGCTCAGCGCCCTGCGGACCGCCGTCGCCATGGCGGTGGCCAGCGGCGCCACGTCGCTGGAGGCGGCCGCGGTCGTCTCCGCCGCCGACGCCCCCTCCGACGAGGACCGGGCCGCGGTGCGGGACCTGGGCGGACCGGACACCCCGGTGCTGCTCGCGGGCCCGGACGGCATGCTGCGGGTCCGCGTGGCGGCGGGCTGAGCGGGCCGGTGTTCACGGCGGGCCGATGGGTAGCCGCGCGGCGGTGGGCCGCGCGGGCCCCGGAGGTCCGGGCGGGCGGGTCCGGGCGGGCGGGTCCGGGCGGCGGCCGGCCGGAGCGGGCGGTCCCCGAGTGCGTCGACCCCGCCATCATCTGATGGGCCATCAGTCGCCGCGTTCCGTCCGCATTGACTTCTTTTTCGCCCGGGTCGTCAATGGCCACCTGCCGGTACGGGAGAGCCGCCGTGCCGCTTTCCGCAGGAGGGCACCGAATTCATGCGACCGACCACGCGAAGATCCACCGACCCGCGGCGCCGCTGGGCCGCCGCCCTGGGCATCACCGCACTCGTCGTCACCGGGGGAGGGCTGCTCGGCGGCCCGGCGCAGGCCGCCGCGACGGCGTCCGTCGCGGTGGACTTCCCCACCCACTGCGTCCCGCCGCCCATCGCGGGCATCCCGCCCATCGACGGCACCACGACCGCGCGGATCACCGTCGACAACGCGACCCCGCAGGTCGGCGACACCGTCGCCGTCACCTACACGGTGGTCGAACCCGCCGCCAGCAACCCCGTCGACCTGGCCCTGCCCGCCGACATCATGACGCCGAGCCGGGCGACCACCCCGGCGCCCTGATCGCCCTGGACGAACGGGTGGCGGCCGCCCGCCGCGGCGCCGTGGCCGTCGGGGTCCGCCGGGCCGTCGGCGCCCGCATCCACCTGCGGGTGAACGGGCCCACCGTCCCCGCGCTCTCCGTCGAGGACATCCGGATCGAGCGGCGCCGCCCGCTGGTCCCGGGCACCGGCACGAGCCGCGCCGTCATCCCGTACACCCTCCACAACCGGGGGAACGTCACCCTCGCCCCCGCAGTCGCCCTGCGCGCCGAGGGTCTCTTCGGCCTGCTGGAGCGCGGCCTGACGCGACCGCCCGCCGAGCTGCTGCCCCGCCAGCGGGTCCGGCTGACCGAGACCTGGGACGGCGCGCCGCAGCTGGACCGGGCCGAGATCCGGCTCACCGCCACCGCGAAGGGCACGCGGGAGTCGGCGGCCGTCACGTTCCTGGCCGTGCCCTGGCTCCTCGCCGGACTGCTCGCGCTGCTTCTCACGGCCGGAACGGCCCTGTGGGCACAGGCCCGCCGGGGCCGTACGCGCCCGGCCTGAGGCGTCCGTGACGGACCTCGCCCGGCCCACTGTGCGGCAGCGCCGCCGGGATCGGGGAGAATGGTCGCCATGAGCGCTCGCCCGAACCAAGAATCCGCTGCCCCGCAAGCGGAGACCACCTCCCCCCACCGAGCCGGCTTCGCCTGCTTCGTGGGCCGCCCCAACGCCGGCAAGTCCACCCTCACGAACGCTCTCGTCGGTCAGAAGGTGGCGATCACCTCCAACCGCCCCCAGACCACCCGGCACACGGTGCGCGGCATCGTGCACCGGGACGACGCGCAGCTGATCCTGGTCGACACCCCCGGTCTCCACAAGCCGCGCACGCTCCTCGGCGAGCGGCTCAACGACGTCGTGCGGACGACCTGGGCCGAGGTCGACGTCATCGGTTTCTGCCTGCCCGCCGACCAGAAGCTCGGCCCCGGCGACAAGTACATCGTCAAGGAGCTCGCGGGGATCAAGAAGACCCCCAAGATCGCCATCATCACCAAGACCGACCTGGTCGAGTCGAAGGCGCTCGCCGAACAGCTCATCGCCGTCTCCGCGCTGGCCGACGAGCTGGGCTTCGAGTGGGCCGAGATCATTCCGGTGTCGGCCGTCAAGGAGGAGCAGGAGGCCGGACGCACCCCCTCCGGCAAGGGCAGGGGCGACGGCGGGCGGGGGGCCGGCCAGGTGGCCCTGCTCGCCGACCTCATCGCCCCGCTGCTTCCCGTGAGCCCGCCGCTCTACCCGGAGGGCGACCTCACCGACGAGCCGGAGATGGTCATGGTCGCGGAGCTGATCCGCGAGGCGGCGCTGGAGGGCGTACGCGACGAGCTGCCGCACTCCATCGCGGTCGTCGTCGAGGAGATGCTGCCCCGCGAGGACCGCCCGGCGGGCAAGCCGCTGCTGGACATCCACGCCAACGTCTACATCGAGCGCCCCAGCCAGAAGGGCATCATCATCGGCCCGAAGGGCCAGCGGCTGAAGGACGTGGGCACCAAGTCCCGCAAGCACATCGAGGCCCTGCTCGGCACGCCGGTCTTCCTGGACCTGCACGTCAAGGTCGCCAAGGACTGGCAGCGCGACCCGAAGCAGCTGCGGAAGCTGGGCTTCTAGCGGTCGTACGGCACGGGTGCCGATCTCACGCGCCCTCCTTGAGGACGCGTGAGACCAGCGTGCGCTGCGCCCCGGTCAGATCGGGGTCAGCGCAGTACACGGTGCGGTCTCCGACCGTGATCGCGTACCGGAAGCCGTCCGGCACGCCCGTCGGCGGAGTGTCCCGCGCGGAGGCGAGCGCCTCCTCGGCGAGCGCCCGCCACTCGGCGGCGTCCTCCCGCCCCTCGGTGTCGACCTCATGGCGGCGGGCGATGCCGGCGAAGCCGCCGGTCCGGCTGACCTGAATGCGCATGGGGTCCTGTCTATCGGGGGGCGTACGGGGGTTCAACCCCGCCTGCCAGGACGGCCGCGATCCGCTCGCGTCGTGACCGCCTCCCGGGCGGGCCGGGTCACGCCCGGGTCGGAACGCCCACCTCCGACCATGCCTTGAGGACCGCCTCCCGCTCGTCCGCCTCGCCGAAGCGGTCGCCCGCCGCCGCGACCGTCAGCCGGGCGAACTCCGCGAAGTCCGCGTTCGCCGTCAACTCGCCGCCGGTCAGCACGTCGAACCAGATCTGTCCCGCACGCTCCCAGGAGTTGCCGCCCAGCGCCGTCGCCAGGAGGTAGAACGCGCGGTTGGGGATGCCGGAGTTCAGGTGGACCCCGCCGTTGTCCTCCTCCGTCTCGATGTAGTCCGCCATGGAGCCCGGCTGCGGGTCCTTGCCGAGGACGTCGTCGTCGTAGGCCGTGCCCGGGGCCTTCATCGAGCGCAGCGCGTCCCCGCTGACCCGGGGCGCCAGCAGCCCGGCCCCGATCAGCCAGTCGGCCTGTTCCGCGCTCTGGCCCAGCGAGTACTGCTTCACCAGCGAGCCGAAGACGTCGGACACGGACTCGTTGAGCGCGCCCGACTGGCCCTCGTAGCGCAGGTTGGCGGTGTACTGCGTCAGGCCGTGGGCCAGCTCGTGGGCGATCACGTCGACCGCGACGGTGAAGTCGAGGAAGATCTCGCCGTCGCCGTCCCCGAAGACCATCTGCTCGCCGTCGAAGAACGCGTTGTTGTACTCCTCGCCGTAGTGCACGGAGCCGATCAGCGGCAGGCCCTTGCCGTCGATCGAGCTGCGGCCGTACGCCGAGAGCAGCAGTTCGAAGGTGGCGCCGAGGCCGGCGTACGCGCGGTTGACGCTGGCGTCGGAGGTGGGCTTGTCGCCCTCGTCGCGGACCCGGCGGCCGGGCAGGGCGGTGCCGTTGCCGCAGTCGTACAGGGTGCGGTGGGGCTTGGTGGGGACCGCGCCCACGCCCGGGGCGGCCGGGGCGGCGGCGAGCGCCGTCGTCCGGCGGCGGTCGCGGCGGAGGCCGTCGGCGGCCAGGGTGCGGCGGGCCGGGTCCGCGAGCCGGGTATCGGCGGACCGGGACAGGTGATCCAGGACGTGGGGCGGAACGATGGTGCAGAAGACGGGGTGGAGGTCGCCGTCGGTTCGAAGGTGCATGAAACGACTGTGGCACTCCGTCACCGTCCTGTCACCGGTTGCGACGATGATTGACGAAATGGAGTGATCAGTCATCGTTTACCCGTCATCGATGTCCGGTCCCGCATACTGATACGGGCCGACCCCACGGGCCGCACTCGGTTACGCTCCTCGCATCATGCGTTTCGGGCTGCTTCTCCTTAGCTGCCGCGGCGAGGGCCTGTAGTCGTAGGCCGACTCCCTCCCCGCGGAGTCTGGTGCTGCAGCGACACAGTCGGCCGACCCCCCGCTGGACCGAGGAGCCCTACGCCATGACCACCGTGAACCCCGCCGGTAATCCTGTCGGCCGCCCCACCCCGATCACCAACGCGACGCACCTCCAGAAGCCGTCCGGGATGCCGGTCCACAAGTACCGCGGCTACGAGGCCGTCGACATCGCCGACCGCACCTGGCCCGGCAACCGGATCACCGCGGCCCCCCGCTGGCTGTCCACCGACCTGCGCGACGGCAACCAGGCCCTGATCGACCCGATGTCCCCGGCCCGCAAGCGCGAGATGTTCGACCTGCTGGTCAAGATGGGCTACAAGGAGATCGAGGTCGGCTTCCCCTCCTCCGGCGAGACCGACTTCAACTTCGTCCGCTCCATCATCGAGGAGGGGGCGATCCCCGAGGACGTGACGATCTCCGTCCTGACGCAGGCCCGCGAGGAGCTGATCGAGCGCACCGTGGAATCCCTGGCCGGCGCGCACCGGGCCACCGTCCACCTCTACAACGCCACCGCCCCCACCTTCCGCCGTGTCGTCTTCCGCGGCTCGCGCGAGGAGGTCAAGCAGATCGCGGTGGACGGCACCCGGCTGGTCATGGAGTACGCCGAGAAGATCCTGGGCCCGGAGACGGTCTTCGGCTACCAGTACAGCCCGGAGATCTTCACCGACACCGAGCTGGACTTCGCCCTGGAGGTCTGCGAGGCCGTCTGCGACGTCTGGCAGCCGGAGGAGGGGCGCGAGATCATCCTCAACCTGCCCGCCACCGTGGAGCGTTCGACGCCCTCCACCCACGCGGACCGCTTCGAGTGGATGTCCCGCAACCTGACCCGCCGCGAGTTCGTCTGCCTGTCGGTCCACCCGCACAACGACCGGGGCACCGCCGTCGCCGCCGCCGAGCTGGCCATCATGGCCGGCGCCGACCGCATCGAGGGCTGCCTGTTCGGGCAGGGCGAGCGCACCGGCAACGTCGACCTGGTCACCCTGGGCATGAACCTGTTCTCCCAGGGCGTCGACCCGCAGATCGACTTCTCGCAGATCGACGAGATCCGCCGCACCAGCGAGTACTGCAACCAGATGGAGATCCACCCGCGCCACCCCTACGCGGGCGATCTGGTCTACACCGCCTTCTCCGGCTCCCACCAGGACGCCATCAAGAAAGGCTTCGACGCCCTGGAGCGCGACGCCGCCGCCCGGGGGAAGACGGTCGACGACATCGAGTGGGCCGTGCCGTACCTGCCGATCGACCCGAAGGACGTCGGCCGCTCCTACGAGGCCGTCATCCGCGTCAACTCGCAGTCCGGCAAGGGCGGCATCGCGTACGTCCTGAAGAACGACCACAAACTGGACCTGCCGCGCCGGATGCAGATCGAGTTCTCCCGGATCATTCAGGCCAAGACCGACGCCGAGGGCGGCGAGGTCACCCCGGCCCAGATCTGGACCACCTTCCAGGACGAGTACCTGCCGAACCCGGGTGACGCCGCGGCTCGGTGGGGACGCGTACAGATCCGCTCCGGCCAGACCACCACCGACACCGACGGCAAGGACACCCTGACGGTCGAGGCCACCGTCGACGGCACGGACACCGTGCTGAGCGGCACGGGCAACGGACCGATCTCCGCGTTCTTCGAAGCGCTGCAGGCCATCGGCATCGACGCCCGGCTGCTGGACTACACCGAGCACACGATGAGCGAGGGCGCCAGCGCCCAGGCCGCCTCGTACATCGAGTGCGCGATCGACGGCAAGGTCCTGTGGGGCATCGGCATCGACGCCAACACCACCCGCGCCTCGCTCAAGGCGGTCGTCTCCGCGGTCAACCGCGCGGCCCGCTGACCCGTCCGGGCCCTTCCGGCCCCGCGGATCCTCCCCCTCGTACGGACGTCCGATTCGACCTCGTACGACGGCATTGAGAGGCCCCGACCGCCCGCCGCGGGTGGTCGGGGTTCGGCCATATCCGGGGGTTGTGACGTCCAAGAGGCTGACGCCCCCTCGCGCGTGTGGCTAACATCACGTCCAACACACGGCAGTGTTGCCGGAGCGTTACGGAGGTGTGCGACGTGCGGTCAGCCAAAGGACAACGCGCTCTGAGGCCCGTCCTCTGCGGCGTTCGCACCATCTGGGACGCCGTCGGCGACGGCGCCTTCTTCTGCCCCGGCTGCGGGGGAGACCGCAACTACCGGCGGCTCACCGGCCGCCGCCGCCTCACCGTCCTCGGCGTCCCCCTGGTCCGGCGGGGCGAGGCCGCCCCCGTCGTCGAGTGCGCCGCCTGCCTCGCCCACTACGCCCCCGAGGCACTGGACCACCCGACCACGACCCGGTTCTCCGCGATGCTCCGCGAGGCCGTCCACACCGTCACCCTGGCCGTTCTCGCCGCCGGGGGCACCACCTCCCGCACGGTCCTGGAGGCCGCCGTCGCCACCGTGCGCGACGCCGGGCTCGACGACTGCACCCAGGAGCAGCTGTTCACCGTGGTCGAGGTGCTGGCCGCCGACACCGGGCAGGGCTCCGGGTCCGACCCGGCCGCCGAGGCGTGCGGCCCGACCCTCGCCATCGAGCTGCACGAGGTGCTGGCCCCGCTCGCCCCGCACCTGGCCGCCGCCGGCCGCGAGTCCGTCCTCCTCCAGGGAGCCAGGATCGCGCTGGCCGACGGGCCCTACTGCGCCGCCGAGCGCCAGGTGCTGACCACGGTCGGTAGCGCCCTCCAGCTTCCCGCCGAGGACACCGCCCGCCTGCTGGCGGCAGCCGCCCGCACGCCCTCGTAGAGCCCTCTCCGCGGCCGGCCCGCCACGGGCGGCCCCGGGTGGGCGACAATGGGCGCATGAGCTTGTTCCGGGACGACGGCATCGTGCTGCGTACGCAGAAACTGGGCGAGGCCGACCGGATCATCACGATCCTGACCCGCGGCCACGGCCGGGTCCGCGCCGTCGCCCGCGGGGTGCGCCGCACCAAATCCAAGTTCGGCGCCCGCCTGGAGCCCTTCTCCCACGTCGACGTGCAGTTCTTCGCGCGCGGCAGCGAGCTGGTCGGCCGCGGGCTGCCACTCTGCACCCAGAGCGAGACGATCGCCCCCTACGGCGGCGGGATCGTCGCCGACTACGCCCGCTACACGGCGGGCACCGCGATGCTGGAGACCGCCGAGCGGTTCACCGACCATGAGGGCGAACCGGCCGTCCAGCAGTATCTGCTGCTCGTCGGCGGGCTGCGGACCCTCGCCCGGGGCGAGCACGCCCCCCACCTGATCCTGGACGCGTTCCTGCTGCGCTCGCTCGCGGTCAACGGGTACGCGCCCAGCTTCGAGGACTGCGCCAAGTGCGGAATGCCCGGCCCGAACCGGTTCTTCTCCGTCGCGGCGGGGGGCGTCATATGCGGTGACTGCCGGGTCCCCGGGAGCGTCGTACCCTCGGCACAGGCCCTGGCCCTGCTGAGCGCGCTGCTCAGCGGCGACTGGGTGACGGCGGACGCGTGCGAGGCGCGTCATGTCAGGGAGGGGAGCGGACTGGTGTCCGCCTATCTGCACTGGCACCTGGAGCGCGGACTGCGCTCGCTGCGGTACGTGGAGAAGTGACGCGGTGCGTCGGGCAGACGACGCGGTGCGTGGACAGGACCGACCCCCCAGTTGCCGGTGGGTCCAAGTGACACAGGGAGACTGAGAAGCTCATGGCAGTACGCGGGATCCTCGGCGGCCGAAGCCGGCGCACGTACAAGACCCCCGAGCCGCACCCCACGGGCGCGACGCCCCCGAAGATCCCCGGTGAGCTGGTGCCCCAGCACGTCGCCGTCGTGATGGACGGCAACGGCCGCTGGGCCAAGGAGCGGGGTCTGCCCCGGACCGAGGGCCACAAGGTCGGTGAGGGCGTCGTCATGGACGTCCTCAAGGGCTGTATCGAGATGGGCGTCAAGAACCTCTCGCTGTACGCCTTCTCCACGGAGAACTGGAAGCGCTCGCCGGACGAGGTGAAGTTCCTGATGAACTTCAACCGCGACGTGATCCGCCGCCGCCGCGACGAGATGGACGAGCTCGGCATCCGCATCCGCTGGGTGGGCCGTATGCCCAAGCTGTGGAAGTCCGTCGTCCAGGAGCTCCAGGTCGCCCAGGAGCAGACCAAGGACAACGACAGGATGACGCTGTACTTCTGCGTCAACTACGGCGGCCGCGCCGAGATCGCGGACGCCGCGCAGCGCATCGCCCAGGACGTGGCGGCCGGGAAGCTCGACCCGTCCAAGGTCAACGAGAAGACCTTCGCGAAGTACACGTACTACCCGGACATGCCGGACGTGGACCTCTTCGTGCGCCCCAGCGGCGAGCAGCGCACCTCGAACTACCTGATCTGGCAGAGCGCGTACGCCGAGATGGTCTTCCAGGACGTTCTCTGGCCGGATTTCGACCGCCGGGACCTGTGGCGGGCCTGCCTGGAGTACGCCCAGCGCGACCGCCGCTTCGGCGGGGCGGAGGCGGTGGAGGCCGCCAAGGCGGCGAAGGCCGCGGAGGCCGCCGAGAAGTGACGCGCGGCGCGGTGGCCTGAAGGTTGACGCGAAAGAGGCGGGCCCGGGGCGCGTGGAGCGCCCCTGGACCCGCCTCCTGCCGTTCGTTACGCCTTGCTCGCGGCGCACTCCGCACACGTGCCGAAGACCTCGACGGTGTGCGCGACGTTCACGTAGCCGTGCTGGGCGGCGATCATCTCGGCCCACTGCTCGACGGCCGGCCCCTCGACCTCCACCGCCTTGCCGCAGAGCCGGCACACCAGGTGGTGGTGGTGATCACCGGTCGAGCACCGCCGGTAGACGGCCTCGCCCTCGGTGGTGCGCAGGACGTCGACCTCACCGGCGTCGGCGAGGGACTGCAGGGTCCGGTAGACCGTGGTCAGGCCCACGGAGTCGCCGCGGTGCTTGAGGACGTCGTGCAGCTCCTGGGCGCTGCGGAATTCGTCGACCTCGTCGAGCGCCGCCGCCACCGCCGCCCGCTGCCGGGTGGACCGGCCGCGTACCGGCGCTGCGTTCGTGCCACTGATCGGCGCCGTGGCCACAGGTGCCTCCTCGTGTCGCCCGTACATGTGTCGGGCCATTGTGCCAGCCCGGCCGGGTGTCTCCGGCGAACACGTACGGTGCGACGCCGTCGCACCGTACGGTGTCACACCCGTACGTCGTCCCGGTCCCGGCGGGCCGCCGGTACTTCCAGGGTGCACTCGGCGCCCCTGGCCTCGCTCGCCCGCGCCCGGCGTCTCGCGAGCGGGGCGGCGAGCACGGTCAGGGCGACGAACACCGCGATGGCCAGCAGCACGATCGTCGCGCCGGGCGGAACGTCCTGGTAGTAGGAGGTCACGGTGCCGGTGAGGGTCACGGCCGTGCCGATCACGACGGACAGCACGAAGGTGGCCTTGAAGGACTTGGTGATCTGCTGCGCCGCGGCCACCGGAACCACCATCAGCGCGCTGACCAGCAGCAGGCCGACGACGCGCATCGCGACGGTCACGGTCACGGCGGCGGTCACCGCGACGAGCAGGTTCAGCACCCGTACCGGCAGCCCGGACACCCGGGCGAACTCCTCGTCCTGGCTGACGGCGAACAGCTGCCGCCGCAGTCCCACGGTGACCAGCACCACGAAGGCCGCCAGCACGCAGATCGCGGTGACGTCCGACGCGGAGACCGTGGCGAGCGAGCCGAAGAGGTACGAGGTCAGGTTGGCGTTGGACCCCGTGTCGGACAGGTTGATCAGCATGACGCCGCCCGCCATGCCGCCGTAGAACAGCATCGCCAGGGCGAGGTCGCCGCGGGTGTGTCCGTACCAGCGGATCAGCTCCATCACGACCGCACCGGCCACCGCGACGGCGGTGGCCATCCAGACCGGGTTGGTGGAGAGCAGGAAGCCGAGGCCGACGCCGGTCATCGCGATGTGCCCGATGCCGTCGCCCATCAGGGCCTGCCGCCGCTGCACCAGGTAGATGCCGATGGCGGGCGCGGTGATGCCGACCAGCACGGCCGCGATGAGCGCCCGCTGCATGAAGGGGGGGTTCAGGAATTCCAGCATCATCAGGTCAGCAGTCCCGTCCGGACGGGCTCGGCGGCCGCGTGGGGGTGTACGTGGTCGTGGCCGGGCAGCGCGTGCTGGCCGAGTGCCTCGGGCGGCGGGCCGTCGTGGGTGACGCAGCCGTCGCGCAGCACGACGGCCCGGTCGATCAGCGGCTCCAGCGGGCCCAGCTCGTGCAGCACCAGCAGCACGGAGGTGCCCAGCGCCACCTGCTTGCGCAGGGTCGAGGCCAGGATCTCCTGGCTGGCCAGGTCCACTCCGGCCATCGGCTCGTCCATGATCAGCAGCTCCGGCTCGGCGGCCAGGGCGCGGGCTATCAGGACCCGCTGGTGCTGGCCGCCCGACAGGGCGCTCACGGAGTCCTTGGCGCGGTCGGCCAGCCCCACCAGCGCGATGGCGCGCTCCACGGCCGCCCGGTCCGCCTTCCCCGGCCACCGCAGCCCCGTACGGGACAGCCGCCCGGAGGCGACGACCTCGCGGATCGTGGCGGGCACGCCGCCCGCGGCCGTGGTGCGCTGCGGGACGTAACCGATCCGGCCCCACCGGCGGAAGCGGCGCAGCTCGGTGCCGAACAGCTCGACCGTGCCGCCCGTCAGCGGGACCTGCCCGATGGCGGACCGTACGGCGGTGGACTTGCCGGAACCGTTGGCGCCGAGCAGTGCGACGACCTCGCCGCGGTGCACGGCCAGGTCCACGCCGCGCAGCACGGGGCGCGCGCCGAGGGTGGCCGTGGCGCCGCGCAGGGCGATCACGGGCTCCTGGGCGGGCTCGCGGGCGGCCGTGCGGGCTGCCCGGTGGGCGGGTCCGTGCGCGGCCTCATGGGTGGTGCTCTCACGCTCCGGCACGAGCGCCTCCGATCCGGGGGTGGTGCGGTTCCTCGGGGTGGTGCGGGTCACTTCGCGCCGAGTGCCTTCCGCAGCGCGGCGAGGTTGGACTCCATGACCTCGATGTAGTCAGCGCCCTGGGACTTCTCGGTGATTCCCTCCAGCGGGTCCAGGACGCCGGTCCTGAGGCCGGTGTCCTTCGCGAGGGTCTTCGCGGTCCGGTCGCTGGCGAGCGTCTCGAAGAAGACGGTGGTGGCCTTCTCCTTCTCCGCGATGGTGTGGATCTCCTGGATCCGGGCGGGGCTCGGCTCGGCCTCGGGGTCGATGCCCGCGATGCCCTGCTGGGTGAGCCCGTAGCGCTCGGCGAGGTAGCCGAAGGCGGAGTGGGTGGTGATGAAGGTCTTGGTGGAGGTGTTCTTCAGCCCGGTCTCGAACGCCGTGTTCAGCTTGCCCAGCTCGGCGACGAGCGCGTCGGTGTTCTTCTTGTAGTCGGCGGCGTGGTCGGGGTCGGCCTTCCCCAGGGACGCGCCCACTCCCTTGGCGACCTCGGCGTACTTCACGGGGTCCAGCCAGATGTGCGGGTCGGCGCCGCCCTCCTCGCCGTGGTTGTGGCCGTCGCCCTCGGAGTGCTCCTCGTGGGCCTCCTCCTCGTGGCCGTGCTCGTCCGCGTGCTCGTCCCCGTGTTCGTCCGTGTGCTCTTCTTCGCCCTCGTGGCCGTGGTCGTGGCCGACGACCTCGGAGCCGTGGTTCTCCAGCGTGGTCAGGGTCGCGGCGTCGACGGTGTTCTTCACACCGGACTGCAGAATCGCGTCGTCCACGACGGGCTGGATGCCCTTGAGGTACAGGACGTAGTCGGACTCGCTGATGGAGCCGATCTGGCGGGGGGTGAGCTCCAGGTCGTGCGGCTCGACGCCCGGCTTGGTGAGACCGGTGACGGTGACGTGCTCGCCGCCGATCCTCTCGGCCAGGAACTGCATCGGGTAGAACGACGCCGTCACCTTCAGCTTGCCGCCGTCGCTCCCGTCGGCGGCGTCGGAGGTGGAGCAGGCCGAGAGGGCGGTCAGGCCGAGGACGACTGCTCCGGCGACGGCGGTGGTGGGTATCAGGCGGCGTACGTTCATGACAGTCATTTTCAACAAAAGTGGAAACGATTGTCAACAAGACGGATGAGATGCCCGGAAGATCACAGAGTGGCGGCGGAGGAATCGCTCGCCCCCCTATCGATTTGATCCCAGGGGTGCGCCCGCCGGTAATCTGAGGCATTCGCCCGCTCGTCTCCCGACCGCCACCCCCGTCGAGGCGCGTGCGCGCCGCCCCTGTCCAGTTCCGCCGTCGTAATGAAGAGAGCACCGTGGCCGCCGACAAGATCGACACCATCGTCAGCCTGAGCAAGCGCCGTGGCTTCGTCTACCCCTCCAGTGAGATCTACGGTGGTCAGCGCGCCGCCTGGGACTACGGGCCGCTGGGCGTCGAGATGAAGGAGAACCTGAAGCGCCAGTGGTGGCGCTACATGGTCACTTCGCGCGAGGACGTGGTCGGTCTCGACTCGTCGGTCATCCTGGCCCCGGACGTCTGGGTCGCCTCCGGCCATGTCGCCACCTTCTCCGACCCGCTGACCGAGTGCACCTCCTGCCACAAGCGCTACCGCGCCGACCACCTGGAGGAGGCGTACGAGGAGAAGCACGGCAAGCCGCCGGTCAACGGCCTCGCCGACCTCAACTGCCCCAACTGCGGCAACAAGGGCACCTTCACCGAGCCCAAGGAGTTCTCGGGCCTGCTCTCCACCCACCTCGGCCCCACCCAGGACTCCGGCTCGGTCGCCTACCTGCGCCCCGAGACCGCCCAGGGCATCTTCACCAACTTCGGCCAGGTGCAGCAGACTTCCCGCAAGAAGCCGCCGTTCGGCATCGCGCAGGTCGGCAAGTCCTTCCGGAACGAGATCACTCCGGGCAACTTCATCTTCCGGACCCGTGAGTTCGAGCAGATGGAGATGGAGTTCTTCGTCAAGCCGGGCGAGGACGAGGAGTGGCAGCAGTACTGGATGGACCAGCGCTGGAACTGGTACACGGACCTCGGCATGCGCGAGGAGAACATGCGCTGGTTCGAGCACCCGCAGGAGAAGCTCTCCCACTACTCCAAGCGCACCGCCGACATCGAGTACCGCTTCCGCTTCGGCGGCAGCGAGTGGGGCGAGCTGGAGGGCGTCGCCAACCGCACCGACTACGACCTCAAGGCGCACTCCAAGGCGTCCGGCACCGACCTCCAGTACTACGACCAGGAGGCCGGCGAGCGCTGGACGCCGTACGTCATCGAGCCCGCGGCCGGTGTCGGCCGCGCGATGCTGGCGTTCCTGCTCGACGCCTACATCGAGGACGAGGCGCCCAACGCCAAGGGCGTCATGGAGAAGCGCACCGTGATGCGCCTGGACCCGCGCCTGGCTCCGGTCAAGGTCGCGGTCCTGCCGCTCTCCCGCAACCCGCAGCTCTCGCCGAAGGCCAAGGGCCTGGCGGCCGACCTGCGCAAGAACTGGAACATCGAGTTCGACGACGCCGGCGCCATCGGCCGCCGCTACCGCCGTCAGGACGAGATCGGCACCCCGTTCTGCGTCACCGTCGACTTCGACACCCTCGACGACAACGCGGTGACCGTGCGCGAGCGCGACACGATGAAGCAGGAGCGCGTCTCCCTGGACCAGATCCAGGCGTACCTCGGCGCCCGTCTGATCGGCTGCTGACACCTCGTACGCTCCGTACGCTCGTACACGAGTGAGGCCCCCGGTTCCGGGTACAGAACCGGGGGCTTCGTCGTCCACCGGAGCCCCGCCGGTCCCGGAGGTACGCGATGTCGCACCTGGCCGATGCCCATCGGGCGACGGTCGGTCCGACGGACTGAAATTCCGGTGCGGGGCGCACCGGCAGCGGGGTACGGTCTCCGCATGTCTTCGTTCTTCCAGATCTACGAGTGAGAGCGCGGCGGGCCCCGACCGCCCGCCGCCCACCGGATCGATCTCGATCACCCGATCACTTCCTTCCTCATTTCTCACCATGAAAGGGAGAACACCGTGGCCAAGAGCCGCAACAACCTCCTCGGCGTCGGCGGACAGCGCAAGAAGCTGTCCCGCGCCGAACAGCAGGGCGCGGGTTCCGTGCGCGACGCCGACCGCAAGGCCGCCGAGGACAAGAAGCAGGAGCTGGTGCGCAAGATGCGCGAGCGCGCCGAGGCCCAGGCGGCCACGACCGCCGAGCCGGGCGAGCAGGACGCTCCCGCGCAGAGCTGACACCCGAGCGGTACCCGTACCGCCCCGTACGACCGTGGGCCCGGATCATCCGTGATCCGGGCCCACGCGCGTGTCCCGGTCGACCACGCCCGGACGACGCGAAGCCCCCGGCTCCGGCCCAGCCGCACCTGCCCGCCGGCCGTTCTCGCCCGCGGCCGTCCGGCGTCCCTGGGTATCGTGCAGACTCCCGCGGCTGTTCCGATCTTGGCGGGAATCCGAGCGGAGGGCGTGAAGGTGATCGCAGAGCTGGAGGCGGGGGACCCGCGTCAGGTGGGCCGGTACCGGATCGTGGCCCGGCTCGGCGCGGGCGGTATGGGCCGGGTCTTCCTGGCGCGTACCCCCGGCGGCCGGTCGCTCGCGGTGAAGGTGGTGCGCGCGGAGCTCGCCGAGGACACCGGGTTCCGGCAGCGGTTCGCCCGCGAGGTGGCCACCGCCCGCCGCGTGACGGGCGTCTTCACGGCCTCGGTGGTCGATGCCGACCCGGAGGGGACTCCCGCGTGGCTGGCCACCGAGTACGTACCGGGGATGTCGCTGGGAGAGGCGATAGCGGAGCACGGCGCGTGGCCCGGACCGGCTGTACTCGCGCTCGGTGCGGGGCTGGCCGAGGCGATGGAGGCGATCCATGACGCCGGGGTCGTCCACCGGGATCTCAAGCCGTCGAACGTCCTGCTGGCGTCGGACGGCCCGCGAGTGATCGACTTCGGGATCTCGCTGACGGACGGGACGAGCGTCCTCACCCAGACCGGCACGGTCGTCGGGACCCCCGGGTTCATGTCCCCGGAGCAGCTGGTGTCGGGCGGTCAGGTCGGCCCGGCGAGCGACGTGTTCTCGCTGGGTGCGGTGCTGACCTACGCCGCGACCGGCTCGGGACCGTTCGGCGCCGGCGCGCCGCACGCCCTGCACTACCGCATCGTCCATGAGCGGCCCGACCTGAGCGCCCTGCCCCCGGTGCTCGGCGCGGTGGTGGCCCGATGCCTGGCCAAGGACCCGGAGGAGCGGCCCGCCGTGGCGGACCTGCTGGCGGAGCTGGCCCGGGCACTGCGGGACGAGGGGCAGGAGGCGCCCCAGCCGCACTCCGAGCACGGCTGGCTGCCGCTGCCGGTGGCGCGGGCGCTCCAGGAGCACGTCCGGGGCGGAATCGCGCCGCCTCCACCGCAACCGGGGGAGGCCGGTGCCGAGGCCGGCCAGGCCGCCCACCACGCCCCCACACGGACCGGCAGGGCGCCACGGCCGGCTCCGGCCCACCCGCCGACGGCCCTTGCCGCACCGGCGCCCGCCCCCGAGGCGGTCCCCGCGCCGGTACCGGCGGCTCCGCCCCCGGCAGCTCCGTCGTCCCCGGGCGCACCCCTCACCGACGGGGCCCCCGGCCGCACCCGCCGCCAACTGCTCATCGCCGCCGCCGCGCTGGGCACCGCGGGCATCGGCTTCGCCGGCTGGCAGCTCGCCGGCGACTCCGGAGGCGGCACGGGCGAGGAGTCCTCGGGCGACTCGTCCCCCAAGGGCTCCGGCGGCAACCGGTCCTCCGGCGGTTCCTCCGGCGGCAAGGTCGCGAGCGGCACCCTGCGCTGGTCCGTTCCCGAGTTCAACGCGCCGTCCCCCGCGTCGGTCGCCGACGGCACCGTCTACATGGGCCATTGGGGCGGCAGCAGCTCCGAAGAGGCATCCCTCCGCGCCCTCGACGCCTCCAACGGCAGGCAGCGCTGGAGGGTGACCATGCCCGACCAGGCGTCGGGCGCGTCCCCGGTTTTCGCCGGCGGCACCGTCTTCATGGCCGGTGACGGCGGGTTGCAGGCCCTCGACGCCGCCGACGGGAGCCGGCGCTGGTCCTTCCCGCTGCCCGACGAGCCCCTGGCCACGTCACCGGTGTTCGCCGACGGCACCGTCTGCGTCGGCGGCAGCCGGGGCACGCTGTACGCCGTCGACGCCGGGACCGGGCGGCGGCGCTGGCGCTACCGCTACCCGGGGAACGGGCACAACTCCGGGCCCGCCCCGGTGATCGCCGATGGCATCGTCTACATCGGCGACGGCCAGGGCGAACTGCACGCGGTCGACGCCGCCACCGGGCGAAGGCGCTGGACCAGCCCGACGAAGCCGGACCGGGCGGTGCTCCATCCCGCGGCGGTCACGGACGGCACGGTCTGTCTCAGCAACGACGACATGCTGTACGGCTTCGACGCCGCCGGCGGAAAGCGCCTCTGGGACTTTCCCACCATGCGCGAGTACTCCACGCCGGTCGCCGCCGACGGCGTCGTCTACGTGCACGAGTCCGACGGCTACCTGTACGCCGTCGACGGCGCGAACGGAAAGCAGCCCTGGCGCTTCCCCCTCAACGGCAGGGTGGAGGGAGCCCCGTCCGTCGGTGAGGGCACGGTCTGCTTCGGCGGCAAGGACGGCACGGTGTACGCGGTCGACACCGCCACCGGGCGGGAACGCTGGGTCTTCGACACCCGCGGCGAGGCCCGGGACGACAGCGTCGTACTCCAGGTCCCTCCGGTCATCGCCGACGGCACGGTCTACTTCACCGCCGGCGACGATCTGATGCTGGAGCTCCCCGCTCTGTACGCGGTGGCCCTCTGAGCCATCGGCTCCGCCCGACGACAGCCGCCGCTCCTTCGCCGCCGCCCGCAGGACGTGACCCGGGACACTCGGGGCCGAGACGGCGGCGGGCAGGGCGGCCCTGGCGGACGGGAGGCGGATCAGTCGAGACAGAACTCGTTGCCCTCGATGTCCCGCATCACGATGCAGGACTCGTTCTCACCGTCGGCACGCATCGTCCGCAGATGTACCGCGCCCAGCGCGACCAGCCGTGCGCATTCGGCTTCGAGCGTGGCCAGCCGCTCCTCACCCACGAGCCCGAGACCGGCCCGCACGTCGAGGTGCAGCCGGTTCTTGACGACCTTCCCTTCGGGCACGCGCTGGAAGAGCAGGCGCGGGCCGGCCCCCGAGGGATCACTGCACGCGAAGTAGACCACCTGCTCCTCGGGCGGCAGGGAACGGTGGTAGTCCTCCCAGGTGGTGAAACCCCTCGGGACCGGGGGGACGACATACCCGAGCACCTCGCACCAGAAGTCGGCGAGACGGGCGGGTTCCGCGCAGTCGATGGTCACTTGGAGCTGCCTGATCGTTGACATCGGCGCACGATAACAGGGCTCCCGCTCACCCTCCCGGGTGGGTCGACGGGGCGGCGGGGGCCCCAGCACCGGTCGCGGGCCACCCTGACGAGGCCCCCGAAGCGGGGAAGCCGGCGGGGGCGCCGTCGCGTGAGATCCCGCGCACCGGCCCCGTCGACGGGGTCAGTGACCTTCCGGTCGTTCGCCGGGCGGGCGCAGGCGAACAGCCGGAGCCCCGGCCCCCGGGCAAGCGTCCGGCGCGGGCGGTGCGAGGGTCTTCTTGGCCCCTTCGCGGGGGGAGGTCCAGACTGTGGACGGTCCCCCGCCTCGACCCCGCCCGCCGGGCCTTCTCGCTCCTCTCGTCGTCAGGAACTGCCGTGTCCCACCCCTCCGCCGCCCTTCGGGCGGACAACGCCACTCCGCAGCCCGGCACGCACCGCTTCAGCGATGTCATCAGCCGCATCGCGGAGGAGATGGCCGCACTGCCCGACCACGGCACTCCCGCCGACTACATTCCGATGCTCGCCGGGGCCGACCCCCGGCGGTTCGGCATGGCCGTCGCGGAGCCGGACGGAACCGTCTACGGTGTCGGCGACTGGCGGCACCCGTTCTCGACGCAGTCCATCTCCAAGGTGTTCGCCCTCGCCCTGGCGCTCTCCCTGGACGGCGAGCAGATATGGCGGGGCGTGGGGCGCGAGCCCTCGGGCAACCCCTTCAACTCCCTGGTGCAGCTGGAGTACGAGAACGGGATTCCCCGTAACCCGTTCATCAACGCCGGCGCCCTGGTGGTGACCGACCGGCTCCAGGCCCTGACCGGGGACGCCGCCGGCCGGGTGCGGGAGCTGCTGCGCTCGGAGAGCGGCAACGCCGCCATCGACTTCATCCCGGAAGTCGCCGCGTCCGAGGCCGCCTACGGGGACCGCAACGCCGCGCTGGCGCACTTCATGGCCGCCTACGGCAACATCACGCTCCCGGTCTCCGAGCTGCTCTCCGCCTACTTCCGCCAGTGCTCGATCGAGGCGTCGTGCGCGGACCTGGCCCTCGCCGCGGGGTTTCTGGCCCGGCACGGTGTCCGGGCCGACGGGTCGGCGCTGTTGTCCCGCAGGCAGGCGAAGCAGGTCAACGCGGTCATGCTCACCTGCGGGACGTACGACGCGGCCGGGGAGTTCGCCTACCGGGTGGGGCTGCCGGGCAAGAGCGGCGTCGGCGGGGGGATCATCGCCATCGTGCCCGGGGTGTGCACCCTGTGCGTATGGAGCCCGGGGCTCGACCGGCGCGGCAACTCGGTGGCGGGCGTGTCGGCCCTGGACCGCTTCACCACGCTGACCGGGCTGTCCGTCTTCTGAGGCGTCCCCGCGGACTGAGGCGTCCCCGTGGAGGAGGGCGCCGCCCGGCCGCCGGCCGATGCCGGCGAGCCGGCCGGCGCGGTGCCGCGCGCTCGGGGCGACGGGACGGTGCGGACGCGCCGCGCGGACGCGCTGGCCGCCGCGAGCGCCGCCGGTCTCGGCGTATCCGGGACGCCGACGGCCCGCCGGGGCCCGCGTCCGCTCCGTGACCGCCGGTGCGGGCCCCCGGGCCGGGGCTCACGCCACCGTGCGCGGCAGCCGCAGGCTCAGCCCGGTCGTCAGCGCCACCGCCGCCAACTGCACCAGCAGGGTCGCCACCAGCGCGTCCCGCATGCCCCGGCCGGGCACCAGGGCCAGGAACAGGGTGCCCAGCGTGGCCACCCCGAGCGCCAGCGCCGCCTGCTGCGTCGTCGTCATCACGCCGCCGCCCACCCCGGCCTTCTCCGGCGGTACGTCGGACAGCACGATCCGGAACAGGACGGGCAGTTGGAGGCCCTGCCCGAGGCCCGCGATCGCGACCCCGGGCAGCAGGCCCAACGGGCCGAGCCCCTGCCAGGCGAAGTGCACGGTGAGCGCCAGGACCACCACGCCGGCCGCCTGGATCAGTCCGCCCGCCGTCACGACCCGGCTGCCGTACCGGCGTACCAGGCGCGGCCCGGCCAGCGAGGCGCCGAAGAACGCGAGGGCCATCGGGGCCAGCGAGAGGCCGGCCGCCGCCGGGCCCAGCCGCAGGCCCGACTGGAGCACCACGGCGATCACGAACATGAAGCCGCCGAAGCCGAGCGAGAACGGCACCACCAGCGCCAGGCCCCGCCGCAGCGAGTCCAGCCGGAGCAGGCTCGGCGGGACCAGCGGCACCAGGCCCCGCCGGTCGGCCCGCCGCTCCACCCGGTAGAAGGCGTACGCGGAGAGGGGGAACAGCCCCAGCGAGATCCAGGTCCACAGCGGCCACCCGGCGGCCCGCCCCTCCGTCAGCGGGGCCAGCAGCGTCACCAGCGACAGCGCCAGGAGGAGCGTTCCGGGCACGTCCACGGGGGCCGGGCGGTCCGAGCGGGTCTCCGGTACCGCGCGGGCGGCCAGGATCAGGCCCACCGCCGCCACCGGCACGTTCACCAGGAAAACCGACCGCCAGCCCGCGCTCTCGCCGAACACGGAGGACATCGGGGCGGCGGCGACCAGCACCCCGCCCAGGATCTGGCCCGCGACCATGGACAGCCCGACCGTCGCCCCGTACAGGCTCATCGCCCGCGCCCGGCGCGGGCCCCGGGTCGTCGCCTGGATCGTGGCCAGCACCTGCGGCAGCATCAGAGCGGCGGCCGCGCCCTGCGCCACCCGGGCGCCGACCAGCGTCCAGGCGTCCGGGGCGAGCCCGCAGGCCAGCGAGGTGATGCCGAAGGCCGCCATCCCGACGAGGAACAGTTTCCGGCGCCCCGCCATGTCGCCGAGCCGGCCGCCGAGGACCAGCAGGACGGCGTACGCGAGGCCGTAGCCCGCGACCACGAGTTCGAGCATGGCCGGGCCCGCGTCGAGGTCCCGGCCGATCGCGGGCAGCGCGACGTTGACGATGAAGAAGTCGATGAGGGGGAGCGCCGCGCCCAGCAGCACGGTGAAGAGTCCCAGCGCGCCCAGCTCGGGCGCGGGGTGGTCGTGGCGGATCTCCCCCGGGGCGGTGACGCGGGCCGACCGTGCCGCGGCGGGGGAGGGGAGGGTCTGGTGTACGGAGGATTCACTCACGCCGTCGACTCTCCCGCCCGTCCCAGCCTGGTACCAGAGTGTCTTTATCCTGGTACAAGCGGTACCTGGCAACAGGCCGGGGCGCCCGGCACCCTGGAGGCATGACGAGCATGGCAGTCGACCCGCTGACCGCGCCGGGCGGCACGGAATCCGCGTCCGCCGTCCGGCGGCACGAACTCGCCGCCTTCCTGCGCAGCCGCCGCGAGCGCATCACCCCCGAACAGGCCGGCCTCGTCCGGGGCCGACGACGCCGCACCCCCGGGCTGCGCCGCGAGGAGGTCGCCCAGCTCTCCGCCGTCGGGGTCACCTGGTACACCTGGCTCGAACAGGCCCGGGACATCCACGTCTCCTCCCAGGTGCTGGACGCCCTCTCCCGCGCCCTGCTGCTCGACCCGAGCGAGCGCGCCCACCTCTTCGCGCTCGCCGGAACCCCGGACCCGGCCCCCGGCACCGAGTGCCCGTCCGTCACCCCGGCGATCCGGACCATGCTGGAGCAGCTGGACCCCATCCCGGCCTGCGTCCAGAACAGCCGGTACGACGTCCTCGCGTACAACCGCACCTACGCCCTGCTGCTCTGCGACCTGGACGCCCTGCCGCCCGAGGAGCGCAACTGCCTGCTGCTGGCCTTCACCCACGACGACTGGCGGGCCTCGGTCGTCGATCTGCCCGAGGTCACCCGGATGATGGCCGCCAAGTTCCGCGCCTCGATGGCCGGGCACCTCGCCGAACCCGCGTGGAAGGCGCTGCTGCACCGGCTGGAGAGCCGGTCGCCGGAGTTCCGGGAGGTGTGGGAACGCCACGAGGTGGTCGACCAGCGGGGCCGCACCAAGTACATCCGCAACGCCCACGTGGGCCTGCTGCACGTCGAGCACACCAACCTCTGGCTCGGCCCGGCCAGCGGCCCCCGCCTGGTCAGCTACCCGCCGATGGACGCCGAGACCCGCGCCCGGATGGAGCGGCTGCACCGGATCGCCCTGGGCGCCGCGCCGCGCGGAACCGCCCGCGCCGGGTCCGGCGGCCCCACGGCCCCCGGCGGAACCGCTCACGCCACGGCCCCCGGCGGCCCGACGGCTCCCGAGGGCGCCCCGGGCCCCGGTGGCGCCCCGGGCCCCGCCGGGACCGGGGCCGCCACCCGTCCGGCGTACGCGACAATGGGGCCATGACCACGCTCGCCCCCGCCCTCCCGCAGCTCTCCATCGGCCCGCACACCGTGCGGCCGCCGGTCGTGCTGGCCCCGATGGCCGGCATCACCAACGCCCCGTTCCGGACGCTGTGCCGGGAGTTCTCCGGCGGCAAGGGGCTGTTCGTCAGCGAGATGATCACCACCCGGGCTCTGGTCGAGCGCAACGAGAAGACCATGCAGCTCATCCACTTCGACGCGGCCGAGACCCCGCGCTCGATCCAGCTGTACGGGGTGGACCCGGCCACCGTCGGCAAGGCGGTCCGCATGATCGTCGACGAGGACCTCGCCGACCACATCGACCTGAACTTCGGCTGCCCCGTCCCCAAGGTCACCCGCAAGGGCGGCGGCTCCGCGCTCCCGTACAAGCGGCCCCTGCTGCGGGCCATCCTCAACCAGGCGGTCTCCAACGCCGGTGGCCTCCCGGTCACCATCAAGATGCGCAAGGGCATCGACGACGACCACATCACCTTCCTCGACGCCGGCCGCATCGCCGTCGAGGAGGGCGTCACCGCCGTCGCCCTGCACGGGCGCACCGCCGCCCAGCACTACGGCGGCACCGCCGACTGGGACGCCATCGCCCGGCTCAAGGAGCACGTCCCGGAGATCCCCGTCCTCGGCAACGGCGACATCTGGTGCGCCGACGACGCCCTGCGGATGATGCGGGAGACCGGCTGCGACGGCGTCGTCGTCGGGCGCGGCTGCCTGGGGCGGCCCTGGCTCTTCTCCGACCTGGTGAACGCCATGGAGGGCAGCCCGACCCGGCACGCGCCCGCCCTGCGCGAGGTCGCGGACGTCATGGTCCGCCACGCGACGCTGCTGGGGGAGTGGATCGGCGACGAGGCCCGTGGCGTGATCGACTTCCGCAAGCACGTGGCCTGGTATCTGAAGGGCTTCGCGGTCGGCTCCGAGATGCGCAAGAAGCTGGCGGTCACCTCCTCGCTGGAGGAGCTGAGCGGGCAGCTGCACGAACTGGACCTCGACCAGCCCTGGCCGGACGGCGCGGACGGCCCGCGCGGCCGGACCTCGGGCAACAACCGGGTCGTCCTGCCGGACGGCTGGCTGAAGGACCCGTACGACTGCTCGGGCGTCAGCGCCGACGCCGAGCTGGACACCTCCGGCGGCTGATCCCGCAGGGGGCGGCCGGGAAGCCGCCCCCCGGTACCGCCCCCGGGGCCTCCCGCCCGGCCGGCGCGGCCGCAGCACGTACGGAGGACGGGGGCCCTTCCCCGACTGTGCGCAGATCTGCGCCCACTTCATGATCGGACCGTGCGCGCCAGGCCCCCCGATCCCTGGCCCCGTCAGGTTCTGTACCTGCGACAACCCCGACATGACCGGCTTTTCTCTTCCTCGTCTCTTGCGGCACGAGACATCGGACGTTCACGCACCGGACATTCGGGGCGGGCGAACTGATGCCAGCTTGTATGAACAAGTTGCCTCACTTCGCTCCCGGGAGACACACCGTGCGCAGAGCCCGACCCCGCCCCCGCGTCCGCACATCCGGCCGTGCGGCCGCCGCCGTCGCCTTCGGAACGGCCGCGCTCACCGCCCTCACCGCGTGCGGCGCCGCACCCGAGAAGCAGGTCGCGACCGGGGTGAGGGGGGTCAAGTTCACCGAAGCCGCCTCGGTCGCCGACTTCGGCGGGATGGAGAAGCTGGTCGCCGCCGCCGAGAAGGAGGGCGAACTGAACGTGATCGCCCTGCCGCCGGACTGGGCGAACTACGGCGAGCTGATCGCAGCCTTCCAGGACAAGTACAAGGTGAAGATCAAGAGCGAGACCCCGGACGCCTCCAGCTCCGACGAGATAGCCGCCGTCAAGGCCCGCAAGGGCCAGGAGCGCGCCCCCGACGTCCTCGACCTCGGCATCGCCTTCGCCCGCAGCGGCGCGGCCGAGAACCTCTTCGCCCCGTACAAGGTCGCCTCCTGGGACAAGATCCCCGACAGCCAGAAGGACGCGGACGGCCGCTGGTACAACGACTACGGCGGCTACGTCTCCATCGGCTGCGACGCCGCCCGCATCAAGGTCTGCCCCGAAACCTTCGCTGACCTGCTCAAGCCCGCGTACAAGGGCAAGGTCGCCCTCAACGGCAACCCGACCAAGTCCGGTTCCGCCTTCGGCGGCGTGTACGCGGCCTCCCTCGCCAACAAGGGCTCGTTCGGGGACATCCAGCCCGGCATCGACTTCTTCGGCAAGCTGAAGAAGAGCGGCAACTTCATCCCCGTCGAGTCCACCCCGGCGACCGTCGAGAAGGGCGAGACGCCGATCAGCGTCGACTGGGACTACCTGAACGCCGGGTACGCCGACCAGTTCAAGGGCAAGGGCGTCGACTGGAAGGTCTCCGTGCCGGCCGACGGCGTGTACGCCCAGTTCTACTCGCAGGCCATCAACAAGGACGCCCCGCACCCGGCCGCCGCCCGCCTGTGGATGGAGTACCTGTACAGCGCCGAGGGCCAGAACCTCTGGCTCAAGGGCTACGCCCGCCCCGTGCTGCTGCCCGCCATGACCGAGGAAGGCACCGCCGACAAGACCTTCGTCGCCAAGCTGCCCGAGGTCACCGGCACGCCGGCCTTCCCCAGCTCCGACGACCTCGACCGGGCCAACGCCACGCTCGCCGAGAACTGGGACAAGGCCGTCTCCTGATGACCGTCCCCCATCCGCCCGCCGCCCCGGGACCCGGGGCGGCCGCCGCGAAGGCCGGAGGCCGCACCCCCCGCCGCCGGCCGCCCCGCGCCTGGCTCGGCGCACTCCCGCTGCTCGTCTTCGCCGGGCTCTGCTTCGGACTGCCCGCCGGAGCCCTGCTGTACGGGGCCCTCACCCGCACCGACCCGGTGGCCGGCACCACCCGGCTCACCGGCGAGCACCTGGCGCGCTCGCTCCAGGGCCCCTACCTCACCTCGCTCACCGGCAGCGTCGAACTGTCCGCCCTGACCGCCGCGCTCGCCACCGTGCTCGGCGTGCTGATCGCCCAGGCCGTCGTCGCCTCCCGGCGCGGCGCCCTGCGCGGCGCGGTGCTCACCGCCTCCGGCGTCCTCGCCAACTTCGGCGGGATCCCGCTCGCCTTCGCCTTCGTCGCGACCCTCGGCATCTCCGGGGTCGTCACGGAGATCGGGCACCTGGACGCGCTCGACTGGAACCTCTACTCCTTCACCGGACTCACCGTCATCTACCTCTACTTCCTCATCCCGCTCATGGTGCTCGTCGTCATCCCCGCGCTGGACGGGCTGCGCCCGCAGTGGCGGGAGGCCGCACTCAACACCGGGGCCACCACCTGGCAGTTCTGGCGCCACGTCGGCCTGCCGGTCCTCGCGCCCGCGCTGCTCGGCGGCTTCGTCCTGCTCTTCGGCAGCGCCTTCGCCGCGCACGCCACCGCCGCCGCCCTGGTCGGCGGCTCCGTCCCGCTCGTCACCCTGAAGATCGCCGACGCGCTGTCGGGCAACGTGCTGGTCGGCCAGGAGAACGTGGCCCTGGCGCTGAGCCTCGACATGATCGTGATCGCCGGACTGGTGATGGCGGTCTATCTGCCCCTCCAGCGACGGAGTTCCCGATGGCTGCTCTGACGACTCCCGCCGCCCCGACCGCCCCGGCTCCGGGCTCGGCTCCGGGCCCGGCGCCGGCCTCCGCCGGGGCGAAGGCGGCCCGCCGCCGGCCGCGCCTTCTGCGCGGAGCGGTGCTCGCGGTCGCTGGGCTGTACTTCCTCGCGCCGCTGGTCTCCTCGTTCGTGTTCACCGTCCACGTGCCGGGGCAGGGCCTCACATTCGCCGCGTACAGCGGAATCCTGTCGGCCGACGGCTTCACGGAGAGCCTCCTCCTCTCGCTCTCCCTCGCCGCCGCGACGATCGCGCTGGCCCTGCTGCTCGTCGTGCCCGCCCTGGTCGCGGTCCGGCTCGGGACGCCCCGGCTGCGCGCCGCCGTCGAGATCGTCTGCATGCTGCCGCTGGTGGTGCCGCCGATCGCCCTGGTCACCGGGATCGCCACGGTGCTGCGCTGGGGGCCCGACCACCTCTCCCGCACCCCGCTCTACCAGACCTTCCTCGCCGTGCAGAACGAGTCGTTCCCGGTGGTGCTGGTGCTCGCCCACACCGTGCTGGCCCTGCCGTTCGTGCACCGCTCGCTGGACGCCGGACTGCGCGCGGTCGACGTGCCGACGCTGGTGGAGGCGGCCCGGAACTGCGGGGCGGGGCGGCTGTACGTGATCCTCCGCGTCATCCTGCCCAACCTGCGCTCCTCGCTCGCCGGCGCCTCCTTCCTGACCCTGGCGCTGGTGCTGGGCGAATACACGGTCGCCTCGCTGCTGGGTTTCCGCCCGTTCGCCGTGTGGATCGTCTCCGTCTCCGGCTCCGAGGCCCGGATGTCGGTCGCGGTGTCCCTGCTCAGTCTGCTCATCACCTGGGCCCTGCTGCTCGTCCTCTCCCGCGCCGGAACCGGCTCGGCCACCGCCGTCCCCGCCGCCGCCCCCACCTCCGTACCCGGCAAGGAGTAGCCACCCATGTCAGCCCTGCCCACCGCCACCGCCCCCACCGGACGCCCCGGGCCTGCCGGGGCCGACGCCCCGGCCGGGCGGACCGCCGCCGGAGCCCGGGTGGAGTTCCGCTCGCTGCGCCGTGCGTTCGGCCCGACCGTGGCCCTCGACGGCCTCGACCTCACCGCCGAACCCGGTGAACTGCTCGCCCTGCTCGGTCCGTCCGGCTGCGGCAAGACCACCGCGCTGCGGGTGCTCGCCGGATTCGAGCAGCCCGACTCCGGCGAGGTCCTGGTGGACGGCGAGGACATCACACCGGTCCCCGCCAACCGGCGCGACGCCGGCATGGTCTTCCAGTCCTACAGCCTCTTCCCGCATCTGAACGTTCGCGACAACGTGGCCTTCGGCCTGCGCGTGCGGAAGGCGCCCGCCGCCGAGCGGCACGCCACCGCCGCCGAGCTCCTCGACCTCGTCGGCCTGCCCGACCACGGCGGGCGCTTCCCGCACCAGCTGTCCGGCGGCCAGCAGCAGCGGGTCGCCCTGGCCCGCGCGCTCGCGCTGCGGCCCCGGGTCCTGCTGCTCGACGAACCGCTCTCGGCACTGGATGCCAAGGTGCGGCTCGCCCTCCGCGAGGAGATCCGCCGCCTCCAGCTGTCCCTCGGGATCACCACCGTCTTCGTCACCCACGACCAGGAGGAGGCCCTCTCCATGGCCGACCGGGTCGCCGTCCTCAACGCGGGCCGCCTGGAGCAGTGCGCGCCCCCGGCCGAGCTGTACGAACGCCCCGCCACCGCGTTCGTCGCGGAGTTCGTCGGCACGATGAACCGGCTGCCGGGCCGTCTCACCGGGACCGGTTCGGTCGAGGTCGCGGGCAGCACCCTGCCCGTCGACGGCGAGGCCCCGGCGGGCAGCGGGCCCGTCGGTGTGCTGCTCCGGCCCGAGAGCGTCCGCGCCGAGGCCGACCCCGACGGCACCGCCACCGTCGTCTCCGCCTCGTTCCTCGGCTCGGTCACCCGGGTGCTGCTCGACCTCCCGGGCGGCACCGCGGTCAAGGCCGACCTGCCCTCGCGGGACGCCGCCGAACTGCTGCCCGGCGTACGGGCCCGGGTCACGCCGGTGCCGCGCCCGGTGCTCGTCGTCCCCGCAGCGCCCGTACGCGGACCGGCGGCCGGAAAGGCGGGGGTGTGACGAGGCCCGCTGCCGTGCTCCTCGACATGGACGGCACCCTCGTCGACACCGAGGTGCTGTGGTGGGACACGGCGGACGAGGTGGCCGCCGGGCTGGGCCACCGGCTGTCCGTCGCGGACGCCCCGCAGGTCGTCGGCCGGGCCGTCGCGGACACCGCCGCTCATCTGATCGAGGTGACGGGCGGGGCCGCCGCCGCGCTGCCCGCCGTGGCCGCCGCGCTGACCGAGTCCTTCTTCCGCAAGGTCGACGCGGGCGCCCCGCTGCGTCCCGGGGCCGCCGCGCTGCTCACCGCGCTGGAGCGGTCCGAGGTGCCGTTCGCCCTGGTCAGCGCCTCACCCAGGAGCGTGGTGGACGCGGTGGTGGCGGGGTCGCTGGCCGGCGTGGGCTTCGCCTTCACGCTGTCGGCCGACGACACCGTACGGACGAAGCCGCACCCCGATCCGTACCGGGCGGCGGCGGCCCGGGTGGGCGTCCCGGCCGCGGCCTGCGTGGCCGTCGAGGACTCCCCGGACGGCACCGCCTCCGCGCACGCCGCGGGCTGCGCGGTCCTGGTGGTGCCCTCGCTGCTGACGGTGGAGCCCGCGCGGGGGCGGACCTTCGCCCGTAGCCTGGAGGAGGTGGATCTCGGGGTGCTCAGCGACTGCCTGAGGACCTCCGGGACGTCCGAATCCTGAAATACGGGGTCCGTGACGAGCGTGATTCGCGCCACCCTTGATCAGGGTTGCGCTCACATGAGCGAAATAGGCATGGCTGCACTTCTGGAAGGCGTGGCACTCAGTGCCACCTTGCTGGCTTCGAGAAGTTGACTCACCTGGCAGGAGGGCTGCTCATGTGAGCGTCTAGGGTCAAGATTCGGCCATGCCGCCTTCAGGAGGTGAAGGCGGAAGTTCACCTGCCTCGGCCGGGCGACCCTTTCGATCCGCTGGCGGACGGGTGGTTGCGGCCGCATGACGACCAAGTGGACGTACCCATACACCTTCGATCTGGGTATGTTCCTCGCCGTCAGGGCAGCCACCGCGTCCTCGAGGAGTCGAGACCCGTGTCGGAAAACAAAGATCCCCAGAAGTTCGTCTACGACTTCACCGAGGGCAACAAGGATCTGAAGGATCTTCTGGGCGGCAAGGGTGCGAACCTCGCCGAGATGACCAACCTCGGGTTGCCCGTCCCTCCGGGCTTCACGATCACCACCGAGGCGTGCAAGGTCTACCTCGACAGCGGCGACGCGCCGACCGCGCTGCGCGACGAGGTGAGTGCGCACCTCGCGGCGCTGGAAGCCCGCATGGGCAAGCAGCTCGGCCAGGCCGACGACCCGCTGCTGGTCTCCGTCCGCTCCGGGGCCAAGTTCTCCATGCCCGGCATGATGGACACGGTCCTCAACATCGGCCTCTCCGACGCCTCGGTGGCCGGCCTCGCCACCCAGTCCGGTGACGAGCGGTTCGCCTGGGACTCCTACCGCCGCCTCATCCAGATGTTCGGCAAGACCGTCCTCGGGGTCGACGGAGACCTCTTCGAGGAGGCCCTGGAGGCCGCCAAGCACGCGAAGAAGGTCACGGTCGACACCGACCTCGCCGCGGCCGACCTCAAGAAGCTCGTCAAGCAGTTCAAGAAGATCGTCGAGACCGAGGCCGGACGCGAGTTCCCGCAGGACGCGCGCGAGCAGATGGACCTGGCCATAAACGCGGTCTTCGACTCGTGGAACACCGACCGGGCCAAGCTCTACCGCCGCCAGGAGCGCATCCCCGGCGACCTCGGCACGGCCGTGAACGTCTGCTCCATGGTCTTCGGCAACCTGGGACCCGACTCCGGCACGGGCGTCGCCTTCACCCGCGACCCGGCCAGCGGCCACCAGGGCGTCTACGGCGACTACCTCCAGAACGCGCAGGGCGAGGACGTCGTCGCCGGCATCCGCAACACGGTGCCGCTCGCCGATCTGGAGTCGATCGACAAGAAGTCGTACGACCAGCTGATGCAGATCATGGAGACGCTGGAGAACCACTACAAGGATCTCTGCGACATCGAGTTCACCATCGAGCGCGGCCAGCTGTGGATGCTCCAGACCCGCGTCGGCAAGCGCACCGCCGGCGCCGCCTTCCGGATCGCCACCCAGCTCGTCGACCAGGGCCTGATCGACGAGGCCGAGGCCCTCCAGCGGGTCAACGGCGCCCAGCTCGCCCAGCTGATGTTCCCGCGGTTCGACGACGAGGCGAAGACCGAGCTGCTCGGCCGGGGCATCGCCGCCTCGCCCGGCGCGGCGGTCGGCAAGGCGGTCTTCGACTCGTACACCGCGATCAAGTGGTCCCGCTCCGGCGAGAAGGTCATCCTGATCCGCCGCGAGACCAACCCCGACGACCTCGAAGGCATGATCGCCGCCGAGGGCATCCTGACCTCGCGCGGCGGCAAGACCTCGCACGCGGCGGTCGTGGCGCGCGGCATGGGCAAGACCTGTGTCTGCGGCGCGGAGGACCTGGAGGTCGACACCAAGCGCCGCCGGATGACGGTCGGCGGCCGGGTCGTCGAGGAGGGCGACCTCGTCTCCATCGACGGCTCGACCGGCAAGGTGTACCTGGGCGAGGTACCCGTCGTACCGTCGCCGGTCGTCGAGTACTTCGAGGGCCGGATGCACGCCGGGGCCGACGACGCCGACGAACTCGTCGCCGCCGTGCACCGGATCATGGCCTACGCGGACCGGGTGCGCCGGCTGCGCGTGCGGGCCAACGCCGACAACGCCGAGGACGCGCTCCGGGCCCGCCGCTTCGGCGCCCAGGGCATCGGCCTGTGCCGCACCGAGCACATGTTCCTCGGCGAGCGCCGCGAGATGGTCGAGAAGCTGATCCTCGCGGACACCGACGACGAGCGCGAGAGTGCGCTCGCCGCCCTCCTTCCGCTCCAGAAGGCCGACTTCATCGAGCTGTTCGAATCGATGGACGGACTGCCCGTCACCGTGCGGCTGCTGGACCCGCCGCTGCACGAGTTCCTCCCCGACATCACCGAGCTGTCGGTCCGCGTCGCGCTCGCCGAGTCCCGCAAGGACGCCAACGAGAACGACCTGCGGCTGCTCCAGGCGGTGCACAAGCTGCACGAGCAGAACCCGATGCTGGGGCTGCGCGGTGTACGCCTGGGCCTCGTCATCCCCGGCCTCTTCGCGATGCAGGTCCGGGCGATCGCGGAGGCCGCCGCCCAGCGCAAGAACGCCAAGGGCGACCCGCGCGCCGAGATCATGATTCCGCTCGTCGGCACGGTCCAGGAGCTGGAGATCGTCCGCGAGGAGGCCGACCGGGTCATCGCCGAGGTCCAGGCGGCCACCGGCACCGACCTCAAGCTGACCATCGGCACCATGATCGAGCTGCCGCGCGCCGCGCTGACGGCGGGCCAGATCGCCGAGGCCGCGCAGTTCTTCTCCTTCGGCACGAACGACCTGACCCAGACGGTGTGGGGCTTCTCCCGCGATGACGTGGAGGCGTCGTTCTTCACCGCGTACCTGGAGAAGGGCATCTTCGGGGTCTCCCCGTTCGAGACGATCGACAAGGACGGCGTCGGCGCGCTGGTGCGCAGTGCCGTCGAGGCCGGCCGGGCCACCCGCCCGGACCTCAAGCTGGGCGTCTGCGGCGAGCACGGCGGCGACCCGGAATCCGTGCACTTCTTCCACGAGGTGGGCCTGGACTACGTCTCCTGCTCGCCGTTCCGTATCCCGGTCGCCCGCCTCGAGGCCGGCCGGGCCGCAGCCGAGTCCCGGGGCAGTGACAGCCGCTGACTGGGACTCACCGGCCGGGGCTGCACGAACAGCCCCGGCCTCATGGGCAGGGCTGCACGAACAGCCCTGCCCACCGACCAGGGCCGCGGAGCGGCCCGACCTCCGGGACCGCCGCCGGAAACCGGGTCCGGCCCTCACCGGCTCACCGGCCCGACGGCGGCCCCGGACCACCGAGAAGCGGGGGGGGCCCGGGGGGGGGGGGCCCCCCCGGGGGGGGGCGCCCCCCGCCGGGCGCGGGGGGGGGGGGGGGGGGGGAAAGAAGCGGCGCCCGGGGGCGCCCCCCCGCCCGCGCCCCCCCAAACCCCCGGGGGCCCCCCCCCCCCCGCCCCCCGGCCCCCGGGGCCCCCCCCCCCCCCCCCGCGGGGGGGGCCCGGGGGGGGGGGCCCCCCCCGCTTCTCCGTGCGCCGCCCGGCGGGACGCGGGAGGTGGCCGTGCGCGGAAATGACCGGCGGCAGGGGCAAGCCGACAGGAGCGCGCACCGAATACCGTCCGGAGAATGTGGCGCAGAGCACATTGCTTCGTTTAATGCGCAAAGAAATTCGGGTGACGGCCCGGGGACCGGGGTGCGGTCCATGGATCCCCACCCATGAACCGCACCCGGCTTACCCCCGTCGGGTACGGAGCCGCACCGCCGCCCACCGCCGCCGAACACACAAAGCCCCCCACGGCCTTCACGTGCTCATCCGGTGGGCACCGGATGCGTACCCGACGTCGTACAGCCTTTCGGGTGCGGAGCGGTGGGGCGAGACCTTTCACTTCTGGCCGAAACCCCGTGGTGACCTCCTGTGACGGTCCGCATACCCTTCGGTGGGGGCAATTGCGGATGCAACAGGTGGGGGAGTAGTGCTGCGTATCCATGTGTCCAGGCTGGACCTTTCGCGGGTGCGGATGGCCACGAGACCGGACGCGTTGTGGGAAACGATTCTCAGTTTTCACCGGCTCAGGGACCGGCGGGCTTCGACCGTGTTCGGAAAATGGCGTTCGGAATCCCGAGCGCGGTTGAATGGTGAAGCACAGCTGCTGGCGGCGGTCGTCCCGCCCCGGGGCTATTTCCCGGATTTCCTGACGCCCTCCCAAGAAGGGGCCGAGCCTTTCGGGCTGGACGTCGGAATGGAGGCGCTGCGCGACACCCCCGCCGAGCGCGTCCACGCGGAGCTGGAGCTGCTGGCCGCCGGGCGGATACGGCAGCGGGCCGGCCGGGCGGCCGGCCCGCGTCAACGCGACGACGGGGCGGGAGGATCGGGCGCGGCGCTGCCCGCCGTGCTCATGGAGGGCCGTGCCGAGCCGCTCGCCCGGCTCATCGGGGCCCTCCGCAGCTACCACCACGCGGCCGTCGAGCCCTACTGGCCGCACATCCGGGCCAGCGTCGAGGCGGACCGCGCCGTCCGCGGCCGGGCCCTGCTGGACGGCGGCGCGGACGGGCTCCTGGCTACCCTGCCGCCGATGATCCGCTGGCGCTCACCCGTGCTGGAGGCGGACTACCCGGTCGACCGCGATCTGTACCTGGACGGGCGCGGGCTGCTGCTCCAGCCGTCCTTCTTCTGCCGGGGCACCCCGGTCGTCTACCGCGACCCGTCGCTCCCGCCCGTGCTCGTCTACCCGGTGACCAACCCCGGCGCCCCCGTCTTCGCAGAGCCGGGCCCCTGGCTCGGCCGGCTGGTCGGACACACCCGCTCGGCCGTCCTCCAGGCCATCGGCAACGGCTGCACCACCAGCGAACTCGCCCGCCGGGCCGGGGTGTCGCTGGCCTCGGCGAGTCAGCACGCCTCCGTGCTGCGGGAGGCGGGCCTGGTCCTGACGCTGCGCCACGGCAGCTCCGTCCTGCACACCCTGACCCCGCTCGGCGGCTCGCTGCTGCGGGGCGGGGCCCCGCTCGCCCTGCCCTGAGCCGGGCCGCCCCCCTGCCGGCGGGACGCGGCAATCCGTCCGCCGAACGGCGATGAGTTCCGGGCGGCGAAGCCGTCTGACCATCGACAGCGCCGTGCGGACCACCGCGGGCGCCGCCTACCAGAGGAAGAGGAACGGTCATGGCTCAGATGATCTTCGTGAACCTGCCGGTGAAGGACCTGGAGACCACCGTGGGCTTCTTCGGGAAGCTCGGCTTCACGACCAACCCGGCGTTCACCGACGACAAGACCGCGTGCCTGGTGATCAGCGACACCATCTTCGCCATGCTGATGACGGAGCCGCGCTTCAAGGAGTTCACCGACAAGGACGTCGCCGACGCCTCGAAGGCCACCGAGGTCATCCTCGCCCTCAGCGCCGACAGCCGCGAGAAGGTCGACGAGCTCGCCGACGCGGCGCTGGCCTCCGGCGGGTTCCCGGCCGGCGAGACGCAGGACCTGGGCTTCATGTACGGCCGCTCGTTCCAGGACCCCGACCACCACATCTGGGAGGTCGTGTGGATGGACGAGGCCGCCGCCCAGGGCCAGAGCTGAACCGGGGCGGCCCGCACCGGCCGGCGCGCGGCGGCCCGCGCCGGCCGGCCCGCCGCCCGGCCCGGGCCCACCCGGCGGTCAGCCGCGGAAGGGCCCCTTCACCTCGTAGGTGATGCCCCCGGAGGAGCTTCCGCTCGTCCCGCGCTGCGAGGAGAAGTAGAGCCGGCTGCCGTCCGGGGAGAAAGCGGGCCCGGTGATCTCCGAACCGGACTGGCCGGTGATCCGCAGGAACGGGGCCACCGTGTCGTCCGGCGTGATCAGGCAGATCTCCATGTTCCCGCCGTCCTCCGCGATGTAGAGGTCCCCGGACCCGGACCGCATGACGTTGTCCACGCCGGTCAGCGGGGCGCCGCCGCCCGTCACCAGCGAGTCGTCGTACGCGAGCGAGATCGACGAGGTGGTCGCGTCGTACGCCCACACCCGGTTGTCGCCCTTGGTGGTGAACCAGCAGGTGCCGGCCGCGTAGAAGCAGCCCTCACCGCCGTTGAACACCTTGGCCCCGGGCACCTGGTAGCGGGTCTGGGTGGAGGAGGCGGCCGGGTCCGGCACGTTCGCCCAGGTCACAGGACCGGAGGTGCCGCTGCCCGCGACCAGCACCTGGAGCGTGCCGCTCGCCAGGTTCCCCCAGGTCGTGGGCCGGAAGCGGTAGAAGCGGCCGTTGCTCTCGTCCTCGGTGAGGTAGACGTAGCCGTGGTCCGGGTCGGCGGCGGCGGCCTCGTGCTTGAAGCGGCCCATCGCCGGACGCCGGACCGCCGCGTTCACGCCCCAGGGGTCGGTCTCGTACACGTACCCCCGGGTGACCTCCTCGCAGGACAGCCAGGTGTTCCACGGGGTGGCGCCGCCCGCGCAGTTGTTGTTCGTGCCGGACAGGATCCGGTACGCGGACGTCACCGTCCCCGAGGAGTTGAACTTCACCGCGCTCGCCCCGCCCCCGCTGCTCGGGGACACCTCGGCGTTGGAGACGTAGATCCAGCCCGAGCCGTCGGCGTACGTCGCCCCGCCGTCGGGCGCGCTGTGCCAGCGGTAGGAGGTGCCGGGCACGGTCTGCCCCGAACGGGCGACGACGCGGCTGGTGAAGCCGCTCGGCAGCCGGATGCCGTCGCCGTTGGCCGCCTGGAGCGCGCCGTACGGGCCGGGGGCCGGCTGGGCCGGGTCGGCGAAGGCGGCGCCCCGCCACAGCGTGCCGCCGAAGGCCGCCGCCGAGCTGCCGATCACCGCGGTGCGCAAGAAGGTCCGACGTTCCACGATCACTCCACGTATGAGTGAGGGCCCGCCGCTCCGGACGGACCGGCGGGTCGCGCGTCGAGACTGTAGGCAGACCGCATTGACGGGGCGTCAAGAAAGGGTGAACGGGCGGCGGAGGTGTTGCGCGCGCCCCGCCCCGCCCCGCCGGGAGCTCCCACGCCGGGCGCCCCGACGACGGGCCCCGGCCGGCACCTCGGCGATCAGTCCGCCCGGACGGTGTAGACGGGCACCGCCGCCCCCTCGTCGTCCAGGCACGCGCCCGTCACCAGGTCGAAGCGCTGCTTCAGCAGCGGCGAGGCGACGAACGGCCGCCCGCCCGCGGAGCCGAGCAGCCCGCGCGCCAGGACGTACGCCCCGGTGAACGGGTCCCGGTTGCCGATCGCGTACACCCGGCCGGCCCGGTCCGTGAAGACGGCCGCCTGGTCGCCGTCCGGCAGCAGTACCGCGACGCCCCGCCCGGGGGTCAGCAGCCCCCGCTCGCAGACCGTCAGCCAGTCCTTGCCGTGGGCGAGCCTGACGGACCCGGTGGCCCGTGGTGTCGTGAGTGTGGCGGTGGTCATCAGGATGCGGTCCCTTCGAGGGTGCGGACGGCGAGGACGGGTCCCGCGAGCAGTTCCAGATCGGGCTTGACCTGGCCCCGTTCCGGGACGAACTTCACCGAGGGGTCGGGGGCGTCGGGGGCGTTGACGAAGGTGACGAAGCGCCGCAGCCGTTCCGGGTCGTTGATGGTCTCGGCCCACTCGTCGCGGTAGCCGGCGACATGGTCGGCCATCAGCCGCTCCAGCTCCTCGCAGAGCCCGAGCGAGTCGTGGACGACCACGTCCCGCACGTGCTCCAGGCCGCCGTCGATCCGCTCCAGCCAGGCCGAGGTGCGCTCCAGGCGGTCGGCGGTGCGGATGTAGAACATCAGGAACCGGTCGATCAGCCGCACCAGTTCGGCGTCCGAGAGGTCCTGGGCCAGCAGGTCCGCGTGGCGTGGGGTGGCCCCGCCGTTGCCGCCGACGTACAGATTCCAGCCCTGGGCGGTGGCGATGATCCCGAAGTCCTTGCCCCGCGCCTCCGCGCACTCGCGGGCGCAGCCGGAGACCGCCGACTTCAGCTTGTGCGGGGAGCGCAGGCCCCGGTAGCGCAGCTCCAGGTCGATCGCCATCCTCACGGAGTCCTGTACGCCGTAGCGGCACCAGGTCTGCCCCACGCAGGACTTGACCGTGCGCAGCGACTTCCCGTACGCGTGCCCGGACTCGAAGCCCGCGTCCACCAGCCGGGTCCAGATCAGCGGCAGCTGGTCGACCCGCGCCCCGAAGAGGTCGATGCGCTGGCCGCCGGTGATCTTCGTGTAGAGGCCGAAGTCGCGGGCCACCTCACCGATGACGATGAGCTTCTCCGGGGTGACCTCGCCGCCGGGGATGCGCGGCACGATCGAATACGACCCGTTGCGCTGGAGGTTGGCCAGAAAGTGGTCGTTGGTGTCCTGGAGCGCCGCCTGCTCGCCGTCGAGGACATAGCCGCTCGCGCCGACCGTGGGGGCGAGCGAGGCGATGACCGAGCCGACCGTCGGCTTGCAGACCTCGCAGCCGTCCCCGCCCCGTGCCTCCTCGCGGCCGTGCGAGTCGAGCAGCGCGGTGAACGAGGTGACCTCCAGGGTGCGGACGATCTCGTACAGTTCGCTGCGGCTGTACGGGAAGCAGCCGCACAGGCCCGCGTCCTCGGGCGGCGGCATAAGCTGCCCGATCACCTTCAGACAACTGCCGCAGCCGGTACCGGCCTTGGTGCACTTCTTCACATCGGGAAGCGTGGTGTGCTCGCACACCGCGCCCTTGGTCACGTTGTGGCAGGAGCAGATCACCGCCTCGTCCGGCAGCGCGGAGGGGCCGAGCGCCACCGGGCCGCCCGCCCCGGCCGGCAGCACCAGCTGCTCGGGGGCGACCGGCAGCACGGTGCCCGTCATCGGGCGGAGCATGCCGTACTGGTCCGCGTCCCCGACCAGGACCCCGCCGAGCAGGGTCCCGTCCCGCCCGATCACCAGCTTCTTGTAGACCCCCGACCGGGCGTCGGAGTACACCACGTCGAGCGCCCCCTCGGCCGTCCCGTGCGCGTCTCCGAAGGAGGCCACGTCCACGCCGAGCAGCTTCAGCTTCGTCGACAGGTCCGCCCCGGTGAACGCGGACCGGCCGCCCGCGATCACCTCGGCCGCCGCCTGGGCCATCTCGTAGCCCGGCGCCACCAGCCCGTACACGCGGCCGTCGGCGGCCAGCGCGCACTCGCCGATCGCGAACACCGCCGGGTCCGACGTCCGGCACTGCGCGTCCACGACGATCCCGCCGCGTTCCCCGACCGCCAGGCCGCAGTCCCGGGCCAGCTGGTCCCGGGGCCGCACACCCGCCGAGAAGACCACCAGGTCGACGTCGAGCGAGGAGCCGTCCGACAGGGCCATCCCGGTCGCGGCCCCGTCCTCCCCGGTGGTGACCTCCAGTGTCCCGACCCCCGTATGGACGGCCAGCCCCATCTCCTCGACCGTCCGCAGCAGCGCCGCGCCCCCGCCCTCGTCCACCTGGACGGGCATCAGCCGGGGCGCGAACTCCACCACGTGGGTGTTCAGCCCGAGTCCCTTCAGAGCCCCGGCCGCCTCCAGGCCGAGCAGCCCGCCGCCCACCACCGCACCGGTCGCCGCCCCCTTCGCGTACTCCTCGATCGCGAGGAGGTCCTCGATGGTCCGGTACACGAAACAGCCCCGGGCGTCCTTCCCCGGCACCGGCGGCACGAACGGGTACGAGCCCGTCGCCAGCACCAGCGTGTCGTACGGGAACACCGCCCCGGACCGCGCGGTCACCGTCCGCGCCGCCCGGTCGACGCCGGACGCCGGGTCCCCGACGTACAGCTCGATACCGTGGCGGGCCGTGAAGTCCGGCTCGGCCAACGAGAGGTCCGCGGGGGTGCTGCCGGTGAAGTACGAGCTGAGCCGCACCCGGTCGTAGGCGGGCCGGGGCTCCTCGCAGAGCACGACGATCCGGGCGCGGCCGGCCGCGGGGGTCAGCCCGCGGTCCGCCAGGGCCTCCAGGAACCGCTGGCCGACCATGCCGTGCCCGACGACCACGATCGTCGGAACGGCGGTGTGCGCCTTGGCGTTCGGGGTGGTGGGCTCAGGCATCTCCGTGGCCTCCGTCGGTTGTCCTCATGCCATGAGCCTGGGCGGACGGTGTTACCCGGCCGCATCCCGCCTGTTTCCCGGGCGGAACCTTGCGCTCAGCGAGCGCGCCGAGGCCCTGTGAGGGGGCGGGCCGGCCCGAGCGGACCGGGGGGCGGACCGGGAGGGGGGCCGGACCGGGGAGGGCGCTCCCGCGACAGGCGTCTAATGTCGGGTCGTGCCTGACATAACCCTGACGACCCTCGTTCTGCTCTGCCTCGCCGCGGCCGCCGCGGGCTGGATCGACGCGGTGGTGGGCGGCGGCGGACTGCTGCTCCTGCCCGCGCTGCTGCTCGGCATGCCGCAGGTCCCGGCGGCCCATGTCCTCGGCACCAACAAGGCCGTCGCGATCGTGGGCACCACGGGCGCGGCGGTCACCTTCCTGCGCAAGGCCCCGGTACGGGTGGGGCTGGCTGTGCGCGTCGGGCTGATGGCGCTCGCCGGGTCGATGACCGGGGCGTTCTTCGCCGCCGGGATCAGCAGCGACCTGCTCCGCCCGGTCATCATGGTCGTGCTGCTCGGGGTGGCGGCCTTCGTGCTGCTGCGCCCGTCCTTCGGCACGGCAGCGGCGGGCGACGGCACGGAACGTCCGGTCACCCGGGCCCGGATCATCACGGCGATCGTGCTGGTCGGCGGCGGTATCGGCTTCTACGACGGACTGTTCGGCCCGGGCACGGGCACCTTCCTGGTGCTGGCGCTGACCGCCGTGCTCCATCTGGACCTGGTGACCGCGTCGGCCACCGCGAAGATCGTCAACGTGTGCACCAACGCGGGGGCGCTGGCGATGTTCGCGTACCAGGGCACCGTGCTGTGGCGGCTCGCGGCCGTGATGGCGCTCTTCAACCTGGCGGGCGGGATGGCCGGGGCCCGGATGGCACTGAGCCGGGGGAGCGGCTTCGTCCGGGCGGTCCTGCTGACCGTGGTGCTCTCGCTGGTCGCCAAGCTGGGTTTCGACCAGTGGAACGCGTAGCGCCCGCGGGTCCTTGTCACCGCGGCCGGCTCAGCGCACGTCGGTGAGGTGCGCGTACGCCACCACGTTGCCCTGGTAGCCGGTCTCCTCGGAGAAGCCGCCGCCGCAGGTGATCAGCCGGAGTGAGGCGTGCGGCGTGTCGCCGTAGACGCGCTGGTCGGGGAAGTCGTCGTTGTCGTAGACCTCGATGGCGTCGATCGAGAACACGGCCGTGCGCCCGTCCTCGCGGACCACCTCGACCTCGGTCCCCTTGGTCAGGGCTCCCAGGGCGTAGAAGACGGACGGGCCCTCCGCGTTGTCCACGTGCCCCGCGACGATCGCGGTGCCCAGTGCGCCGGGCGGGACGCCGCCCTCGTACCAGCCCGCCAGGTTGCGGTCCTCGTCCGGCGGTACGTCGAGGCTGCCGTCGGCGGCCAGCCCCAGCCGGGTCATCGGCGCGTCCACCTCGATGCTCGGGATGCGGATGCGGACCGGCTCGGAGGAGTTCAGCGGCTCGGCGACCGGGGAGCCGGGCTGGAGCTGGGGCCCGGCGGCGAACGCCTGGGCGCTGGAGGGCTGCGGCGGGATCAGCTGGCCGCCGGGGCCGTTCTGGATGAGCCAGATGCCGCACAGCACGGCGATGCCCACCAGCCAGCCCCTGGCCTTCTGCGCGCTCGGTGACACGGCGTCGTCCTCGGTCGGTGGTCCGGGGCGGGCGGGGCGCGCTCGGGGACGCGCCCCGCCCGGTCAGGGGGGAAGCGGCGGGTCAGCTTCCTTCGGTGCCCTCGGAGCGGCGGCGCAGCAGCCACAGCCCGCCGACGGCCGCCAGGCCGATCACGCCGACGCCGAGCGCGACCTGCGTGGAGTTCGGTTCGACGCTGCCGCCGACCCCGGTCCGCACATGGCCGGACGGGCGGTCGTGGACGGGCTTCTCGTGCTTGCCGCCGCCGAGCACCTTGAGGTCGCCGACCGCCTCCTTGCCGTTGTCGCAGGAGACGATGATCTCGTAGGTGCCGGGCCGGGTGTCGTGCGGCACGGTGAACCGGCCGACGACGACCTCCTTGTGGGTGCCGGGGCTGACCTCGAAGTCCCCGGCGTCCAGGGAGTTGGCGTCGCCGATGCCCGAGCCCTTCTTGCCGCAGGCGGTGGTGTTCACGGTGACGGTGGCGCCGGGGGCCGCGGTTGCCGGGGTGATCTCCAGACGGCCGAAGTCGCCCGCGTACGCGGACGGAGCGGCGGCGGTGAGACCGAACGCGATGACGGTGAACGCGGCACCGACGGTGCCGGTCACGAGGCGGGCGGGACTGCGCATGGGGATCCTCCGGGCAGACGGCGCGAGCGGGTGTGTCCTGCCCCCGAGCCAACGGGGACACGGGCCGCCGCGCCTCCTGACGTGAAGTCAGCTTTCACCCGTACGGACCGGCGCGGCACCCTTGCCGGGGCGGAACGCCGCAGGTCGCGGCAGCGCGGCTGGGCCGAACGGTCCGCGTCGGCGGCCCGGGTGCCGATCGGGTGAGGCGCGAGGCCCACATGTGATGCAGGTCACATGTGTGGCCCCGGGGGGCGGGGGCACACGCAAGACACCCCCCACGGGACGGATTTCCGCCCCCCACGGCACCCGCCCCCACCGGTCCACCCCCCGGGACCGGTGGGGGCGGTGTCGATCCGCCTCCACGTCCGGCCCGGGGCCGCACCCGCACCCTCCCGGCGGCGCCCCGGCCGTGGCCCACGTGGATCGCGTCCGGCGGCGTTCACACCGGGGCCGCGCCGCCCGTGGCACTCCAGGCGATGCGCGGCGGACGCACCCGGGCGCACAGCGGCTGCCCCTTGGCGTCGGTGAGCCCGAGCCGGCCGGTGAGACGTCCGGAGCGCACGGCGGCTTCGAGGACGGCGGGGTCGATGTCATCGAACATCAGCTTGGCCCGCCGGAACATGGCGAAGACCCCGGCCCCGTCGACCGTGCCCCACGACAGATAGACGAACCGCCCGCCCAGCCGGTTCTGGACGTAGGGCCCGGACACCTCGATCCCGTCCGCCGTCGCGGTGGCCGTGCAGTCGAGGACCCACGAGGCGGAAGGGGCGTCCCCGGGGTGCGGGTCGAGCAGCTCGCCCGGCCGGTCCTTGCGCTGGACGGCGACGTGGATGTTCGCGTACCCGGGGAAGTCGCTGTCCGGACCGCAGCTGCGGCCGGGGAGGGCTGAGCCCTCGATATGGATCTGCATGCCCCCCATGGTCCGGCACAGCGGCCTCCGGCGGCCTCGCCGATCCGTACGGGCCGACTCACACGGCCTCCTCCGGGGCGCTCCCGTACACCGCGTCCAGGTCCCTCATCAACTCCTCGTCCACCGTGAACCCGGTACCGTCGATCCGCCGCACCGGTGCGACGCCCTGCGAGTTGCAGACGAAAGCCGCGCGGTAGCGGCCCACCCCGTCCGGGCCCTCCAGGGTCACCGGGCGGCGCACCGACGGCCGTCCGTCCCGCTCCAGTCCCCGCGCCAGCAGGGTCATCGTGATGCCGGCGAGCGCCGGGGCGTCCGGCCACACCACCGAGGTCCCGTCCCAGAAGCCGATGTTGGTGATCGCTCCCTCGGCCACCATCTGGCCCGGCGCGGTCAGCAGCGCCTCGTCGAACCCCGCCCGCCGGGCGAGAATCCCGTAGTAGGTCTGCCCGAACTCGCCCGGGCGCTTGAGGTGCGGGGCCGTGCGCGTGTACGGCACCGACATCAGGCTCCTCGCCCCGGCAGGCATGACGGCGGGCTCCCGGACCGTGACCATCAGGGTCGTGCGCCTCGCTCCGGGCGGCAGATAGCCGTTCACCCGCACCGAGGCGTCCCGCCGCCCCGCGCCGTCCAGCGCGTGCCGGATCAGCTCCCGGACCCGGTCGCCGTCCACCGGCAGTTCGAACAGTTCCCGGTTCGCGGCGTCCAGGCGGGCGAGGTGGAGCCCCAGGCCCCGCGTCCTGCCGTCGCGCACCTGCAGGGCGGTGAAGTGGCCGAAGCCGTACAGCGCGGGGATCCGCAGGTCCTCCCCGGTGGCCGGCCGGCCGTCGAACTCGATGTGGGGGAGGGGCGGGTGCGTCGTCATGCGGCCACCGTAGACGGGCCGTCCGCTTCCGGGCCGACGGCTCCGGACGGAGGGGCTTGACCTCAACCAAGGTTGAGGCAGAAAGCTCGACGCCATGGACACCGCAGCAGCGACCACATCGCCCACCGCATCCACCACGCCCGCGACCGGGCCCGCCCCCCTCAAGGTGGCCGTCATCCTCGGCAGCAACCGCGACGGCCGCTTCGGACCCGTCGTCGCCGACTGGTTCCTGGCCCGCGCGGCGAGCCACCCCGGCGTCGAGACCGAGCTGATCGACGTCGCCGAGGCCGGCCTCCCCACCGCGATCACCTTCAGCCCCGGGCCCGAGGAGGCGGCGCGGCTCGGCGCGGTCTCCGCGCGGCTGGCGGCAGCCGACGCCTTCGTCGTCCTCACTCCCGAGTACAACCACTCCTACCCCGCACCGCTGAAGAACCTCATCGACTGGCACAACCCGGAATGGCAGGCCAAACCCGTCGCCTTCGTCTCGTACGGCGGCATCTCCGGCGGGCTGCGGGCCGTCGAACACCTCCGCCAGGTCTTCGCCGAACTGCACGCCGTCACCGTCCGCGACACCGTGTCCTTCCACAACGCCGGGGCCCTCTTCGACGACGAGGGGCGCCACCTGGACCCGGGCCCCGCCGACGCGGCGGCCAAGACGCTGCTGGACCAGCTGGTGTGGTGGGGCACCGCCCTGCGCGACGCCAGGAATCTCCGTCCGTACGGCGGCTGACCCGCCGTGGGCCCACAATCGCAGCGAAGGCCCATGGTGCGAAGGCCCGTGGGCGAAGAGCCCGCCGTACTCCGAGGAGACCCACGATGACAGCGCCGCCGGCCGCCTGGCTGACCGTAATGACCACGACCGACAGCGAGGACAAGGCCCACGCCCTCGCCCGGTCGGCGGTGGAGGCCAGGCTGGCGGCCTGCGCACAGGTCTCCGCCCCCGTCGCCTCCGTCTACCGGTGGCAGAACGCCATCGAGACGTCAGAGGAGTGGCAGGTCCTCTTCAAGACGACGGCGGAGCGCTACGACGAGCTGGAGGAACACCTCCAGCGGGAGCACGACTACGACACGCCGGAGATCATCGCGCTGCCGGTGATCCGGGGCAGCGCCCGCTACCTCGGCTGGGTGACGGCGGAGACGGCGCCCCCCGCAGCCCTGTGACGGCGGCCGTGACCACGGCCGGTCCCGGCGGCCCTGGCGCCGGACTGCCCTTCTTCGTGTACGGGACGCTGCTGCCGGGCGAACCCAACCACGACCTGTTCCTCCGGGGCCGCGCGGCGGAGGAGCGGCCGGCCGTGCTGCCCCGGGCCCTGCTCTACGAGGGCCCCGGCTACCCGTACGCCGTCGAGGGCCACGGCCGCGTCCACGGCACGCTGCTCGTCGCCGCGCCGGGGGTGTACGGGGAACTTCTCGGGCTGCTGGACCAGCTGGAGGAGTTCCTCGGCCCCGGGCACCCCCGCAACCTGTACGAACGCGTCGTCCGGGAGGTCGAGCTGCCGGGAGCGGGGGAGTCGGGCGGCGGCGCGCCCGCGTCCGTGCGGGCCTGGGTCTACCTCGCAGCGGCCGCCGTCACCCGTTCGCTGCGGACCGGCGGCGTCCTCGTCCCCGGCGGGCGGTGGACCACCGGACGCGCACCCGGCGGCGCGGGCGCCCCCTGACGTCGGGGGCTACCCGTCCGGTTCCCCGTAGCGTCGGGGGCTACCCGTCCCGTTCCCCCTGGCGTCGGGCGCCACCCGTCCGGCGGACCCGGCCCTCGCGGTGCCCGGGGCGCGGGTGCGGGCGTTCCCGGGCCGCGTCCCCAGGGCCCGTCAGCGCGCGCCGGCCGCCAGCGCCTCCCGCACGCCCGGCTCCTGGGGGCCCAGGAAGCGCGGGTCGGGCCGGAGCAGGGCGTCCAGGGCCGCCTTGCCCGAGGCCGCCAGCTCCCGGGCGCCGCCGTAGTACCAGGTGACGTCCCGTGGTTCGTCGACCCCGACGCCGTACGCGTCGATTCCGGCGGACCGGCAGAGCGTGACCGCCCGGTGGATGTGGAAGCCCTGGCTCACCAGCACCGCCCGGTCGACCCCGAAGATCTTCTTGGCCCGGACGCAGGAGTCCCAGGAGTCGAACCCGGCGTAGTCGCTCACGATCCGCTCGCCGGGCACCCCGCGCCCGGTGAGATACGTGCGCATGGCGTCCGGCTCGTCGTACCCCTCCCGGCTGTTGTCGCCGGTGACCAGGACGACCTTCACCTTCCCGGTGCGGTACAACTCGGCCGCCGCGTCCAGCCGGTGCGCGAGGTACGGGGTCGGCCGGCCCTCCCACAGCCCCGCGCCGAACACCACGGCGACCTCGCGGGCCGGCGCATCGGCCGTCGTGCCCACCCGGTCGCCGGCCTCAAGTCGCATCCAGGTCGCGGGCGCGAGGGCCAGCACGCAGGCCGCCATCAGCCCCTGCGCCAGCCGCCGTTGGGCCCGCCGGGTGCGTGGCCACCGCAGGACGGCGAGCCGCTGCGGCAGCCGGAGGGCGGATCGGACCGGCAGCCGGAGGCCCTCCAGCCACCGCCCGAGCGCCTTCCGTCTTTCCCCGGTGCCGGCCCTGGCCCTGGCCCCGGCCCTCCCGGCTTCCCCGCTTCTCCCGTTTCGCCTGCATTTCCCGTGCACCAGAACCCCCACTCGTCCGCCCGTCGCGCCGTCCGCGCCCCACCCCTCCTGACGACCGGCACGCCGCAAAGGTTCGCCCGCCGCCCTCGCGCGGCATCCGGCACCGGCGCGGGCGCACCGCCGGGAAAGGCGTACGCACACCGCTCCCGCCCCCACCGTGAGGCGGCGGAAAACCCCCGTGACCCTCGCGCAACGGCCCGGCAACCTCCGACCGGCACCCTCGGTGCATGACGCACCGCACCCGGCAGCCCGCCCGCCCCGCAGACGGCGGCGCGCCCGCCCCCGTCCTGGTCGCCGTCGCGCACGGCAGCCGCGACCCGGAGGCCCTGCGCACCGTGCTGGCCCTCGTGGACCGGGTGCGCGACCTGCGCCCCGGCCTCGACGTCCGGCTCGGCCACATCGAACTGAACCGGCCACTGCTCCCGGACACCCTGGACGGCCTGCGCGGGTCCGACGCCGTCCTCGTACCGCTGCTCCTGGGACGCGGCCACCACGTCAAGCGCGACCTGCCCGCCAGGGCGGCCGCCGCCCCCGGCGTACACACCCGGATCGCCGCGCCCCTCGGACCGCACCCCCTGCTCGTCGAGGCGCTGTACGGGCGGCTCGTGGAGGCCGGCTGGGACCCCGCCGACCGGGGCGGGCGGGGCGCCGGCGTGGTCCTCGCCGCCGCCGGCTCCCGCGATCCCGACGCCGCCCGGGACACCCGGCGCACCGCCCGTATGCTCGCCGGACGCCTCGGCGTGCCCGTCGTTCCCGCGTACGCCTCCGCCGCCACGCCCACCGTCCCGGCCGCCCTGCGCGCACTGGCCGCCGACGGCCGCCACCGGGCGTTCGTGGCCTCGTACTTCACCGCCCCCGGCCGCTTCGCGAGCGCCTGTGCCGACGCCGCGCCGGGCCGGGCCGCCGCCCCGCTCGGCGCTCACCCGGCGATGGCCCGCCTCGTGCTGCACCGTTTCGACCGGGCGCTGTCCGCCTCGGCGGACGTCCGGCCGGTCACACCGGCCCCGGGCGCCCCGGCACCCGCCGACGCGGTGAGCCTGCTCGCTTCCGCCTGACACCCGGGCCCGCCCGTGCCGCGTTGTCCGTCCCGGTCGCTACTGTCGGGACCATGGACGGCACACACGGCGCACACGGGGCAGAGCGGACAGCCGCTCCACACGGCACACCGGGCGGGTGGGGGGCGAGCCCCTACGGGCCCGCCGACACCGAGCGCTTCGACACGGAGGAGGACAAGCGCCCCGGCCGCACCGCCTTCCAGCGCGACCGTGCCCGGGTCCTGCACTCCGCCGCCCTGCGCCGGCTTGCCGGGAAGACCCAGGTGGTGACGCCCGGCACCCGCTCCCTCGTCTGGGACGCCAGCCCCCGCACCCGGCTCACCCACTCCCTGGAGTGCGCCCAGGTCGGCCGCGAGCTGGGCGCGGTCCTCGGCTGCGACCCGGACCTGGTGGAGACCGCCTGCCTGGCCCACGACCTGGGCCACCCGCCGTTCGGCCACAACGGTGAACAGGCGATCGACGACTTCGCCTCCGACTGCGGCGGCTTCGAGGGCAACGCCCAGTCGCTGCGGCTGCTGACCCGCCTGGAACCCAAGCGCTTCGTCCACGACCCGCGCACCGGTGACCTGGCCAGCGTCGGCCTCAACCTGACCCGGGCCGCCCTGGACGCCGCCACCAAGTACCCGTGGCCGCGCGCCGCGCACCCCACCGACCCGCACTCCGCCAAGTTCGGGGTGTACACCGACGACCTCCCGGTCTTCGCCTGGGCCCGCGAGCACTCCCCCGAGGACCGCACCTGCTTCGAAGCCCAGGTCATGGACTGGTCCGACGACGTGGCGTACAGCGTGCACGACTTCGAGGACGGGCTGCACGCCGGGCACATCGACCCCAACTGCCTCTACGCCGAGCCGGAGCGCGAGGAGATCTGGGCTGTCGCCATCGGCCGCTACGTCCCGGCCGGCACCGACCCGCAGGAGCTGGCGGAGGCCCTGGACCGGCTGATCGACCAGGACTGGTGGCCGCACGGCTACGACGGCTCCGCCGTGGCCCAGGCCCGGCTGAAGGACGCCACCAGCCAGCTCATCGGCCGCTTCTGCCTGGGCGCCGAGACCGCCACCCGCGCGGTGTACGGACCCGGCCGCCTCGGCCGGTACGGCGCCGAGCTGGTCGTCCCGCGCGCCGTCCGCCACGAGTGCGCGGTGCTCAAGGCGGTGGCCGACCGGTATGTGATGCAGCGCGCCGAGCAGGAGGCCATCCGGGCCGACCAGCGCGTCGTGATCGCCGAGCTGGCCGCCGCCCTCACCGCCCGCGCCCCCGAAGCGCTGGAACCGCACTTCCGCGCCCTGTTCGACCAGGCGCCCGACGACCGCGCCCGCAAGCGCGTCCTCGTCGACCAGATCGCCGCCCTCACCGACGCCTCCGCACGATCCCTGCACGCCGCGCTCACCGCCCGCCGCGGCTGACCGGCAGACTGGACCTGACCACTGGGGGTGACCTGTCCCGGGCACTCCCTCTTTCGTCATCACGCTGCGTGCGGGACGCTCGCAGCTGGGGGCGCCGCGCAGCACAGCACTGAGGAGGCATCAAGTGGTCGACGCACACCAGACGTTCGTCATCGTCGGAGCAGGACTCGCAGGGGCGAAGGCGGCCGAGACACTGCGCGCCGAAGGGTTCACCGGCCGGGTGATCCTCATCGGCGACGAGCGCGACCACCCCTACGAACGGCCGCCGCTCTCCAAGGGCTACCTGGACGGCAAGGCCGACCGCGACAGCGTCTTCACCCACGAACGCGCCTGGTACGCGGGCGCCGACATCGAACTGCACCTCGGCCAGCCGGTCACCGCCCTCGACCGGTACGCCAAGACCGTGCGGCTCGGCGACAACACCGTCATCCACTACGACAAGCTCCTGCTGGCCACCGGCTCCGAACCGCGCCGCCTGGACATCCCCGGCACCGGCCTGGCCGGCGTCCACCACCTGCGCCGCCTCGCCCACGCCGACCGGCTGCGCAACGTGCTCGCCGCCCTCGGCCGCGACAACGGCCACCTGGTCATCGCCGGAGCCGGCTGGATCGGCCTGGAGGTCGCCGCCGCCGCCCGCGGGTACGGGGCCGAGGTCACCGTCGTCGAGGCCGAGCCCACCCCGCTGCACCAGGTCATCGGCCCCGAGCTGGGCCAGATCTTCACCGAACTGCACAGCGCGCACGGCGTCCGCTTCCACTTCGGCGCCCGCCTCACCGAGATCACCGGCCAGGACGGCATGGTGTTCGCCGCCCGCACCGACGACGGCGAGGAGCACCCCGCCCACGACGTGCTCGCCGCGATCGGCGCCGCACCGCGCTCCGCCCTCGCCGAGGCGGCCGGACTGGAGATGGCCGACCGCGCGCACGGCGGCGGCATCGCCGTGGACGCCTCGCTGCGCACCTCCGACCCGCACATCTACGCCGCCGGGGACGTCGCCGCCGCCGCCCACCCGCTGCTGGGCGCCCGGCTGCGCGTGGAGCACTGGGCGAACGCCCTGAACGGCGGACCGGCCGCCGCCCGCGCCATGCTCGGCCAGGACGTGAGCTACGACCGCGTCCCGTACTTCTTCTCCGACCAGTACGACCTGGGCCTCGAATACTCCGGCTGGGCCCCGCCCGGCTCCTACGACGAGGTGATCATCCGGGGAGACGCCGGGAAGCGGGAGTTCATCGCGTTCTGGCTGAAGGACCGCCGCGTCCTGGCCGGGATGAACGTCAACGTGTGGGATGTCACCGAAACGATCCAGGAGCTCGTCCGGGCCCGTCAGCAGCACGACCCGGAAGCCCTCGCCGACCCCTCGGTCCCGCTGGACTCCCTGCTCTGAGGACGGCGCCGGGGCGGCGGGCGGGCCGGCCCGCGCCCCGGCCGGCCGCCGCACCGTGCGTCCCGGCTGTCCGCACCCACCCGTAGACTTCACCCGTGGCTGGCAGGATCAACGACGACGACGTGAAGGCGGTACGGGACGCGGTCCCGATCGACTCCGTCGTGTCCGAATACCTCCAGCTGCGCAACGCGGGCGGCGGAAACCTCAAGGGACTCTGCCCCTTCCACGACGAGAAGTCCCCCTCCTTCCAGGTCAGTCCCGGCAAGGGCCTGTTCCACTGCTTCGGCTGCCAGGAGGGCGGCGACACGATCGCCTTCGTGATGAAGATCGACCACCTCTCCTTCTCGGAGACGGTCGAGCGCCTCGCCGCCAAGGCGGGCATCACCCTGCGCTACGAGGAGGGCGGCTACAACCCCTCCCACCAGCGCGGCGAACGCATCCGGCTGATCGAGGCCCACCAGGCCGCCGCCGAGTTCTACGTACGCGCTCTGGAGAGCCCCGAGGCCGCGATCGGCCGCGCGTTCCTCGCCGAACGCGGCTTCGACCAGGACGCCGCCGCCCACTTCCGCGTCGGCTACAGCCCGGCAGGCTGGGACCACCTCACCCGCTACCTGCGCGGCAAGGGCTTCAGCGACAAGGAACTGATCACCTCCGGACTCTCCCAGGACGGCCGCCGCGGCCCCATCGACCGCTTCCGCGGCCGGCTGATGTGGCCGATCAGCGACACCGCCGGGGAGATCGTCGGCTTCGGCGCCCGCAAGCTGCGCGACGACGACAACGGCCCGAAGTACCTCAACACCCCCGAGACCCCGGTCTACAAGAAGTCCCAGGTGCTGTACGGCATCGACCTGGCGAAGAAGGACATCGCCAAGGCCAGCCGCGCGGTCGTCGTCGAGGGATACACCGACGTCATGGCCTGCCACCTCGCCGGAGTCACCACCGCCATCGCCACCTGCGGCACCGCCTTCGGCAACGACCACATCAAGATCCTGCGCCGCCTCCTCATGGACAACGGCAGCGCCCGCGTGATCTTCACCTTCGACGGCGACTCGGCCGGCCAGAAGGCCGCGCTGCGCGCCTTCGAGGACGACCAGAAGTTCGCCGCCGAGACGTACATCGCCATCGCACCGGACGGCATGGACCCCTGCGACCTGCGGCTCGCCAAGGGCGACGACGCCGTACGCGACCTGGTCGAGCCGCGCACCCCGCTCTTCGAGTTCGCCCTGCGCCAGATCGTCGGCCGGTACGACCTGGAGACCCCCGCCGGCCGGGCCGCCGCCCTCGACGAGGCCGCCGCCGTCGTCGCCAAGATCAAGACGAGCAGCGTCCAGCGCGAGGTCGCGGTGCAGCTCGCCGGGTTCGTCGGAATCCTCGACCAGGAGTTCGTCGTCCACCGCGTCGCCCAGCTCGCCCGCTGGGCCCGGGACAAGGGCGGCGACCACGGGGAGCGCGGCGCACGGCCCGGCGGCCCCCGGGGGACCCGGGGCGGACCGCCACAGCCCGCCGCCCCTGCCCCCGGCTTCTCCGGCCCCGCGCTCAACCTCCGCAGCCCCGCCCATCGCACCGAGCGCGAGCTGCTCAAGCTCGCCCTCCAGAAGCCCGCCCTGGTCTCCCCGGCCTTCGACGCCTACGGCACCGACGAGTTCACCGCCCCGCCCTACGCCGCCGTGCGCCGGTGCATCGAGGAGGCGGGCGGCGCCGAACAGGGCCTCGCGGACAACCGCGAATATCTGGTCGCCGTCATGGACGCCGCCCCCGACGACACCGTCCGCAGCCTCGTCACGGAGCTGGCCGTCGAGGTGTTCCGCGGCAAGAACATCGACGAGACCTACGCCGGCATGCAGCTCGTCCAGGTCCGGCTGCGCGCCGTGGACCGCCGCATCGACGACGTCCAGGGCAGCCTCGCCCGCCTCGGCAGCCACGTGGCCCCCCAGGACCTGGCCGCCGCGCAGAGCGAGGTCTGGGTGCTCCAGCAGTACGCCCAGTCCCTGCGCGCCCACGGCGCCGCCGCCCTCTGAGGCCGCCCCGGGGCGGCGGGGACGGCGCGGCAGGGGCGGTAATCGGCCGGTAACCGCCCGGAATCAAAAAGTCACCGCACGCCCCTCGTGGCAGTCGTGCGTCGTGCCCCACACTGGGGGTGCCTGACAGTCCCGGCGGTGCCTGAGTCATCGGAGCGACCGGTCCGCGAGGCCCTTCCGGGGCCGGACCTCCATCCCGTCAACCGGCAGCGATCACCTGGAGGTCGCCCCCGTGCAGACCCGGACCGTGACGACCACGACCGAGCCCGGCGCGGCCATCCCGGCGCAGAGCAGGGCCCTGCGCCACCCGGAGTCGGCGGCCGGTCCGCCCGGGCACGCGCCCGAGGCCGTCATGGTGGAGGCGACGACGCACCACCCCGACCCTCCGGAGCCGCGGCACCGGGCGGACTCCGGCGGCCCCGCCTCCGACCTGTTCCGGCAGTACCTGCGCGAGATCGGCCGCATCCCGCTGCTCACCGCCGCCGAGGAGGTCGAACTCGCCCGCCGCGTCGAGGCCGGGCTCTTCGCCGAGGAACGCCTCGCGGGCACCCCGGACCTCGACTCCCGCCTCGCCGGGGACCTGGACCGCCTGGTCGTCATGGGCCGCACGGCCAAACGCCGCCTCATCGAGGCCAACCTCCGCCTCGTCGTCTCCGTCGCCAAACGCTACGTGGGCCGCGGGCTGACCATGCTCGACCTGGTCCAGGAGGGGAACCTCGGACTGATCCGGGCCGTGGAGAAGTTCGACTACGCCCGGGGCTACAAGTTCTCCACGTACGCGACCTGGTGGATCCGGCAGGCCATGTCCCGCGCGCTGGCCGACCAGGCCCGCACCATCCGCGTACCCGTCCACGTCGTGGAACTGATCAACCGCGTGGTGCGGGTCCAGCGCCGGATGCTCCAGGAGCACGGCGTCGAGCCCAGCGCCGAGGACGTGGCCGCCGAGCTCGACCTGACGCCCGAGCGGGTCACCGAAATCCGCCGACTGGCCCAGGAACCGGTCTCCCTGCACGCCCCCGTCGGCGAGGAGGACGACGTCTCCTTCGGCGACCTCATCGAGGACGGCGACGCCGCCTCGCCCGTCGAGTCCGCCGCCTTCCTGCTGCTGCGCGAACACCTGGAAGCGGTGCTCTCCACCCTCGGCGAACGCGAACGCAAGGTCGTGCAGCTGCGGTACGGCCTGGACGACGGGCGGCCCCGCACCCTGGAGGAGATCGGCCGGATCTTCGGCGTGACGCGCGAACGCATCCGCCAGATCGAGTCCAAGACCCTCAGCAGGCTGCGGGACCACGCCTTCGCCGACCAGCTCCGCGGCTACCTCGACTGATCCCTCCGGCCGGCGCCCTCAGTCCACCTCGGACAGCGCCTCGGCGAACTGCGCCGCGTACAGCCGGGCGTAGGCCCCGCCGGCCGCCAACAGCGACTCGTGCGTGCCCTGTTCGACGATCGACCCGCTCTCCATCACCAGGATCACGTCCGCGTCCCGGATCGTGGAGAGCCGGTGCGCGATCACGAACGACGTCCGCCCGTGCGCCAGGCGCGCCATCGCCTTCTGGATCAGCACCTCGGTCCGGGTGTCCACCGAGCTGGTCGCCTCGTCGAGGACCAGGATCACCGGGTCGGACAGGAACGCCCGCGCGATGGTGATCAACTGCTTCTCGCCCGCGCTGACCCCGCTGCCCTCGTCGTCGATGACCGACTCGTACCCGTCGGGCAGCGTCCGGATGAACCGGTCCGCGTGCGCCGCCTTCGCCGCCTCCTCGATCTCCTCCCGGGTGACCTCGCGCGAAGCGCCGTACGCGATGTTCTCGGCGATCGTCCCGCCGAACAGCCAGGTGTCCTGGAGGACCATGCCGATCGCGGACCGCAGGTCGTCCCGCGACATCTTCGCCACATCGACCCCGTCGAGGGCGATCCGCCCGCCGGTCACCTCGTAGAACCGCATCAGCAGGTTGACCAGCGTCGTCTTGCCCGCACCGGTCGGACCGACGATCGCGACGGTCTGCCCCGGCTCCACGCTCAACGACAGGTCCTCGATCAGCGGCTTCTCCGGCTCGTAACGGAAGGCCACCTTCTCCAGCGAGACCCGGCCCTCCAACCGCTCCGGGCGCTCACCGTGCTCCGGATCCGCGTCCTGCTCCTCGGCGTCCAGCAGCTCGAAGACCCGCTCGGCCGAGGCGATGCCGGACTGCACCAGGTTCGCCATCGAGGCGACCTGGGTCAGCGGCATCGAGAACTGCCGCGAGTACTGGATGAACGCCTGGACGTCACCGATCGACAGCGAGCCCGAGGCGACCCGCAGCCCGCCGACCACCGCGACCAGCACATAGTTGATGTTGGAGATGAAGAACATCAGCGGCTGCATGAGCCCGCTGGCGAACTGGGCCTTGAAACCCGCCTCGTACAGCGCCTCGTTCTGCTCGGCGAAGTCCCGCGCGGACTCCTCCTGCCGGCCGAAGACCTTCACCAGGGCGTGCCCGGTGTACATCTCCTCGACATGGGCGTTGAGCGTGCCCGTCACCCGCCACTGCTGCACGAACTGCGGCTGCGACCGCTTGCCGACCTGCGTGGCCACGACCACCGACAGCGGCACCGTCACCAGCGCGACCAGGGCCAGCAGCGGCGAGATCCAGAACATCATGACCAGGACGCCGACGATGGTCAGCAGGGAGTTGATGAGCTGCCCCATCGTCTGCTGGAGCGTCTGCGAGATGTTGTCGATGTCGTTCGTCGCCCGGCTCAGCACCTCACCGCGCTTGGACCGGTCGAAATACGACAACGGCAGCCGCGCCAGCTTCGTCTGGAGGTCCTCGCGCAACTGGAACACGATCCGGTTGATCACCCTGATCGACAGCCGCGTCGACGCCAGCATCAGCAGTCCGGCCCCGACGTAGATCACCAGGGCCAGCAGCAGGACGTCCCCCACCGCCCCGAAGTCGATGCCCTCACCCGGGGTGAAGTCCACCCCCGAGAGCATGTCGGCCATGGAGCCGCGGCCCTCCTCGCGCAGCCCGTCGATCGCCTGGGCCTTCGTCGTGCCGTCGGGCATTCCGCGCCCGACCACACCCGCGAAGACCAGGTCGGTCGCCTTCCCGAGGATCTTCGGCCCGGCCACCGACAGGGCGACGCTCGCCGTCACCGCGGCCAGCATCAGATACAGCGACGGCTTCTCCCGGCCGAACCGCCTCAGCAGCCGCTTGCTCGACCCCTTGAAGTCCATCGACCGATCGGTGGGCGCGCCCCCGGCCATCATTCGTCCGCCCGGACCGGCCATTACGCGGCCTCCGCTTCCGTCAGCTGGGAGAGCACGATCTCCCGGTACGTTTCATTGCCGTCCATCAGCTCGTGATGGGTGCCGGTCCCCACGAGCCGGCCCTCGTCCAGCACCAGGATCCGGTCCGCGTCACGGATGGTGGACACCCGCTGCGCCACGATCACCACGGTCGCCCCGGCAGTCTCCCGCCCCAGCGCCGCCCGCAGCGCCGCATCGGTCGCGTAGTCCAGCGCGGAGAACGAGTCGTCGAACAGATAGATCTCCGGGCGCTGCACCAGCGTCCGGGCGATGGCGAGCCGCTGCCGCTGACCGCCCGACACATTGGTGCCGCCCTGCGCGATCGGCGCGTCGAGCCCGTGCTCCAGCGCCTCGACGAACCCCTTGGCCTGCGCCACCTCCAGGGCGTGCCACAGCTCCTCGTCGGTGGCGTCCGGATTGCCGTACCGCAGGTTCGTCGCGACCGTCCCCGAGAAGAGGTACGGCTTCTGCGGCACCAGGCTCACCGTCTTCGCCAGCAGCGCCGGATCCAGCGTCCGGACGTCCTCGCCGTCGACCAGCACCTCGCCGCCCGTCACATCGAACAGCCGGGGTATGAGACCGAGCAGCGTGGACTTCCCGCTGCCCGTCGACCCGATGACCGCGGTCGTCTCGCCCGGCCGGGCCACCAGGTCCACCGCCCGCAGCACCGGCTCCTCCGCACCCGGGTAGCGGAACTCCGCGCCGCGCACCTCCAGATGCCCGTGCCGCCGCAGCTCGGTGACGGGAGAGACCGGCGGCACGACGCTCGAATCGGTCCCGAGCACCTCCTCGACGCGCTCGGCGCACACCTCGGCGCGCGGCACCATCATGAACATGAAGGTCGCCATCATCACGGCCATCACGATCTGCATCAGATAGGCGAGGAACGCCGTCAGCGCACCGATCTGCATCCCGCCGCTGTCGATCCGGTGCGCGCCGAACCACACCACCGCGACCGACGACAGGTTGACCACCGTCATCACGGTCGGGAACATCAGCGCCATCAGCCGCCCGGTCGCCACCGACACATCGGTCAGCTCGGTGTTCGCACCCCGGAACCGCTTCTCCTCGTACGCGTCCCGGACGAAGGCCCGGATGACCCGGTTGCCGGTGATCTGCTCCCGCAGCACCCGGTTCACGCCGTCCAGCCGCTCCTGCATGGTGCGGAACAGCGGCCCCATCTTCCTCACGATGAGGCCGACCGAGACCCCCAGCAGGGGCACGACCGCCAGCAGCACCGCCGAGAGCGGCACGTCCTGGCCGAGCGCCATGATGATGCCGCCGACGCACATGATCGGGGCCGACACCATCAGGGTGAACGCCATCAGCACCAGCATCTGGACCTGCTGGACGTCATTGGTGGTCCGGGTGATCAGCGACGGCGCCCCGAAACGCCCCAGCTCCCGGGCCGAGAAGGACTGCACCCGGTCGAAGACGGCGGCCCGCACGTCACGCCCGAGGGCGGAGGCGGTGCGCGCACCGTAGTACACGGCCCCCACGTTGCACACGACCTGCAACACGCTGACGGCGATCATGAGACCGCCGAACTCCAGGATGTAGCCGGTGTCACCGGTGACGACACCGTTGTCGATGATGTCGGCGTTCAGGCTCGGAAGGTACAGGGTGGCGCAGGTCTGGAGCAGCTGGAGGAACACCAGCAGCGCGATGGGTTTCTTGTACGGGCCCAGATGGGCCCGCAGGAGTTTTATGAGCACGCGGGTCTCTCGGAATCGGCGGAGGGCAGAGGCCGCCCCAGTTTCGCGTACGCCGTACTCCGGAGCGAACCCTTTTCGCCAAGCCCAGGTCAAACCTCCGGCGCCCGGCGGGGCCCGCGCGCCGGAAAGGCCGGCCCCGCCCGCGCCGCCCTGCCGGCCCGCGTCCCGGCAGGACTACTCCGGGTGCGCGCCCCCGAAGGCCCCCGGGTGGATCTGGTTCCGGGTCGCCGTGTACTGCTGACGCACCGCACCGCCCACCGCCAGTTCGTCGCCGGGCTCCAGCACCTGGGCCGCCGCACCCTGCCAGGCCGGGGGAGTGCGCGGGTCGAGGGACCCCTGTGAGACCCCGAGCGCCCAGGCCGCCTGCCGGGCCGCGCCGATCGCCGCGTACTGGGCCGGCTGCGGCACCACGACCTGAGTGCCGAACACGGCCGGGGCCAGAGCCTGTACGGCGGGCAGCTCGGCGGCGGCGCCCAGCAGGAACACCCGCCGCACCGCCACACCCCGCCCGCGCAGCACGTCCAGGGCGTCGGCCAACGAGCACAGCATCCCCTCGAACGCGGCCCGCGCCAGATGCTCCGGCTTCATCGACTCGCGCCGCAGCCCGCTCAGCGTGCCCGCCGTGTGCGGGAGCTGCGGGGTGCGCTCACCCTCCAGATACGGCAGCAGCACCAGCCCGGACGCCCCCGGAGTGGACTTCAGCGCCAGGGCCGACAGCTCCTCCAGCCCGTCCACGCCCAGCATCTCGGCGGTCCCGCGCAGCGCCCGTACGGCATTGGAGAGGTGCACCACCGGCAGATGCAGGCCGGTGGCGTCGGCGAACGAGGTGATCATCCCGTTCGGGTCGGCGAGCGCCTCGTGGTGCACCGCCATCACGGACCCGGAGGCCCCCAGCGACACGACCGCGTCGCCCACCGCGACCCCGAGCCCGAAGGCCGCGGCCATGGTCTCGCCGGTGCCCGCGGAGATCAGCAGCCCTTCGGGCGTCATCCCGGCGGAGTCGGCCGGGCCGAGCACCTCGGGCAGTCCGGCCGCGTGCCCGAGGGCCAGCTCGACCAGATCGGGACGGTAGGAGGCGGACCCGGCCGACCAGTACCCGGTGCCCGAGGCCGCGCCCCGGTCCGTGGTCCGCCGGGCGGGCCGGCCCAGCAACTGCCACACGAGCCAGTCGTGCGGCTGGAGCACCGAGGCCACCCGCTGGGCGTTCTCCGGTTCGGACCGCGCCAGCCAGCGCAGCTTCGCCACCGGCTGCGCGGCACTCGGCACGGCGCCGACGGCCTCCGCCCACGCCTGCCGCCCGCCCAGCGCGTCGATGAGATCGGCCGCGGCGACCTGTGCCCGTCGGTCGTTCCCGAGCAGAGCGGGGCGTACGAGATTGCCCTGCTGGTCCAGCGGTACGAGCCCGTGCTGCTGCGCGGAGACCCCGATGGCCTGCACGCCTTCGAGCAGCCCGCCGGAGGCCGCCTCACCGAGTGAGAGCAGCCATGCCTGCGGATCGACCTCGGTGGCCTTGGCCTCGACCGGGTGGGCGGCGTACCCCTCCCGGAGCACGGCGCCCGAGTCCGTGTCGCAGACGACGATGTGAGTGAAGGCGGAAGAACTGTCCAACCCCGCGACTATGCCCATGGGGAGATTCTGCCGCACACGGCGAATTTCCCGTAACCGCCGCCGTACGCGACGAGGGCCCCGGGTCCCGGGCGGACGAGGGCGCCGGGTCCCGGGACAACCCTCAGGTGTTGGTGGTCCCCCAGTCGTCCTCGCCGTTCTGCCCGCTGCGGTCCCGCAGCGACCGGACCCGCTCGGCGACGGAGGCGGGCACCCTGTCCCCGACCTTGTCGCTGACCGAGTGGTACGCCTTGCCCGCGTAGTCCCGTCCGCTGTGCGCGGCACTCTCGGCGGCGTTGCGCACGGCGGGGTTCTCCGTGAACTGCCGGGCCGACTTCTTCAGCTGCTCGTAACGCTCGCGCCCGGCCCGCGTGCCGAGCACGTAACCGAGCGCCACTCCGGCGATGAACGTGAGCCGGTACCGCATGGCTGCCACCCTTCCTGTGCCTGGTCGACGTGTGCAGCCCGCCTACCCGCGAGCACCCGGGTTCACCCCGGGCGATACCGATTGGCGGAGCACCCCCCTGCTTGCGCTAATGTATGTGTCGCAGCGAACGCGCGCCGCCCGGCAGCCGCCAGGCAGGTACGATTTCGCAGCGACGCAGCAATCCCCTGTAGCTCAATTGGCAGAGCAGCCGGCTGTTAACCGGCAGGTTACTGGTTCGAGTCCAGTCGGGGGAGCGCGATCCCCTGTAGCTCAATTGGCAGAGCATTCGGCTGTTAACCGGAGGGTTACTGGTTCGAGTCCAGTCGGGGGAGCGGAACGGAAGAGGACCCTACGGGGTCCTCTTTCGCATGCCGCCCGTGCGACCGCCGCGCGTGTCCGGGGAGGCCCACCGGACACGCTCGGCGGTCGCACGATCACCCTTTCGGGTCTTCTCGGCGCCGCCCGGAACCGGGCAGCGCGCAGCGGAGTCCTCAAGATCAGGCGAAGTCGGCCATCCGAAGCGAGAGATCGTATGACCGGCTATGCTGCGGCAGACGGGCGCACACGTGTACGCGCCACGCCGAAACGGGGCGGTAGCTCAGCCGGTTAGAGCAGCGGACTCATAATCCGTCGGCCGTGGGTTCGAGTCCCACCCGCCCCACCGAGCGTCCCCAGGCAGAATCGTTCTGACCTGGGGAAACGCGTTTTCTGGGAAACTGCGGGCTCCGCAACGGTGCAGCGAACGTGCAGCGTTCTGATTGCCTGTGAGCTTTCGTGCTGCTGTGACCTGGCGTTTTGGTCATTTCTTCGTGGGGCGCGTGGTGAACGATCCCACGGCCGTTGAGGAAGGGTCCGCCCCCGCCCAGCCCGACCCGCATCGATGCGACATCGGCCGCTTCGTGCGTGACCTGTCGGCTGCCGGCTCGAGGCTCTGACGGATGTTGTCGCAGTGTCCACCCTGCCCTTTGAAGCCTTCGCCCCGCTCCAAGATCCGCACTTTCGCACCTGGGGCTCGCGCACGCTCAAGGACGCCTCTGTGGACCGGCCAGGCGGGTGACCGACTCTGCCCGTTCACGCGGGGTGTTCCGTGAGTTCGGTGGGAAGAAACCCACCGCTCCCCTGTGGTCGACGGGTGTGTCCGACATCACTCGGGCCTCTTCGTGGTGCGCGTGAAACCTGGGCAGATGTCCTGATTTACGCAGATGGACTTACGGCACTCCCGTACCTACCGTCACATCGCTCTCGCAATATGTGAGGGCATGGCGGGGGTGAGGGAGGGGCTGGGGGATGTTGTGTCGTGCCCGTTTGCGCAGAACGATCGGTAGAGCTGCGGCGGGGAGTCTGGTCTGTGTTCTGGTCGCCGGTCTGTCCGGTGGCTCGGGAGCGCCCACGGCCTCGGCCCGTGACGGCGACGGTGCGCAGCCGGCCGCGCAGCAGGCTCCTGCGGGTGTCCCGGGAGCGTCGTCCGAGACGGATGCCCTGAACGAGGCGAAGCGCACGGGCGAGCACGTGGAAGTGATGTCGCTGCGCGGTGAGTCCAGTGAAGTCTTCGCTACACCTGAAGGTCTGCTGGAGGCGCGGGAGCATCTGCGGCCGGTGTGGGCACGCAAGGACGGGACGTGGAAGGCGGTCGACACGTCGCTGGTCGCCTCAGATGGCACGGTGGCTCCCAGGGCGTCCACGACCGAGCTCTCATTCTCGGGGGGAGGCGAGGGGCCGCTGGTCCGTCTCGCACGTGCGGGCCGGGCACTTGAGCTGTCCTGGCCCGGTGCCGTGCCGGCGCCGACTCTCGCTGATGACACGGCGACGTACGCCGACATACTCCCCGGTGTGGACCTGCGTCTCACGGCCACGCCGGACGGTTTCACCCAACTGCTGATCGTCAAGTCCGCCGAAGCCGCCAGCAGCCCACGTCTCGCTGAGCTGCGGCTGCGGCTCGCCGCGAGCGGCATGGAGGTGAGAGAGACATCCGAGGGCGGGATCGAGGCGGTCGACCGGGGAGCGGGTGGCGTGGTGTTCGAAGCACCCACTCCCGTCATGTGGGACTCCAGCCCGGGGGAGGAGGCCACAGATGCCTCGTCCTCGAACGCTTCGGCGCGTTCCGTGCCACAGGCCGGAACCGGGGGATCCGAGGAGCCCGGTGCCGGAGAATCGGGGCAGCTTGCACCGGTCGGCGTGGACGTGCCGGCCGGGGGCGGCGAGTTGGTCCTTACACCGGACCGAGACGTCCTGGTGGGCGAGGACACGGTGTACCCGGTGTTCATCGATCCGCAGTGGTATTCGCCCAAGGCGTCGGCCTGGACGATGGCCTCGAAGTACTGGGCGGGTTCGCCGCAGTGGAAGTTCAACGGGGACTCCGATGCGGGGCTCGGGTACTGCGGGTGGGTGTTCTGCAAGCCCTACGACACCAAGCGGCTCTTCTACCAGATTCCTACGTCCCGGTTCGCAGGGAAGTCGATCCTGTCGGCGGAGTTCGTGGTGCGTGAGACGCATGCCGCTTCCTGTGAGAAGAGGGAGGTCCAGTTGTGGCGGACGAAGGGGATCAACTCCTCGACCACCTGGAACTCGCAGAGCGCATCCGGGTTCTGGGTGGATCACATCGAGAACCGGAGTTTCGCCTACGGCGCCGATGGCTGTGCGGCCGCCGACGCCGAGTTCGACGTGAAGGGCGTGGTCGCGCAGGCAGCGGCCGGGAAGTGGTCGACTCTGACCTTCGGTATGCGGGCCACGAGTGAGTCGGATCCGTACACGTGGAAGCGGTTCTCGGATGACGCGTTCCTGCGGGTGCAGTACAACCGTCCGCCCGCGCAGATCAAGGTGGCGCAGCTGACGCAGAACCCGGGTGGCGCGTGTGGCAGGCCGGGCGCGGCCAAGCGCGTGCGGATCCTGCCGACACTGCGGGCCAACGACGTGACCGACCCGGACAGGGACCGGGTGCGGGTGCAGTTCGAAGCCTCGTGGGACTCAGGAGACGGCAAGGGGTTCGTCAGCCGCTGGACCTCGGCCGTCTCCACCTACAAGACGTCGGGCTCCGACTTCTCTCTGTCGCTGCCCAGCAGTATTCCGAAGAACAGGACGATCGGCTGGTCGGCCCGCTCGAACGACGGGGCGCAGTGGTCGCCCTGGTCGTGGGTCGGCTCCGCGACCGCCTGCAACATGGTCTACGACACCTCCGTACCGGCAGGCCCCTCCATCGCCTCCGGCCAGTACCCACCCTCCGACCCCGAGGATCCCCAGGACCCATGGCTCGACGGCGTGGGCCGGTACGGCACCTTCACGGTCGACTCCTCCTCCACTGACGTGTCGAAGTACTGGTTCGGTGTCAACGGTGATCCGAGCAGCAAGCACGCGCTGACCACCTCGGGCGGTGGCGCGAAGACCATGAAGGTCATGCCGACCAGGCCCGGCGTCAACTTCATCACCGCGCAAGCCTTCGACACGGCGGGCAACGGCAGCGAGATCAGCACCTACCAGTTCCGGGTCAGGGTCGGCCAGCCCGACCGGCTGAGCTGGGACTTCGACGAACCCACCGGGGCAGCCGCGGCCAAGGGCCAGGGCGGTACCTGGCCGGCGCACCTGAACGGCGGTGCACAGCCGGGGTCGGACGGTGTGACCGGTAACGGCCTTCACCTGGACGGCGTGGACGACCACGCGGCCACACTCTCACCGGTGCTGAACACCGGGAAGAGCTTCTCGGTGTCGCTGTGGGCGAGGCTGCCTGCCGACAAGCCGGACGCCGCCACGGTGGCGGTCTCCCAGGCGGGCCACAACACCAGTGGGTTCGAGATCTACCACTCCTCGGCGCTGGGCGGCTGGGCGTTCCTGCGGCACACCGCGGACGCGGCGGGGACCACGACGGTGCGCGCCGTACAGCCCGCGTGCCCGGCGGGCGACACCCTGTGCGCGAGCGGCCGGCTCGGAGTCTGGACCCATCTGGTGGGGGTGTTCGACAACCCGGGCCAGCAGTTGAAGCTGTATGTCGACGGGAAGCTCGTTGGCTCGGCTCCCTTCACGGGGCCGTGGGACGCGCGAGGCAGGACGATCCTGGGGGCGGCCTCGCACTACGGTACGACGGAGAACTTCTTCGGCGGCGATCTGGACGAGGTGCAGCTGTTCGACTACCAGTTGGTCGACGGCCAGGTGGCACGGCTGCACGCGAAGCAGCCGGTGGACACCAACCGTCCGGCCAAGCTCGCATGGCCGCTGGACGAGGACAGTGCGGCGACAGCGGTGACGGGGCGCGCCCAGCAGGCGGATGCCACGCTGAAGGGCGGCGCCAAGAGCGGGGCGGAAGGGGTGGCGGGTACCGGTCTGGAACTGGACGGTGCCGACGACCACGCCGTCACCGGACGTCCCGTGATAGACACCTATCAGAGCTTCGCGGTCTCCGCGTGGGCCCGGGTACCGAAGAACAAACCCAACCGGGCCATGGTGGTGGCCCATCAGAACGGCACCTCCAACCGGGGCTTCGAGCTGTACCACTCCACCACGGGGTGGGTCTTCCAGCGGGCCACCGCCGACACCGCCGACGCCCCTCTCGTACGCGCGGTGGAGACAGCGACCAGTGACCCGAACTGCCCCCTGGCCGCCCCGGGCGAATGGGCCCACGCGGTGGGTGTTTACGACATCGACGCCCAGCAGATCCGCCTCTACGTCAACGGCTGCCTCAAAGCCACCCAGCCCTTCACCACGCCCTGGCTCGCCTTCGGGTCCGTCACCTTGGGAGCCTCCGGCTACAGCAGCGGATTCAGCAACTTCTTCCAGGGCAACCTCGACGACATACAGCTGTACGACCGCACCATCTCCGACGACGAGGTGCGGCAGCTGTTCAAGCAACGCCCGCTGGTCAAGAGCCGTTGGCTGCTGGAGAGCAACCCCGCCGCGCCGGCCACCTCCCCGAACGCGGCCGCCGGCGCGTACCCACTGACGCTGAACGGCAATGCCGCGATCGGGTCCGGCTGGGTCGATGACGGCGGACTCGTCCTGGACGGCGTCGACGACTACGCGGCCACCACCGGTGTCCCACTGGACACCGGTGCCAGCTACACCGTCACCGCGTGGGCCCAGGCAGCGGCAGTCCCCGACGGGCCTGCCACCGTGATCAGCGCCGTAGGCGCTGCCACAAGTGCCTTCGCCGTTCGCTACGTTCCCGACGCACTGGGCATAGGGCGCTGGCAGATCGAAATGGCCGGCGCGGATTCCGCCACCGCAATCCCGGTCAGGGTGGAGAACCAGTCCTTCTACAGCGCCACCGACTGGAATCACCTGGCGCTCGTGTACGACGGCTTCGCCGATCAGGCGCGCCTTTACGTCAACGGCCAGCTGGAGCAGGTGACCTGCCCGGACACTGACGAGGACGGTACTCCGGACGACCCGTCCTGCACGGACCGGGTGTCGTGGGCGGCCAACACTGCGGCCTTCCCGGCGACGAAGTCCCTGCAAGTCGGCCGCGTCCTGGACGGTGCCACCGCCGGTGAGTACTGGCCGGGCGGCATCGACGACATCTGGGCCTTCCAGGGAGCACTGGACGAGACGCAGATCAGCATGCTGGCGCAGGGCTGGCCCGGTCTGCCCACTCGCGTACCGGCCGAGGGCTGACCCGGCCCGGGCCGCCGTACCTCTGCGGACGGCGGCCCAACGCATCGGTCTCCATGCACCACGCGCGACTGCATCACCCACGTGTGTCACCGGGCAGCCGCGCCCGTGGCCGGATCCAGTGAGGACGACGAATGAACGGCAGAGACGGATCTCGCAGATGGATCGTGCTTCGCCGGCGCGTGTGCCTGAGCGTGTCGGCCGTCCTGGTCGGCACACTCCTCCAGGGCATCACCGCCCCGGCGAATGCCGATGGCGGCACGGGGCTGCCCGGGCTGCCGGCCTACGAGAAGCCACTGACCGGACACACCGTCAAGACCGAGCCCCGTATCGACGACGGCGCGCCCACCTCTCCGAGGAGCAAGCCCAGAGCCGCCTGGGCACGGCCCGGCACGGCAACCGTGAAGGCTCCTGGCAGGGGGCAGGCTGCCCGCCAGGCCGGGGACCTGCCCGTCGCCCTCACCGCTCCGTCGCCGACCGCGGCCCGGCAGAAGAACGTGCGGCCGGCCGCAGAATCGGCCGCCGTGCGTGTGCTCGGCCGGGAACAGGCGTCGAAGGCCGGCGTCGAGGGCCTGCTGTTCACTCTCACGCCTGCGGCTCCTTCTGGTGAGAAGCAGGCCGACACGGTCAACACCGGGGTCCGGGTCGACTACGCCTCGTTCGCTCAGGCTTACGGCGGCGCCTACGCCTCACGTATGCGGCTGGTCGAGCTGCCGGCCTGTTCCCTGACGACCCCGGACGCGCCGGCCTGCCGTACCGGTCGGCCCGTCTCGGCCACCAATGACACGGAGAAACACCAGCTCACCGCCAGCGACCTTGCTCTTGAGACAGGTGCCGTGACCGTGCTGGCCGCCGCAGCGGGTGTGTCCAGCGAGGCCGGCGACTACACCGCCACCCCGCTCTCGCCGTCCGCGGCATGGCACACCAACGTGAACACCGGTGACTTCACCTGGTCCTACGACATTCCCGTACCGGACGTTCCCGGCGGTATGCGTCCCATCCTCGGGATGAGCTACTCCTCCGGCAGTATCGACGGCCGCACCGGCACGACCAACAACCAGTCCAGCTGGGTCGGCGACGGATTCGACCTGTGGCCCGGCTCCATCGAACGCCGCTACAAGTCGTGTGCGGACGACGGCATCAAGAACGCCGACGGGAATACTCCCGGCGATCTGTGCTGGGGCTACGACAACGCCTTCATATCCTTCAACGGTAAGGCGGGGGAGCTGGTCCCGACGGGGACCGACACGTTCAGGCTTCAGAGCGACGACGGCACGAAGATCAAGAGACTGACCGATACGGCCCGCGGCAACGGGGACAACGACGGCGAGTACTGGGAGCTGACCACCCCGGAGGGCACCCGCTACTACTTCGGCTACCACAGGCTGCCCGGCTGGGCCACGGGCAAGGAGAGCACCGACTCCACCTGGACCACTCCTGTCTACGGCGACGACAACGGCGACAAGTGCCACGCCACGGCATTCGCCGACTCATGGTGTCAGCAGGCATGGCGGTGGAATCTCGACTACGCCGTCGACCTCCACGGCAACGCCGTCGCGTACTACTACGACAAAGAAGCAAACTCCTACGGCCGCAACCTCGAGGACACCGACGACACCCCCTACACACGCGGCGGTTCCCTCGACCGCATCGAATACGGCCTCAAGTCGGCCGACCTCTACGCGGGCAATGCCTTGGCGAAGGTCGACTTCACCAACGCCGAACGCTGCCTTCCCGTATCAGGCGTGACCTGCGCCGAGGACACCATCGGTGACAAGTCCTTCTACTGGTACGACACCCCGTACGACATGCACTGCGCCTCGGGAACCACCTGCGATCAGGGCCGGTTGTCACCCACCTTCTGGACCCGCAAGCGCCTGGCCTCGATCACCACCCAGGTCCTCAAGAGCGACAGCACCTACGCCGACATCGACTCCTGGAAACTCGGCCACCGCTGGGGTACGGCCGACGTCGACTACCAGCTGCTCCTGGACTCGATCCAGCACACCGGCCACTCAGCGACCCCTGCCATCACCCTGCCGAAGACGACATTCGGCTACGTCCAGGCGGCCAACCGGCTGGACCGAACGGGAGACGGCAAGGCGCCCTTCATCAAGGAACGCCTCTCCGATGTCTTCGACGAGTACGGCGGACAGATCGGCGTCGACTACTCGGCTCCCGCCTGCGCCTGGGACGCGCTGCCCACCCCGCAGGCCAACACCACCCGCTGCTTCCCCCAGTACATCGGCGGCAGTGCCAGTGACGACCCTACCCAGCAGTGGTTCAACAAGTACGTCGTCGACGCCGTCACCCTCACCGACCGGACCGGGAACGCACCGGACCAGATCACCCGTTACACCTACCTCGGTGACGCCGCCTGGCACTTCGACGACGATGACGGGCTGACCAAGGAGAAGTTCAAAACCTGGTCCCAGTGGCGTGGCTACGGTCACGTCCGTGTTCAGGCCGGCGGCGTCGGCGCCATGAAGTCCCAGGAGGAGCACTTCTTCCTGCGCGGCATGCACGGCGACCGGAAAGCTCCCTCGGGTGGCACGAAGGACGTGTCCGTCTCCCTGGGCGCGGGGGAGGGCGAACCGATCATCGACCACGAAGCCGCAGGAGGCTTCGAGTACAAGTCCGCCGTGTACTCCGCCCCGGGTGGCAAGGTCCTGAAAAAGACCGTCAGCAGGCCGTGGCACCACGAGACGGCCAAGCGGACCCGCTCCTGGGGCGCGATCACGGCCAACTTCACCGGCGCGTCGAACACCCGCGTTCTCACCTCTCTCGACAATGGAGCGGGTGACCGCTGGCGCGAGACCAGCACCTTCACCACCTACGACACCGTCGCGGGCCGTGTCGCCCAGGTGAACGACCTCGCCGACACCTCCCTCCCCGGCGACGACCAGTGCACCCGCACCACGTACGCCACCAACACGGCCAAAAACATCCTGTCCCTGCCCGCCCGTGTCGAGACCGTGGCCGCCGCCTGCACCGCGACCGACGTCGACCGCAGCAAAGCGGTCATCGCCGATACCCGCACCGCCTATGACAACGGCGCGCACGGGGCGGCCCCGAGCAAGGGCGACGCCACCAATACCGCCACGCTCAAGGAGCACACCGGCAGCCGCGCCACGTACCTGGAGAACAGCACCACCCACGACGGCTACGGCCGGCCCCTGAAAGCGACCGATCTCACCGCGACGCTCGTCTTCGACGCGGCCGGCGCACAGGTGTCGAAGACCGCACGCACCGACGGCCGCACGACGACCACGGCCTACACGCCCGCGACCGGCCGGGCCACACAGGTCACGGTCACCACACCGCCGGCCAGAACCACCGACGCCGCCTCCGCGCAGACCACCAGGACAACGCTCGATCCGCTGCGCGGCCTGCCCGTCACGAAACTGGACACCAACAACCTGCGCACGGACCTGACCTACGACGCCCTCGGGCGCTCCCTGAAGGTCTGGCTGCCCAACCGTTCCAAGGCAAGCAACCACACCCCGAACCACGAGTACACCTACACGGTCGCCGAGAACCGACCGATCGCCGTAGCTTCCAAGACCTTGGGCAAGAACTCCGTCCAGCTCACCGCCTATACCCTCTACGACGGATTCCTCCGTCCCCGCCAGGCACAACTGCCCGGCCCCGATGGCGGACGCCTGATCACGGAAACCTTCTACGACGACCGGGGCCTGGCCACCAAGACGTTCGCTCCCTACTACACCACCGGTGCGCCGCAAACCGGGCTGTTCCGACTGGACGACGCCATGAGCGTCGAAACTCAGGGCTGGAACACCTACGACGGCTTGGGCCGCCTCACCGAAGCCACCCAGATCGCGGGCAACGGCGACGGAGGGGAGCGCCTCGGCACCACCCGCACCCTCTACGGCGGCGACCGGACGACCGTGATCCCGCCGGTGGGCGGCGCCGCCACGACCACCCTGACAGACGCCCGCGGGATGACGACGGAGATGCGGCAGCACCACTCGCGCAACGCCGACGCCGCCTACGAATCCACCCGCTACGAGTACACCTCCGCAGGGCAGCTGGCCAAGGTCACCGACCCGGCCGACAACATGTGGACCCACACGTACGACCAGCGGGGACAGAACGTCTCCAGCAAGGACCCGGACAGCGGCACCACCACCAGCACCTACGACGACCGCGGCCAGCTCACCTCGACCACCAACACGAGGAAGAGCAGGAACAAGCTCTTCTATGACTACGACAACCTGGGCCGCCGCACCGAACTGCGCGAGGGCTCGGCCACCGGCACCCTGCTGGCCGACTGGACCTACGACACCGTCTCCGGCGCCAAGGGCTTCCTCGCCTCCACCACCCGCTACAGCGGTTCCGCCGCCTACACCACCAAGGTGCTGGACTACGACCCGCTCTACCGTGCCACACGCACCAGCATCACCGTTCCGGCCGCCGAGGGCGCCCTGCAGGGCAGCTACCAGTTCAACACCCGATACAACACCGACGGCACCGTCTCCGGAACGGGCTTCCCCGCGGCCGGGGGACTGCCCGGCGGGGGTGTCACCTACGGCTACGACGACACGCTGCGCCCGGTCCAGATCACCGGCAGCCAGGGCATGAAGGCCGTCACCGGGTACAGCTACACCGGGAAGCCCCTGCAGACGCAGCTGACCAACGGTGCGGCCGGGAAGATCACTCAGGTCGACAACACCTACCAGCGGGGCACCCAGCGGTTGGAGACCAGCAGGGTCGACCGCGAGGACCAGCCCGGCGTCGACAAGTTCGCCACGTACACATACGACGAGGCCGGCAACATCCTCGGCGTCGCGGACGTCAACCGCACCGGCACCGACTCCCAGTGCTTTACCTACGACCACCTCCAGAGGCTCACCACGGAGTGGACACAGGCCACGACCACCTGTGCGGGATCGCCTTCGGGCAGCTCGGTCGGCGGTCCGGCCCCGTACTGGAACTCCTACACCTACGACAAGGCCGGCAACCGCCTCACCGAGACCCGGCACGACATCGCGGGTGACACCTCGAAGGACACCTACCGCACCTACGACTACCCCGACCCGGGCACCGCGCAGCCGCACACCCTGGCCTCGGTCACTGCGGTCGGCCCGAACGGCACGTCACGTGACTCCTACACCTACGACGAGACCGGCAACACCCGGACCCGCACGCTCCAAGGGGACCAGCAGGTCCTCGAATGGGACGCGGAAGGTCATCTCGCCAAGGTCACCAAGCCTGTCGAAGGCTCCGCCGACGAAGTCACCGAATACCTCTACGACACCGAGGGGCAGCGCCTGATCGGCCGCACCCCCACCGAGACCACGCTCTACCTCGGCTCCACCGAGATCACCTTGGCGAAGGGGACCGCCTCACCGAAGGCCACGCGCTACATCGACCTCGGTGGCGGAAACCAGGCGGTCCAGAGCGACGACGGCAGCATCTCGTTCACACTCGGAGACCACCACGGCACCGGACAACTGGCCGTCGACTCGGCGGACATGTCCATCAGTCGACGCGGCACCACTCCCTTCGGCAGCCCACGCGGCCAGACACCCGCCCACTGGCCGGGAACCAAGGGATTCGTCGGTGGCACCACCGACACCAGCACCGGCCTGACCCACCTGGGAGCGCGCGAATACGACCCGTCCACCGGCCGCTTCATCAGCGTCGACCCCATCATGGACCCGGCCAGTCCCCAGCAGATCAATGGCTACGCCTATGCCAACCACTCACCCGTAGCCGGCGCCGACCCCACCGGCCTGTACTGCGACAGTTGCAGCTACAACAATCCCGACAGCGTCTGGGGACCGGGAAGCGGCCCTGGCTGCACGCACTACAACTGCTACAACCAGGACGGCAGCGTCGCCTACGAAGTACGCAAGACAGACTGGTCCCCGCCCAGCGCCAAGTCCTCGGCGGGCCGGGGCGCGAAGCCCACCTCCAAGCCGGTGGCCGAACCCGAACCCATCTTCCTGGCCGGCGTGCGCATCCCCACGCCGAAGGAGATGAACTACCGCTCCGGCTACCAGGACCTGTGGGACGACTACCAGGCCCAGGTGATGCGCTGGTCCGAGGGCCAGTGCCAGTCAGACCCCGGCTCCGAGGTCTGCGCCGCCGCCCACGCCCTCGGCTGGGTGCGGCCCGGTTTCGACCTGTTCGGGATCCAGGACGCTATCGACTGTGCCCATGGCAGTGTGAGCGGCTGTCTGTGGACCGCGGTGGGGATCATCCCCTGGACCAAGATCGGCAAGGCAGCCAAGCTGCTCCTCAAGGGGGGCAAGCACGCCGACGCCGGCAAGCTGGCCACCTGCGCGGTGCGGCACAGCTTCGTGGCGGGCACCGAGGTCGCGATGGCCGACGGCACGAGCAAACCCATCGAACAGGTGGAGGTCGGCGACCACGTCCTTGCCACCGATCCCGTGACCGGCCGGACACAGGCCCGCGAAGTGGTCGCCACCATCACCAAGGACGACGACAAGCACTACACCCGCCTCACGATCGCCACTTCCGACGGCGAAGCCGGCATCACCGCCACCGACCACCACCCCTTCTGGAACCCGGACGCCCAGGCATGGGTGAACGCCGCCGACCTCGAACCCGACACCAGGCTGCTCACCGCTGACGGAACGGTCGCGACCGTCGAGAATGTCCGGCACTACCGTACGACCGGCCGTACCTACGACCTCACGGTCGCCGGGGTGCATACGTACTATGTGCTGGCGGGCAAGACTCCGGTACTCGTTCACAATTCCGGCGGCTGCCCTGATCTGGACGCTCTTTCGCAGAGCGGTATGCGCGCGGCCAAGGGGAAGACGACTCATGCAGGACGCGAGTATCAGAAGCACATGAACCGAGGGGATCTGCCTGTGGTTCCAGGGAAGCAGTTGAAATCGGCCGGTCAGGATCTGCTGGATGACATTCTGACCAACCCGAAAACCGCTACGTCGCCTGTGAATTCTGGCAACTTCGCTGGCGGGTCGCGGTACATCATGCCGGATCCGGCCGGTGGGCGCGGAATCGGGGCGACGTTCGACGCAAATGGTCAGTTCCAATACTTTGGGCGGTATTAGAAATGTTGGCAATCCAGCCGTGGGATGCTCGGGCCCACAATGGTGCCAGTCTTGCTGAACTCCAGGAAGCTATCGCAGGCGAGGTCGTGCGAACGGTCCGCTATGTGGCGGTGCGTGGGAACGGCTGGCCCGAAGGGCATAGAGAAGATCGCGCTCACGAAGTCGACATGGCCGTTGAGCTGGGCATGGAGAGCGGGTCCGTGCTGGTTCTGGCCTGGGCGATGGATGGTTTCAATGAAGGCATGGCGATCGAGTTCAGGGGCCCCGGAGAGTCGGGCGCAAAATCGCTTGGAGACCCTATTGATGTGAGTAATCACATCGATTGGAGCCGGTTCCTCGGTGTGTCGATCGCCAGCCTCGGAGCCGCCTGGCATGTCCCTAACGAGGGATGCCAAGAAATGCCTTGGGCGTACCGCTTCGGGTTCTCCGATAAGTCGAGCCTGGTGATTGCGCTAGGTGAATCCGACGGGGCGGGATTCACCTATATGCCTGATGCGCTAGTCGTGATTTTCGATGAGAGCATTGCGGCCGCCTATAAGATTCCAGCGAGCGGCACTTCTTCGACTGGGTAGATGGAATCGGGCGCTGGGATTGATGCGTTCCGCATACCCTTGGTTTGATTGCGCAATTTCCTGGCGATTGAATTATGGGGGAAATAGAAGAAAGCAAAGGGGCCCCGCCGGAGTGATCTCGAGTTCTAGCGGTCGTTGCAACACTGCTGGCTCAGACGGCGAGTAGATCACGTAGACGCTCGGCTGGTGTATTCCAGCCGAGCGTCTTGCGT